>CANQNG010000001.1 GCA_947625155.1 uncultured Clostridia bacterium
CAATGAGCAGAGGCAGTTGGTGGCTTGATTTGAAAAAACTTGAAAAAAATGTGTCAAGTATTATTGACAAAATCATGGTATACTCACTGCCGCCTGCTTCCTCAAGCATCTTGAGCATATTCGCATCCCCAAAGCAGATCATCATTTCCTTGTCCCGCATATGCTCATAGATCCGTACAGAATTGCCGACACCGGAAAAAAAGTCCACATTGAGGTATCCATTTTCCACCATTTCAAGCGGCATATCGACACAGCTTTCGAGATGTCCGGCAAAGGTTGATCCCCGCTTTGCCATTTCGCTGCTCCACAAAACGCCTTCTGCCTGTCCCAGAAAATCTGGTATCTGTGTGCCCAGCAGATAGGTCGAGACGGACATCATCGTGGACGGGATGCCGAACACCGAACCATCCGCTCCGACACCGATCCCCTTTTCCTTTGCGGTTTTCATCATCTCCATAATGTCCCCCGGCGTTTCCGGCCGGGGAATACCTGCCTCTTCAGCAAGAGTGACATTGTAGATATAGCCGTAATACTGTCCCGGCACGGGAATAAAAACAGTCCGCCCGTCCTTGGACATAATATCGTGTATCAGACCGGACTGGTAATTGGTAACATAGCTCTCTGCGCTCAGGTCAAGCAGTTTGTCAAGCATCGAAATATTCGCCATTTTCGAGGTAATGATGTCTGTTCCGTGTCCGTTGCGCAGACGGCGCTCTGTTTCACCGTCGATCGTTGCTTCAGTATTGCGTTCGATCTGCAGGTCAATATCCGGATACGTGCTTTCAACGAGAGCCTCAAAGTGGGAAAGATCAATGGTATACAGCATGGTGACAGGGATGCGTTCGGCATCATCCGCAGCCGGAGGCGTTTTCTGACAACTGCTGCATGCACAAAGGATACAAAGTGCCTCTGCAAGAGCCGACAGTTTTTGGATCGTTTTCAAAATGATCACCCAATTTCACAGATAATTCCGGGTAGTTACAAAGACCCATATTACAATTATATCACAATTATAGAAAACTGTCAATACAATTTTCTCCCAGTACTTGACAATCGTTTCGTTTTATTGTATAATATGGTATAGTCCCCTTTGAGGGAGATCCAAAAACAGAAAGAAGGAATCGATGTGCTGAAAAATGCTGAAAAAAGCATGGATAAGATCGTTGACCTCTGTAAGTCCAGAGGGTTCGTATACGCAGGTTCTGAGATCTACGGAGGACTTGCCAATACATGGGACTACGGTCCGCTCGGTGTGGAGCTGAAAGACAATATCAAGCGTGCATGGCGCAAAAAGTTCATCCAGGAATGCCCTTATAACGTGGGGCTGGACAGTGCTATCCTCATGAATCCGGAAACTTGGGTCGCTTCCGGACACCTTGGCGGCTTCTCTGACCCGCTGATGGACTGCCGTGCCTGCAAGACCCGTCATAGAGCTGACAACCTGATCGAGGACTTTGACGGCACGAATCCTGCTGGCTGGACAAATGACCGGATGATGGACTACATCCGCAGCAAGAACATTCCCTGCCCCGTCTGCGGCAAGACGGATTTCACGGATATACGGCAGTTCAATCTGATGTTCAAGACATTTCAGGGCGTGACGGAGGACTCTAAGTCTGAGCTGTATCTCCGCCCGGAGACGGCACAAGGTATTTTTGTCAATTTCCAGAACATCCAGCGCACCACCCGGAAGAAGATCCCTTTCGGCGTGGCACAGGTCGGCAAGTCGTTCCGGAATGAGATCACGCCCGGCAACTTCATTTTCCGGGTACGTGAATTTGAGCAGATGGAGCTGGAATTCTTCTGCAAGCCCGGCACAGATCTGGAGTGGTTCCAGTACTGGCGTGGCTACTGCCGTGACTTCCTGCTGGGGCTTGGCATCAAAGAGGAAAATCTCCGCCTGCGTGACCATGACCCGGAGGAACTGTGCTTCTATTCCAAGGCTACGACTGATTTTGAATACCTCTTCCCGTTCGGCTGGGGTGAGCTGTGGGGCGTTGCAGACAGAACGGACTACGACCTCACACAGCACCAGAAGCATTCCGGCAAGTCTATGGAATACTTTGACCCGGAAACGGAAACCAAATACATCCCCTATGTCATCGAGCCGTCTCTCGGTGTGGAACGTCTGTTCCTGTCCATCGTGACAGAAGCCTATGATGAGGAAGTCGTGGACGAAGCCAAGAAGGATACCCGTGTTGTGATGCATCTGCATCCGGCGCTGGCACCGTTCAAGGCCGCTGTGCTGCCGCTTTCCAAGAAGCTTTCCCCGGAGGCGCAGGAGATCTTCCGGAGCCTTTCCGGAAAATGGATGATCGATTTCGACGATACCGGTTCGATCGGCAAGCGTTACCGCCGGCAGGATGAGATCGGTACACCGTTCTGTATCACCTACGACTTTGATACCAAGGAAAAAGACGGCTGTGTGACTGTGCGTGACCGTGACACCATGGAACAGGTACGCATGCCCATTGCAGAGCTTGAGGGCTGGCTGACAGAAAAGCTTGCCTATTGACAGAAATTCCCGGAGCAGAGTGGAAACCGTTGCTCCGGGAGAATTTTTTCTTTTCCTGTATATACAAAAAAAGACCGAAAAACGGTCTTTTTCTGTGCATGTACATATGGTCTGAGTGACGGGACTTGAACCCACGGCCTCTACCACCCCAAGGTAGCGCGCTACCAACTGCGCCACACCCAGACCTTTTTGGGGTATGGTGTAGCCACCATATATTATTATAGCACATCCGCCGGGATCTGTCAAGCTTTTTTTCAAAATTTTTTGAAATACATGGTACATAGGTTCAGCTGACCTTTGCATATCTCTCACTCGAAAGCACATTCTCCATGATCTGGAGAGGAGAAATGTTCCCGCTGATCACCATGTCAAAGATCGCCGGACTAAAGCCGGAGACCAGTGCTGTGCCGCTCTTCTCTACGGTAACGGGAACATGGCTGTGACGGCTGTTCACATTCCAGAACACCACCTGCGGGAGCGTATAGCCGGCAGCCCTATAGCAGCGCCGCATCTGATCATAAAGTGTCTGCCTATTGCCGCCTGTGATGCAGGCGTTGAATTCCATATCCGAGATGATGTACAGTCTGTCCGGCATTTCCTCCTGCGGGAGCTGATACTTCATGGCAGTGGAGAGAATGAGACGGAACACGGCTTCCAGATCCGTACTCGATACTTCATGGAACGAAGCACAGTACTGCGCCTTTTCCACAATATCTCTGCCCATGATCTTCACAAGCTGTGGGCGGCTGGAGAAGGTAATGAAATGATCCGCAAAAGCCCCCTTGCTGTGCTCGGCAAAGTAAATGCCAAGAGAAAGCGCCGCATCGATCGGACGTACACCGGACATGCCCACTGTCATCGAGCCGGATCCGTCGATCACGGCAATGGCATTTTCTTTCTGTTCCCCGAAAGCGGGAAGGCATCTCCACGTCAGATCCAGCGCCTGCCGATCCGCATCGGTCACAATGGACGGATACAGACAGCGGCGAATGATCTCATAGGGATAGAGCGTGGCAGCATTCAGCTTTGCCTTGCCCTGTTCTGCGGCATTGAGAAAGCCCATGTAACGCTCATAGTCATTGCGCAGGAACGCCTTGCGGTACTTGAACATTGCCCCGGCAGGCTGCTTCTCATAGTCAAAGCTGTAATTTGATGTACGCAAATGATTTTCCAGAATATCGCAATAGCGCCGCAGCGCAGAGAGCAGCCTGCGGTAGCTGCGTTCGGTCATGCCAAGGCGCATGGCAAGGTAACGTGCGGTCTCCCTTGTTTCTTCCGAAGAAGCATTGACGGATGGCAGCCACTTCGCCAGCAGGGAGACAGCGCCCTTTTCCTGCATGGCAGTCTGGTCTGCATCGAGCTGTTTCCGGATCTCAGCAAGTGCTGCTTTTTCACAAGGGGTATGCAGAAGAGCGCAGAGATCATCATAGCGCCCGTATTCGGAGAACAAGGGAATATTGCGTTTGACTGCCCTCGGTGACATAGAAGCGATCGTTTGCATGGCAATGCGGAAAAAGCGCCGCTCGCCAAGACCGCCCCTGATGTCTCTTGCAAAAAAGACGATCTTCATCGTTTTTTGGGCATCCTCCGCAAAGGCATGGGTCACTGCGGCTGCGATCTCCTGCGGAGCGGCATCCCGCATCGCACCTGCCCGGAAAAACAGATCCAGACAGAAGGATCCGCTGGTGCTGTAAGTAAGAGCGCCGTTTTCGGTATAAGTCAGATCTGCTTCCTGTTTCAAATAATTCAGCATGGGAATACCTCTCTTTCTGTTCGTGGATCAAAACACGGCTCGTTGGGGATCAGATGATCCCACGTCGAATATAAGATCTGCTGTACGAGCCGTTCAGATGATCGCTTTCTGTGAGAGACCTAGGCACATACATCACTTTATCGTTAAATGGATGCGTCTGCTGCGTGTGCCTGAAACTCGGTGCTGCTGCGAACGAAGATCTTCAGTCTCCTGCAATGTACTGCTGTAGGCACCGACACGGTCCTGCTGTACTCACCTGCGGTGAGGCTGCGGTATTTCATAGACGGCTGGTCACGTCAGGGCTTTTCGCCATAAATACTGCATCTTTCAGAATGATCGCTGTCTGGACCTGTTGGATCTCTCAGATCTGTTTACTGTGTAGGCATCCGCTGTATCGGTCGGCTACAGTTACAGTATAGCACGTTCCGGCAGGAAAATCATGTAAAAAAATCTGCGCAGTCTGATCACCCTCTTGCAGCCGGCGGAGAATTCTGGTATAATATAGTAGTGAGGAAAGGAGGGAACACGATGAGCGGATTTTCGGAACTGATCAAGAATTTTGACAAGACAAGGGATCATATACGGGATTTTTTTATTTACGGCTTCAAGGTGCGCAGCGATTTCAGCCGCAAGAGCAGCCGCACCTATGATGACGAGCGGCGGCGTGTGGAAAGCTGGCTGGGGGATCATATCCGGTATGACAATACCCAGAGGGGACGGCAGATCTCGCTCACGGTGGACAGCGGACACATTGCAGAAGATCCCCTGTATCAGGCATATTATGCCAAAAGCTTTACAGACAATGACATCCGTCTGCATTTTCTGCTGCTTGACCTGTTGGCGGACGGAAAAACGCATACGCTCCGGGAGCTGACAGACCGTCTGGATACTGACTATGCGGTGCTGTTTGAGGAACAGACCGTCCGGGGAAAACTCCGGGAGTATACCGGAGAGGGACTGGTCGTTACTGAAAAGCACGGGAAAACGGCATGCTATCGGCTTTCTGCGGATACCGTGGACAGCTTTTGGGAGATGTGTGCCGGTCTGACAGATGCAGTCCGCTTTTTTTCAGAAGTACAGCCGTTCGGTGTGGTCGGCAACAGTATCCTCAAATGTATTGGCGCACAAAATGATGTGTTTCTCCAGAAGCACCATTATATCGTACATACGCTGGAGGATGAGACGCTTTCTGTGGTGCTGCATGCCATGGAGGAAAAGCGCTATCTGACGTTCCGGGTGTTTTCCTCCCGGAGCGCACTGACAGATGCTTCCGGGCATGATGCCCGCTGTGTGCCGCTGCAGATCTTTATCTCTGTGCAGACAGGACGGCGGTATCTGGCGGGCTATGTGCCGGAATACCAGCAGTTCAGTGCGTTCCGGCTGGACTTTATCCGGGAAGTCCGGCAGGCGGAAACATGTTCGGACTATGACAGGCTGGCAGAACAGCTTCACCGGGATCTGCCAAAGCTGTTCGGCGTATCGTTCGGCATGCGGGATCCTGCCGGAGCTGTCGAACCGCTCCGTGTGACGCTCCGCATCCGGGAAAAAGAGGAGGCATATGTTCTGGAACGCATCCGCCGGGAAATGCGCTCCGGTACGGTCGAACGGATCGGGCAGGATACTTTCCTGCTGAAACTGGATATTTTTGACCCGAAGGAAGCACTGCCGTGGATCAGGACATTTACCGGCAGGGTGCTTTCCGTGGAGGGCGGCTGCCTGTCGGTGCGAAACCAATTTTACGAGGATGTCCTGCGGATGCAGGCACTGTATAAGGAGTCGGATCATGTCGATATTCCATGAAATATATGGTGTATATTACCGCATTGCCGGAAAGCTTCTGGGGCGGGAACGCCTGACGGAGCAGGAGATAAGGGAGACTGTGCAGAAAGAGGGTTTCCGGGATTCGGTGCTGTTTCTTCCACAGAAGCTCCTGCCGCAGAAAGACGGTTCGGACTGGGGATTTTTTCGCCGTACAAAGGATGATGCTCTCGTGCCGGTGACAAAGCACAAGCCCCCACAGATCCTGACAGGACTGCAAAAACGCTGGCTTCGTGCGGTTCTGGACGATCCACGCATTTTGCTTTTCCTGACGGAGGCGGAACGGCTGGCGCTGCTGGGTCGGCTCGGGGAGACAAAGCCCTTGTTCCAGCAGTCGCAGTTCAGGTATACCGACCAATTCTCGGACGGGGATCCTTATGAGGACAAAAGCTACCAGCAGATATTCCGGCAGATCCTGACTGCGATCCGGAAACAGTCGGTGCTGGCTGTGTCCTACCGGAGCGGCAGAAAAAACCAGCTATATCTGCACTGCGTGCCGCTAAAACTGGAATATTCCGAAAAGAACGATAAATTTCGTGTGTACTGTATCGAGCTGCGGGGAAAGCGCTCTGCGGGCGCTATCCTCCTGAATCTGGGGCGCATCCGTTCTGTGCGGGATACGGGGGAGCAGCGTGAAAAAAGACTCTCGGCAGAAACGTATTTTCAGAAGCTCCGCTGCAAAGAGCCTGCTGTTGTGAAAGTATTCCCGGAGCGCAATGCGGTGGAGCGCTTCCTGATGGAGTTCGCTCCTTATGAGAAACGGACAGAACGTAACATAGAGAATGGCTGCTGTACCGTGCAGCTCTGGTATGACCGGCAGGATGAAACGGAGCTTCTCATCCGTCTGCTTGGATTTGGACCAGTGCTGGAAATACTTGGTCCGCCGGAACTGCGCCGTAAGGCAGCAGAACGTGTGCAGATGCAGTGCAGACTGCTGCAGCTGTAGAAAGATCTCTAGGTGTGGATAAACAGGGGAGTTTTTGAAAGTATTCCGACCTTTGCCGCCGTAAGGCGGCATTGGGAGGAAAATTAAAGTTTTTTGCTCCAGCTTTTTTCAAAAAAGCTGGCAGGAGTCCAGAGGGCAGCGGCGGCAGGCTGCCGCCTCCGTGGTGTCGCCCAATGCGCCTGACGGCGCAAAGGGCGACTGCTTTCAGGTAAGATAAAAGTAGCAGGCATGCAAGCCGACCTTTGCGGCGTAGCCGCATTGGGAGGCAGGACGGGTGCAGCGTCACGCTGCCGGCGAAACACTTCTATACTACGCCATTTTCAGGGGGTGAAGTCCAAAAACAGCATAGTATGCTGTTTTGAAGTGCCCCCTTCTCTCCTTTTCTCCGCACCATCCGCTCCGCCCTTGGGCGGAGCAGCGTGGATGCACATAATAACCGCAATTTATCCACTCCCAGATCTCTGTCCTATTTGACTTTCCTGTGATCTTGTGATATAATTATGTAAAAAGTCGAAAAGCAGCTTCATCAAAGGAGGTGCAGCACTTGGAAAAACGTCCCCTCATCGGTGTCATCACCGCCAAAGCCGCCGAACCGGAGCAGCGGCAGCTTCTGGGCGGCATCCTTACCCGGGCACACAAGCACGGAGCAGATACTGTCATCTTTTCCAATATCTATAATTTTGACAAGTATTATGCCGGAACAGAGGTCGAAAACAAGATCTACGACCTCATCCTTTCCGAGCGTATCGATGGACTGATACTGACGGCAGAATCCATTCTGAACCCGGATCTGCAGCAGTATATCTATGAACGCATCACGAAAAGAAGCGTGCCTGTGGTCGTCACGGGAGCTGTACTTCCGGGAATGTGCTGCATCAACACGGACGTGACTGCCGACTTTGAGGCGATCACCCGGCATGTCACAGAGGTACACGGCATGACGGACATCGACTTTCTTACAGGGTATGAGGGTGTGGAGACCTGCTATGAACGGATACAGGGCTGCCGGAACGTTCTTGCGGAGCAGGGGCTGATGCTGACAGATGAGCATATTATTTTCGGCGATTTCTGGATGAATTCCGGCAACAAGCTCGCCATGGACTATATCGAAAAACGCCGGAAGCTCCCGCAGGCGATCCTCTGCGCCAATGATTATATGGCATATGGCATCATCGACACGTTTTTGGATCACGGGATCAAAGTGCCAGACGATGTGACAGTCATCGGCTATGAATACATCGGGAAACGGTTCTATCATGCGCCTATCCTGACGACCTACCGCCGCAACCGCTATGCCATGGGCGAAAAGGCTGTGGAAGTGCTTCTCTCCCAAATGACAGGCAGAGCACCGGAGGAGATCTCGCTGGCAGGCGATCTTCTGTGCGGTGCTTCCTGTACCTGCCGGCTTTCGCAGAAAGCGCTTTCCGAGGAACTGAAATGGGAACGGGTGGAACAGCAATATAACACCCTCAACATGGATGCCAATTTTGAGCAGCAGCTCACGGTCTGCCGTTCGATCGAGGACTATATCCATGTATTGCAGGAATTCGTCTACCTGATCCGGGATTGTACCGGACTGTATCTCTGTCTGTACGAGGACTGGTGCAGCAGCGGCACGGAGAACAATTTTCATGCGGAAACGCTCCGTTCGTCCATGCTCTGCTACCGTGTCATGAGCCAGCAGGAGATACAGGCGGAACCGGTGTGTTTTATCCGGGATCAACTGTTCCCGGAAAAGCTGCCGGGTGCTGTCACACAGGAGATCCTCTATTTTCAGCCGATCCTCTTTGCCGGGCGGGAAATGGGATATTTCATCCTGCAGTATGACGAGCCGGACGGGATAGACCCGATCTTCCGGTATTGGCTGAAGATCGCTGCAAACGGACTGGAGGCGCTCCGGATGAAAAACGACATCCGTTCTCTCCTCGAATGCCGTGATCTCTCCGAATTCCACGATACAGCGACCGGGCTTTACACACGGGAAGGCTTCTTCAATGAAGTCAGCATGAAGCTGGATCATGTCACGGAGGAGGGATCCCTGCTGGTGGTGCTGCTGCGTGTACCGCTGTTTGCAGACAATGCCAGCATCGACAAGCGGCAGTATTTCATCCGGCTGGAAGCGCAGATCGCAGAATGTATCAAAAAGCTGACCACGGGAGAACAGGAATTTGGGGCAAAGCTGTTTGACCGACAGTTTGCCATTGCCTGTGTAGGATGCTATGACAACGGACAGGAACAGTTGCTTGCGGATAAACTGCTGACACTCGTGCAGCATGCGCCGCTGTATCAGGAACGCTTTGCACAGGATGCGGCTGTCTGTGTCTGCACCAGACTGCCTGCCGGGAAAGCTGACCTCGCATCCGATCAGCTCAAAACCGAGCTGGAAACGAAAATGCAGCAGCTTTCCGCCATGCGCAGCCAGCCCGGCTACCCGGATTATGCCAAACTGCGTGCAGCGATGTTCCATGAGCCGCAGCGGGAATGGACCGCACAGGAAATGTGCCGGGAATTCCACCTGAGCTATGGACATTTCCGGGCGACCTACAAGGAGCTGTTCGGGGTGAGCTTCCACCATGATCTGATCGAGAGCCGCATCGGGCTTGCCAAATACCTGCTGCTGACGACATCCATGAGCCTGCAAGCCATATCGTACAAATGCGGGTATGAGGACTACAAGTATTTTCTGCGGCAGTTCCGGCAGATGACCGGAAAAACACCGAATGCTTACCGGAACGCTTAATAAGACACATTGCCGCACCGTTCTCCGATGCGGCAATGTGCTGCTTTGTTAAGGCAGAACTAAAAACAGGGCACAGCACTGTGTACCCTGTATCCGGTCATAATAACGGTGCGATCAGGCGCATGACTTCACCGGTCAGCTTGGTAAATATTTTTTCATGGCGGATCGTTTCCTCGGTGACTTTGGTGCATTTGGCAAGCGTTTCCTGAAGATCCTGTTCCATCGCCGCAATGCAGTCCGCCTTGTAAAAGTACGTGGCGCATTCAAAATGATGATACAGACTCCGGTAATCAAGATTGATCGTGCCGATGACAGCTTTCACATCATCCGACAGGAACATTTTTGCATGGACAAAACCGGGCGTATACAGATAAATTTCCACGCCTGCATCCAGCAGTGTCCGGAAATAGGTCTTTGCCAAAGCGAACACTGCCTTTTTGTCCGGGATGCCCGGCAAGATGAGCTTCACATCCACACCACGCTCCGCCGCATATTTCAGGGCATTGAGCAACTGATCGTCTAAAATGAGATAGGGGGTCATGATGTGGACGTAGGTGTTCGCCCGGTTGAGGATGTCCACATAGACCGTCTCCCCTACCTTGTCCTTGTCAAACGGCTCATCTCCATAGGGAATGGCATAGCCTGCCTCCGGGAACTGCTCCGCATGACCGAAAAACTGCCGGAAGTCTTCTGGCTTTTCGTTCATCGCCCACATGTTCAGGAACATCAGTGTCAGATTGTCCACAGCTTTTCCCTCGATCCTGACAGCGGTGTCCTTCCAGTGACCGAATTTTGGAATATGGTTGATATACTCGTCCGCCAGATTCACGCCGCCGTTATAGCCGATCTTCCCGTCAATGACCAGAATTTTCCGGTGGTCACGGTTGTTGTAGTGTGTGGACACGAACGGAACGATCGGGGAGAACATCTTGCATTGGATGCCAAGTTTTTCCAGCATTTGGGGATAGTGGTACGGCAGCAGTGAGATCGCGCATGTGCCGTCATACAGTACCCGCACATCGACACCTGCCTTTGCCTTATCCGCAAGGATCTGCAATATACTGCCCCACATCTTCCCCTCATCTACGATGAAGTATTCCAGAAAAATAAACTTTTCCGCCCGTTTCAGATCTTCGAGCAAAGCGGCGAATTTGTCCTCTCCCAGCGGAAAATAAGTAACACGGTTCCCTGTCGTGACCGGAAAGGTACCACTCTGGTTCAGGTAATGCACCAAGGAAGCTGTTTCGGGGCTTTCCGCTGCAAGGGCAGAAAGCACCTGTTCGTCCTGAACGATATCCCTGCGGTGTTCCTCGATCAGCCGGGCACATTCTTTTGCAGCAGCCTTGCCGCCGTAATTGTTCTTCGTGAACAGGTAGAACAGCGCCCCGAATACCGATGTCACCGAAATCACCAAGATCCATGTCAGCTTCGCCGAACTGTCCATATCGCTGTTGATGAGCGCAAGAATGACGATGGCATTGAACAGCCACACGCCCCTCAGCAGTCCGTTGATCAGCCCCGCCCAGAATAACTGCGTCAGGACAAAGACGGCGATCGCCAGCAGCGACAGCAGCAGAACGATCCCCGTCCGGCTGAACACGATGCGGAGGATCCCCTTTTTGCGTTTCTTCAATAAATGTAATTCTGACATGATCCGACATCTCCTTTGCAGGAACATGAGCGCTCCTCTTCCCTTTTAGTATAGCACCAAAAGACAATTTTGTCAAGCAGGAGAACACAGCTTCACCCGCTGCAGCTATCCAGATACAGCGGGTGTTCCAGTCATTCTGTCTCCTTGTCAGCACCGGTCATGCTTTCCTTGCTGACAGGTACATTGATACGGGAAACACTGTCGGTCGTTTTTGGGAGAAAGTGAACGATGATCTCCTGATAATCCTTATCTACCTCAAATGCCACATACCCCGCACAGCTCTCTCCCGGTGCAATTTCTGCCGAAAGCGCTTCATTTCCAGTCCGGTCGTACATCTCCTTCATGGCAGGAATGGAACAGCAATCACCCGGTTCCAGGAAAGTGCCATCCACAGTCAGGGTAAAATTATTCAGATAACTGCACTTGATGGTTTCCTCCGTACCGTTTTTCAGTTCGACCTGAATGAAGATGGCTTTCTTGCCATCGGGAAGCGTAATATCCGGGTCCTCAGCCGAAATGACCCGCAGTGTCATTCCGCCATAGGATGCCTCCTGTCCCAATTCTCCCTGCACCTCTACCATTGGCTGTGTCTCCTGTTCTGTATCCCGTTTCCCGGTTTTACCGAGGCATCCGGCAAACATCACACCGCACAGCACCAACACCGCACAAATCAGCTTTCTTTTCATAAACGATCCTTTCAACTTACAAAACTCGGCATATGCCTATTTTTATTATACCACATCCGGCTGCATTTTGCAAGTCTGTTTCTGCAAAAAGATCTCCTGCATATGCAATTATTTTTTCAGGGCAGCGGCTGTATCGATGATCGCAGAAGAGGCGCATCAACGAATGGAAGTTCTGGATCGTCTTTACAAGGGGGACCCTATCCTATACCGTCAGGAGATCTTTGGCTAAAAATGTTCCTCTTCTCGCTATAGACTGGTCTTTTGGCGTTATAATGGACTTTTGGCGTATGAATGGTAAAAGAATTGTAAAAAAAATGTAAGAAATCACAAAAGGGGCTTGACAGAAGAGACAAAATGTAGTAAAATAATAAGTGCAAGATTTTTATTTTTGCGTAAGCAGAATGGAGATTGAAAACTATGAAAAAAATCGGTGTTTTGACCAGCGGCGGTGATGCGCCGGGTATGAATGCGGCTGTCAGAGCAGTGGCTCGTGCAGCACTTGCCAGAGGGATGCAGGTCGTCGGCATTCAGAGAGGGTATGTCGGACTGCTGAACCGTGAATTTGTGGATATGAACGCAAGGACTGTTTCCGGTATCATCCAGCGGGGCGGAACTTGCCTGTATACAGCAAGATGCCCGGAGTTCCGCAACATGGATGGCGTTCTCAAGGGAAAGGCTGTCTGTGAGGAGATCGGGCTGGAGGGCTTGGTCGTCATCGGCGGTGACGGCTCGTTCCGTGGCGCAGGTGATCTGTCCAGTGTTGGCATTCCGTGTATCGGTGTTCCCGGTACGATCGACAATGACATCCAGTGTACAGAGTATACCATTGGCTATGATACCGCTATGAATACGGCAATGGAGATGATCGACAAGCTCCGTGACACCACGCAGTCTCATGACCGCTGCTCCGTTGTTGAGGTCATGGGCAGACGGGCTGGCTATATCGCTGTCAATGTGGCGATCGCTGCGGGCGCAGAGGCTGCCCTCACACTGGAACGCCCCTATGACCTGAACGAGATCGCAGCCAAGATGACCAAGACCAAGAACGAAAAGGGCGGCAAGCATCATTTCATTCTGGTCGTGTCAGAGGGTGTCGGACAGACCGAAAATATCGCAAGAGAGATCCAAGAAATGACCGGTATCGAGTCGAGGGCGACCGTTCTCGGACACGTGCAGAGAGGCGGTTCACCGACTTTGCGCGATCGTGTCGTGGCAACAGAAATGGGCTACCATGCTGTGGAACTGCTGGAACAGGGCATTGGCAACCGCATCGTAGGGCTTAAGAATGGCAAAGTCTATGATGTCGACCTGCAGGAGGGACTGGCAATGAAGAAGGAATTCGTTGACAGACTGTATGATATTCTCAATGAGACTGCCTATTGAACAGATCTTCAGTCCACAGCTTTGAGAACATGATCACTTGAAAAACGATAGAACCCGATCCATACGTGCGCTTTACACCTTCTTTCCATGTCAGGTATGCGGGAAAGAAGGTGTTTCTGTGCGGAGGTGTTGCGAATGCAGACAGAACAAGCGTATGCTGCACTGAAAGAAGCTGCCGGAAGGGGCGTTCGGCTGGGGCTTTCCAGAATGGAGCAGCTGATGCACCTCCTTGGTGATCCGCAGGATGCTGTGCCTGCCGTGCATATTGCCGGAACGAACGGAAAAGGCTCGGTGGGGGCGATGCTTGCCAGCATACTCCGTCAGGCTGGATACTGTACGGGACATTTTTCCTCGCCGGGGCTGTACGGGATGAAAAGCTGTCTCCGCATGAACGCGGAAGAAGTTTCCGGGGAACAGTTCGGTTCTGCCGTCCTGAAAGCCGCCGCTCCGGCGCAGCAGCTGAAGGACAAGCCCACGGGATACGAACTGCTGACAGCGGCAGCCTTCACACTGTTCCGGGAGGCGCATTGTGACATTGCCATGATCGAATGCTGCATGGGCGGCGATACGGACTGTACCAATGTCATCGCAAGACCGCTTCTCTCCATCATCACGAACGTGCAGAAAGATCACTGTGCCTTTCTGGGAGATACGCCCGCAGAGATCGCATCGCACAAAGCCGGTATCATCAAGACAGGATGCCCGGTGCTGGCTGACTTTGCCGCCAATGCTGAGGAAGCCAACGCCGTGATCCGGGCGCATGCAAAAGCGCTTGGCGCACCGCTGCACCTTGTGCGCAGCAGGCAGTTCCTGCGGGAGGTGCAGGATTCCCTTGCGGGGATCGACTTCATCTATGATGACCCGATGTATGGGGCATACCCGGTGCATCTGCCGCTTGCCGGAGCGTATCAGTTGCAGAATGTGCAGACCGTTCTGCGGGCGGTCGAGATCCTGCGGCAAACGATCACGATACCGAGCGATGCCGTGCGCCGGGGGCTTGCGGAATGCATCTGGCAGGGCAGGTTCGAGGTATTGCAGCGGGAACCGGCTGTGATCTTTGACGGGGCGCACAATCCAGCAGGCATGCAGCTTGCGGCGGAGAGCTTTGGCAGGTATTTCGGGGGGCAGAAAGCGATCCTGCTGTTCGGTGCTATGGCGGATAAGGACTGCAAGGCATTTGCAGACATCCTGAAGCCGCATATTTCCCGTGTGTTTGCTGTTCGTCCGGATGAGCCAAGGGCGATGGGAGCCGCAGAACTGGCAGCCTTGTTCCGGGATGCAGGGCTTCCGGCAGAAGCCTTTCCCTCTGTGGAGACGGGTGTCCGTGCTGCCTATGCGGCAGCACAGACGGCACAAGTCCCACTGGCGGCAATGGGTTCGCTGTATCTGTACCGTGCCTTTCGGGAAGTGCTGGACGGGCTTGCTGATCCCGGAGAAACCGGGCATACTACTGAAAACGGAACAGGGAGGACTTAGCCATGGAACACGAACAGGCAGAAGCAAGGGTGCAGGAACTGACAGCACTTCTCGAACGCTATAACCATGAATATTATGTGCTGGATGACCCGAGTGTGGAAGATCATGTGTATGACGAACTCATCCATGAGCTTGCCGGTCTGGAGCAGCAGTTTCCCGATCTGCTGTCACCGCATTCTCCGACACAGCGGGTCGGCGGGAAAGCTTCTTCTTCCTTTGAAAAGGTCCCTCACGCCGTGCAGATGCAGAGCTTACAGGATGTGTTCGATCTTGAACAGGTGGCAGCCTTTGTGGCACGCTGCCGGGAAGCTTTCCCGGATGCGGCTTTTTCGGTCGAGCCGAAGATCGACGGGCTTTCCGTGTCGTTGGAATATCATGACGGAAAGCTGATGCTCGGTTCGACACGGGGAGATGGCTTTACAGGAGAGGACGTGACCGCAAACCTAAAAACCATCCGCTCCATTCCCCTGACATTAAAAAAAGCGCTCCCGCTGGTCGAAGCAAGGGGCGAGGTCTATATGCCAAGGGAAAATTTTCTGGCACTGGTGGAGCAGCAGGAAGAAGCAGGGGAGACCCCTTTCAAAAATCCCCGCAATGCTGCGGCAGGTTCGCTCCGGCAGAAAAGTGCTTCTGTGACAGCAAAGCGGAAACTGGATATTTTCATCTTCAATCTCCAGCGCTGTGAGGGCAGGGTGTTTGCCACACACGATGAAACGTTACAGTTCTTGGCGGAGGCAGGTTTCCGGGTGATACCCGGCAGGAAGATCTGCCGTACAGTGGAGGAGATCGCCGATGCCATTCAGGAGATCGGAGGATCCCGGCAGTCGCTGCCCTATGACATTGACGGCGTGGTCGTGAAACTGAATGACCTTGCCCAGCGGGATGCCATGGGTGCGACCGCCAAAACGCCCAAATGGGCAGTTGCCTACAAATTTCCGCCGGAGGAAAAGGAGACAACGCTCCGGGACATTGAGGTCAATGTCGGCAGAACGGGGGCATTGACTCCGGTCGCCGTGTTTGATACGATCCTGCTGGCAGGTACGAGCGTTTCGAGGGCTGTGCTGCACAATCAGGACTTCATCACGGAAAAGGACATCCGCCTTGGGGACAGGATCATTGTTCGTAAGGCGGGGGACATCATCCCGGAAGTGCTGCGGAGCGTTTCCCATGAAGCGGGATCCGTGCCCTACACGCTCCCGGCAAACTGTCCGGTCTGCGGTACGCCTGCGGTGCGGGACGAGGAAGAAGCTGTCCTGCGCTGCCCGAATATCTCCTGCCCGGCACAGCTCCACAAGCAGCTCGTACACTTTGCATCCCGGGATGCCATGAACATTGACGGACTGGGAACTGCCAATATCACCGCGCTGCTCGAAAAGGGGCTGGTACACGATGCTGCCGACCTCTACAGCCTGACGGCGGAGCAGCTTCTCACGTTGGAGGGCTTCAAGGAAAGATCGGCAGAGAATCTGCTGCATGCCATTGAAAAGTCCAAAACAGCGCCCCTTGACCGTGTGATATTTGCACTTGGTATCCGCAATATCGGACAGAAAGCAGCCGCTCTGCTCTGTGCACATTTCGGTTCACTAACAGCTATCGAAGCTGCCGACCGTTCGGAAATTGCGGAGATCGAAGGTTTTGGCGAAGTCATGGCGGAAAGTGTCTGCACGGCTTTACACGACCCCTCTGTACAGAATGTGCTGCAAAAGCTGAAAGAAGCCGGGCTGACCATGCCCTATGAAAAGAAAAAAGCAGCAGAGGATACGTTCTTCAGCGGAAAGACCGTAGTCCTGACCGGTACGCTGACCATGAAGCGCAGTGAAGCGCAAAGTATGCTCGAAGCGGCAGGCGCAAAAGTCTCCGGTTCAGTCTCCAAGAAAACAGACTATGTAGTCGCCGGAGAGAATGCCGGCAGCAAGCTGACAAAGGCTGAAACGCTCGGGATCACGGTGCTTTCGGAAGCAGAAATGCTGGAGAAGCTTGCAGCTCCGGAAAATACCGGCTGACAAAAGTCGGCAGGGGAGCGGTGATCGTCTGCTGTTCCAGTTCGGCAAAGGACGTTCCGGTAATGCCGGAAAATCGCAGGGCGTAGGCGCAGAGGCATTGATTTTCCTCACGGCTGGGGGCGCTGCCGTATTTCGGGTCGCCCAACAGGGGCGCACCGAGGTGAGCCAGATGTGCCCGTATCTGATGCGTGCGCCCGGTGAACAATTCCACACGGACAAGCTGGAGCTGCCTTTTTCGGGCAAGTACCCGGCAGCCGGTACGGATCAGTCTCCAGCTCCTGTCGGGCTGGTGGTCTGAGATCCGCACGTGGTCGGCAGCGTCTTTTTTCAGGAAAGCAGTATAGACAGCTTCTGCCTGCGGCAGCGGCGCAGAGGTAACAGCAAGATAGGTCTTGCGGACATGGTGTTCCCGGATAGCGGCATTCATTTCCCGGAGTGCCTGTGCGGTCTTAGCGGCGATCACAAGCCCTTCGGTATTGCGGTCAATGCGGTTGCAGAGGGCAGGCGCAAAGGTCTGTTCCGTTTCCGGGTCATAAGCATCGGTCTCAAACAGGTACTTCTGTATTTGTGCCAGCAGGGAATTCTCCCCACCGTGTGCAGGAATGCCGGACGGCTTGCAGGCGATCAGCACAGCATCGTTTTCAAAGACAATGACGGGCTTTCCCTTGGCTTGCAGAAAATCAGGGCGCTCTGCACGGGTGAAAAATTCGTCTTTGGCATAAACGGTGAGCACATCGCCCTCCAGTAGCTGCTCCGTACCTTTGCAGCGGGTGCTGTTCAGGCGGATGTCCTTTTTGCGGATGAGCTTATAGAGCATGCCTTTGGGCATGGATGGCATGAGTTTCAGAAGAAATTTGTCCACCCGCTGTCCGGCATCGTTCCGGCTGACGGTAATAGTCCGCATCATATTGCATTGTTCCTCCTTCCGGATAGGTCCCGGATCTATTATACCATATCCTGCCGGATCTGAAAAGAAGTTTTGCAAAATTTCAGCAAAATGCACGGCAGAGGATCTTTTTTTGCATACTATTGTCATAAGCGGAGGCGATACCTGATGGCGAAGCAAACTGAAAAACCGGGTGAGCAGGTGAAAAAGAAAAAGCATGACCACTACGGGCATAGGGAAAGGATGCGCAAACGTCTGCGGGAAAATGGATTTGAGGGCTTTTCCGACCATGAGATCTTGGAATACATGCTGTACTATGTGTACAAGACACAGAATACCAATGAGATCGGGCATAGGCTGCTCAACCATTTCCGTTCCATTCCGGATGTGATCGCAGCATCGGAGGAAGAACTGCTGGAGGTGGAAGGCATCGGCAAAGCATCAGTAGATCTCATCCTGTTTCTGCGGGAATTCATCAAGGTATATGAGCGCAGCAGTGTAAAGGGAATGGATATGCGTTCGCTTGAAAGCCGATGTGCTTATTTTCTGAAGAAATTTGCACTGGAAAGCGAGGAGAAGATGATCGTTGCCTGTCTGGATGACCAGATGTGCATCTCTTCTGAATTTCTGGCAGCCAGTGGTTCGGCGGGGGTCATTGATCTGGACATGCAGCGCATTACACGTAATGTTCTGAACCGGCACTGCAATATGCTGATGCTTGCCCATAATCATCCCAGGGGAAAGGCTGTGCCGTCCTACCATGATATACAGAGTACCAGACTTGTTGCGGAACTTTGCAGCCAGCTTGGTATCGTGCTGGTCGACCATGTGATCGTAGCGGACGGCAAGGCGATCTCGATGGCGGGTACAGGCAGCTTCACACCAGTCGGGATATGAGGTGGCGGATATGGATGCGTTCAGACTTCATGCGCCCTATGCCCCGGCAGGTGACCAGCCAAAGGCGATCCGGGCGCTGACGGAAGCGCTTGCTTCCGGTAAAAGGTTCCAGACTCTTCTCGGTGTGACAGGTTCTGGTAAGACTTTTACAATGGCAAATGTCATTGCTGCCCTGAACAAGCCGACTTTGGTGCTGGCACACAACAAGATCCTTGCGGCGCAGCTTTGCTCGGAATTCAAGGCGTTTTTCCCGGAAAATGCAGTAGAATATTTTGTAAGCTACTATGACTATTACCAGCCGGAGGCTTACGTGCCAAGCACCGACAGCTATATCGAAAAGGATTCTTCCATCAATGACGAGATCGACAAGCTCCGGCATTCGGCAACGACGGCATTGGCGGAGCGCAGGGATGTGATCATTGTAGCAAGTGTGTCCTGCATCTACTCGCTCGGTTCGCCGGAGGAGTACCGGAACATGACAGTTTCGGTCCGGGCAGGGATGGAAAAGCCGCTTTCGCAGCTCATTGCAGAGCTGGTGAATATCCAGTACGAGCGCAATGACATTGACTTTTCCCGTAACAAGTTCCGTGTGCGGGGCGATGTGCTGGAAATTTTTCCGGCAAGTTCTTCGGATACAGCGATCCGTGTTGAATTTTTCGGGGACGAGATCGACCGCATCAGTGAGGTAGATGTGCTCACCGGAAAGGTGAAAGCCATTTTACAGCATGCAGCGATCTTTCCGGCTTCCCACTATGTGGTGGGTGACGAAAAAATGGAAGCAGCGATCCAAGATATTGAGGAGGAGCTGGCGGAACGGGTGCAGTATTTCACCGAGGAACACAAGCTGATCGAAGCACAGCGCATTGCACAGCGCACGACCTACGATATAGAAATGCTGCGGGAGATCGGTTTTTGCAGCGGCATCGAGAATTATTCCCGTGTGCTTGCCCGCCGTCCGCCGGGGAGCGTGCCTTACACGCTGCTTGACCATTTCCCGGAAGATTTCCTGCTGATCGTGGACGAGAGCCATGTGACCATCCCGCAGGTGCGTGCCATGAGTGCCGGCGACCGGGCAAGAAAACAGACGCTGGTCGATTACGGCTTCCGGCTGCCGAGTGCCTTTGACAACCGTCCGCTGGTATTCTCGGAGTTTGAAAGCCATATTCGGCAGGCGATCTTCGTGAGTGCGACCCCCGGCGATTATGAGCGGGAGCATTCCTCAGATATTGTGGAGCAGGTCATCCGCCCCACCGGACTGGTCGATCCGGAGATCAGTGTCCGCCCGGTAGACGGGCAAATGGACGATCTGCTATCCGAGATCCGCACCCGTGCCGGGAAAAACGAACGTGTTCTGGTGACGACCCTCACCAAGAAAATGGCAGAAAACCTGACCGCCTATCTGGAACAAATGGGTACACGGGTGCGCTATCTGCACCACGACATTGACACGATCGAGCGTATGGAGATCATCCGTGATCTGCGGCTGGGGGAATTTGATGTACTGGTCGGCATCAATCTGCTGCGGGAGGGATTGGATATTCCGGAAGTGTCACTGGTGGCAATACTGGATGCAGACAAGGAGGGCTTCCTCCGGAGTGAGACTTCCATGGTGCAGACCATTGGACGTGCTGCCCGGAATGCACACGGGCAGGTCATCATGTATGCCGACACGGTCACGGGTTCGATGGAACGTGCCATCCGGGAAACGGAACGAAGGCGGGCTTTGCAGATCGCTTTCAACGAAGAACACGGCATCGTGCCGCAGACCATTGTCAAGGATGTGCATGAGGTCATTGAAATTTCCAAAAAGGAAAATGTGGAGGAAAAGACAAGCCGGAAGAAAATGTCCAAAAAGGAGCGTGAAGAGCTCATTGAGAGCCTGACCGCCCAGATGAAAGAGGCTGCGAAGATGCTGGAATTTGAGCATGCCGCCTATCTGCGGGATAAGATCGCACAGCTCCGGGAAAAATAGAGAGACAGAATTTCTGCTTAGTGAGAAGAGGATGTGGTGTTATGAAAAATGAGATCGTCATCAAGGGCGCACGTGCCCATAATCTGAAAAATATCGATATTACCATTCCAAGGGATAAATTTGTTGTCATGACGGGGCTTTCCGGTTCGGGGAAGTCCTCATTGGCGTTTGATACGATCTATGCAGACGGGCAGAGGCGGTATGTTGAGAGCCTTTCTTCCTATGCAAGGCAGTTCCTCGGGCAAATGGAAAAGCCCGATGTGGACAGCATCGAGGGGTTGTCTCCGGCGATCTCTATCGACCAGAAAACGACCTCCAAAAACCCCCGTTCCACGGTCGGCACGGTCACGGAAATTTATGACTATCTGCGTCTGCTGTATGCTAGGATCGGCATCCCGCACTGTCCGATCTGCGGCAGGGAGATCAGCCAGCAGACGGTGGATGAGATCGTTGATCAGATCATGTCTCTTCCGCAGGGGACAAAGATCCAGCTCCTTGCCCCCATTATCCGGGGCAAGAAAGGGCAGTATGTCAAGGAACTGGAACGTGCCCGCAAAAGCGGTTATGTCCGTGTGCGCATTGACGGGATCCTGTATGACCTTTCGGAGGAGATACGGCTGGAGAAGAATCTCAAGCACACGATCGAGATCGTGGTCGATCGTCTTGTCATCAAAGAGGGGCTGGAGTCCCGTCTGACGGACAGTCTGGAGACCGTTTCCTCTCTGACCGGGGGTATCATCCATGTGGATGTGGTTGACGGGGAAATGCTTGTATTTTCGCAGAATTATGCCTGCCCGGAGCATAATATCAGCATGGAAGAACTGACCCCCCGGCTGTTTTCGTTCAACAATCCCTACGGTGCGTGTGAAAAATGCACCGGACTTGGGATGTTCCAGCGCATCGACCCGGATATCATCATGCCGAACACGGAGCTGAGTATCCGGGAGGGGGCGATCCATGCATCGGGGTGGAACAACCTTGAGGACGGCTCGATCGCCATGATGTATTACAATGCCCTTGCTGAAAAATTCCATATTTCGCTGGATACCCCCGTTGCCAAGCTCCCGAAGAAAGCCATTCGTGCTTTCCTTTACGGCACGGACGGGGAGAAGCTGGAGCTGCACCGCAGCAGAGATCTGGGAGGCGGGGTGTATTATGCACCCTTTGAGGGCATCATCCCGAATCTGGAACGCCGCTACCGGGAGACCACCAGCATCTACACCCGTGCAGATATTGAGGACTACATGGGTGAGGTCACTTGTGAAGCCTGTCAGGGCGCAAGGCTCAAGCCGGAAGTGCTTTCGGTCACGGTCGGCGGACTGAATATCTATGAGCTGACACAGCTCCCGGTCACAGGGGCGCTTGCCTTTTTCCATGACCTGAAACTGACGGAGCATGAAACTTTCATCGGGGAACGCATCATCAAGGAGATCTGCGACCGGTTAGGTTTTCTGGCAAGTGTGGGACTGGATTATCTGACACTGTCCCGTTCATCCGGGACACTTTCCGGCGGCGAGAGCCAGCGCATCCGCCTTGCTACGCAGATCGGTTCGTCTTTAGTAGGGGTGCTGTATATTCTGGACGAGCCGAGCATCGGACTGCATCAGCGGGATAATGACATGCTCATTGCGACCATGAAGCACCTGCGTGACCTCGGCAATACGCTGATCGTGGTCGAACATGATGATGATACCATGCTTGCTGCCGACTATATCATTGACATCGGACCGGGGGCAGGCGTGAACGGCGGACAGGTCGTCTATGCCGGTACGCCAAAGGGCTTGCTGCGCTGCAAAGGATCCGTGACGGGGCAGTATCTTTCCGGGAAAAAGAAGATCCCTATCCCGAAAGAACGCCGCAAAGGAAACGGACACAGCCTGCGTGTGATCGGTGCGGCAGAGCATAATCTGCAAGATCTGACAGTGGAATTTCCGCTGGGGACATTCATCTGTGTGACAGGTGTCTCCGGTTCCGGGAAATCTTCGCTTGTCAATGAGATCCTATATAAGCATCTTGCTGCCGAACTCAACCGTGCCCGCATCAAAGGCGGCAAGTGCAAAAAAATAGAGGGACTGGAATATCTCGACAAGGTCATCTGCATCGACCAGTCTCCTATCGGCAGAACGCCCCGTTCCAATCCGGCGACCTATACGGGCGTATTCACGGACATCCGGGATCTGTTTGCCAAAACGACCGATGCCAAAGCCCACGGCTATGGACCGTCCCGCTTTTCGTTCAATGTCAAGGGCGGGCGCTGTGAAGCCTGTGAGGGTGACGGTATCCTGAAGATCGAAATGCACTTCCTGCCGGATGTGTATGTGCCCTGTGAGGTCTGCAAAGGCAAACGCTACAACCGGGAGACCCTCGAAGTCCATTACAAGGGCAAGAGCATCTATGACGTGCTGGAAATGACCGTGGACGAGGGTGTGCTGTTCTTTGAGCCTATCCCGAAAATTGCCCGCAAGCTGAAAACATTGCAGGATGTGGGGCTTGGCTATGTGAAGATCGGACAGCCGGCGACCACGCTTTCCGGCGGTGAGGCGCAGCGTGTGAAGCTCTCCACGGAGCTGTCACGCCGTGCGACAGGGCGGACGGTGTATATTCTCGATGAGCCGACAACAGGTCTCCATGCGGCAGACGTACACAAGCTCATCACCGTTCTCCAGCAGCTTGTCGATGCAGGCAACACGGTCATTGTCATCGAGCACAATATGCACGTCATCAAAATGGCAGACCACATCATTGACCTCGGACCGGAGGGCGGTGACAAGGGCGGCACCGTGGTCGCACAGGGCACACCGGAGGAGATCGTCCGGGTACCGGAGTCCTATACGGGGCAGTATCTTGCGCCCTATCTTGCAACTTGATCGGAGGTCTCATGCATCTTTTCAGAAAAATGCTCCGGTTTTTGTTCAACCGGAACACCCTGTTTATCTTCATGCTGCTTTTGCAGATCACGGTGCTGGTGCTGATCGTTTCTTTCCTGAGTCAGCACTACCTGCCGATCTACCTGATGCTGGTGGGGCTGAATATGGTGTTGGTGGTGTACATCTCCAACACCTCAGAGAACCCGTCCTACAAGCTCCCGTGGCTGGTGGCGATGCTGGTCGTGCCGCTGTTTGCCGGGCTTGCCTACCTGCTCATCAAGACCGACATCGGTCACCGCATGTTCAAGCAGAACTATGCGAAAAAAATGAAAAGTACACAGAAATACCTGCCGCAGAAGCTCCACGTCCTGCAAAGTCTGGAGGAAACTGCCCCGCAGCAGGCAGGACTTGCCCGGTATCTGAAAGACTATGCCGGTTATCCGGTCTACCGCAATACCGAAGCGGCATATTTTGCAGAGGGCGAGACGATGTTTGAGGCGATGAAGCGGGAGATCCGGGCGGCAAAGCAGTATATCTTCCTCGAATTTTTCATTATCTCCGAGGGTGAGATGTGGGACAGCATCCTCCAACTGCTCAAGGAAAAGGCGGCGGATGGTGTGGAGATACGGCTGATGTATGACGGATTCGGGACGCAGTTTATTATGCCGAGGCGGTATTTTGACAGCCTGAAACGATTCGGCATCGAGTGCCGGGTGTTCAATTCGTTCAAGCCGTTCCTGTCCAGCTCACAGAACAACCGTGACCACCGGAAAATTCTGGTCATCGACGGAAAGACAGCCTTTACCGGCGGTATCAATCTGGCGGATGAATATATCAACCGCAAGGAACGTTTCGGGTACTGGAAAGACGGCGGGATGATGTGCCGGGGGGAAGCGGCATGGAGCTTTACGGTCATGTTTTTGCAGATGTGGGATCTGGAAAAGGGCGATGACGGGATACTGCGATATGCCCCGGAAGAAACCGTTCCGGAGGGGTATGACGGCTTTATCCAGCCCTACAGCGACTCTCCGACCGATACGGAATATGTCGGCAAAAATGTCTATCTGGATATCATCAACCATGCCCAGCGTTATGTCTATATCATGACACCCTACCTGATACTGGATCATGAAATGGTCACGGCACTGGGGCTGGCAGCGAAAAAGGGCGTGGATGTGCGCCTGATGACCCCCCATATCCCGGACAAATGGTATGCCTACAGCGTGGCATGGAGCTACTACCGGGAGCTGCTGGAAGAGCATGTGCGTATTTTTGAGTATGAGCCGGGATTTGTCCATGCGAAGAATTTCTGCTCGGACGACAATATCGGGGTAGTCGGGACGATCAATCTGGACTACCGGAGCCTGTATCTGCATTACGAGTGCGCCGCCGTGCTGTACGGAAGCCGTACAGTCAGGGCGATACGGCAGGATTTTGATGGATCCCTGCGGCACTGTATCGAGATCAAAATGGAGGATCATGACAAGCGTCCTCTCCCCAAACGGCTCGTGAGCTGGGTGCTGCGCATTTTTGCCCCCCTGCTCTGATGCCGGAGAACTGAAAGGAGTTTTTAGAATGAGTACAGAATGCACACATGATTGCAGCACCTGCGGGAGCAGCTGTTCCGAACGGACAGCGCCGCAGAGTATGCTGGAGCAGCCGAACCAGCTCAGCCGCATCGGCAAGGTGATCGGCGTTGTCAGCGGCAAAGGCGGCGTCGGCAAATCATTGGTCGCTTCCATGCTTGCGGTCGGGGTACAGCG
Organism: uncultured Clostridia bacterium; assembly: GCA_947625155.1. Taxonomy (GTDB): domain Bacteria; phylum Bacillota; class Clostridia; order Oscillospirales; family Ruminococcaceae; genus UBA3855. The sequence continues at coordinate 25,357 of CANQNG010000001.1, forward strand.
TGCGGAAAAACACGCCGCTATCCTTGATGCGGATGTGACAGGACCGTCCATCCCAAAGGCTTTCGGCATCCATGAGAAAGTGCTCGGCAATGAGCTTGGGCTGATCCCTGCCCGTTCCAAAATGGGGATCGACATCATGTCCGTTAATTTGATGCTGGAAAATGCTACCGACCCGGTCGTCTGGAGAGGACCTGTCATTGCGGGCGTGGTGAAGCAGTTCTGGACGGATGTGATCTGGGACAATGTGGACTACCTGTTTGTGGATATGCCGCCCGGAACGGGAGATGTGCCGCTGACGGTATTTCAGAGCATTCCGGTGGACGGCATTGTCATTGTGACCTCACCGCAGGAACTGGTCTCCATGATCGTGCAGAAAGCTGTGAAAATGGCAGAGATGATGCAGATCCCGGTGCTTGGTATCGTGGAGAACATGAGCTATGCGGTATGTCCTGACTGCGGAAAGAAGATCATGGTCTACGGTGAAAGTCACACAGCGGAGATCGCCAAGGAATTCCACATTCCGCTGCTGGCACAGATCCCGTTTGACCCGGCGCTGGCAAAGTGCGTGGACATGGGCGTGATCGAACTGCATGAGTCGGATGCGATGGATGCGGCTGTTGCGGCGATCATGGGTGAATAGAATAGGCTGCTCTGCGGACAGATGATCCTGTCCGCAGGGCGGTTTTCTGTATTTTTGGGAAGGATCTGAAACTTTGTGCAAAATCACAAAAACAGTGTTGAAAAAATATGCACGTAATTTCGCCAAATTTTTCTATACGATATTTTCCTTAAAAAAAGTTTGTCAAAAAACTCTTGCATTCCTGCCGATAATGTAGTATGATATATAGTGTATTGGTATGACGTAAGGAGGAAGTCTATGAAGCTGCTGTCGATCATTGTGCCCTGCTACAACGAGGAGGAGGTCCTTCCGCTGTTTTATGATGAGATCCGGAAAGTCATGGCACAGATGCAGGAGACCTACCCGGAACTGTGCTTTGAACTGCTGTTCATTGATGATGGCTCAAAGGACAAGACACTGGAGATCCTCCGGAGCATGTCACTTGCGGACAAGCAGGTGCGGTATATTTCTTTCTCCCGGAATTTTGGCAAAGAAGCGGGCATGTATGCCGGACTGGAGAATTCGAAGGGGGACTTCGTGGTCGTCATGGATGCCGATCTGCAGCACCCGCCGGCTTTTCTCCCGCAGATGTACAGCTATGTGCGCAGCGGTGAATATGACTGTGCCACGACCCGCCGTGTGAGCCGGAAAGGGGAATCGAAGCTCCGTTCCTTCTTTGCAAGGACGTTCTATAAGCTGATGAATAAGATCTCTCAGACGGAGATCGTGGACGGAGCGCAGGATTTCCGGTTCATGACAAGGCAGATGGTCGATGCGATCCTGCAAATGCACGAGTACAACCGCTTTTCCAAGGGGATCTTCAGTTGGGTGGGCTTTAAGACCCGTTACATTGAGTATGAAAACGTCGAGCGCCCGGCGGGAACGTCCTCGTGGTCGTTCTGGGGGCTGTTCCGGTATTCACTGGAGGGGATCTTTGCGTTCTCGACAGCACCGCTGTCCTTTGCGGTACTGGTTGGTGTGCTGATCTGTCTGATCTCGCTGGTGCTGCTGATCCTGTTTGTCGTGAAAGCAGTGATCGTACCGGATGCGGATCTGCGGTTTCTGGCGGCGCTGTGTATCCTTTCTCTGCTCAGCGGCTTGCAGCTATTCAGCATCGGGATACTGGGGCAGTACCTCTCCAAGACATACATGGAGAGCAAGCACCGTCCGATCTACTTGACGAGGGAGACGGAGAAAACCTACCGCAGCCGGCAGGGTGAGGGGCAATGAGCAATCGTGCCAAGCTGCTGGTCTCCGTATTGTTTATTGCGGTCATTATCCTGTGCGTAGGGCTGACAAGGTTCTATTTTGACGTGACAAAGAATACCGGCAATACCGGCGGGGAGGATGAGGTCAAAGCCATTGTCCGCACCTATGGGGACATGCAGGTCTTTGAAAGCACGAACGGGTATTATGGGCTGATGAACAGCGAGAATGCGGTCGTCATTGAGCCGGAATGGATGGAGATACTGGACGTGACACCGGAACTTGTGCTGGTCTCCACAAGGATACAGGACAGTATCCTGATCGGCGGTATCGACTACGAGGAAAATGTGGTGCTGCCCTTTGTGTTCCGTTCCATGGAAACGGCAGGGGAGCATTGCCTGATCGGCGTTGTGGAGGCAGATGAAAGCTGCATGATCTATCAGAGCAATTACCAGCCTGCGTTCCGGAAAAGCTATGATGCAGCGAAATATGACGACGGCATCCTCACACTGGATACAGAGAACTGTCGGTTTTCCTATGATGTGACAAAGGAACAGCCGGAACTGGACAGTGCGGAAATGGTCTGCGCTGTCGGAGAACTGACCTTGCAATGGCAGCCGTCAAAGCAGCGCCTGTTTCCGGAACTGGAGGAAGATGATCTCCTGCGCATCAACAACTGTGCCGAGCTGTATATGGAAATGCTGCTGACCAGTGATTTTACCGCACTTCCGGAGATCACCAGCAGTGATTCCGTCGGGAAGCTGACAAGACCGGGCAGTTTTTCGGGCATGGAGCTGGATACGGTCAGCGATCTCTCTTTTGACAAAGAGGAAGATATCGGCTATGATCTCGCATTTACGCTCGGATACCATATGACAGATGCGGAGCCGTCCGCACAGACGGTACAGGTGCATCTGTATTTCCAGCGAAATTCGGAAAACACATTGATCCTATCATCGGCAGATCTCGATTTCCAGAGCCAGACTGTGGCAGGACCAGAGACGACCGATGCGGAATAGACCCGCTAGCGGAAACTGCCGTGCAGTCCGCTTCCGGGTGGAGGGGCATTGCCTTTCCGGGAAACAGCACGGAGAAATGAGGCATTTTGAATGGCAAAAAAGGTAGCAGTCATTATGGGCAGCGACAGTGATCTTCCGGTCGTGAAGGCAGCCGTGGAAAAGCTGAAGCACTTCGGGATCCCAACAGAAGTACATGTCATGTCCGCACACAGGACACCGGATGCAGCCGCTGCGTTTTCAAAGCAGGCAGCTTCTGCGGGATTTGGGGTCATCATTGCGGCAGCCGGCAAGGCAGCGCATTTAGGCGGTGTGCTGGCAGCGCATACAACGCTCCCGGTCATCGGCATACCGATCCGTTCCTCGGAACTGGACGGGCTGGATGCTTTGCTCTCGACGGTACAGATGCCGCCGGGGATCCCGGTCGCAACGGTGGGGATCAACGGTGCAGCGAATGCTGCCATTCTGGCAGCGCAGATGCTGGCACTTTCCGATCCTGCACTGGCAGACAAGCTTGCAGAAATGAAGGCAGATATGGCAGCAGGTGTGGCAAAAAAAGATGCTGCGATACAGGAAATGGTAAACTCCCTCTGAGACAGTGTTTCAGATAAGGGTCACATATTTGGATGGAGGTAATTGAAATGGCAGAAGTAGTGAAGGGCGAACAGCTCTACGAAGGCAAGGCAAAGAAGGTCTTTGCGACCAATGATCCGGATCTCGTGATCGTGGACTACAAGGACGATGCGACTGCATTCAACGGGGAGAAAAAAGGCACGATCACCGGAAAGGGCGTCATCAACAACCGCATGACAAACTATATGTTCCGGCTTTTGGAAAAGGAAGGCGTGCCGACACATCTCGTAGAGGAGATCTCCGAACGTGAAACGATCGTCAAGAAAGTGGAGATCCTTCCGCTGGAGGTCATTGTCCGCAATGTGGCAGCCGGCAGCTTCTCCAAGAAGCTCGGCATTGAAGAGGGCAGAAAACTCCTCCGTCCGACACTGGAATTCAGCTATAAGAACGATGACCTCGGCGATCCGTTCATCAATGACTACTATGCGCTTGCTCTTGGTCTGGCAACGCAGGAGGAGATCGACAAGGTCACGGAATATGCTTTCAAGGTGAATGCGTTCATGCTGGACTTCTTTAAGAAAATGAACATCGACCTGATCGACTTCAAGATCGAATTCGGGCGCTTCCATGGGGAGATCCTGCTCGCCGATGAAATTTCCCCGGATACCTGCCGCTTCTGGGACAGCACGACCCATGAGAAGCTCGATAAGGACAGATTCCGCCGGGATATGGGCGGCGTCGAAGAGGCGTATCAGGAGATCATGAAACGCCTGATGGGAGAATGATATGGGCGGATTTTTCGGTGCAGCATCCGAACATGATTGTGTGACGGATGTCTTTTTCGGAACGGATTATCATTCGCACCTCGGCACAAGAAGGGGCGGCATGACGGCATTTTCCGCTGAACGGGGCTTTCAGAGAAGCATCCACAGCATTGAAAATTCCCCCTTCCGGACAAAGTTTGAAAATGATGCAGCATCCATGCAGGGCAAGCTCTGCATCGGCTGTATCAGCGATACAGACCCGCAGCCTATTTTGATGCGCTCCAAGCTCGGCTTGTATGCCGTGTGCAGCGTGGGTATCATCCGCAATGCACAGCAGCTTGTGCAGGAACTGCTTTCTTCCGGCTGCGCAAGCTTTGAGGCAATGAGCAGCGGCAGCATCAATTCCGGCGACTTGATCGGTGCGCTGATCTCCCAAAAGGATTCCTTTACAGAGGGCATCCGCTATGCACAGGAACGCATCGAGGGGACGATGGACTTGATCGTACTGACCGAAGAGGGCATCCTCTGTGCCCGTGACAAGGACGGCAGACTGCCCATTATCATCGGCAAGCGGGATGACGGTTACTGCTGTTCGCTGGAGTCCTTTGCCTTCCAGAAGCTGGGGTACTATACCCACAAGGAACTTGGTCCCGGTGAGATCGTCCGCCTGACGGCAAGGGGCTGCGAAACGCTTTCGCCTGCCAACGGACAGCTGCATATCTGTTCGTTCCTGTGGACGTATTACGGCTATCCGAATGCCGTCTACGAGGGTGTGACGGTAGAGACCATGCGGACCCGCAACGGGGAGATCATGGCAGAAAACGATATTCAGGCAGGACGGCTGCCGGATGTGGACTATGTGTGCGGCGTGCCGGATTCGGGAACGCCCCATGCGATCGGCTATGCCAACCGCAGCGGCATCCCGTTTGCCAGACCTTTTATCAAATATACCCCCACATGGCCAAGGAGCTTTATGCCGACCAACCAGTCGATGCGCAATCAGGTCGCAAAGATGAAGCTGATCCCTGTGCATGAACTGATCGAGGGCAAGCGTCTGCTGTTTGTCGATGACAGCATCGTGCGTGGTACACAGATGCGGGAGACAGTGGAATTTCTGTACGAGAACGGCGCAAAAGAGGTACATATGCGCTCTGCCTGCCCGCCGATCATGTACGGGTGCAAATACCTGAATTTTTCCAGAAGCACTTCTGAAATGGAACTGATCGCCAGACAGGTCATTGATGCCTTTGAGGGGGCTGAGGGTGTGGAGCATCTGGAGGAATACAGCAATTCCGAGACCGAACGGGGCAGACGGCTGCGGGATGAGATCTGCCGCCGGCTCAAGCTGACAAGTCTTGAATTCCAGTCGCTGCCCGGCACGATCAAAGCCATCGGGAAGCCGTCCTGCGGGCTGTGTACCTATTGCTGGAACGGAAAGGAATGAGTTTTCGTGGGAGTACATGAGGAATGCGGTGTTTTCGGTGTGTTTTCGCCGGAAAATACGGACACGGCAGAACTTGCCTATGCGGCTCTGTTTGCCTTGCAGCACAGAGGACAGGAAAGCTGCGGCATCGTGGTGAATGACAGGGGCATTTTTTCCCATCATAAAGATGTGGGTCTCGTGCAGGAAGTATTCAGCGCTGACAAGCTGGAACAACTGGGGCAGGGGAATATCTCCATCGGACACGTCCGGTATTCCACAACAGGTGCCAATAACCGTGTGAATGCGCAGCCGCTGGTGGTGCGCCACATCAAAGGTCCGCTTGCCATTGCCCATAACGGGAATCTGGTCAATGCGCATATGCTCCGGGAGCGCTATGAACTGCGGGGAGCAATTTTCCAGTCGACCAATGACACGGAAGTTATTTCCTACTGCCTGACAGAACACCGGCTGCGGAAAGATTCCATTGAGCGTGCCGTAGAACACGCCATGTACGACCTGAAAGGTGCTTACTCTTTGGTGATCATGTCTGCCCAGAAGCTGATCGCCGCCCGTGACCCCAATGGTTTCCGACCGCTGGTCATGGGCAGTCTGCCGGACGGGAGCACGGTCTTTGCCTCGGAGACCTGCGCACTCGATGCCATCGGTGCGAGATTTGAGCGTGACTTGCTGCCGGGAGAGATCATTGTGGCAGATAAGGAGGGGCTTCGCTCTATCCGGACACACTGCGGAAGAAGATCGACCATGTGTGTCTTTGAATACGTGTATTTTGCCCGCCCGGATTCCGTAATGGAGGGGTGCAGCGTACACAAGGCAAGACTGCACGCCGGCGAATTGCTCTGGGAGGAGCATCCGGCGGAGGCAGATGTCGTTGTTGGTGTACCGGACAGCGGACTGGATGCAGCGCTTGGTTTTGCGCATGCCTCCGGGATCCCCTATGGGGTGGGCTTTATCAAGAACCGTTATGTCGGAAGAACATTCATCCAGCCAAGCCAGAAGCAGCGGATGAACTCCGTCCGGCTCAAACTGAATGCCGTGCGGGAGACCGTGGAGGGCAAGCGTGTCGTGCTGATCGATGACAGCATTGTCCGGGGAACGACCTCGGCACGGATCGTCAGGCTGCTGCGGGATGCGGGGGCAAAGGAGATCCATTTCCGGGTGTCCTGTCCGCCGTTCACGGATCCCTGCTATTTTGGCACGGATATTGACAGCAAGGAACACCTGATCGCCTGCCGGATGACGATCCCGGAGATCTGTGAAACGATCGGTGCGGATTCGCTCGGCTACTTAAGTGTGGAGGGAGTGCGCCATATTGCACAGGGTGCAGGATGCGGCTTCTGCACGGGCTGCTTTACCGGGGACTATCCGATCGCCGTTCCCAAGGAGCAGCCAAAGGATAAGTTTGAAATGAAAATTGGAGGTTGACCCATGAACAGTTTTTCTGAAAGCTACAAAAAGGCGGGTGTCGATGTCACTGCCGGGTATGAAGCTGTCAAGCTGATGAAAGAGCATATCGCCAGAACAAATGTGCCGGGTGTGCTTTCGGGTATCGGCGGATTCGGGGGGCTGTTTGAGCCTGACCTGACGGGTATCGAAAAACCGGTATTCGTTTCCGGAACGGACGGCGTGGGCACAAAGCTCAAGCTGGCATTCCTGATGGACAAGCATGACACGGTCGGCATCGACTGTGTGGCAATGTGTGTCAACGACATCATTTGCTGCGGGGCAAAGCCGCAGTTCTTTCTGGATTATATCGCCGTGGGCAAGAATTATCCGGAGAAGATCGCTACGATCGTTTCCGGTGTGGCAGAGGGCTGCGTGCAGGCAGGCTGTGCGCTGGTCGGCGGAGAAACTGCCGAAATGCCGGGCTTCTATCCGGTGGACGAATATGACCTTGCCGGGTTTGCGGTCGGTGTGGTGGACAAGAAGAAGATCATTGACAATTCCACGCAGAAAGCCGGCGATGTGCTGATCGCACTGGCTTCTTCGGGGGTGCATTCCAATGGGTTTTCTCTGGTGCGGAAGGTATTCGCCATCAACGAAAAGAACCTTGCGGAGCATTTTGACGAGCTGGGGATGCGCCTTGGAGAAAGCTTGCTGACTCCGACGAAGATCTATGTAAAGCCTGTGCTGTCTCTGCTGGAGCAGGTGCAGGTGAAGTCGATCTCCCACATCACGGGCGGCGGATTCTACGAGAACATCCCACGGTCACTGCCGCAGGGTATTTCTGCACATATTGCCAAAAAGGATGTACAGGTCCACCCCATTTTCCAGCTCATTGCTAGGACCGGGCATATCCCGGAGCGTGATATGTTCAATACGTTCAATATGGGCGTTGGCATGGTGCTTTGCGTGAACGCTGCGGAGGCGGACAAGGCTGTGGATATCCTGAATGCCGCAGGAGAAAAGGCTTACATTCTCGGCGAACTGGTTTCTTCTGAGGAGGGTGTGATCCTCGACTGATGCCGTTCCTACGGATCGCCGCCTGTATCCCCTTTGCGGCAGCGGGCGGCGTGCATTTCCGGTGTGCGGTATCTGTATGGAGGGAGGGGCACGGTGAAACAAAGATCGGAAAAGAAAATGCTGTCTGCATTGCATTCCTATTATGCACAGGTGCGTGGACCGGAACGGTTTGCGCACTGCAAATGCGGATCGGAATATGCAGAGCAGATACGACAAGGGAATTACGTATTTCCCCGGAAAGAAAAGACGGATACAGCAGCATTTCGGCAGAGGTTCGGCTATGAGATGCCGGAGATCCTGCAAGCGTATTTTTCGGTGTATCATCCGGAGGTGTCCGGCTTTCATCCGCATAGTCCGTACTGCCACGATGCTATCATTCTGCATTCTTCCTTTTCGCAGGGACTACAGGATATTCTGCACGATGCAGCTCTCTGGGGGGATACATACCATGCGATCGACATGGAGCAGTATATCCCGATCGGGTGCATCAGCTATTTTGGAAGTCTGGTACTCATGGAACGGATGACCGGGCATATCTATGTAGAAGATGATGATAACAAGGACGGGGTGGTCTATCCCAGACCGCTGGCTGAAGATCTGATCACATTCATTCAGGATATGAGAGTGTACCCGGAATGGAAGATCGCACGGTTTCTCCGCAAGGACAAACGAGAAAGGTTTCTGTACGAAATACGTGGAAAAAAGAGGAAAACGGGCATTGGGCGCTTCTGTCACAATGCGGCATCCATGCTGGATCCTTCTGCTATTGTTGCCTGTGGCAGATCATCAGAAGAAGAAATTGTGCAGACGGTGCAGCAATATGATCCATTTGCTATGCAGCATCTGAATTGGTATATTATGGCGTGTGCAAAGGAATTGGACGGAAAACTATGTTCTTTTCGGGATGCCCTGTCAATGGTGCTGGGAAATGGCATGGCAGCAGTGATCATTTCAGAACACACAGCAATTGTGGAAACAGAACAGGAACAGGGTACACCTGTACGATATATCCTGCATGATACAAAAAAGGAGTGAATGCCATGAAGAATATTGTTGTGCTGGTCTCCGGAGGGGGAACCAATTTACAGGCGCTCATCGATGCGCAGGAACGGGGCGAACTGCGGGGCGGAAAGATCACCTGTGTCATTTCCTCGAAGCCGGATGCCTATGCTCTCAAGCGGGCAAAGGCGCATGACATCTCCACACGCATCGTGCCCCGGAAACATTACCCGGACAATGCGTCCTACAGCAAGGCGCTGCATGAGGCATTGTTTGAGGAATATGCAGACCTGATCGTGCTTGCCGGGTTCATGACGATCTTAGACAAGCGCATCATTCAGGCATTTCGGAACAAGATCATCAACGTACACCCGTCTTTGATCCCGTCTTTCTGTGGGGACGGGTTCTACGGGCTGCACGTACATGAAAAGGTACTGGAGCGTGGTGTGAAGCTCACGGGTGCGACTGTGCATTTCGTGACAGAAGTCTGCGACGGCGGACCGATCATTCTTCAGAAAGCGGTCGAAGTGCAGGACAATGACACCCCGGAGATCCTGCAAAGGCGTGTCATGGAGCAGGCTGAGTGGAAGATCCTGCCCGAAGCCGTCAGCCTGTTCTGTGAGGACAGACTGACTGTCATCGGCGACCGGGCATACATTGATCATAAGGAGGAGCAAACACAATGAAAACACTGGACATTTACGAGGAGCTGCGGAATAATTCCTATCCCGGCAGAGGCATTATCATCGGCAGATCGGCAGACGGCAAGTCGGCTGTGACGGCATACTTCATCATGGGCAGGAGCGTCAATTCCCGCAACCGGGTATTCACGGAAACAGAGGACGGCATCCGCACGGAAGCGGCTGACCCGTCAAAGCTGACCGACCCGCATCTCATCATCTATTCCCCTGTGCGTGTTCTCGGCAACAAGACCATTGTCACGAACGGCGACCAGACAGACACGATCTACGAACTCATGGACAAGCAGCAGACCTTTGAGCAGTCCCTGCGCACCCGTGAATATGAGGACGATGCCCCCAACTATACGCCTAGGATCTCTGGCATCATGCACATCGGGAACGGGATGTTCAACTATGCCATGTCCATCCTGAAGTCTGCGGACGGGGATCCGGACAGTGTGGAGCGTTTCACGTTCTCTTACAACAGCCCGATCGCAGGGTACGGGCATTTCATCCATACCTACATGGGCGACGGCGAACCGCTGCCGAGCTTTGAGGGAGAGCCGAAGAAGATCAGCATCCCGGACGATAGCGATGCCTTTGCAGAGGACTTGTGGAATGCCCTGAACGAGGACAACAAGGTCTCGCTGTTCGTGCGGTATATCGACATTGCCACGGGCAAGGCTCAGTCGAAGATCATCAACAAGTATAGCAAGTAAGCAGGAGGAACACACAATGGAAATGCTTTTGAAATACGGATGCAACCCGAATCAGAAACCTTCTAAGGTATTCATGGAGGACGGCAGTGATCTGCCGATCACGGTGCTCAACGGCAAGCCGGGCTATATCAATCTGCTCGATGCCCTCAACGGCTGGCAGCTTGTAAAGGAACTGAAAGCGGCAACGGGTATGTGTGCAGCAACTTCCTTCAAGCACGTATCTCCGGCAGGTGCTGCTATCGGCAGACCGCTGAGTGATACGCTGAAGAAGATCTACTGGGTCGATGACCTCGGGGAACTCTCTCCGCTTGCCTGTGCCTATGCAAGGGCAAGAGGTGCGGACAGAATGTCCTCTTACGGTGATTTTATCGCACTTTCGGACAAGGTGGATGTCTGCACGGCAAAAATGATACAGCGGGAAGTGTCTGACGGTATCATTGCACCTGCCTACGATGAGGAAGCACTTGCGATCCTGAGATCGAAGCGGAAAGGGACATACTGCATCCTGCAAATGGACGAGAATTACAAGCCGAACCCCATAGAACACAAGCAGGTGTACGGTGTAACTTTTGAACAGGGGCGAAATGAACTGAACATCGACCGGGCGCTTTTGGCTAATGTTGTCACGGAGAACAAGACGATCCCGGACGACAAGCTGGACGATCTGCTGATCTCTCTCATCACCCTCAAATACACGCAGTCCAATTCCGTCTGCTACGTCAAGGACGGACAGGCGATCGGTATCGGGGCTGGGCAGCAGTCGAGGATCCACTGCACACGCCTTGCCGGACAGAAAGCCGATAACTGGTGGCTGCGGCAAAGCCCGCAGGTGCTGGGGCTGCAATTCGTGGAGGACATTCGCCGGGCTGACCGGGACAATGCCATTGACGTTTACATCGGGGAGGAATATGAGGATGTACTCCGTGATGGCGAGTGGCAGCGTATCTTCAAGGTGAAGCCCCCGGTATTTACTGCGGAGGAGAAAAAGGCTTGGCTGGCACAAAATACGGATGTCTGCCTTGGGTCGGATGCGTTCTTCCCGTTCGGGGATAATATCGAGCGTGCGAGAAAAAGCGGTGTTGCCTACATTGCTGAACCGGGCGGTTCGATCCGGGATGACAATGTGATCGAGACCTGCAACAAGTACCATATCGCTATGGCATTTACGGGTATCCGGCTGTTCCACCATTAAGGAGAAGCGACATGGAAAAATTAGGAATCACCAAACGGCTTGCGCTGATCGCCGCTATTTTGTACTGTGTGGACTTTGTGGTCGGGATAGTGCTGATGCTGTGTTACCCTGTCTATTTACAGAATATTCTCCGTGATATTCCCACTGATCTTGAGACATTGCCTTGGGAGATCATCGGAATTTATCTGATATATATTGCGGTGCAGCTGCTGCCCTTTGCTGCGGTCGCTTTCTGGAATTATGCACAGAGGCAGATCTCCCGAAACAAGGCAATGGGGACGCTGATCGTGACAGGGGTGCTGTATGTTGTTTTGGGTATTGCAGCGACTCTGATCTACAGGGGCAGTATAAATATCGCTGTCCTCTATGGTTTAGGGGTATTTAAATCCTACCAGATGACCTCGTCAACGCACAGTATGTTTTCACCGCTTAGGACAGTGGGGCTGGTCTTGCTGTGCTGTGCGGCTGCGGTAGAACTGTATGCTGTGACCCATCAGGAGGGAAATAGGTATGAGATCAATTCCTATGCGCCGCAGGGACAGGGAAGTGACCGACCTGACGGAGCTACTGAAGATCATTGATGCCTGCGAGGTACTGCGTTTAGGGCTTGCGGACGGGGCTGTGCCGTACATCGTGCCGGTGAATTTTGCCTACACCTTTGACGAGGAAACGCTCTGCTTCTACATCCACGGTGCAGAAGCGGGCAGGAAGTATGCACTGATGCAGCGATGCGGTGTCTGTGCGTTTGAAATGGATATGCCCCTGCAAATGGAGTGCATTCCGGAACGTGGGGATGTGACGATGCGTTACAAAAGCGTCATGGGGACGGCAGCTATTGCCTTTCTGGAGGGGGAAGAAAAGCAGGATGCTGTGGAAAATATCATTTTACAACGGTATGAAATGACACGGCATTTTTCCTATAACAAGAGCGCACTCGAACGCACGGCAGTGGCAAAGCTGACCGTGCAGGAACTGCGTGCGAAGGCAAACCTTTGACGGAAATTCCGGGAGGACTGGAACAGGAATATGACTGATAGATAAGGAGAGCTACTATGAAGATACTGGTTGTCGGCGGCGGCGGCAGGGAACACGCCATTATCATGAAACTGGCTGAAAGCGCAAGAAGCCCGGAACTGTACTGCGCACCGGGAAACGGTGGTATTTCCCGCTATGCGAAATGCTTTGATGTCAAGGCAACGGATATTCCGGGGATGATCGCACTGGCGAAAAAGCTCCAGCCGGATCTTGTGTTTGTTGCGCCGGATGACCCGCTTGTGCTGGGCATGGTGGATGCCATGCAGGCAGAGGGATTCCGGACATTTGGTCCTAAGGCGGATGCTGCCATTCTGGAGGGGAGCAAAATATTCTCCAAGGAATTGATGCAGAAGTATGGCATTCCCACGGGCAGCTATGCGGTATTCTCTGACAGTGCCGAAGCGATCGCCTATATCCGGAAACAGAACACCTACCCGACTGTGATCAAGGCGGATGGGCTTGCGCTTGGCAAGGGAGTCATCCTTGCGCAGAATGAGGAAGAAGCCATAGAAGCTGTGAAGTCCATGATCGACGGCAGGAAATTCGGGGAGAGCAGCGCACGGATCGTTGTGGAGGAGTACCTGACAGGACCGGAAGTTTCCGTGCTGTCGTTCACGGACGGGAAAACGGTCGTGCCGATGATCTCGTCCATGGATCACAAGCGGGCACTGGACGGCGACAAGGGCTTGAACACGGGCGGTATGGGTACGGTCGCACCGAATCCTTACTACACGGACGAGATCGCTAAGACGTGCATGGAGCAGATCTTTCAGCCCACTGTGGAAGCCATGCAGAAAGAGGGCAGACCCTTTACGGGATGTCTGTATTTCGGGCTGATGCTGACACCGGACGGTCCGAAAGTCATTGAATACAACTGCCGGTTCGGCGACCCGGAAACACAGGTCGTGCTGCCGCTGCTGGATACGGACTTGGTAGACATCATCGAAGCTGTTTATGAGGGCAGACTGGCAGAGCTGCCCATTCACTGGAAACAGGAAAGTGCTGCCTGTGTAGTCATGGCAAGCGGTGGGTATCCGGTGAAATATGAAAGCGGCAAGGTCATTTCCGGGCTGGATGAAAAGGGACAGACACAGGGTGTCTTTGTCTATCATGCCGGAACGAAGTTCACAGACAACCAGTTCCTGACCGCAGGCGGCAGGGTACTTGGCGTGACAGCGACTGCACCTACGCTCCCGGAGGCACTGGAACAGGCTTATGCTGCTGTCAAGACCATCGACTGGGAGCAGGTACACTACCGTCATGACATCGGGCAGCGTGCGCTTGCCGTCAAGCAGGGGTGATGCGGGATGCATCCGAGATTGAAACGCTGCTTCATCTGCGGACAGTATGCTAATATCTGTTTCCTGCTGTTTGCGATGTGTGCCGCTTTGTACTACTGGTCGATCGAACGGAACAATGTGGAGCTTGTTGCGCTGGAAATTGCGGCATACACGGTCGAGACGATCGGCTTTGTGCTGATGTTGTTTTCGCTGCTGAATTTCCACAAGATCGTTCGTCACCGTTACATCATGAAAACGGCAATGCTCATCTACCTGATCGTCGAAGTCGTCATCATGATCATGGACTTCAATGCCGACAAGCTGTCTTTCTATGAATCCGGCTCTATGGCGCTGAACATTGCGCACTGCATTTTTTCGGGGGCGATCTGCTTTACCTATCTGGCGCTTGAGCCGAAAAACACAGCACTGGAAGTTGCCATCATCCTGTCGGAGGTCATTATCCTTGCGGGGATGTTCGGGGTGATCTTTCATCTGCATGTGTATATTTCGCTCTTTGCCAATTCGATCGCCTATGTGGTGTTCTTTTCGATCATGCGGTTTCTGGTCGCACAGGAGCGCATCATGATCGACTGCCACGGCGACCGGGCAAGAGAAGTCAAGTACCGGAGCGATTTCTTTGACGAATTTTAAGAAAGTTTACCACGAGAGGAGGGCAGGCTGTGAGTCAAGTCATTTCGTTTTTTGCGGAGGAACGGAATCCCCGTCTGCCCTATCTCAGGGAAAAGACCTCAAAGTTGACGACATCGCCGGGCGTATACTTGATGAAGGACGAAAAGGGCGGCATCATTTACATCGGCAAGGCGAAGGATCTGCACAACCGTGTGAGCAGCTATTTCCGGCAGGGGGCTGACCACCTCCCGAAAGTGGAAAAAATGGTCTCGCACGTTTATGATTATGATTTCATCGTGACCGGTTCGGAATATGAGGCGCTGCTGCTGGAGTGCAGCCTCATCAAGCAGCATAAGCCGCATTATAATATTCTCCTCAAGGATGACAAGGGCTACCATTATATCCGTGTTTCCGATGATCCCTATCCCCGTATCACTGCCGAAAAGCAAAAAACAGGCGGCGGTCTGTACATCGGTCCATATACGGGCGGTTTTGTCGCAAGATCGACTGTCGAGGAAGTGAACACGGTTTTCTGTCTGCCGACCTGCCGGAAAAAATTCCCGCAGATGTTCCGCAAGGGCAGACCATGCCTGAATTACCACATCCATCGCTGCATGGGGCTGTGTCAGGGAAAGATCTCGCAGGAGCAGTATGCGGATCTGATCGCACAGGCAGTCGCCTACATCCGCAGCGGCAGTCAGCTTTCGGTGGAACGGATGCAGCAGGAAATGGAAGCCGCTGCCGAGCGTATGGATTTCGAGAAAGCGGCAGTGCTTCGTGACCGCATCAAGGCGGTACAGCGGGCAGCACAGTCGCAGAAGATCATTGACAATAATTTCCGGGATGCAGATGTGATCGCCTCGGCGGACAATGGCGATGACCTGTGCATTTCTGTGCTGATGTACCGGGAGGGCAGGCTGTACGATAAGGAGAATTTCCACTTCACAGAGGAGGCGGACGAAGCACCGCTCGATGCGTTCGTGCCTCGGTTTTACCATGGGCGGACAGATCTGCCAAAGGTCATTCTTCTCGAAGAACCGCTTGCGGAAATGGAAATGCTTTCGGAAATGCTTTCCGCACAGGCTGGGCGGAAAGTGAAGCTGACCGTGCCGCAGCGGGGCGGCGGCAGGGAATTGATCCAAATGGCAAAGGAAAATGCTGTGGAATACATTGCCGTCCACGAAAACCGCACAGGCAGGGAACTGCTGGCGGTGGAGGCGCTCGGTAAAATTCTGGGCATGGAGCATGTGCCGAAATATATCGAAGCCTACGACATCTCCAACCTTGCTTCGGAATCTATGGTGGCAGGTATGGTGGTGTTTGAGAATGGCAGACCTTTGAAGCGGGCTTACAAACGCTTTTCTATCAAGGAAAGCAGAATGCAGAATGACTATGCCTGTATGCAGGAGGTCATCCGTAGGCGGCTTTCGCATTTGGAGGATGGGACGGATGCAGGCTTTTCTCACAAGCCAGATCTGATCTTGCTGGACGGCGGCAAGGGACACGTGAATGCGGTTGCGCCCATTGTAAAGGAAATGGCACCGGATATTGCACTTTTTGGTATGGTCAAGGACTCGAAGCACCGCACCCGTGCGATCGCAACAGGCGGCGGGGAGATCAGTGTTTCGGGGACACAGAGCGCATTTCAGCTATTGACACGCATTCAGGATGAAGTGCATCGCTATTCTGTTGCCTATATGCACAGCAAGCACAAGAAACGGACATTTGCATCCGAACTGACACAGGTAGAGGGCATCGGGGAGAAGCTGGCACAGAAGCTGATGCTCCATTTCAAGACGAAGGCTGCACTGGAGGCTGCCGACCCGGAGACTTTGCGGGCTGCCGGTATCTCACAGAAAACGGCTGACAGGCTCTATCGGTTTCTGCACGAGGAGGACGACACATGCGGGTAATTACCGGAGAAGCAAAGGGGATCCATCTCAAAACGCTGGAGGGACTGGATGTGCGCCCGACCACAGACCGGGTGAAAGAGGGGATGTTCTCTGCCATTCAGTTTGATCTGTATGGGGCAAGGGTGCTGGATCTGTTCGCAGGGAGCGGACAGCTTGGCATTGAAGCGATCAGCCGGGGCGCAAGGCAGGCGGTCTTTGTGGATCAGTCGGCTGCGTCCCTGAAAACAGTTCGGGAAAATCTGGAAAAGACGCATTTTTCTGACCGTGCCGTGCTGCATCAGACAACGGCAGAGCAGTTTCTCCGGAAAGGGGACGGGGAAAAATTTGATCTCATTTTCCTTGACCCACCCTACAGGATGCAGATACTGGACAAAATTTTGCCGGATCTGCCCGTTTTACTGCGTCCGGGAGGAAAAATTTTGGCGGAACATGAAAAAAATTACACAATTTCTGAAAAAAATTCGCATTTGATGTTGCAAAAAGAATATTTTTATGGTAAAATAGTAGTATCAGTGCTGCGATACACAGGGGAGGCGGAGACATGAGAAGAATTGCAGTCTGTCCCGGCAGCTTTGACCCTGTAACGCTTGGGCATCTGGATATTATTACCAGAGCCTCCACGCTCTTTGACAAGGTCATTGTGCTGATCTCTACGAATGCCTCAAAGAATGCGGCAAGCTTTACTGCAACGGAACGAATGATGATGATCGCGGATGCAACAGCACATCTGGACAATGTGGTCATTGATATTCTGGATGGGCTGCTTGTCAATTATGTCCGGCGGGTGCAGGCGGTCGCGATCGTCAAGGGGCTGCGGGCTGTCAGTGACTTTGAGTATGAGTTTCAGATGGCACTTACCAATAAGGTGCTGTATGAGGGTGCTGAAACGGTATTCCTGACGACCAGCAAGGAAAATATGTACCTCAGCTCCAGTGTGGTCAAACAGGTCGCCTATTTCGGCGGGGACATCAGTCCCTTTGTACCGGCATGTATCCTGGATACCATCCGGGATCGATTGATAAAGGAGGAACATTGATGAGTATTGATGAAATTCTGGATGATATGGATGAGCTGCTGGATAAGGCAGGCAGCGTTCCCTTTGCATCCCATAAGTCCATTATAGACGGAGAACGGATGCGGGAGTTGATCAGTGATATTCGCTTGAATCTGCCGCAGGAGATCAAGCATGCCAAAATGGTCGCTTTTGACCGTGACCGCATCATCAAGGAAGCAGAAGCTAAGGCAGAGCAGATCGTCCGTCAGGCAGAAGACCGTGCCAAGACGATCGTTTCGCAGGAATCTATTGTACGGGAAGCCAAGAACCGTGCCATTGAGGCAGCAACTCAGGCAAAGGCAGAATGTGATGCCATGCGGCAGGCTGCCAGTGCAGACGTGGCAAGAGCAAGACAAGACAGTGAAGCGATCAAGCAGGCAACGAATACTTATATGAGCAATCTGTTTGCGGATGCAGAAAGCTTTTATGCCAACGCCCTCAAGGATGTGCAGGAGCGAAAGGCAAAGCTTGACAAACTCCAGAAACGCAAGCCGGAACGCAAGCCAGAGAAGCAAGAACAGCAAAAAACAGGATCATAACATCCAGTTCATAATAAGTTCATTTTTTTGTGCTATACTAGAAACAATACGAGATGCAAAGGAGCGTACATTCCCGGAGGGGGAAGTACGCTCTTTTTTGACAACAGGAGGTGTCCATATGGATCAGATCGATCAGAAGCTTATTTCGATCTTACAGGAAAATGCCCGTATGCCGCTGAAAGCCATTGCCCAGCAGGTCTTTCTGTCAGCGCCGGCAGTGTCTGCCCGCATTGAAAAGCTGGAGGCGCAGGGAATGATCTTAGGCTACCATGCGGAGATCAACCAGCAGAAGCTGGGGTATCATATCGTCGCATTCATCAGCCTTGAACTTTCCGCACAGCAAAAGCCGGAATTTTACCCTTTTGTTGCTGCCTGCCCGAATGTGCTGGAGTGTAATTGTGTGACAGGCGTGTATTCTATGCTCATCAAGGTCGCTTTTGCCAGCACACAGGAGCTTGACCAATTCATCGGGCAGCTCCAGCATTTTGGCAATACCTCCACACAGATCGTGTTCTCCACACCTGTCCCGCACCGGGATATCGTCGTACTCCTCAAAGAAGAGGAGGCGCACACACAGGATCGAGGCTAGCAGCTCCATAAACTATCTCCATAAAAGATCCCCCGCCACGGCATGTGATGGGGGATCTGATAAGTTGTACCAAAAACGATGACATGCTTTTCAATGATACCGATATGATACGTATACACGACATTCTTATCCAAATCGACCTATGCATATCATACTAGTTTTTTTGATATTTTTGTTGTTGCTTTTATGATACGTGTAATAAAGCCATTCACTAATATGCTTAAAATACGTTCTTCCAAGTACGCATTTCCAACTATCACACATACGTTGACATTTTCCAGAGTTCCTGTTATAATAGAAAGGAGTGAGGTGATCCTATGCTGCTCAGAGCAGACAATATCCATAAAGTATACAACGGCGGACCTCTCCTGACAGGTGTCAGCCTGCAAATAGAAGATAATGACCGTATTGCCCTAGTCGGTGCAAATGGCTGCGGAAAAACGACCTTCCTGAAAATTTTGCTCGGCGAGGTGCTGCCCGATCATCTGACAGAGGGAGACGGCAGCATCACACGGGCAGCCAAGACATCCATTGGCTATCTGGCACAGTCAGCAGCACTGGACAGCAGCCTGACCGTGTGGGAGGAGATGCGTTCCGTGTTTGCCCCTTTACTGGAGGCACAGCAGAAAATACAGGAACTCGAAGCCCGTATGCAGCATGACATGAGCTGTGCAGCGGAGTATGACCGGCTTTCCGCATGGTTCACGCTGAATGACGGGTATCTGATCGATGTGAAGATCCGAACCGTCCTGCACGGTATGGGTTTCCCGGCGGAAACGCATCACCGTGTCGTCAGTTCTTTCAGCGGCGGCGAAAAGACCCGCCTTGCGCTTGCGAAGCTCCTGCTGGAAGCCCCGAATCTGCTGATCTTGGACGAACCGACCAATCATCTGGATCTGGATACCGTTCAATGGCTGGAGACCTATTTGCAGGGTACACGTGGGGCATTGCTGTTGGTCTCGCATGACCGGTATTTTCTTCAGAAGCTGTGTACCAGTGTGTGCGAGATCGAACATGGACGGCTGACACGCTACCGGGGCGATCTCAAGTCCTATGTCATCCAGAAAAAAGCTGCACAGGAACGGCAGGAAAAGGAATACGCCCTACAGCAGAAAGAAATTGCCAGACTAGAGGACTATGTTGCCCGTAACATGGCAAGGGCATCCACCTCCAAAAGTGCCAAAAGCCGCCAGAAACAGCTTGACAAAATGGAGCGCATCGAAAAGCCCGTTACCTATGAAAAGCGGGCAGCCCTCTCCTTTACCTATGAGACAGAACCGCCTTTGGAAGTACTCGATGTGCAGGGGGTAGACATTTCGGTCGGTAAGGGTGCAGCCCGGAAAGAACTGCTCTCGGAGGTGAACTTTCTGCTCCGACGGGGAGAACGTCTCGGCATCATCGGACAGAACGGTATCGGCAAGTCTACGCTGCTCAAGGAGCTGCTTGGCATGCTCCCCCACAAGGGGAAAATACGCTGGGGAAAGAATGTCAAGATCGCCTACTTCGATCAGGAAGCCGCCGATCTGGATCCTCGCAACACCGTCATGGACGAGCTGCATGACCGTTTTCCGGCAATGCTCGATGTGGAACTGCGCAGCCTGCTCGGACAGGTGCGCATTACCGGAGAGGACGTGTTCAAGCCAGTCTCCGCCCTCAGCGGCGGCGAACGGGCAAGGGTCTGCATGGCGCTCCTGATGCTGGAACACGGGAATATCATGCTTCTGGACGAGCCGACCAACCATCTGGACATTGCCATGAAAGAAGTGCTGGAAGAAGCGCTTTCGGCATACACGGGGACACTGATCTTCGTGTCACATGACCGGTATTTTCTGGACAGGCTTGCGACATGCCTGCTGGAGCTGACTCCGGCAGGAGCCGTGCTGCACCCCTATGGATTCGGGAAATATCTGGAAATGCGGCAGGCTGCCATGGCAGAACAGCTCCCGGAAAAGCCCTCTCCGAAAACGGAAACAGAAAAGCCCGCTGCTGCTCGCCGCACCAAGGCACAGCGCAGTGCTGACACACAAAAGCGCCTGAAAATGCGTTCGCTGGAGCAGGAGATCGAGGAGCTGGAGGAGAGGATCGCCATGCTGGAAGCAGCCGTGCAGCAAGCCGGCAGCGACTACCAGAAGCTGGAGGATCTTTGCAGTGAACTGGAAGCCGCCCGTCAGCGCTCCGAGGACTGCTTTGCGGAATTGTGTGAACTGGAGGAGACCGGTCGATAAGGACAGCGTTTTCCTTGACAAAATGGCTGGAATGTGGTATAATATCAGTATTCTTTGTGAATGCGGCAGAAGCTGCGGAAATTTAGCGGAATGGAAGAACACCATGAACATTGAATTACAGAGATCAGCGCCGCTGTATGAGGCGCTGGAGCATTTCCGGCGGCAGCGGGTCGTACCGTTTGATGTGCCCGGACATAAGCGGGGACGTGGAAACCCGGAACTTGTACGGCTTTTGGGGGAACAGTGCGTCAGCCTTGACGTGAATTCCATGAAGCCCCTCGACAATCTCTGCCACCCTGTTTCCGTCATTGCGGAAGCCGAGGAACTGGCAGCGGATGCGTTCGGGGCAGCTCATGCGTACTTTATGGTAGGCGGCACGACCTCGTCCGTGCAGAGCATGGTACTCACCGCTTGTAAGGCGGGCGACAAGATCATCATGCCCCGCAATGTCCACCGCAGCGCCCTGAATGCCCTTGTGCTGTGCGGCGCTGAACCGGTCTACGTCGATCCGGACGTAGATGCCCATATCGGCATTGCGCTGGGCATGGCGCTTTCGGACGTGGAGAAAGCGATCATGGCACACCCAGATGCCAAGGCAGTTTTCGTGAATAATCCCACCTATTACGGGATCTGTTCCGACCTCCGGTCGATCGTGAAGATCGCCCATGCGCATGGGATGCTGGTGCTTGTGGATGAGGCACATGGAACGCATTTGTCCTTTCACGAGGATCTGCCGGCTTCGGCAATGCAGGCAGGCGCAGATATGGCAGCGATCTCCATGCACAAATCCGGCGGCAGCCTGACACAAAGCTCCCTGCTCCTGCTCAATTCTACCGTGAATACCCGCTATGTAGAGCAGATCATCAACCTGACACAGACGACCAGCGCTTCTTATCTGCTGTTGTCGAGCCTTGATATTTCCCGCCGGAATTTAGCACTTCGTGGGCATGAGAGCTTCGCCAAGGTGACAGCGATGGCAGAGTACGCCCGTGAGGAGATCAATTCCATCGGCGGCTACTATGCCTACGGGAAAGATCTTGTGAACGGGCAGAGCATTTTCGATTATGACGTGACAAAATTAAGCGTATACACCCGTGACATAGGTTTGACAGGTATCGAGGTCTATGACTTGCTGCGGGATGAGTATGATATACAGATCGAATTCGGGGACATTGGCAATATTTTGGCATATATTTCCATTGGCGACCGGATACAGGACATTGAACGGCTCGTGGGGGCGCTGGAGGACATCAAACGGCTGTATTCCCGTGAAACGTCCCGTCTGCACAATGCGGAATACATCACACCGATCGTTGCAGCGACACCCCAGAAAGCATTTTATGCGGAGAAAGAGCTTGTTCCCCTCGCACAGACACCGGGGCGCATCTGCGGAGAATTCGTGATGTGCTACCCGCCGGGCATCCCCATTCTTGCGCCGGGGGAAATGGTGACAGAGGAGATCGTGGACTATATCCTCTATGCCAAGGAGAAAGGCTGTTCCATGCAGGGGTTCGAGGATATGACGCTGGAACGGCTGAACGTGCTAAAATAGGCGGTTTTAGGAAAGGTAATGTAAGCTATGGATCTCTGGTTTTCTGAATATCACACGAACGGCGTGAAAATGTCCATTCGTGTGGAAAAGCAGCTTTTTTCCGAAGAAAGCGACTTTCAGCGCATCGATGTATTTGGATCCGAGGAATTCGGGCGGTTCGTTACGTTAGACGGCTCGGTCATTTTTTCCGAAAAGGATGAATTTATCTATGACGAAATGATCGTCCACGTTCCCATGGCAGTGCACCCGGCTGTCCGGAAAGTGCTGGTCATCGGCGGCGGCGACGGCGGTGTTGCCCGGGAGCTTTCCTATTACGAGGAGATCGAACAGATCGACGTGGTCGAACCGGATGCGCTGTTCGTCCGTGTCTGTCAGGAATTTTTCCCCGACAATGCAAGAGGTCTCGATGACCCCCGTGTCAAAGTCTACTACCGGGACGGTCTGCGCTTTCTCCGGCGCAAGCAGGATGAATATGACCTCATCATCAATGACAGCACCGATCCGCTTGGACATACGGCAGGGCTGTTCACCAAGGAATTTTACGGGAGCTGCTACCGGGCGCTGCACGATGACGGTATCATGGTCTACCAGCACGGCAGCCCGTTCTTTGACGAGGACGAGGATGCCTGCCGTGCTATGCACCGAAAGGCATACCGGAGTTTTCCTATCAGCCGTGTCTATCAGGCACACATCCCGACCTGTCCGTCCGGTTACTGGCTGTTCGGGTTTGCATCCAAAAAATACCATCCGCTCCATGACCTCGATGCGGAGCGCTGGAAGCGCCGGGGCTTAAAGACTTGGTATTACACGACCAATCTCCACACGGGCGCATTCATGCTCCCGAAATATGTGGAGGACTTGCTCGAAGAAGAAGAACACAGGACCTGAAAGGAGCTTTCCCATGAGAATTTTAGTCATCGGCTGCGGCGGTGTAGCGACTGTTGCTATCCACAAATGCTGCCAGAACATGCTGTTTACCGAGATCTGTATCGCCAGCCGCACCGTTTCCAAGTGTGAAGCGCTTGCCGCAAAGCTTGCCCCGACCACACAGGCAAAGCTGACCACAGCGACCGTGGATGCGGACAGTTTAGCGTCCCTCACTGCCCTCATGCGCAGCTACAAGCCCCATACCGTCCTGAATGTGGCGCTCCCGTATCAGGATCTGACGATCATGGACGCCTGCCTTGCGTGCGGGGCAAATTACGTGGACACGGCAAACTACGAAGC
Source organism: uncultured Clostridia bacterium (assembly GCA_947625155.1). Lineage (GTDB taxonomy): Bacteria > Bacillota > Clostridia > Oscillospirales > Ruminococcaceae > UBA3855. The sequence continues at coordinate 49,073 of CANQNG010000001.1, forward strand.
CGAAAACACAGACGACCCCGCATGGCGTGCCATCTATGAAAAACGCTGCAAGGAAAAGGGCTTTACTGCCTATTTTGACTATTCATGGCAGTGGGCATATCAGGAGAAATTCCGGGAAGCCGGGCTGACCGCACTGCTCGGCACGGGCTTTGACCCCGGCGTGACGTCTGTATTTACGGCATATGCCCTGAAGCATTATTTCGATGAGATACACACGATCGACATTCTCGACTGCAATGGCGGTGATCACGGATATCCGTTTGCCACGAATTTCAATCCGGAGATCAATCTCCGGGAAGTCTCTGCAAACGGTTCGTACTGGGAAAACGGGCACTGGGTCGAGACCAAGCCCATGGAGATCAAGCGGGAATATGATTTTGCGGGTGTGGGAAAGAAAGACATGTACCTCCTGCACCATGAGGAGATCGAATCCCTTGCCAAAAATATTCCCGGCGTGAAGCGTATCCGGTTCTTCATGACGTTCGGGCAGAGCTATCTCACACATATGCAGTGTCTGCAAAATGTCGGTATGCTCGGTACGACACCCGTTGCCTTTGAGGGGCATGAGATCGTTCCCATCAAATTCCTGAAAGCCCTGCTCCCCGACCCTGCGACCCTCGGTCCGAGAACTGTCGGCAAGACCAATATCGGCTGCATTTTCACCGGCATTAAGGACGGCAAGGAACGGCGCATTTATATCTACAATGTCTGCGACCATCAGGCATGCTATCGGGAGACAGGCGCACAGGCAGTCTCCTACACGACCGGTGTACCTGCCATGATCGGGACAGCACTGGTCGCAGGCGGTATCTGGAAAGGGGCAGGCGTATTCAATGTGGAAGAATTCGACCCCGATCCCTATATGGATATGCTCGACCAGTACGGTCTGCCGTGGGTCGTAGACGAAGATCCGGCTCTGGTGGATTGAAATGTCGGTGTTCGATACCATTTCCACCCCTGCCTATGTCCTCGATGAGGCGGCACTGCTGCGTGATCTGCAGATCCTTTCCGGCGTGCAGCAGCGCACGGGTGCGAAGATCCTGCTCGCCCAGAAAGCCTTCTCCCTGTTTGCTGTGTACCCGCTGATCGCAAAGTACCTTGCCGGAACGGCCGCAAGCGGACTGTATGAGGCAAAGCTTGGCAGGGAACAGTTTCCGGGAGAAGTGCATGTATACTCTCCAGCCTATAAGGAGAGCGAATTTCCGGAAATTGCGGAGACCGCCGACCATATCATTTTCAATTCCCTGCGGCAGCTCCAGAAATTCCGCCCCCTCTGCCAAGGCAAAAGCATTGGCTTGCGCATCGACCCCGAATGCTCCACACAGGAGACTGCCATGTACGACCCCTGCGCCCCCGGTTCAAGGCTGGGGGTGCGTGCGTGTGACCTGACCGCCTTCCCGGAGGTGGACGGTCTGCATTTTCACACGCTCTGCGAACAGAATGCCGATGCCTTAGCGGAGACCCTTGCTGCCGTGGAAGCTAGATTCAGTGACTATCTGTATCGGTGCAAGTGGGTGAATTTCGGCGGCGGACATCATATCACCCGTCCTGATTATGACCTGAAACTGCTCGAACAGCTGATCATTGACTTTTCGCAGAAATATGATGTGCAGGTCTACCTAGAGCCCGGTGAAGCCGTTGTGCTGTATGCCGGGTATCTTGTGACGGAGGTCATGGAGATCGTGCAGAAAGGCATAGACATTGCCATTTTGGATACCTCTGCCGCCTGTCATATGCCGGATGTGCTGGAAATGCCCTACCGTCCGCCCTTGCGGGGGAGTGGTAAGGCAGGGGAAAAGGCATTCACCTACCGGCTTTCTTCCCGCACCTGTTTAGCAGGGGATGTGATCGGGGACTACAGCTTTGATGAACGGCTAACAGAAGGAGACAGGCTGGTCTTTGAGGACATGGCGCTCTACACCATGGTGAAGAACAACACGTTCAACGGCATGCCCTTGCCGGACATCGGCATCCTGCATACGGGCGGCAGCTATGAGCTGGTGAAACGGTTCGGGTATGCGGATTTCAAGGGGAGGCTGTCATGAAGCGGCTGATAACGACCCCGAAAGACGACGACTTCTTCATGCCCGGCGAATTTGAGCCGCATGACGGAACGATCATGATCTTCCCGGAACGTCCGGGTTCTTGGCAGTATGGCGGCGAAAAGGCGCTCCCGGCATTTTTGCAGATCTTCCAAGCCATCGCAGCGGAGGAAATGCTCTATCTGATCGTCAGCGAACGGACGAAAACAAAGGCAGAAGCACTGCTCTCCGGTGTCCGGCATATACAGTTTCTGGAGATCCCGCAGGACGATGCATGGGCAAGAGACACCGCCCCGACCTTTGTCCGGAATGCTGCCGGGGAAGTGCGTGGCATCAACTGGCGGTTCAATGCGTGGGGCGGCAGCGTGGACGGTTTGTATGCAGACTGGCAGGCAGACAATGCCCTTGCCGGAAAATTCTGCGAAATGACAGGAATTTCCTGCTACGATGCACAGCATTTCGTACTGGAGGGCGGTTCTATCCATGCAGACGGAGCAGGAACACTGCTCACCACGGAGCGCTGTCTGTGCAGTGCCGGGCGCAATCCGCATTTGAGCAAAGCACAGATCACGGAAACGCTTTGCGCCTATACGGGGGCAGAGAAAGTTATCTGGCTGCCCCGTGGCATATACAATGATGAGACCAACGAACACGTGGACAATGTGTGCGCCTTCCTCAGCCCCGGTGAGGTGGTGCTTGCATGGACGGATGACAAGAACGATCCGCAGTACCCCCTCTCCGAAGCCTGTCTGGAAACGCTCACCCGTGAGACGGATGCAAGGGGAAGGCAGTTCACCGTCCGGAAATTGCCTGTTCCGGCACATCCTGTCTGCATCACCCCGGAAGATCTGGGGGGCTTCGTCTTTGCAGAGGGGGAGGATGTCCGGGAAGTCGGTGAACGGCTGGCGGCATCCTATGTGAATTTTTACTTTACAAGACATTCGGTATTGCTGCCGCAGTTCGGCGGCGTAAATGCGGAAAGCGATGCGCTGGCAGTGCAGCTCATGCAGACATGGTGTCCGCAGCGGCAGATCATCCCCGTTCCGGCGGCAGCTTTGATCGTCGGCGGCGGCAACATCCACTGCCTGACACAGCAGATACCGGAAAGGAGCAGATCATGCGGAAAATAACAGCGGCTGCTGTCCAGATGAACTGCACGGCAGATGTGCGGGAAAATATCGCCCATGCAGAGCATCTTGTCCGTCAGGCAGCAGCACAGGGGGCACAGATCATTTTGCTCCCGGAATTGTTTGAACGGCAGTATTTTTGTCAGGAACGGCGGTACGAGTATTATGCCTTTGCCAAGCCCACTGCGGAAAATGAAGCGGTACAGGCTTTTTCTGCACTGGCAAAAGAGCTGGCATGCGTGATCCCGGTCAGCTTCTATGAACGGGACGGCAATACCTTGTTCAATTCGGTAGCTGTGATCGATGCGGACGGTACACTGCTGGGCGTATACCGAAAGACCCACATCCCGGATGATCATTACTATCAGGAGAAATTCTATTTCACGCCGGGCAACACAGGCTTCCGGGTGTGGGATACCCGATACGGGCGCATCGGCATTGGTATCTGCTGGGATCAGTGGTTTCCGGAAACGGCAAGGGCGCTCGTGCTTGGCGGTGCGGAGCTGCTTCTGTACCCGACTGCCATCGGCTCTGAACCGATCTTAGACTGTGACAGTATGCCCCACTGGCGGCGGACGATGCAGGGGCATGCGGCAGCCAATGTCGTTCCGGTCATCGCTGCCAACCGCTACGGACTGGAAACAGTCACCCCCTGCCCGGAAAACGGCGGGCAGCAGTCTGCGCTCCGGTTCTATGGGTCGTCTTTCCTCACCGATGAAACGGGAGAGATCGTGCAGCAGGCAGATCTTGCGGGCGATGCCGTGCTGACCGCAGCGTATGACCTCGACCAGATCGCACAGGCAAGGCTTGCGTGGGGACTGTTCCGGGACAGGCGACCGGAATGCTACCATATCCTGGCAGAGAAATGAGACAGGCAGATCGATACATTTCCTGTCTCAATTTCTAAAAAATGATTGACTTCTTACCAAAAAAGTAGTATAATAAGAATGTCGGTTGCGGACTGCATGTCCGGAACACTTTCAATAAAGATAGAGGATGAAATACATGATCCAGAAAATTGCAGTGATCAAGGGCGACGGTATCGGACCGGAGATCGTTTCCGAGTCCATGAAAGTGCTGAATGCCATTGCGCAGAAATACGGGCATACGTTCTTGTTTACCGAAGTGCTGATGGGGGGGTGCTCCATTGATGCCTACGGAGAACCGCTGACGGAGGAGACCATATCCGTCTGCAAGGACAGCCATGCCGTGCTGATGGGTTCGATCGGCGGGAATACGACCACTTCCCCGTGGTATCAGCTCCCGGCGCATCTCAGACCGGAGGCAGGTCTGCTCCGTCTGCGCAAGGAATTGGGGCTGTTTGCCAATCTCCGTCCCTGCGTGCTTTACCCGGAGCTGCGCTCTGCCTGCACACTGCGGGAGGACATCAGCAGCAAGAGCTTTGATATGCTCATCATGCGGGAGCTGACAGGCGGCTTGTATTTCGGCGAGCGCAGGACGGAAGCCGTTGACGGTGTGATGACTGCTGTCGATACGCTTACCTACAACGAAAACGAGATCCGCCGCATCGGTATCAAGGCATTTGAGGTCGCTATGAAGCGGAACAAGAAAGTTACCAGCGTGGACAAGGCAAATGTGCTGGATTCTTCCCGTCTCTGGCGCAAGGTCATGAACGAGGTCGCCAAGGACTACCCGGAAGTCACACTGGAGCATGCTCTTGTGGACAGCACGGCAATGCAGATCGTGCGTGACCCCTCACGGTTTGATGTCATGGTGACGGAGAATATGTTCGGGGACATTCTTTCGGACGAAGCTGCTATGGTAACAGGTTCTCTGGGAATGCTGCCGAGTGCTTCCCTGAATGAGACGAAATTCGGGCTTTACGAGCCGAGCGGCGGTTCTGCCCCGGACATCGCCGGGAAAAATGTGGCAAACCCGATCGCAGCCATTCTCTCCGGTGCTATGCTGCTGCGGTACTCCTGCGATCTGCAAACAGAAGCAGATGCTATTGAAGCAGCCGTCAAGCAGGTGCTTGCTGAAGGATACCGGACGGCAGACATCATGAGTGAAGGCTGCCGGCAGGTAAGCTGCTCTGAAATGGGTTCCCTGATCGCAGAACGTGTCTGAACGCCAAGCGTTTTCAGTTCACATAAATTATCAGAAAGAAGGCATTCACAATGGAAAAGAAAAGCATTGACTGGAGTAACCTTGGTTTTGGCTATATCCAGACCGACAAGCGGTACGTCTCCCATTACAAGGATGGCGCATGGGATGCGGGTATGCTGACAGAAGATGCCAACATTACCATAAACGAATGTGCCTGTGTGCTGCAATATGCCCAGACCGTCTTTGAGGGGCTGAAAGCATACACCACCCAAGACGGCAGGATCGTGACGTTCCGCCCTGACCTGAACGCACAGCGGCTGGCATCCTCTGCACAGCGGCTGGAAATGCCTGTATTTCCGCAGGAACGCTTCATCGATGCAGTAGAGCAGACGGTAAAGGCAAATGCTGCCTATGTGCCGCCTTATGGCAGCGGTGCAACGCTGTACATCCGTCCGTATATGTTCGGCAGCAACGCCGTCATCGGTGTCAAGCCGGCAGATGAGTACCAATTCCGTGTGTTCACCACCCCGGTAGGACCGTATTTCAAGGGCGGCGCAAAGCCGATCACCTTGCGTGTCAGCGACCTTGACCGTGCCGCACCTCATGGAACGGGCAATATCAAGGCAGGTCTGAACTACGCCATGAGCCTGCACACACTGATGGATGCCCACAGACAGGGCTATGACGAGAATATGTTCCTTGACCCGGCAACGCATACCAAAGTTGAGGAGACCGGCGGTGCGAATTTCCTGTTCATCACCAAGGACGGCAAGGTCGTTACCCCGAAGTCTGACAGCATTCTCCCGTCCATTACCAGACGTTCGCTGGTGCATGTTGCCAAGGCATATTTAGGGCTGGAGGTCGAGGAAAGATCGGTGCTGTTCTCCGAGGTCAAGGACTTTGCAGAATGCGGTCTGTGCGGAACAGCAGCCGTCATTTCTCCGGTCGGCAGGATCGTGGATCATGATGAAGTCATCACGTTCCCGTCCGGCATGGAGCAGATGGGTCCCACCATCCAGAAGCTCTACGATACGCTGACTGGTATCCAAATGGGCATGATCGAAGCACCGGAAGGCTGGATCCACGAGATCCAGTGACGGTCGGCAAGAGGCATTCCAAAGGCTGCATCCCGGAAAAGGATACAGCCTTTTTTCATTCAGAAAGGAGAATCCATGACACAACAGAGCCATCCGCTAAAGACTTCTGTACTCCATTACCTGATGCTGATCGCCGGGAGCTGCATTGCTGCTTTTGCGCTGGAAAAAATACTGATCCCTGTGCAGATCATGGACGGCGGCATGGTCGGTATCGCCATGATCGCCAGTACGCTGACCCCGCTGCCGCTTGGTATCCTGACGATCTGCCTGAATTTGCCCATGGCCTGGATCGGCGGGCGGAAGCTGGAACGATCATTCTTTATCCGGACAATTGCGGCAATGGCAATCTTTTCGGTCGCACTGGAAGTGTTCGCAAGCCCGGCATTCCACAAGATCACCATAACGGAAGATAAACTGTTAGCGACCGTGTTCGGCGGCGTGTTGCTGGGGCTGGGGGTCGGACTGGTACTCCTGAACGGCGGCTGTCTGGACGGCACGGAAGCAGTCGCCATCCTCATCAGCAAGAAAATGAATGTCTCCGTCGGGCAGTCCGTGCTGTTTTTTAACGTGCTGATCTATCTGACAGCAGGTGCTTTGTTTGGGTTGGACAGGGCATTGTACAGTATGCTGACCTACATCATTGTGTCCAAAGTGGAAGATTTTGTCAACACTGGGATGCAGCAGGGCAAGGCAGTCATGATCATCACCGATCAGGGTGAACGCATTGCGGAGGATATTTACCAGACACTTGGCAGGACAGTCACACGCATCAAGGGCAGCGGTCTGATCTCCGGGGAAAAGAGCGTGCTGTACTGTGTCATTACCCGGATCGAGCTTTCTTCCATGCGCAAGATCATAGAGAAGGATGATTATTCGGCATTCATGACAGTCTCTGATGTGACAGAGATCATCGGGAAGCACATCAAGAGCAAGGATGCACAGCTTCAGGAAAAGGAATAGAGAGAACGCCTCTCCGGGGGCGTTTTTTTGATCGGCAAACCTCACATCTGCGGCGGTATCCCGCATATTCCGGAATAGGTGGACATACAATAGATCAGAACGGAAATGGGAGGGAACGCTATGAAAGGACTTACCGCCGCACAGGCAAAGGAGCGTCTTGCCAAATATGGCAAAAATCAGCTCACTCAGGTCAGACCGCCCGGACCTGTGCGGATCTTCTTTTCACAATTCAAAGATGCCATGGTGCTGATCCTGCTGGCAGCCACGGCGATCTCAGCACTTCTCGGAGAGTGGACAGATGCCGTCACCATTGTCGTCATTGTGATCCTGAATGCTGTGCTTGGTTTCATTCAGGAATACCGGACGGAAAAGACCCTCGAAGCCCTGCGGAACATGACCGCACCGGCTGCAAAAGTCTGGCGGGACGGCGTGTTACAGGAACTTCCGGCAGAGGAACTTGTGCCGGGGGATGTGATCGCTCTGGAAGCAGGGGATCGCGTGCCGGCGGACTGCCTGCTGCTGCATGCCAGCCGTCTCTATGCCAACGAATCCATACTCACCGGAGAAGCCGAACCCATTGAAAAATGCCCCGGTATCGGCAAAACGGAGCTGAATGGTTTACACCTGCCGTACATCGTATACAGCGGCACAGCGATCACCCGTGGCACGGGCACGGCGGAAGTCACCGCAACCGGGAAAAATACACAGATGGGGCAGATCTCCGGTATGCTCTCCACGATCGAACGCTCCGAAACGCCCCTGCAAAAGCGCCTTGGGGAGCTTGGCAAAGTGCTGGCGTTCATTTGTATCGGCGTGTGCATAGCGGTTTTTGCGGCAGGTGTGCTGCGGGGCGAACCGGTGCTGGATATGCTGATGACGGGCATTTCCATTGCGATCGCAGCCATTCCGGAAGGACTTCCGGCAACAGTCACGATCGCCCTTGCTCTTGCGGTCAGCAGGATGATGAAGCACAAGGCACTTGTCAACCGTCTGCACAGTGTGGAAACGCTTGGCTGTACGTCTGTTATCTGTTCTGACAAAACGGGGACGATCACCGAAAACCGTATGACCGTTACTCGTATCGAAACAGCGGAACAGAGCTTTACCGTCAGCGGCAGTGCGCAGAAAATGGAGGGCGCCATTCTGGAAAACGGCAGGCATGTGGTGCTTTCCGGTATCCCGGCACTGCATGGGCTTCTGCGGTGTGCAGTGCTTTGCAACAACGGGGAACTGACGGCTGTCGGAAACGGTTCATGGACAGCAGTCGGAGACCCGACTGAAACTGCCCTGCTTGCCGCAGCGGCAAAGGAAAGCGTTTCTGCCAAGACCCTTGGCTTCACCCGCATAGAGGAAGAACCATTCGAGAGCGACACCCGCTGCATGGCTGTACTGGTGCGGAAAGGCAGGGAACGGCTTGTCTGTGCCAAGGGAGCTGTGGATGTGATGATCCGCCGGTGCAGCCATGTACGGACAAAAAACGGCGACATTCCGCTGACCTCTTCCCTTGAAAAAAACATCCTTGCCAAGGCAGAGGCACTTTCGGAGGAGGCACTTCGGGTGCTTGCCTTTGCGGAAAAGCCCTGCGGCAGTTTAGCCGAGAGCCGCAGCGGTATGGTGTTCCTCGGCTTGACAGGTATGCTTGACCCGCCCCGTCCGGAAGCCAAGGAAGCCATTCGCACCTGTGCGGCAGCTTCGGTACGGACTGTCATGATCACCGGCGACCACAAAAAAACAGCCGCTGCCATTGCCCGGAAAGCCGGACTGCTGCGGGGCGGGGAAGTCGTCACAGGGGATGAGCTTGACCTGATGACGGACGAACAGCTTGACCGGAGACTGCCGCATATTTCGGTATTTGCCCGTGTCGGTCCCTCGCACAAACTCCGGTTGGTGCGAGCATTCAAACGAGCCGGAAATATCGTCACCATGACAGGCGACGGTGTCAACGATGCCCCTGCCATCAAGGAAGCGGACGTGGGTGTTGCCATGGGTGCAAGCGGCACAGATGTTGCAAAACAGGCAGCAGATGTCATTTTAATGGATGACAACCTTGCCACCCTTGTCAGGGCAGTGGAGCAGGGGAGATGTATTTATGCCAATATCCGAAAATTTGTCCGCTATCTGCTCTCCTGCAACATCGGGGAAGTGATCACCATGTTTTTGGGCATCCTGATGGGGATGCCGGTCGTCCTGCTGCCGGTGCAGCTTCTTTTGGTGAATTTGGCTACGGATGGCTTGCCGGCGATCGCACTCGGACTGGAGCCACCGGAAAAGAACCTGATGAAACGCCCGCCCCGCAGACCGGACGAGAGCTTCTTTGCGGACGGACTGCTCAGCCGTATCGTATGGCGTGGTATCATGATCGGGCTGTGTACCTTGGGTTCATTCAGTACAGCGCTGCGCTTTGGCGGTACACTCACGGAGGCAAGGACAGCAGCTTTGCTGACGCTGGTAGCTTCACAGCTCATCCACGTCTTTGAATGCAAATCCGAGCATGGCACACTGTTCCGGGTGCAGTATTTTTCCAACTGGAAGCTCATCGGTGCTGTGCTGGTGTCCGCCTTGATGATGGTGCTGACGATCTGGTTCCCGCCGATGCAGGGGCTTTTCTCGACAGCGCCGCTGTATGGAAAAATTCTCTGGCAGGCACTGGCATTTTCCTTTGCTGTGCCAATTTTTACCGCAGTCTTTGTCCCGAAAGAACGTACATAACAGCAGAACGCAGCATCCGTCCGGGTGCTGCGTATGCGTTTTTTGACTGATTTTTCCCGGAAACTTTTCAGAAAGTCTGTGAAAAGATCCCCTTGCATCCCGGTGAAAAATATGATAAAATAAACTTATACAATATATGACAGGCAGAGGCACATGCAGTACACAGGTACATAGATCTGATCACGGTATTGCCAGCAGATCACGTACCGGAAAGGAAACATGTGTCTTTCTCTGCCAGAAAGAGAGGATCTTTTCTATGCCAAGAACACAATTAGAACGTATGCTGTTTGCCTTGATGACCGTCATTATCACAGTACATGCCTATGTATTTTACAGTCTGTATGTTGTGAACGGTGCGACATTCACCGCTGCGACCGGAGAAGCTCATGTGCTGGATGCGATCCGGCAGATGGGAGGCGTTTCTGTACTGGGAAAAGCCGTTCCGATCTGGGCAGTGGTACTGATCGAATTTCTCCTTGCCTACACACTGGAGATCTTGGTAGGCAGTCCGTGTTCTTTCCGGCTAGCTTGCAGAGTATTTGACCCCCGTGAAACGCATCCGGTATTGTTTGAAACGGCGATCATCTGCGCCACAGTCGGCATCATGTGCCCGGCAATGAGCTTTTTGGCAGCCATTTTGTATTACCCGTTCCAGTATATGGATCTTGATCTTCTGACCCTGCTGGCGAACTGGATAAAGCTGGTCTGCTATAACCTGCCGTTTGCATTCTTTTCACAGCTCCTGTTCATCCAGCCGCTTGTCCGCACCTGTTTCAGAGCGCTGATGCACCGCAGCGCAGCAGCTGTCAAGTCATAACATACACAATAGATCCCCGATGCAAGCGAGGCTGCATCGGAGATCTTGCTTTAAGGTAACAACGTACAAAGCCTTCAGGCAGTCTTTGTGCGATGTTGCCTTAGTTATCAGATAGATCGATCGGTTCTTCTTCCAGCCGCATGACGGTCTGCATGACCTCGTGATAGAGGACGGAGGGGTTGGAGAGCACCCGTTCACCGAGTGCTTCCGCCTGTTTCCGGTCAGGCGTGAAGAGCTTCAGCTCCAGAAGCGGCAGCGCTCTGTCATACAGCGTCACATGCAGGTGACAGCCCTGCTCCAGCGGCTCGTAAGAAATTTTCACATCCCGTTTGTTCCGCTGTTTCCGCAGTGCTCGTGTGACCGCAAGAACGATCTCATCCCGGTAGGATCTGGCAGCAATGCTTTTGAGGCGGCGTGCGCATTCGACCCCGGTCGGTGTCAGGCGCAGGAGCTGTTCACCACGGGCATTCGTGATCGTTTCGACCGAACCGAGGGACTTTACTTCTTCCAGTGCCTCTTGGTAGGTAAAGTAATTGATAATGCCCCCCGTGACTGCCACATCATAGAGCAGTTCCTGTTCCACAGGTCCGTCCACCCGGTAGAGCAGATAGCACAGGAGAATATTGGCGACCGCAGGATCGGCAATGCTCCTGTCTGCCTTTTCGGACATTTTCAGCAGGTTCTCTTCCTGCATCTTTTTTTTCATGCAGACCCCTCCGTTTAACCGGTGAAGTGCGGATAGTCCAGCATATGCATCAGCAAGGCGATATTGACCGCTGCCTCCACGCAGGGGACAGCTTTCGGTACGGCGCAGACATCGGCATTTTTCTGCCCCGGAACGCTCTCATTTTGCATCGTGGAAAGGTTGACCGTCTCCTGCGCATTTCCCAGAGAAGCCGGCGGCGCAAATGCGACCCGCACCACGATCGGCATCCCGGAGGAAATGCCGCCTAACGTTCCGCCGTGGTTGTTGGAGCTTGTCCGGATATGCCCGTGATCGTTCACATAAAAGCTGTCATTGTGCTGACTGCCGGACATGCGTGCCGCACGGAAGCCAGCCCCGAATTCCAGCCCCCGCACACCGGGGATACCGAACATGAGCTGTGCAATGGTATTCTCCAGCCCGTCAAAGATCGGAGAACCGATCCCGGCAGGCACATTCACGGAAACACACTCCACAACGCCGCCAAGTGTCTCGCCGCCCTCCGCAGCGGCATGGATGTCGTTGAGCATTTTCTTTCCCTGCCGGGTATTGATAACAGGAAAACTCTTGAAGCGCACGGCAAGAATGTCCTCCTTGGTGACCTGTGTGTGGTCGAATTCCTTGTCCTTGATGCCATGGATCTCCAGTGCGTGTGCGCCCGTGTAGATACCCCGCCGTTCGAGGATCTGTCCGCACACCGCCCCTGCAAAGCAAAGCGGTGTCATGAGCCGTTCTGAGAGATGTCCGCCGTCCCGGATGTCATTGAATCCCCTGTACCGGAGCGTTCCGGTATAGTCCGCATGACCGGGGCGGGGGAGACGGTTGAGCTGTGCAAGGCTGGGTGCCTGCACCTGTGTGTTCTGGATGAAAGCACACAGCGGCGAGCCGGTCGTTCTGTCGTTCATAATGCCCGACATGACCTGCAAAAAATTGCCTCCCTCATGCACACCGGGCTCTCTGCGTTCCAGAAAGCGGTGCAGCAGGGAAAGATCCAGATATTCACCGGGCGGCAGGTTGTCCACAGTCACACCGATCGCAGGACCTTGTGCCTCTCCGAAAACAGAAACAGAAATACGATCATTCCAAACGGATGCCATTGGCAATTCCTCCTAAAGCTTGATAGTCCTCAAAAAAGGCAGGATAGGATTTTTCCACGCACTCTGCCCCCTTGATCGTGACGGGCGCATCTGCCCTTGTTGCTGCAATGGCAGCACACATGGCGATCCTGTGATCGCCCGCACTGGAGATCGTGCCCCCGTGAAGCGTTCCGGTCGGGTGTATCTCCAGTCCGTCCGGAAAGATACGCACATCGCCGCCGAGCGTGTTCAGCAGGGAAGCGGTCGTTTCCAGACGGTCGCTCTCCTTGATGCGCAGTCGTTCTGCGCCGGTGATCCTTGTGATACACGGCGCAAAGTTTGCTGCCACCGCAGTGATCGGTACAAGATCAGGGATGTCCGAGGCATCCACCGTGCAGACCCCGTTTGTCCCGTACATTTCTTTCAGGATGTCTGCCATCCGTCTGTCGCCTTGTACGGAATTTTCCGGCATGTTGGCAAGTGTCACGGAAGACCCGAGCGCATTGGCGGCAAGGAAGAATGCTGCCTGTGAGAAGTCTCCCTCCACCCGTTCCTGAACAGGCTGAAAGCGCTGTCCGCCCGGTATGCGGTAGCCGTCTGCGGTTTCCATGACCGTGACCCCGAAGCGTTTCAGGCAGTCGATCGTCATATCCGCATAAGGTCTCGATTGCAGGGGCGAGGTAAGACAGATCTCTGAGTCTCCTTCCAGCAGAGGCAGTGCCAGCAGCAGCCCCGTCACGAACTGGGAGGAAATATCCCCCTCCAGCATAAATTTCCCGCTCCGGAGCTGTCCCTTTACCGTAAAGGGCATCGTGTTCTGGTAGTCAAAGGCAACGCCTTTTCCGGAAAATTCCCGCAGATAGGGCGTAATGGGGCGCTGTGGAAGCCTGCCCTGTCCCCGGAATCCTGTTTCCGTCCCTAGAGCTGCTGCCACCGGGATAAGGAACCGCAGTGTCGAGCCGCTTTCACAGCAATCGGCAATGCAGCTTGCCGCAGGTCTCTGGATACCTGTCACTGTGACCGTATCTCCCTCGACCTGAAAGTCAGCCCCAAACGCTTTCATCACGGAGATCGTCGCCTCAATATCCTTGGAAAAGCTCACCCCCGTGATACAGGAGACCCCGTCTGCCAGCCCCGCACAGATGAGCAGCCTGTGTGCCATGCTCTTAGAGGCAGGGACAGCGACCGTTCCTGCGAGCCGGTGCGGTGTAATGACAAGATCCATCCTCACACCGTCCTTTCAAAGTGTTTCCGGAATCCCGGCAGGGTGTCGCAGTGTATCTTTGCCTGTCCGATAGGGGAGCAGACGATATAGCGCAGTTCGCCGCCGGAGCGCTTCTTGTCGTGTCCGCACAGATCCAACAACTCCGTCAGGCTGACCGGCACATCCGACGGCAAGCCATACTGCGCCACGCAGCCGCAGAGCTTCTTCCAGTCCTCTGTGTCGCCGCAGTACCGTGTCATCAGGCACATCCCGGCAGCGACTGCACAGCCGTGTGTGATACCCTCATAGTGATAATACGCTTCAATGGCATGACCGAGCGTATGCCCGAAATTCAGGATCATGCGCAGTCCGGATTCCTTTTCATCCTCTCCCACGACATCCCGCTTGATACCCACACAGACCGGGATGATCTCATCCAAATGCGTCTGCACATTGTCGATATGACAGCAGCACAACAGGTCAAAGAGCTGTCTGTCAGCGATCATGCCGTACTTGATGACCTCCCCCATGCCGTCGATGAGGAATCCCCTCGGCAGCGTAGAGAGGGTATCGGGGTCACAAAGCACCACATCAGGCTGATAGAATGCACCGACCAGATTTTTGCCCTCCGGCAGGTCGATGGCAGTTTTGCCGCCGACCGAGGAATCGACCTGTGCCAGCAGGGAAGTGGGTATCTGCACATAATGGATGCCCCGCAGATAGGTCGCAGCCGCATAGCCTGTCAGATCGCCCACAACGCCTCCGCCGAGTGCGATCAGACAGTCGGAGCGTGTGATCTCTTTCTGACAGAGAAAGGTATAGATCTGCATCAAAGTGCCGGCATTCTTAGAGCGCTCTCCATGCGGAAAGACGAACAGCTCCGTCCGGTATCCGGCATCCTGCAGGGATCTGGCAACAGTATCGCTGTAGAGAGGCGCTACATTGTCATCAGAGATGATGACACAGGTGCGGCTCCCGATCAGGTTTTTTATCAGCGTTCCGCAGTTTTTCAGAATGTCCCGTCCGATCAGCACGTCATAGGGCTTCCCGGTGGGGACATGGATCGTTTTCATGATATTCATCCTCCTTGGATCTCTGTCAGGGTAAGACCCCCTACTATAATCATACCCAATTTCCAGAAATTTGTCAAGAGATACAAGCACATTTCTTGCAGAAAAATGTGTTTCCGACCGTTTTCTGATGTTCCGGAGCAAAAACAGGTGTTTCCTGCTCGTCCGCATATTCCGGACAGATCAGGCATATGATCTTCTAAGAGCAGAAGCAGAGAGCCGCTGCCGATTTCTTCAGAAAGGATGAAAAAGAATAGATGAAAGCTTTAGACAACCTGAAAAGCACCCTTGAGTACTTGCCCGCTGCCGTTCGCCGCAGTCTCCAGAGGATACCGGACAGCCGTCTTGCCCGTGTGCAGGAGATCCGCCTGCGCAGCAGCCGACCTGTGGGCATCGCAGAAAGCGGACGGGAACAGTTCCTGACAGCAAACGGCACGCTCACCCTCCAGCCGGAAGCTGCCCTGACTGTCAGTGCGGACGACATTGCCCGTTCCTTTCAGGCAGTGGTGTCCTATTCGGTCTACAGCCATGAGCAGGACACGGCAGAGGGCTACGTGACCATCCGGGGCGGATGCCGTGTCGGCATCTGCGGAAGCGCTGTCCGGCAGGGCGGCAGGGTGCAGTCCGTGCGGAACATCAGCGGACTGAATTTCCGCATTGCCGGAGAATATCTTGGCACAGCGGCATCCGTCATGCGGCAGGTAGGGCAGGGGAGCAGCCTGCTGGTCGCCGGCGAAGTGGGCAGCGGAAAGACGACCTTTCTTCGGGACATTTGCCGGATGCTGGGGAACAGTTACCGGACTGCTCTGATCGATGAACGGGGAGAGCTTGCCGCCGTGCTGCGGGGCGTGCCGCAGAATGATGTCGGGCTGATGACAGATGTACTGGACGGCTACCCACGTGCAGCAGGGATCCGCACAGCGCTGCGGGTACTCACACCGGACTACATCGTCTGCGACGAGATCGGCACACTGGAGGATGCCGAAGCCATTTTGCAGGCAAGCGGCTGCGGCGTGCGGTTTGCGGCATCTGCCCATGCGGGCAGCATAGATGACCTAAAACGCCGCACAGTATTGCAGCCGCTGCTCGAAGCGGACGTGTTTCGCTATGCGGTGCTGCTCGGCGGGAACGGACGGGTACAGACGCTCCGGAGGTTACAGACGGTATGAAGCTGCTCGGACTGCTTTGCATTCTGCTTGCGTGTACGGGGGCAGGACTGTATGCCTCCGCCCGCCTGAAGCGTGAGACAAGGGCAGCGGAGCTGCTCATGGCACTGACAGAGGACTGTGCTGCCTGTATCCGTTGTCAGAATACAGAACTGCGGGAGCTGCTCGGACAACTGGCAGTACACCCGAATTACAGCAGGTTCGGTTTCCTGAAAGCTGTCAGCGAGGGACTTTCCCCCAGCACACCGCCGCAGGAGGTCTGGCAGAAAGCGGTCCGGAGCGACCCGGCAGTGCCGGCACAGGCGAGGGAGATCTTATGCAGCCTTGGAAATGTGCTTGGTACGACGGATACGCAGGGGCAGCTTGCAGCGCTGGAGCTGCACCGGATACAGCTCCGTGCGGCAGCAGGGGAGAGCCGGGAAAGGTATACTGTACAGGGAAAGCTCTACCGTTCGCTCGGGCTGCTTGGCGGGGCAGCGGCAGTGGTACTGCTCCTGTAAGGTCAGCGGGAAAATGGAGGACTACAATGGACATCGACCTGATCTTCAAAATTGCCGGTACGGGTATCATCGTCGCCGTACTGAGCCTTGTGCTGAAAAAAGCGGAGCGTGACGAGCAGGCAATGATGACCACGCTTGCCGGGCTGATCGTGGTGCTGATGCTGGTCATTGACCAGATCAGCGAGTTGTTCAATACGGTCAAGGCGGTATTCGGATTATGAGCATCCAGACAACGGCAGCGCTGTGCATCATCGGGAGCGTGCTCTGTCTGGTGCTGCGGGAGTACCAGAGACCGCAGGCAGCGCTGCTGGGTATCGTGGTCGTCGTGGGGACGATCCTGAGTGCGATGCCGGAGGTGCGGCAGATCGCCGAGACCGCTTCGGCGCTGTATGCACAGAGCAGTCTTTCGCCTACCTATTTCGTTATCCTTTGCAAAGCGCTGGGCATTGCCTACCTGACGCAGCTCGGTTCGGACATCTGCCGGGACTGCGGTGAAGCGGCGATCGCCTCGGCGGTAGAGCTGTGCGGACGCATCAGTCTGGTGGCTCTTGCGCTGCCGCTGTTCGTGCAGCTCACAGAGACTGTTCTGGGGGTGATCGGATGAAGCATCTGGGGGTAGTGGCGGCGGCACTGCTGCTGTGCATCTTGCTGTGTACAGGCTTGGCGGTGCGGGCGGAGGACAGCCTTCCGGTGCTGTTTGAAGCGAGCGGTGCAGACGAGCTGGGGGAAGCTTATCTCCCGGAGGGGGCAGACGTGTCTGATCCGGCATCTTTCACGTCCATGACTTTGCCCGGTCTGCTGCAGACCCTTGCCGGGAGCATAGCTGACCGGTTGGGCGAGCCGCTGCGGGTGCTGACTTTGCTGATGGGAGTGATCCTGTTGTCTGCCCTTGCCGCCAGCATGAAAGGGGAGCAGAGTGCTGCCGGTACGGTCTACGAGGTCGTGTGTGTCCTCTGTGCTGTCGGCATTGCCTGCGAACCGATGAGCCGGGTATTTTTGCAGGCGGCGGAGGTACTGAAGAGGACGGCGGATCTCATGCTGACGTTTTCGGGGATCTTCGGGGGCGTGCTGGCAGTCGGCGGGGGCTTGACGGTCTCAGCAGTCTACCAGAGCAGCATGGCAGTACTCTGTGAACTGGCACTGGAAGTCGCTGCCAAATTTCTGCTCCCCCTGCTGGGTATGTGCCTTGCCATGAGCATTGTAGATGCTGTAAACCCGGCGATCTCACTGGAGGGTATGATCAAGCTGATACAGAAAGTTTCGGCATGGGTGCTAGGCTTGCTGATGGCGTTGTTTTTAGGGATGCTTTCCGTGCAGAGCATGGTAGCGGTGTCTGCTGACCGTGCGGGTACCAAGGCAGCCAAATATATGATCTCCGGCTTTGTACCGATCGTGGGCGGTGCGGTCTCGGAGGCATATGCCGCCGTATTGGGCAGCATGGGGATCCTGCGCTCGACTACGGGCATGATCGGGATCCTTGCACTGCTGTCGATCTTAGTCCCCGTGCTGGCAGAGCTGGGGATCTACCGTCTGCTGGCGGCGATCGCAGCGGCAGTCTCGGAACTGTTCGGGACAAAGCAGCTGACACGCCTGTTCCGGAATATGGAAAGCGTCATGGCGACAGGCTTTTCGATCGCGGTGTGCTTTTCGGTGATGTTTATTTTTTCGACTGCGGTCATGATGCTGCTCGGCGGCACGCAGACCTGAAAGGAGGTGCAGGCATGGAACGTTTGCGGGAAGCTGTTCTGGGGGCATGTATGCTGAGTACGGCAGTCGGTATCGTGAGCCTGATCCGTCCGAGCCGTCTGCTGGACCGGCAGATACGGTTTCTGATCTCATTGCTGTTCGTCATCTGCCTGACCGTACCGTTCGTGCAGATGGATGTGCCGGATCTGCCGGAATTTCTGTCCGGGGATCACAGTGCCGAGCCGTCCGAAGCTCTGCAAAACGCACTTGACACACAACTGACCGCCGAAGCTGCCCGCCGTGCGGAAGCCGTCCTGAAAGAGCAGCTCACACAGGCAGGCATCACCTGCACGTCTTTGCATGCCGGGGTTCATATTGCTGAGGACGGCAGCATATATATTAGTGAAGTCAGTGCAGAATGCAGCGATCTCGCTTCCGCCTGCCGGGTGCTGGAGGAACTGCTCGGGAAGGAGGTGACGATCTGTGTTACAGAAGCTCTTTCCTGAGCTAAAAAAGAAAGACCTCGTCCTGCACGGCATCGTTCTGCTGGGACTGCTCGGCATGGCATGTATCCTGCTTTCCTCCCTGCTCTCCCCGAAAACGGAACGAACGGCAGAGCAGGCGGTCTCAAGCGAACAGGAGACATACCGCCTTGCCCTGCAGGAGCAGCTTACGGAGATGCTTACGTCTATTTCGGGTGTGGGGCAGGCAGAGGTGCTTGTCACGCTCGAGGGCAGTGAGCAGTACCGTTATGCACAGGATGACGACCGCACGGTCTCCGACACGCAGGTGCGCAGCAGCACGAGCTATGTCACTGTCGGAGGCAGCCGTGAAGCGCTGGTGGAATCCGTCTCCCATCCGGGTATCACCGGCGTTGTGGTCTCCTGTGAAGGCGGTGCGAGCAGCACCGTACAGGAGGCTGTCTACAAAGCCGTTTCCGTAGCGTGCGGACTGCCTGTCAGTCAGATCTATGTCACAAGATCAGCAGGCTCATCACGAAAGGAGAATGTTTCATGAAAAAACCATCTGTTATCATCGGCAAGCGTCAGATCGTCCTGTCCTGCCTGACGGCAATGCTTGCCATCGCGGTTTACATCAATTATTCGCTCTCGCAATCGGAGCAGATCACGCCGGTCACGGAGTTGGACGGGCAGACCCATTACGGCGATATGGAGTTCGTCAACGCTGGACTGGAAGAAGAGCCGGTCGATGCGGCGGCAGAACAAACAGCAGCCGACCCTGCCGCTGACTATTTCGCACAGGCAAGACTGGAAAAAGCGACCAACCGTGATGAAGCCGTCCAGACCCTGCAAATGATCATGGGCGGCGGCGATATCACCAACGAGGAAGCCGTTACCACTGCTCTGAGTGCTGTTGAGGTCTCCAAGCTCATCGAGAGCGAGGGCAATATCGAATCGCTCATCCGTTCGCAGGGGTTCGAGGACTGCGTGGTGTATCTGGACGGCGATTCTGCGAAGGTCGTAGTACGTTCGGACGGGCTGGAGGCAGCCGATGCTGCCCTCATCAAGGACATTATTTTGGGTGAGATCGCAATTTCTTCAGAAAATATTAGAATTTTTGAGGTAAAGTAGTTGTAAAATCCTTGAAAATTTGGTATAATAAAAGTAAGGCAGATTTTTCAGGCAAAAAACATACATAATTGTAAATATTATGTAATGTTGCCAAAAAAACACAGAAAGGATGTTCTATATGAGTACAGTCAGATCCGCAAGGCGGTCTGTCAACATCTCGGACGAGGTACTTTGCCGGGTGGCAGCCCTTGCTGCACAGGATGTGGAGGGCGTTGTCCGGCTTGCCGGAACGCATAGTCTGCAAGATCCTCTGGGGAGATCCGTCCGGATCCGGAATCTGGGCGGTGCGATCTCCGTACAGGTGAGCCTTGTCATCAGCGGCGGCAGCCGTGCCGTGACCGTGGCAAAGCAGGTCCAGCAGGCAGTCAAGCAGGGGATCCAAGATATGACCGGTGTGACAGCCGTGCATGTGAATGTAGAGATCAGCGGCATGGAGGAAGATGTGTAACGCATCGGCAGCATACGGCTCATCCGTATGCTGCACAGCCGTTTGTCAGGAAAGGAAAGGAACACTATGACAAAACGTGAATGCAGGGAAAATGCGTTTATCCTGCTCTTTGAGGCATCGCTGCGGGATGATACGCCGGAGGAGCTGTACCGCATTGCCGAGGAGCTGGAAGAACCGGCACTGAATGACAGGGTGAAAGCCCTCGTGGAGGGCGTGCTGGCACATGCGGAAGAGATCGACGGCATCATTGCTTCTTACAGCAAGACAAGGGCAGTCAGCCGTATCGCACGGGTGGATCTCATTTTGCTGCGCATGGCGATCTATGAACTGCTCTATTGCCCGAAGGTGCCGGTCAATGTGGCAGTCAGTGAGGCGATCGGTATTTCCGAGAAATATGCCTATCAGGAGGACACGGCTTTCATCAACGGTGTGCTGGGCGCTTACTCCCGTTCACTGCCGCCCCGCACACAGGAGAACGCCTGATGGCGCTGTATCTGGGGCTCGATACCAGCAACTACACCACTTCCGCCGCCGTCTATGACAGCGAGACACATGCTGTCCGGCAGGCAAAGCAGCTTCTTCCGGTCAAACCCGGTGAAAAGGGGCTGCGGCAGAGCGATGCGGTGTTCCATCATACCGTACAGCTCCCGGAGGTGCTGGCACAGGTGGACTTTACGGGGTGCGCAGGGATCGGGGTCTCCGGAAAGCCGAGGCAGGCAGAGGGTTCGTACATGCCCTGCTTTCTGTGCGGTGCAGGTGCTGCCCGGATGCTCGGACAGGCGCTTTCCGTTCCGGTGTACATCACAAGTCACCAGACGGGGCATATTTTAGCGGCGCTGTATGCGGCAGGGAAGCTCTCACTGTTGGGGAGACCGTTCATTGCATTCCACGTCAGCGGCGGAACGACAGAGTGCGTACTGTGTGAGCCGGATGAAAAGAGACTGATACATATCGAGCCGCTTGCCGGTTCGCTGGATCTCAAAGCAGGACAACTGATCGACCGGGTGGGGATCATGCTGGGTCTGCGGTTCCCGTGCGGTGCAGAGCTGGAACGGCTGGCAGAGGAGAGCCAAGCGCCATGCCGCTATCAGCCTGTGTGCAAGGAGGCGGACTGTTGTCTGTCCGGGCTGGAGAACCAGTGCAGGGACTTCCTTGCGCAGGGGCACTCTCCGCAGGATACCGCAAGGTTTTGCCTGACGGCTGTGGCAGAGGTGCTTGCGGAAATGACAGAACGTGTGCTTGCTGACAGACCGCTGCCTGTGCTGTATGCAGGCGGTGTGATGTCGGACAAGCTGATACAGGAACGGCTGACAGGAGACGGCAGATATTTTGCATCGCCGGAGTTTTCCTGTGACAATGCTGTGGGAACGGCATTGTTTGCCGCTGCACAACAGGAGGGGCTATGTCGGTCATAACAGTTTCACAGCTCAACACTTACCTGTCCTCCGTCCTTGGCGGGGACAGCAGACTGCGGCGTTTTATGTTACAGGGTGAGGTCGCCAATTTCAAGAAACATACTTCCGGGCACTGGTATTTTTCCCTGAAAGACAGCAGCAGCACCATCCGTGCGGTGATGTTCCGGAGCCATGCGGGCAGGATGAAGTTCCTCCCGAAAGACGGCATGAAAGTCATTGTCAGTGCCAGTGTAACGGTCTATGAGGCAGGCGGTTACTATCAGGTGAATGTGACCGACATGCAGCCGGACGGTGTGGGGGCTGCCTTGCTGGCATTGGAGCAGAGAAAGGAAAAGTTCCGGAAAGAGGGACTATTGGATCCAGCCCGGAAGCGGGAACTGCCCTTTCTGCCGCATACGGTCGGGGTCGTTACTTCCTCGACGGGTGATGCTTTGCAGGATATCCTGCGCACGGTAGGGAACCGCTGTCCGTTGGTGCGGGTTCTGGTATTCCCGGTGCTTGTGCAGGGCGAACGGGCGGCGGAGAGCATTGCTGCCGGGATACGCTTTGCGGGGACACAGGGGTGCGATGTCATCATTGTGGGCAGGGGTGGCGGATCGGCAGAAGATCTCGAGCCGTTCAATGCCGAGGCAGTCGCCTATGCGATCGCCGGCTGCCCTGTGCCGGTGATCTCAGCGGTCGGGCATGAAGCGGATGTGAGCCTTGCAGATCTGGTCGCCGATGTCCGTGCAGCGACCCCGACGGCGGCGGCAGTCGCTGCCGTTCCGGAACGCAGCGCCCTGCACGAGCAGGTACGGCAGACCGTGCAGCGGCTCGAGCAGGCTTACCTTGCGGGGATCCGGACGAGGCAGCAGCAGTTGGACATACTGACCGGAGGGCTGAAGCAGTGCCGCCCGGATCACCGGATCCGGCTGCACAGGGCGGAGTGCGATAAACTGACCGAACGCCTGCAAAAGGCGATGCAGCTTTATCTGACCCGCAGAAAGGCAAAGCTGGATGCCGGGCAGAAGGAGTGCCTTCGTCTGACAGAACGGATGCAGAAGTCCATGCAGCTCTTTCTTGCCAGAAAAAGCGCCCAGCTAACGGCACAGCAGGAGAAGCTGACACAGCTTGACCCGCTGCGCATCCTGCAAAGGGGCTATGCGGCTGTTTATAACGAAAACGGTGCGGTGCTGACCGCTGCCGCTGATGTGAGACCCGGTGAGCGTATCCGGGTGCAGCTGGCGGAAGGCAGCCTGACCGCAAGAGTGGAGGAACATCATGCAATATGAGGAAATGATGAAAAGGCTGGAAGAAATTACCTGCCGTCTGGAAAAGGAACAATTACCGCTGGCAGAGGCTGCCAAGCTCTATCAGGAGGGGATGCAGCTTTCGGCGCAGTGCCATGCGCTGCTCGACAAGGCTGCGCTTGCTGTGCAGGAAATGCAGGTCCCGGCAGGAAATGGAGGGGATGCCTGATGAACGTGAAGGAACAGCTTACTGCCTACGCACAGCGCTGCGAGAGCGATATGCTGGAGCGTGTGGCAGATATGGAGAAACGTGCGCAGGGCATGGATATTGGCACTTTGTTCGATGCGATGCGGCATTCGCTGACAGCGGGCGGCAAGCGGATACGCCCTGCCATGATCTATGCGTTCTGTGCAGCCTGCGGGGGTACACCGGAACAGGCTGATGCAGCAGCCTGTGCTATGGAAATGACACATACATCCTCTCTGATCTTTGACGACCTGCCGGCAATGGACAATGATGATATGCGCCGGGGCAAGCCATCCTGTCACAAGGCGTTCGGGGAGGCAACGGCGATCTTAGCGGGCGATGCGCTGATCTGTGCGCCGTTTGCTGTCATTGCGGAGGATACGGCGCTTTCCGCAGAACAGAAGGTGGAACTGGTGCGTATCCTGTCTGTCTTTGAGGGGACGGGCGGCATGGTCGGCGGTCAGCAGATGGACATGCAATTTGAAACGCAGGAGACTGTCACTGTTGACGAGCTGGAAACGATGTGTAATGGCAAGACCGGTGCGCTGATGGCGGCAGCCTGCCAGATGGGCTGTGTCTGCGGCGGCGGCAGTCCGGAACAGCTCTCGGCAGCAAAGCAGTATGGGTATTATGTGGGACTGGCATTCCAGATCATGGACGACATTCTGGATGTGACAAGTACGGCAGAGGTGCTCGGCAAGCCGATCGGCAGCGATGAACAGGAAGGCAAAAAGACCTTCGTCACGCTGCTTGGCTTGGAGGCAGCAAAGGCAAGGGCTGCAAAGCTGACGGCACTTGCCCATGAACAACTGGACTGCTTTACGGGTACGGAATTCCTGCATGCACTGACGGATGCCCTGCTGGTACGGGTACAGTAAGGGGCGTGCAGCATGGTATATAATCCCATTCTTTGTGCGGCAGTTTTCGGCTGGGCTGCTGCACAGTTCATCAAATTTATCCTGCATTTCGTTCAGAATGCAAGTTTCCGGCTGGAACGGCTCTATGGGTCGGGCGGCATGCCTAGCTCGCATTCCTCATTGGTCTGCGCAGCATTTATTTCCACAGGACGTGCAGAGGGCTGGGACAGCCCGATCGTTGCGGTCATGTTTGTGGTGGCAGCGATCGTCATGTATGATGCAGCCAATGTCCGTCTGGAGGCAGGAAAGCATGCCAAGCAGCTCAATGAGATCATGATGCGGCTTTTGGCACAGGACGGAAACACTGACACTAAGATAAAGGAGTTTAAGGAATTACTGGGTCACACACCATTTCAGGTGGTGTGCGGCGCAGTGCTGGGCATCGTGATCGGTGCGCTGATTCCTTTGCGGTGAGACTATGGACAGAATGGAAAAGGATCAGAACAGGCAGGAGATCTGTCTCAGAGATCTTCAGCTTCCGCAGGATCTGAAAAAACTGGATCTCTACCAGTGCCGCCGGCTGACAAAGGAGATACGGGGGATCTTGGTACGGACGATCTCTCATAACGGCGGACACCTTGCCTCGAATCTGGGTACGGTGGAGCTGACACTGGCGCTGCACAGGGTCTTTGAATCCCCACAGGACAAGTTCATCTGGGATGTCGGGCATCAGTGCTATACGCACAAGCTCCTGACCGGACGGCTGCATGAATTCTCCCATATCCGCAAGGAGGGCGGGATCTCCGGTTTCCCGAAACCGATGGAGTCGCCGCATGATGCCGTTATCAGCGGACACAGCAGCACGTCTATTTCCAGTGCATGCGGTATTGCCGAGGCGATGCGGCTCAAGGGGGATACGCAGCACCGTGTCATTGCCATTATCGGTGATGGGGCATTTACCGGCGGACTTGCCTTTGAGGGGCTGAACAACGGCGGAAAGAAGAAGCTGCAAAATCTGATCGTGATACTGAATGACAACGATATGTCGATCTCCGGGAATGTGGGGGCAGTGTCTGGCTATTTGCGCTCTATCCGGGAAAGCGAGGGCTATGTCCGCCGCAAACAGGAGCTGGAGGGCAATCTGCGGAATACCCCTGTTGTCGGCATACCGACGATCAAGGTGCTGAAAAAGACAAAGGACAGCTTCAAAAGGATCGTGATCAAGCAGGCGACCATGTTTGAGCAGATGGGGTTTGTGTATCTCGGTCCGGTGGACGGGCACGACCAGCAGGAACTGGAGGATGTGCTCAATACGGCAAAGCGCTATGATGCGCCGGTGTTTATCCATGTCAAGACGATAAAGGGAAAGGGCTATCTCCCGGCAGAGAAAGATCCTACCCAATTCCACGGGGTGTCGAGATTCGATATTATGACGGGAAACCCGGAAGTTTCAGGTGATGACTGCTACTCGGCAGCCTTTGGCAAGGAGCTGACACGGCTGGCAGCAGAGGACAAGCGTATCTGTGCCATTACTGCTGCGATGGAATTCGGGACAGGCTTGCAGTATTTTGAAGCGGAGTTCCCGGAGCGCTTCTATGATGTGGGGATCGCCGAGCAGCATGCTGTCACTTTTGCGGCAGGGCTGGCAGCCTCGGGAGCGATCCCGGTGTTTGCGGTGTATTCCACATTTTTGCAGCGTTCCTTTGACCAACTGATACACGATGTGGCGATCGGCGGGCTGCATGTGGTGCTTGGCATCGATCGGGCAGGGTTTGTCGGGGAGGACGGCGAAACGCATCAGGGAACATTTGATGTTTCCATGCTGACAGCCGTGCCGGGCAGTGTGATCTATTCGCCGGTCGGCTATGAGGAACTGCGGCAGTGCCTGCGGCGTGCTGTCTTTGCGGAAACGGGGCTGGCAGCAGTCCGCTATCCGAGGGGCAGCGAAAAGGGGCTGACATTCCCGGGCAGACCGGAGACAAATTACAGCTTTATCGACGGGGAGTCGGATGTGCTGCTGATCTCTTACGGACGGGCTTTTGAGTCTCTCTGGCAGGCGCACTGCACGTGTGAAAAGATCGGCTACCGGACAAGTCTGCTGCGGCTGACGAGGATCTTCCCGGTGGAGGAGGATCTTGTGGAACAGGCGCTTTCCTACAGGACGGTCATCTTCTTTGAAGAGGGCAGGGGATACGGCGGTATCTCGACCATTTTTGGTTCTTTGCTGGCACAGTACGGCTTCACGGGGCGGTTTGTGCGGGTATCGGCAGACGGCTTTCAGAAGCAGGCATCCATGCCGGTACAGCTCGACAAGGCGGAGCTTTCTGCTCCGGCGGTGTGCCGCTATATCTACGCCTATGGCACAAAGAGCTGACATGGCGCTGGCGGAACGGGGGCTTTGCCGCAGCCGTTCTCAGGCAAAGCAGCGCATTACAGCCGGAGAAGTCCTCTGCAACGGCAAGCCGCTGTGTAAGCCTTCGGACATGGTGGAGGACACGGATGAACTGACTGTCACCGGAACGCATTTTGTCGGTAGGGGAGGACAGAAATTAGCCGGAGCGCTTGCTGTTTTCCCGGTCACGCCGGCAGGGAAGATCTGCATGGATGTGGGGGCTTCTACGGGCGGATTTACAGATTGTATGCTGCGCAGCGGTGCGGTAAAGGTCTATGCGGTCGATGTGGGACATGGTCAGCTGGAGGCATCCCTGCGGGGAGATGCACGGGTCGTGGATCTGGAGGGGACGGACATCCGGCGGCTGGAGCGTTTGCCGGATATGCCTGCGTTCTGCGGCATCGATGTATCCTTTATTTCCCTGAAACTGGTGCTGCCGGCGGTGTACAAGCTGCTGGCGGAACAGGCAGACTGCATCGCACTCATCAAGCCGCAGTTTGAGGCAGGGCGGGCACATATCGGCAAGGGCGGCATCGTGCGTTCGGCAAGGGTCCACGTGCAGGTGCTTGGGGAAGTGCTGCGATCTGCGCAGGAAATGGGCTTTTCCGTGGAGGGGGTCTGCGTTTCCCCGATCCGGGGCGGGGACGGTAATACGGAATATCTGACATGTCTGCAAAAAAGTCCCGGCTGCCGGAAGCCCCTACCCGATCTGAAAACACTCACGGAAATGGCTGGTCTCAGGAGGTAGAACATGCTCAGGTTTGTGATCTATCCGAATTTTCAGAAAAAAAATGCGCTTTCCTGTGTCCGGGAGGTATGCGGCAGGCTGCATCGGCTTGGCGGAGATGTCTGGCTCGATGAACGCTGCCGGGCAGCGCTGGCGGGCATCCCTTTTGTACACTACGGCGTATTCCGGGAGCTTACAGAACGGGCAGATATTGTCATTGCCATCGGCGGGGACGGGACGATCTTGCGCTGTGCCAAGAAAATGCTCCCGTCAAGCGCTGTGCTGCTCGGCATCAACACGGGGCATCTTGGCTTTATGGCTGGATTGGAAACGGAAGATCTGGACGAGCTGGGCAGGCTGTTCCGGGGAGAATATTTTCTGTCGCAGCGGATGCTGATCGAGGGCAGGCTCACGGGCGGAGAACAGACGGTGTGCTTTACGGCGCTCAATGATATTGCCGTCTCGGGGATGTGCGGAAAGGTGTTCGATCTTTCTGTGCGGGCAGATCAGAAACTGATCGGGCGCTACCGGGCGGACGGTATGGTCTGCTCTACGCCGACGGGTTCGACTGCCTATGCGCTTTCGGCAGGCGGACCATTGCTCGAACCGGAGCTTTCCTGTATTGAGATCGCCCTGATCTGTCCGCATTCTCTGTTCAACCGTCCGGTGCTTCTCTCCAGTGACAGGCATATCACCGTGACACATACCGCTGAGGCAGCCAAACAGATCTGCCTGAGTGCGGACGGCGAACCGCCGGTCGCTTTTCCGGCGGGATATGAGCTGGAGATCTGCCGTTCAAGGCACATGGTCAGTCTGGTCAGCCTGACGAGCGGCAGTTTTTACGATGCCATCAACCGGAAACTGATGCAGTCTATCAAAGGATTTTCCGAGGAAGTGCAGGAGGGATACCATGAAACAGGCAAGACAGAATGAGATCATAGCGCTTGTGCGGCAGCAGCCTGTCGGCAATCAGGATGAACTGATGCTGCTGCTGAAAGAAAAGGGCTTCCCGGTGACACAGGCGACCATTTCGAGGGATATCCGGGAGCTGAAACTTGTCAAGCGTGCCGATGCGGACGGAAATTACAGCTACTGTCTGCCGGAACTGCCTGCACAGGAGGAAATGCTGATCGGCAACATTCTTTCGGTCGATCATGCGGGCAATACGGCTGTCATCAAATGCCGCCCCGGCACGGCACAGGCAGTCTGCACGGTGCTGGACAATATGCTCCGCCCGGAGATCGTGGGAACGCTGGCGGGGGATGATACCATTTTCGTGCTGGTGCGCACGGGCAGACAGGCAGAGAATTTCACGGCGGAGCTGAAACTGAAGCTCCGGAATGGGTGAGAGCATGTTAGAAGAATTATACATCGAAAATTTGGCAGTCATTGAACAGGCACAGATCGCTTTCGGGGCTGCGTTCCATGTGTTTACCGGTGAGACTGGTGCGGGTAAATCTATTCTGATCCATGGCATCCAAGCAGTGCTGGGGCAGCGTGTCTCAAGGGACTGGGTGCGCACGGGCTGCGACAGGGCACAGGTCACGGCGCTGTTCACCGGACTTCCGGCGGGTGTGCTGCAGCTCCTGCGGGAAATGGACATTGCCTGCGATGAGGGGCAGATCACCTTATCCCGTGAGATCCGGGCAGACGGCGGCAGCATTGGCAGGATCAATGGAAAGACCGCTTCGGTCACGGCTTTGCGTGAGATCGGTACGCTGCTGATCTCCATTCATGGGCAGCATGATAATCAGATCCTGCTTGCGCCGGAGCAGCATCTGGCGGTGCTGGATGCGTTCGGGGGGGATACCTCGTACCTAGAAGCCTATCAGCAGGCGTTCCGGGAGCTGCAAAGCACGGCTCGGGAGCTTGGCAGGCTGAAAAAAGAGGAGCAGCAGCGCCGGCAGCGCTCTGTTCTGCTGAAAAAACAGATCGAGGTGATCGGTGCGCTCGATCCCCGTGAGGGGGAGGAGGATGAACTGGAAAATGCCTTGATGCAGGCAGAAAATGCCGAGCATATCCTCTCTTCCCTGAATGGTGCGGCAGGCATGCTTGCCGGGGAGGAAGGCATCGTTGACCAGATCGAGGGGGCAGTCTCGCTGCTGCGGGAGATCGAGGATGTTTGTCAGACGGACGAGCTGACGGAGCGCCTGAAAGCGGCAGAGATCGAACTCAAGGACATCGCCGAGGAACTGACAGGCATGGCGGACGATGTGAACCTTGACGAGCAGCGTGCCGAGAAGCTGCGTGACCGCTATCATGCCATTTCTGCAGTGAAAAAGCAGTTTTTCTGTGACTTTGACGAACTGATCCGGATGTATGCAGATGCAAAGGCAGAGATGGAGACCATGCAGAGCGATATGAGCCGGATCCATGCGCTGGAGGAAAGAAAGGCAATGCTGCTTGCGGATGTGACCGAAAAGGCAAATGCACTCTCCGACTACCGGGAGACAACGGGCAGACGGTTTGTGGAACGGGTCACGGAGGAGCTGCGGTTTTTGGACATGCCGGATGTGGTGCTGACCGTGCAGCATGAAAAGGGGAAGCTGACCATTCAGGGGCGGGACAGTGTTGTGTTCCTGATCTCTGCCAACAAGGGCGAAGCACCGAAGCCGATCGCAAAGATCGCATCCGGCGGTGAGCTTTCGAGGATCATGCTGGCGCTCAAGTCCGTCATTGCGGACAGGGACAGCATCCCGACGCTGATCTTCGACGAGATCGATACTGGTGTCAGCGGCAGAGCTGCCCAGAAGATCGGCATCAAGCTCCGGGAACTGAGCCGCAGCCGTCAGGTGCTGTGCGTAACGCATCTGTCACAGATCGCTGTCATGGCGGATACGCATTTCATGATCGAGAAGCACGAGGAAAATGCCCGCACTGTCACACAGGTGCATCTGCTGGATCTTGAGGGGCGTGTGGCGGAGATCGCCCGCATCATGGGCGGCGATGATCCGAGCGAACTCATGCGGGAGAATGCCCGGGAGGAGCTGCGGAAAGTTGGCATGTGACGCATTTTTACAACATAGAAAAAGCCCTGCCGGATCAGCCGGAGCAGGGTATCAGATAGAAAAGAGGAATTCATATGGACAACCGTACCATGATGCAGTATTTTGAATGGTATCTGCCGGATAATAGCTTGCTCTGGAACAGGGCAGCGGCACAGGCAAAGGCATTGCGGGAAGCAGGCATCTCGATGGTCTGGCTGCCGCCTGCCTATAAGGGGGCTTCCGGTGCAGAGAGCGTGGGGTATGATGTCTACGATCTGTATGACTTAGGGGAATTTGATCAGAAAGGCTCTGTGCGCACCAAATACGGTACCCGTGAGGAATATCTGACGGCGGTCAGGGCATTGCAGGAGCAGGGGATCTCCGTGCTGTGCGATGTGGTGCTGAATCACCGGATGGGTGCGGATGGCACAGAAGAGGTCGTGGTCGAGGAAGAACAGGCAAACGACCGGGATCAGGACATTGGCGGGAAACAGACGATCGTAGCTTGGACAAAATTTGATTTTCCGGGGCGGGCGGATGCCTATTCTGCATTCCACTGGCATGCGGCGCATTTCAGCGGAGCAGACTGGGACGAGCGCAGCCGCCGGAACGGGATCTTCCGGTTTGACGGAAAGCATTGGAACGGGGAGACCGACAATGAGAACGGGAATTATGATTACCTGATGGGGGTCGATCTGGACACAGATCATCCTGAAGTCATACAGGAAATGCAGGATTGGGGAAAATGGTATCTTGACACGGTCAAGCCGGACGGACTGCGGCTGGATGCGGTCAAGCATATCGGGTTTGACCGCTACCGGCAGTGGATAGAAGCCATGCGTGCGCATGCCGGGGAAAAGGGACAGGATGATCTCTTCATTGTCGGTGAATACTGGAGCAACGAACTGGGAAAGCTGACACATTATCTGGATGTGACACAGCATGCGCTGGCGCTGTTTGATGTGCCGCTGCATTTTCATTTTTTGCAGGCAGCGACCTCGAATGGAAATTACGATATGCGGCAGTTGTTTGAGGGAACGTTCACCGGAACAGAGCCTGCTTACGCAGTGCCGTTTGTGGACAACCATGACACACAGCCGGGACAGGCACTGCAGTCGTTCATTCCGGCATGGTTCAAGCCGATCGCCTATGCGGTCATTTTGTTGCGGGATGTGGGAACGCCGTGTGTATTCTACGGGGACTATTATGGCATTCCCCATGACGGTATCGCAGCCGTGCAGGGGCTGCGGACACTGCTGCAGGTGCGTAAGTCGTATGCCTACGGGACGGAGCATCTGTATTTTGACGATGCCTCTGTGGTCGGATTTACACGGGAAGGGGATGCGGAGCATGAACATTCCGGTATAGCGGTACTCTTGAGCGACAGTGTCGGCGGCACAAAGCGCATGTATGTCGGGACGGCGCTAGCAGGTGCCTGCATGGTGGATGTGATGGGCAGGCGCAGAGAGTGCATACAGATCAGCGAGGATGGCTTCGGGGAATTTGCCGTGGACGGCGGTTCGGTCTCCGTCTGGGTACGTTTGGAGGCGGCTGCGGCATTGTTTATCGGGGAGACCTGAGGGGCGTTTCGGCGGCAATTAAGTCAGCTGATGCAGGAATACAAGTTCGTCAGTACCGCCGGTCAGCACTGTGTGCAGGTCGGCGATCATCGCCGCAGCCCCGGTCGTCTGCTGAAACAGGTTTTTCCCCGTACACCAGACAGCTCCATTTTGCACCGCCCGGAGATCGGCTAACACGGGATCCTTGGCAAGCAGTTCATCCATGGTCTGCAATTCGCTGTCAATGGCACTGTTGTAGATCAGCACATCCGCATCCTTTGCCAGTTCGTAGAAGCGTTCTCTTTGGATATTCATTGTAGAAAGGGCATTTTCCTCGACATGGAGAGCTTCTGCCGTGAAACAGTACTGCCCCCCCGCAAGCTCGATCATCCGTGAGATGTAATCCCCCGGCTTATGTACCGTTACATACCCGTTTGCCGAGATCGAAAAGAACGCAACGGTTTTCCGTTCCTCTTCCGGCGGGAGACTGGCAGTGAGCGTTTCAAATATTTCCGCCTGTTCCGAAAAGAACTGCTCCGCCTCGTCTGCTTTTCCGACCAGCAGCCCATACAGCCGCACCCATTCCATTCGCCCGAGCGGGTGTGTTTCGTAGCTGGAGCGTTCCGTCAGCACCGGAATGCCAAGCTGTTCCAATTGCTCACGTGTTTCGGGGCTGTGGTAGATCATGGTCGATTCGATCGCCAGCGGACAGCCGAGCAGCATTTCATAATCGGGCGCACTGTACTTGCCGACATACTGCATCGAGCCGTCCGCAAGTGCCTCCTGTACGGCAGGCAAGCTCCAGTTGGCTTCACTGGTGGAAGTCATCGTCACCTTGTCAAGCGCCCCTATCCCGTCAAACAGATCCACCGCTGAGGACGCTGCCACATACAGATCTCTTAACGGAAGCTGTAAAACAACGCAGTCACCCGTTTCTGCCGGGATCTCCGCCCCCTCCGGCACAAGCAGATAGTCTGACCCGTCCGCAATGGTGACCTCCGCATAGCCGCCCTCAAAATAGTCCACTGCAAATTGCTCTGCATACCGCAGCTCCATGCTGCCTGTCTGTTTGAGTGAGGCAAGTGTTTCCGGCTGTGCAGGGGACGCAGCGCAGCCTGTCAGGCAAAGGCAGCCAAGCACAGCCCATATCAGCCGCTTCATTGAATGGTGGAAGGATCGAATGTCAGGGTATATTCGATCTCATAGGGTGTACTCATGGCAGTGGTATCCGCTGTGACGGGCATCGGATAGCCGAACCCGTTCACCGGAATGGTGAACACGGAGACTGGGTCAAGCGAGTCCGGCTCGAAGCGTTCGCCGTCTACGGTCATGTAGTCATAATTCGGACTGCCCCATACAATTTCCGCAAAGGCTTTCCCGTCCGTGACCGTGAGCTTTGCGGGTGACTGCACAGTCGCCCGCCCGGAACCGCCGCTGACAGTGACTGCAACGGTATATGTCCCGTCTGCAAGCCCCAGATCTTCTGCACTTGTGACATACCCTTCGGCAAATGCTTCTGCTGGCAGGGAGTCCGCCCGAAACAGGATCGTCCGGTCATACCAGAGTTCTTTTTTCTTGCTGTAGGCAGCAAGCGGAATGCCCATATCCAGCCCCTCCACCGGAACGGTAAAGGTATGCACCCCGTCCTCCGTTTCCACAAAGGGGATGCGGTCACTTTCGTCAGCGTTTGCGGCTTCTTCAGCCGTACCGGGATACACGTAAAGATACCCCGTGCCGCTCATCGTGAGAACGGCAGACATCGTGCCGTTTTCTACTGTCAGCGTGCAGGCAGTGATCTGGAACATGGTCGAACTGGAATCCACCGTCACCTCGTAGCTGCCGTCTTTGAGAAGATCTGCATAGACGGGTGTCATGCCATCTTCCACCACCTCGACCGGCGGGGCAGTGGCAGGTTCGGTGACAGAGGCAGTCTCTGCATCCGTTTCGGCAGGGGAGTGGTTTTCAGCGGGCGCAGTACAGCCTGTCAGCAAAGCGGCGAGCAGCAGGGGGAAAACTATTTTTTTCATAGACAATCTCCTCTTGGATAAGAATTGTGGAAAAGGCGGCAGGGAGTTCCTTGCCGCCTTTCGCCTCAGTGCAGGGAATCTATGGCTGCCTGTGTATGTTCCGTGTAAAGCGTGCGGATGTCCTCGTTTTCCCCAAGTCCCCGCAGCAGGCACTCGACCTCGTAGCCCTCGTTGGCAAAGACGGTTTTCCACGAATCGGCTTCATCGCCTGCCATGTCATTGTTGGCATGGTCTCCGGCAACGACCATCAATGGCTCGAGCACGACACGCTTGTGATCTCCGGCATTCACGGCAGCAAGCACATCCTCCAGTGATGGCTCTGCTTCGACCGTGCCGATAAAATAATTTGTCTTTCCGGCATCTGTCAGCATTTCCTGCATTTTTGCATAAACGCCGTTGGAGTCCGCTTCAGTGCCGTGTCCCATGAATACGATCGCCGTTTCGCCGTCATCGTAGTCAGCCGTCCAATCCGTGATCGCTGTGATCACCCGGTCAAAGTCATCCTCACTTGACAGCAGCGGTTCTCCGATCGCCACGTGTTCAAAAGCATCCGCATACTGTGCCACTTCTGCAGTCAGGTCATGGTATTCCAGACCGTTCATCAGGTGCGTAGGCTGTACGATCAGCGTTTTCACGCCATTGTCTACTGCCCGATCCAAGGCAGCTTGCACATCATCGATCAGGATGCCGTCCCGCTGCTGCACGTGGTCAATGATGATATTGGATGTAAAACCCCGGCGGACAGCATAGTCCGGGAATGCAGTCTCTATGGCATCTTCAATTGCCCCGATCGTCAGGCGGCGGCTGTCATTGAAACTTGTCCCGAAACTGATGACCAGAATTTCTTTCTCGCCGATCTCATCCTGATTGCGCACATTGTCCAGTGCAGCGTCTCCGGTGTTGTAGTTTTCCGCATCGTCTGCTTCGGGGGCAGAAGTTTCCGGTTCGGTGGGTGCTTCTGTTTCCGGTTCGGTGGGTGCTGCGGTCTCCGATTCCGTGGCAGCAGCAGTTTCCTCCGGGACAGAGCTGGAAGAAGTACTCGTTTCCGTGCTGCATCCGGTCAGCATGGCAGCCACACCCAGACACAGCAGGAGCTGTAATGTTTTCTTCATGGAAAAATCATCCTTTCTGTAAGAGAAAGGTATTCCCGTCTGCAAAAAATGCTTCCTGCCGAAGCAGAAAGCACCGCAAACAGACTCTGCTTTCACAGAGCCTGCAACAGTACGATCAATACCTCGTGATCTGAGACTGCATGGCAGTCTCTGTACCCATAAACGGCAGGTTTCCTGACTTGTGCATCTGCACGGCATACTTACCTTCCCGGTTAAAACCAGTGGCGCTGCAAGGCAGCACAGTATGACGCTCCGCATTCACAGTGACGAGATCGTACGACATTTGCAGTCGTTTCCCTTTTACCCTCCGCATGACAAAGCACCGGAGGCACCGTTTACGTTGAAATATGCAATTATCCTATACCGGTATATACTGCTATTATAGCAGAACTCTCTCCGGAATGCAAGCCTTTCCGGGAGAAATAGGCAGTTTTTTCAGAAATATGCACATTTTTTCCGGATCTTCGTCATATCTGCTAAAGATCCCCGCTGCCTATGCAGCGGGGGATCAGATCATTCTGTCATCCTCATTCCGGTTTTCCCGGTGTTGTCCTGTCCGAGCAGATACCGCTGCATTGCCACAACATCGCCCACACCGGCGCTGCCATTTCCGTCACAGTCTGCGATCACATCCGCAGTACCGGAAAGTACGGCATATTTCAGGAGGGCAAGGTCGAAAGTGTCGATCATTTCGTTCCCGTCCATGTCGCCGACATAGAACGCCCTTACAGGCGGGAGGACTTCTTCGGTTTCCGTGTAATAGTATTCCGGTTCGGCAACTTCCTTAAAGTTCACCCGGAAGAAGTCCATCGACCCGATAGATCCGCCGATCGTGTAGTCAGCTCCCGTGGAAATGACCTCCGCCGGGTCAAGTGTGACCGTTCCGGCAGCGGCTGTTTCCCCATTGACAACGAGCTTGGCATCGTCACCGCTCAGCACAAGGCTGACCGTTACCCACTCACCGTTGTTGTAGACATTCCCGGTAGTGAGAGTTTCCGCCTGTCCGTCTTTGGCAGCGATGAACGTGAAAGCACCGTCTTTCGCCGTCAGTGTCATATAGGTATCCGCATCCCCGAAGCGGAAGATCGTTCCGTTCCCCCGCATCAGGACTGCTGTCTGGTAATCGGCATCGTGCAGCGCCGCATAGGAGCTGTCTGCTATCAGCTTCTGGTCGGTATCCGTAAAGGTGAGCACGCCCTTTCCACTTGTGCGGTCTTCCTCCCAGAGCGGTGTATTCAGGGCAGCCGCATAGGTGGAAGTGTAGGTATCGACAGCGATCCGGCTGCTGTCCTCTGTAAATTCCAGCCCGGCATACTGTCCGTCTGAATAAGGACGGCTGTTGACATAGGTGTCCGGGCTTGCCCAGCCATAGACAGAGCCCTGCGCCAGTGTCCGGCTCGAATCGTCATAGTAGTCGCCGTCTGCGATCGCCTGTCCGCCTGCTGCACCGTCAGCCATACAGAAAGCCACGCCCTTGACGGAAGCATTTCCGCTGACGGCATAATTTCCATAGACCATACCGCTTTCGAGTACACGGGCATTTTCGGAAACGACCGCACTGCCTGTTACACCTGCATAGTCGGCAACAATGGCATTATCTTTCACCTGTGCCCGTTCTGCCACAACGGCATGACCGGTCACAATGGCATTCCCGGAGACCTGTGCGCTGTCCGTAACGGTCGCATAGCCGTCAATGACTGCATTCCCGGAAACCTTCGCATAGCCAAGTACCCGTGCGTTTTCGCCGACATAAACGCTGTCATCGACCTGCGCTGTGGCTGCCACAAAACCGCCGCCGTTCGGGTGATGGCTGCCTTGCAGCATGGCAGAACTGATCCGCTCCTGCTGTATCTCTGCCCCGTCCAGCGTGACCGCATAGGGGTAGCGTGTCTTACTCAAAAATGGCACATGATCTTCGTCAAATTCTCCCTCATTGTATGCCCACGGCACACCGACCTGCATCAGCGTTTCCGTATCGGGGGTAGCAGTGACGGTAAGATAAGCTTCCGCATCGGCTGCGGCATCATAGGGCATCGTGACCTGCTCTCCGGCTGAAAACAGCTTGGAATAGCGTGTTTCGCCGTCCCGCTGCTTCACAACGATGCAGGCTCTCCAGTCCGCACCTGCCACATCTGTCAGACCCTCGAGTGTGACCGTGATCGCATCCCCCTTGACGGCAAGCGGGATCAGGTTGATGCCGAACTGCTGCGGCGCACGTTCGGTCGGGACGGTGTAGAAATTCTCCCGTTCGCTGCTCTGTTCGAGAAGCGTGTAGATCTGTCCCCAGTTCCATGCACCGGAAGAAAGCAACTGTTCCTGCCGGGCAAGATAGCGTTCCTGCTGTGCAAGATCGAGGGTGGCAAGGCGCTTTGCATAGTTGCCGAGCGTTTCCTTGAGGTCTGCCCCTGAAAGGCGTTCGATCTCCAGATAGGGGTATTCATCGACCTCCCCCTGCTGCATCATGGAGCGCATGAAGTCCTTGCCATAGCCGGGCAGACCGTCCGGGTTTTCCGTCAGGTACTGGAGAAATGCCCACGAGGCATAATTGTCTCGTCCCAAGATCGGCGTGAAGCAGAGGTTTTTCATATAGGTCTCAAAGTAGTCCGTACCGCTTGCCGGGTCTGTCACCCATTGGCTGTAATAGTCCGAATAGAGGAACTGTTCTCTGTACCAGTTGCCGATAGATTCCCACCATGACTGCACATATTTATTGGCATTCCAGCCCCGCTGGTGCGCTGTCACAACGTGTCCGAATTCATGCGGCAGCACCCATGAGGGATTCGGGCTGTTCTGCATCGCACCCACGCAGCAGAACATATAGGCAAAGCCCTCTCTGTCATACGCCATGTATGCCCAGTCATCCGTAAAGCCATCCAGCCCTGTGCCGGAAATGTAGAAATTGACCTTGTACTGGTTCCCGTCCCGGAGCGCAAGGTCAACGGACTGCGTAGGCGGTTCCATTTGCAGGTCGTCCATGTACACGGCATAGCAGGCTTCGAGGTGTGCGGCATTTTCCTGTAGAAATGCCTCTGTGACCTGTGCGGAATCCGCACCGTTCTTTCCCCAGATGAACTGAAAATGCTCCGATCCCCAGCGTTCCACATCCTGTCCGCTGCAAAGGACATCCCTTGTTTTCAGCGCATCTGCCTGTACCTGTACGGCATCCGTCGTGCCGAGTTGGATCGCCTGTGCCGGAACAGCCCCCGTGCCGAAGCACATTGCCGCCGCACAGACCCCGGCGGCAATACGCCGCCAATGTTTGTGGTCGCTCATCTTCATATTCCCCCTGAAAAATTCTGCCTGTCTGTCATTCTATGGCAGTTACAAGAATTATACCATAAATTCCTGACAAAGTCAATAAGATCATAGGAAAAAACACGGCAAAAGCATTTATTTTTACGTTATGGGGCTTGAGATCCTGACGAAAATGTGGTATACTATAAAGGCAACACCACACAAAGACCGCCTGACGGCTTTGCACGGTGCTGCCTAAAAAACGAAAGGACGATCTGCCATGCTCAGAACAGAGATACAAGAACAGGACAAATGGGATCTTACTACGATCTATGCGACCACAGAGGACTGGGAAAAAGCCGTTGCGGAAGCACAGGCACGCATTCCCTGTTTTCCGGAACTGCTTCCGGAAATGCTTTCCTCCCCGGAGGCGCTTTTCCGGACAGTGGAGGCGCTTGTCAAATTGGAAGCAGCAGTGCAAAAGATCTACACCTACGCCAATTTGCGCTATTCGGAGGATACTTCGGACAATACTGCCCGTCAGCTGATGGGACGTGCGCAAGATCTGTCAACAGCACTTGCGGAAGCGACTTCCGGCTTTGATACGGCATTGCTGTCCCTCACCCCGGAGATGCTTGCCAAATTTACAGAGGACTATCCACCGCTGCGGGCGTATGAGATCCTGCTCCGGAATATGCTGCGCTTTCATCTGCACACCCTGTCTGCCCCGGAGGAAGCGCTTTTAGCCGCCTTTGAAAAAGAGCGCTCCACGGCTTCGGAGACCTATGAGACCATGACGGCTTCCGACCTGCGGTTCGGGACAACGATCGATGAGGACGGCAAGGAGATCGAACTGACCGACACGCTCTACGCCCGTCTGGTGCGCTCCGAAAACCGTGAGGTGCGCAAGTCGGCATTTGAGACACTATATGCAGGCTATGACCGTTTCCGGAATACCTTTGCTTCCCTGTATGCCGGACAAATTGAAACAGAGAAAGTCTGCGCTAAAGTACGCCATTACGGCTCTGCGCTGGAACATTCTCTGTTCTATGACCATGTGACACCGGAGATCTACCGGAATATCGTGAAAAACGTCAGCTCCCACCTCGATGTGCTGTTCCGCTATTACCGCCTGAAAAAGAAAGTACTGGGTCTGGAAGAGCTGCATATGTATGACATTTATGTCCCCCTCAGTCAGCAGAGCAGGCAGCATTACACCTATGCGGAAGCAAAGGAAGAAGTGCTTGCCGCCTGCGGTATTTTCGGGGAAGAATACGTGAACACGCTCCGCAAAGGCTATGAAAGCCGCTGGGTGGATGTCTACCCGAACACCGGCAAGGTCGGCGGTGCCTTTTCAGGCGGCTGTGCCGGAACAGCGCCGTTTATCCTGCTGAATTTTCAGGGACTGGATGAAGATGTCTCCACGCTTGCCCATGAGTCCGGGCATTCCATGCACAGCTGGTACACCCGCAGGAACAATCCCCTGCAATATGCGGATTACAGCATCTTTGTCGCCGAAGTGCCGTCCACGGTCAATGAACTGCTGCTTGCCTATCACAAGCTCGAACACACGACCGACCGGGCAGAACGGCTTTCCATTCTGGGCGGCTTGCTGGAACTGTATAAGGGAACGATCTTCCGGCAGGTGATGTTTGCGGAATTTGAGGACGAAATGCACACCCTCTCGGAAAACGGAGAGATCCTGACAGCCGATCTGCTGTGTGAAAAATATTATGCCCTTAACCAGAAATATTTCGGAAATGAAGTCGTTCTTGACAAACAGATCGCCTCTGAATGGATGCGGATACCGCATTTTTACTACGGATTTTATGTGTACAAATACGCCATCGGTCTGACTGCCGCAAGCCATATCGTCCGCCGTCTCCGTGCGCACGGACCGGGTGCATTGGATGCCTATCTGCGATTCCTGAAACTGGGCAGCACGCAGACCCCCATCGCATCCCTTAAGATCGCAGGCGTGGACATGACCGGAACAGAAGCCTTTGACAGCGCCGTGAAAACTTTCGGCGAACTGATCGACGAATTTGAAGCACTGCTGTGATGCTCGGCTGTCAGGTCGTTTCTTCGAGAACGGCATCGATGACATTCGGCGCATAGTCTGCCTGTAAAATGCCCTCTGCCGTTCCGATCAGCCCGTTTTCATCGTAGACATAGGCAACGCCTGTCACAATGAACACATACTTGTCCCCGTACAGCCAGACACCGTTTTTCAGTGTCTCTGCGTCTGTCATATCCTGTAAGCTGTACAGACCTGCGATCTCCTGCACGGAAAGCACTTCCACATCCTTGACAGACCCGGTCCGTATATTAGGATGATGCAGATAACATGCTCCACCGCCGTCATAATAGTCCACATCCGCTGTGATACGGGCAATTCCACCGTCCGCAAGGGTAAGCGCATCCTGTGCAGCACAGCGCTCTACACCGATCTTGTATTCATCCATACTGTACAGCCCATCGCCGCAGCGGAACACCACCAGCTCCTCATTTTTGACCGTTGTGATCTCCATATAGTCCGGATAAGGTGCATGATGTTTCGCTGTACACCCCGTCAGCAGCACCAGTACTGCCAGA
The DNA here is from genome assembly GCA_947625155.1 of uncultured Clostridia bacterium. Lineage (GTDB taxonomy): Bacteria > Bacillota > Clostridia > Oscillospirales > Ruminococcaceae > UBA3855. The sequence continues at coordinate 89,718 of CANQNG010000001.1, forward strand.
ACCGTACAAAATATCCTGTGCATACTTCCTCCTGTCATTACTGCCCGTCCCGGTATTCCCGGATGATGCGCACGATGATGTCATGCAGCTTTTCCACTTCATAGTCACCAATAATGGGTTCTAAGTGGGAATCACCGATACCGGAATCGTCCGTCAGGAACACATAGCTCCCGTTCGTGCAGATCGCAGCCGCCCGCCCGAACAGTTCTGTATCCCGTGAACCGTTCGAGGATACGACCGGAACAAGGTGAATGCCCCGCCGGGAAGCCTCCGCAATGGCAGCCTGTAAGGTTTCCTCCTGCCCGGTATGGGGCGGTGCATCAAAGATCAGGAATGCGACCTTGGCGGCATCGTCCTGCCAGCCCGCATGAAACATCGTCTCCTTGAGGACTTCGGCAACGGCTTCCGGTTCGTCACCGCCGCCGTCAGCCGATTCGCCAGAGAGCTGGGAACGGATCGCACTCACATCATTCGTAAAATCGCCTGTCCTTGTGACATAGCTGTCACCGGCATCCTTGTAGAAGCTGACTGCCCATGTGGTGTCGGCATCGCCGACCTCCTCGGCAATGGCGCTGAAATCGCTTTGCAGATAGAGCATCTCATCTCCCATCGATCCGGTGGTATCGAGAATGAACATCACCTGTGTCTTGTCAAAGAGGACAGGCGTGCTTTCGAGGGTGATCTCCGTCTGTCTGTCCGTACTTCCGCCGCCCTGTGAACCGCCGGAAGCGGCTGCCTCAATGTCGGCAGTCTGCTGTGAACCGCCTCTGGAGAGCCGTACCTGTACACCGCTGCGTGTGCTGTCGATCAGATAGGCGTGTCCGTCCTTGTCCGTCACGGATGTCCAGACCACATTCCCGGCAGCATCGAGGAGTTCGGCAGTCGCATTCGGCAGGACAGCCCCATCCGCCGCCTTGGCAGTTACAGCGACCCGGCAAGTCGGATCAAGCCCGAAACTTGGGAAAGCAATGACACCCGTGTTGACCAGATTCGAGAAGAATCCCCAGTTCTCATGGTCGTTCCATTGCCCGGCAGTCAGCAGGCTTGCCTGTGCCTGAACGCCATTTTGCAGCTTGCTGTCCGGGTCTTCCACATCCGGTCCCACCACATACGGGTCTACTACATCCGGTCCTTCCGGAACGGGTGCATCTCCCATAGCTTCCCCCGGGGCAGCTTCAAGTCCGTCTGCGGGATCCTCTGCTTCACCGGCTGCTTCAAGGGCTTCGTCGCCATAGTCCTCCGCTTTCATCACAACGTCTCCGGCATCGCCCTCGGCATCCACAGCACCCTCAGCCTCTCCGTGCGGTGCAGGGGATGCCGCAGCACCGCCGACTTCCGCAGGTGCGAAACCGTTCGTGTAAGATCCATCGCTTTTCGTACTGCACGCTGTGCAGGAGAGCAGTGTCATTAAAATTGCCAGTGTGTAAGCTGTTTTCTGTAATTTCATATCAATTCCTCCTTCATGCCCTTGTCTGGGCTTCTGTTGATCAATACGGATGAAGAAGGCAATTTGTATGGGGCAGATATGCACAAAGTTTCCAATATGATCTTATATAAAATCGACAAATTCATGAAACCCACAGAAAGGAGCATCCTAAATGATCTACTATACAGCAGACCCCCATTTTGGGCATGAAGCGATCATCCGCTTCTGTCACCGTCCATTTGCCGATGTGGAAGAAATGAACAGGGTACTTATGGAAAACTGGAACAGCATTGTGCAGGAAGAAGATGAAGTCTATCTGCTCGGCGATGTGTTCTTCAAGGGCAGACCGGAACAGATCCTGCCCCGTCTCAACGGCAAAAAGCATCTCATCATCGGCAACCATGACAGGCGGCATCTACAGAAAGAGAATTTCAACAGGCATTTTGAGAGCATACAGGAATACCTCTGCATCGACGACAACGGACGGCGTGTGGTGCTGTTCCATTACCCGATCTATGAATGGGACGGTTTTTTCCGGGGCAGCTATCATCTATACGGGCATGTCCACAACAGCGAGGTCAACCGCATTATGCTCCGGCAGGAGCGTGCTTTCAATGCAGGTGTTGACCTCAATGACTTCACGCCGCAGACACTGGACAGCCTTATCCGGCGGAAACCGTTTCTTTTGGAGCAGTTCTGTCCGGTCTTTCCGGAATGACCCCGTACAGCCGGAACAGGATCCGCTGCACCGCAAGATACAGCACACAGGCAAGCATGGCAAACAGCACCATACCCGGGATACTTCCGCCCGGCTGCACGTGCAGCAGCAGGAAGATCATACCAGCGCCCTGCGCCGCAAAGACTGCCGCAAACAGCGGGATCCCCAGCAGTCTGACCGGTTCGGGGCGCAGTTTTGTGCGCCGAAACACCAGCATCAGACGGCTGACGTTGCCGCAGATATTGCTTGCATAGTAGGAAAGCACGATGCCATAAAACCCGAACAGCGGGATAAAGACCAGCACGATCGAAATGCGTATCACATATTCGCAGAGGTAATTCAAGGAGGAAAACGTCTGTGCGCCGATGCCCTTGATGATGCTTTCTAAGACGATCTCCAGATAGATGAACGGCACGACCGGTGCAAGGAGAACGATCATATTCCCTGCCGCAGCACCGCCGCCGAGGAGAACGCCCAGTTCCTGCCCGAACAGCAGCATCATCATCGTGATGAACACCGCATAGACAATGGTCTGCCGGAGCGTTTTCTCCGTGAGTGCCCGGACACGTTCCTGCCGTCCGGCAGCGGTCTCCCTTGCAGTCTCGGTCACAAGGATACCTGCCAAGGAGCAGAGAATGGTAGACGGAAAGAACAGCGTCGGGATGATAATGGCTTCAAACAGCCCGAACTGACTGAATGCCTCCGCCGTGGAATTGCCCGCCTGCCGCAGGGTGATAGGTACGAGGGCATCATTGGCAGAGCTTAAAAAAGACGTCAGCGCCGAACCCAGCATCACCGGAACGGCAAGCCGGATGTATTGCAGGAGAGAAACAGAAGTCTTTCCCGTTTTCGCAAGCGGACAGGACGGCAGAAAGCACAGCATGAACAGCAAAGAAGCCCCCGCCCCGGCAATGGAGCTGACTGCCGTCATGGTACACAGGGCAGCCGGGCTTTCCGGCTTGTGCAGGAGCACTGTCCCTGCCATGCAGGCTGTCCGTACCAGAAATTCGATGCCGTCCGAAGCGGCACAGACTCCCGCCCGGCAGCAGGCGTTGAACCGCCCTTTGACACAGGCAGCGACCGTCAGCAGCGGCAGCGAAGCCGCCATCAGCCGCAGGGGCGAAGTCAGCTCCGGGCTTTTCAGGAACTGCACGCTGCACTGCGGTGCAAACAGTATCAGCACCCCTGCTGTGCAGAAACTCAGTACAAGGCTGACACCTGTGCAGTAGCCAAGCATTCTCTGCGGGTCACGCTGCCGTCTGCCAAGCTCCTCGGAGAGAAACCGGCTCACACACAGAAAGACATTTCCGCTTGCCGTCACAGAGGCAAGCCGAAAAAAAGAAGCCGTCAGCGTGAGTATCCCGATCGCTTCCGTGCCGAGCTGTGCCGTCATGAACACGTTCAGCAGCAGGGAAAGCCCGTCAAGCAGCATCTGAATGACAGTCAGCAGAATGGTGTCCCGTAAAATATTGCGCCGCATGGCTGTCCCCCCTTTCAGTCCTGTTGGCATTTTATGCGAAAGCTTTGCGCATTAGACCGATAGCAGGGGCGGTTTGCATAAATTTCCGGAAAAACCTGTGCGCCCTATTGACGAAACGGATTTTTTTCGGTATAATAGAATAAGGGGCGTATGTGCCCCGAAAAAGGAATTGACGGAGGTACTGTCTTGGAACAGAAAATTTCTGCCTCGCTTCTGAGTGCGGATATGCTGCATCTTGCGGATGCGCTGCACAGTCTGGAGCAGGCTGGTGTGGATATGCTGCATTTTGATGTCATGGACGGCTGCTTTGTGCCGAATATTTCTTTCGGACTGCCGGTACTCAAGGCATTGGCAAAGGCATCCTCCTTGTTTATGGATGTTCACTTGATGATCGAAGATCCCTGCTCGTATGTTAAAAATTTTGTGGAAGCAGGGGCAGATATGCTGACATTTCATCTGGAGAGCAGGAGCGACCCGTTCCGGACGATCCAAGCCATCCATGATGCCGGCTGTCAGGCAGGTATCTCCCTGAGACCGGCTACCCCTGCCAAAGCGCTCCTGCCGTTTCTGGACGAGCTGGACAGTATCCTTGTGATGACCGTAGAACCCGGCTTCGGCGGACAGAGTTATCTCACAGACATGACCGCCAAGATCGCCGAAGTGCGCAGCATGATCGGCACACGGAAGATCCTGCTCTCGGCAGACGGCGGCATTTGTAAGGAAACAGCGCCCGCTGCGGCAAAGGCAGGAACGGATGTGCTTGTGGCAGGAAGCTGGCTGTTTGCGCAGCAGGATATGCGTGAAGCCGTGGCATGGCTGCGCCGCAGCGGGGAGGCATCCCTTTGAACCGATACAGGTCTGCACGCCCGATCCGCCGCCCGGAATACTGGGCTGTGGTGCTTTCGGTCGTGATCGCCGGGGTGTGCTTTTACGGCATACGGGCAGCGGCAATATACGGGCTGGCAGCGGTCACGGCGGTCGTGACAGACTTTGTCTGCCTGTTCCTAAAGGGAAAGTCCTACCGTGTGGTAGATCTCTCCAATATCGGCAATGCACTGATCTTGGCAATGCTGTTCCCGGCAAGTGTGCCGTATTCTATCGTGCTGCTGAGTACTGTATTTGCGGTAGGTGTCACGCATATTTTCGGCTACCGGCATGATCTGCTGTTTCCGCCGGCTGCGGCAGGGTATCTGTTTGCGGTGCTTTGCTGGCGGGATGAGGTGCTTCTGTGTCCGGCAGCAGGGGAGAGGCTCGCTTTGTTCGGCTCACGGGCAGAGGTCGCTGCTTCGTTCAGTGCGGAGGTAGACCAGAATGCAGGTATCCGCACGAGTGCATTTGACATTCTGATCGGTGCTGTGCGGACACAGCTCGGCACGGGGTGTCTGCTCTTGCTGATAGTGGGGATCATCGTGCTGGTACTGCGCAGGCAGCTGTCTTTCTGGGGCGTGTTGGGCTATTTCGTCGGTACAGTACTCATCGTACTTGCCTTCGGAGCGCCGCTGCAGGCGATGGCTGGCAATATGTTTTTATTTTCCATGCTGTTTCTGGTGGCTGATCCATGCGTGATGCCGGGCGGCGTGGTGACGGATCATGTCGCAGCTCTGGTGACAGGTATCGCAGCGGGGTTTCTGCTGGCGGAATATCAGTTAGAATATGCGCCGGTCACGGCAGTCATGCTGACATGTCCGATCTGGCAGATGCTGTATCGATTTGAGAACGACCGTACCCGAACAGAGAGAAAGCAGGTGGAGACAGAATGAGACCCGGAACATTTTCTGTCACGGACGGACTGTTCCGCCGCAACGCTGTGCTTTCGGAGGGCATGGTCATCGCCCCCATCGTGGTCTGCTGCGACACGCTGCACAAGGCGCTGCTGCTGTCTTTGGCATTTGCGGTCATTACGGCGGTGAGCGTGTTCGTTGGTTCGTTCTATCCAAAGAAGCTGCCCTATGCGGTGCGCATCATGCTGTATGCACTGACGGCTGCGGTCGTCTATATCCCGGCAGTGCTTCTCTGCGAATATATCAGCCCGGAAACCTATGCGGCATTGCGTTCCATGCAGATGCCCGGTACAGATCTTCCGGGAAATGCCTTTCTCTATCTGCCGCTGCTGACGGTGAATTCCTTCATCGTGCTGCACTCGGAGCTGTATTTCTACCGCCTGCGCAGAACACTGATGACGGGGGCGCTGCTGTTTCATATCGCCGGATCCTGTCTGACAGCGTGTGTGGCAGGCTGCATCCGGGAGGTACTGGCATACGGGAGCCTGTCCGGTCATGCGGTGGATATGCCGCTTTTGCTGCGGGGCTTTGCTGCACCGTGGGGCGGCTTTATCCTATTGGGCGTGTTGTGCGCCCTGCACCGTGCGCTGTTCGCACAGAAACAGGAGGAAGCATGAACTGGCTGTTGACTGTGCTGGTGTCGCTGCTGCTGGAGAATTTGATCTTTACACAGGCACTTGGCACGAGCACCTTGATGGCTGCCGCCCGGAACCGTTCGAGACTGCCGCTGTTGGCGGCATTGATGACGCTCTTTTCTGCACTGGCAAGCATGTTCCTCCAACTGCTGTATTTTGGGCTGGGGCTTGCGGCACTACCGGAAGAAATGCGTCGTCTGGTGCAGCCGTTATTGTACACGGCAGTCGTCAGTCTGCTTTACGGTGCAGTGCTGCTGGTGCTGTACCGCTTTCTGGGAGAGCGCTCTGCCGCTTTCAAAAAATATGTACACCTTTCGGCATTCAACTGTGCTGTTATGGGTACACTGTATCTGGCGTTCCCCGCTGACCGGGACGATCTGAGTTTCCGTTTTCTGGGAAATGTGCTGGCTGACCGGCACACGCTCACAGGTGCGATGCTGTTCGGGCTGCAGGAGGGACTTGGCTTCCTGCTGGCAGCCGTGCTGATCTCAGCAGTCAGGGAACGTCTCTATGCCAAAGAAGTCCCGGCAGCTTTCCGGGGGTATCCGGCAGCGATCGTGTTCATCGGGCTTTTATCGATGGCGGTCTATTCCATTGTGCAGTAGAATGATCATAGAGAAAGAGAACGAGAGAGGAGCAATGGATCTCTGATGAAATTCAAACCGAAGGGACGGAAGATCTATCGGGAAAAGACCCGTTTTGAGCGCCTGCGTGCCTTCCGGAGCAATACAGGTGCCATTTTGGTAACAGTGCTGTGTGCTGGCGTTCTGGGCTTTGTGGGGTACAGTGCCGGAGGACCTGTGCTGCGCTTTTTACAGGAGCAGAATGTGCTTTCTGCCCCGGAGAAACACACCGAAACGACAGAGGCAGCACAGACAGCACTGCCTGAGACCGTACAGTCCGCAGAACTGACAGAGCCAGCTACAGAAGTCCCCGCACCGCCGCAAGAAGCTCCCACCGATCCGCAGTCCGATGCTGTGATGCTGGAAATGCGTGGGGTAGAGCTTGCCACGGATGCGCTCGCTACAGAAGAAACGCTTGCGGCAGCGCTGAATGCCGTTCCGGCAGGGACGACCCATGTGCTCGTGCCGCTGAAAACAGAGGGCGGAACGATCTACTTCGCCTCTGCCAATGCGGATGTCAAGCGCACGGATGCCGTTCAGGCATTCCTGCCGATCGGCACGATCTATGATGCGATCCTGAAAAAAGGCTTTATCCCGGTCGCTGTCATCAATACCCTCGAGGATGATCTGTATCCGCAGAGCTTTATGGATGCGGCATACCGCATAGCAGGCAGCGGAGACTACTGGCTGGATGCACCGCCTGAAGAGGGCGGCAAGCCGTGGATGTCACCGTTCAGCGAACTGGCAAGACAGTACCTTGCAGAGCTGACCTATGAGATCTATATGACCGGATTTCAGGAATTTGTCTGCGAGGGGCTGACGTTTCCAGCATTTACAGACGAGCAGCTCGCACAGCTCGATCCACGCTGCGGGGCAGCCGACCGTTACACCGCTTTGGCGGATACCGTGGAGCAGATGCAGGAGGCTGCCCCGAATGCGACCTTCTATATCGGGGCAGATGGCAGACGTATCCTCAACAATGAGAGCGATGTGCTTTCCGCCGCCCAAACGCTGCAGATCGCGGGTGTGTTGCTGACGGTGGATGATGTCACTTTTGCCAATGCAGATCTGCTGCGTTCCGCAGCCGGAACGGTCCCCTGTGTGCTTGCGTGGAAAACGGCAGTGCCGACAGGAGAAACGTCCTATGTGCAGGTGATGGAAAATGAGAACTGATGCTTTCCGGCATGCAGACACCGGGGTGTGCATATCATAAAAGGAGTGAGGGCAATGTCTGAAAAATTTACCATATCCCTGAAGAAGATCATCAATGAATTCAAGCTGGAGGTCATCTATACCCCGAAAGATCCCGCCGAGCTGCTCATTGACGAGAATGATGTCAACCGTCCGGGCTTGCAGCTGATGGGGTTCTACGAGTACTTCAACCCGGAACGTATCCAGATCATCGGAAAGATGGAATTTGCCTATTTATCGACCATTGATGAAAAGACCCGGCGGGAACGGCTGGAGCTGCTGTTCTCCCAGAAACTGCCAGCGCTCATCATCGCACGGGAGCTGCCGTATTTTTCGGAAATGCTGGAGCTTGCCCAGAAATACAATGTCCCGCTGCTGCGCAGCAAGGACAGCACTTCCAATTTCATTGCCGGGCTGATCGCTTTCCTGAACCTCAATCTTGCGCCCCGCATCACCCGCCACGGTGTGCTGATCGAGATCTACGGCGAGGGCGTGTTCCTGACCGGTGAGAGCGGTGTCGGAAAGAGCGAGACTGCGATCGAACTGGTCAAGCGTGGTCACCGCCTTGTGGCAGACGATGCTGTGGAGATCCGCAAGGTGTCCAACATCAGTCTTGTCGGTTCGTCCCCGGACAATATCCGGCACTTTCTGGAACTGCGTGGTATCGGTATCATCAATGCCCGCAGACTGTTCGGTATGGGCGCTGTCAAAGTGACGGAGAAGATCGATCTGGTGGTCGAGATGGAACTGTGGAATCCGGAGAAGATCTACGACCGCATGGGTGTGGATACCCAGTATGTGTCCATTTTAGGCGTAAAAGTGCCTTCACTGACGATACCTGTCAAGCCCGGCAGGAACCTTGCGGTCATCTTAGAAGTTGCTGCCATGAACAACCGTCAGAAAAAAATGGGCTACAACGCAGCAACGGAGCTGCTTGACCGGCTTGGCATGGATATGGAAGCCACCGAGACTGTCAAGGACTACGATGCTTTGTATTAAACTACATACAGGAGGGAAACCATGGAGGCGCTGCTTGCACAGCTAAAACAGGAGCATGGGATCGCATTACAGAGGCATGTGCCGCTGGCGGAACACACAACTTTCCGCATTGGCGGAAATGCCGCTTACTGGGCGGAGATCGTCGATGAGGAGATGCTGCGCATTCTGGTACAGAGCTGTACCCGAGCAGGGAGACCCTTTTTCGTGCTGGGGAGAGGCAGTAATGTCCTGGCAGCCGATACAGGCTATGACGGGCTGATCCTGCACATCGGGGACGGCTTTTCAGAGGTGAAAACGGATGGGTGTTCTCTCACCTGTCAGGCAGGTGCTTCACTGGCAAGGGTGTCCGGGATAGCAGCGCAGGCAGGGCTTTCCGGCATGGAAGGGCTTTCCGGTATCCCCGGAACGATCGGGGGCGCACTGTTCATGAATGCGGGCGCTTACGGCTATGAGATGTGTGACATCGTGACCTCGTGCCGCTATATGGATGCGGACGGCAATGTCTATACGGCAGAGAAAGAAGCGCTTTCCCTTTCCTACCGGCACAGCCGGTTCATGGAAGAGCCGGGCATTATTCTTTCGGTGACAGTGGAACTGCATCCGGGCGAACCGCAGCAGATCGCAGACGAAATGTCAGCACTGCTTGCCAGACGCAGCGAAAAGCAGCCCCTCAATTTCCCGAGTGCAGGGAGCACGTTCAAGCGTCCTGCGGGGAGTTACGCATCTCTGCTGATCGACCAGTGCGGGCTGCGGGGGAGGCGTGCCGGCGGTGCGCAGGTGAGCGAAAAGCATGCAGGCTTTGTGGTAAATACGGGCGGTGCGACCTGCGCAGACGTGCTTGCCCTTTGTCAGACCGTACAGCAGGAAGTACGGGAAAAGACCGGCTATGTGCTGGAGCTTGAGCCAGTCTTGCTCGGTGTGGAGCCGGAATGATCGCAGGAGGAACAGAATGCAGCTTGTCATTATCACGGGCATGTCCGGTTCGGGCAAGTCCACAGCGATGCGGGTCATGGAGGATATCGGGTTCTATTGTATCGACAATCTGCCGCCGCTGCTGATCCCGAAGATCGTGGATATTTGCGGACAGGCAGAGGGCAGCCTGAACAAGGTCGCCATTGCGGTGGATATTCGGACAGGGGATATGTTTTCCGAGATCGATGATGCCATCCGCAGCCTGAAAGCCCACATGCCCGGTCAGGTCAAGGTCATCTTTACGGAGGCATCCGATGAAGTGCTGCTGCGGCGCTATAAGGAGACCCGCCGCCGCCATCCCCTGAGCAGTAAGTATGGTTCGATAGCGGAGGCGATCGCGCAGGAACGTGCGCAGCTATCGCCCCTCCATGCAAGGGCAGATTATTTTATTGAGACATCCGGACTGAGCACGGCACAGCTTGGCGAGGAGATACGGGGGCTTTTTCTGGATAATACGGCAGATTCCCTGCTGGTGAAGGTCATGTCGTTCGGCTATAAATACGGGATCGCAGGGGATTCGGATCTGGTCTTTGATGTGCGCTGTCTGCCGAACCCCTTTTATGTTCCGGAACTGAAAACGCATACTGGCTGTGAGGACTGTGTACGGGACTATGTGATGCAGTCGGAGCAGTCTAAGGCATTGCTGTCAAAGATCGAAGATCTGCTGGAATTCCTGCTGCCGCTTTACATTGCAGAGGGAAAGAGCCAGCTTGTGGTGGCTTTCGGCTGCACGGGCGGCAAACACCGGAGCGTGACATTTGCGGAGCTGGTGGGGGATGCGCTCCGGGAAAAGGGCTACCGGGTACACAAGCTGCACCGGGATATTGCCAAAAACCGCTGAAAGGAGGTGCGGAGATGTCTTTTTCGCATCAGGTGCGGGAATGTATCCGCAGTACGATCACCGATCAGGACAAGCGCTTTGCCTGTCTGTACGGGATGCTGCTCTATGGCAGAGCAGTCAGCCGGGACAGCATCTGTCTGAAAAGCGAGAGCGATGTGTTCCGTGCCGTCTTTACTGCGCTGATGCATACCATCTTCCCGTCCGTCACCCTGCAGATCGAAGAGAGACCCCGGAAGAACGGAAGTACGCTGTATATCTACCGGGTCACAGATGCCGGACAGGCAGCGACTGTCCGGCATACGTTTCATATCCACGAGGAGCGCCGGGTAGACATGCGAAATCTGCCCAACAACAGCATGGGCACGTTTCTGGGCGGGGTGTTCCTGACGTGCGGGAGCATGACCGACCCGGAAAAGGACTACCACCTTGAATTCACAGCCCCCACGGAGCTGCTCTGCCGTGATCTGTGCGACATCCTCTACAGCGTGGGCGTTCACCCGAATGTAACACAGCGCCGCTATGCGTGGTCTGCCTACCTGAAAATGTATGAGGAGATCGGCGACCTGCTGACTTTTATGGGCGCACAGAAATGCACGCTCGACCTGATCGATATTCAGATCGACAAGGAAGTCAAGAACCATGTCAACCGCATGAACAACTGCGACATGGCAAATATTGACAAGGTCATCAAGGCTTCGGAGCGGCAGTGCCGGGAAATTGCACTGATCCAGCAGCACGGCGGTTTGCAGTCGCTTTCCCCGGAACTGCGGGAACTGGCGGAGCTGCGGCTCGAAAATCCGCATCTCAGCTTGCAGGAACTTGGGGAGATGCTGAAAAAGCCGATCGGGCGTTCCGGTGTAAATCATCGGTTTCAGCGTATTTCTGCGATCGCCGGACAGTATACGGGAGGAGGAACACCGCATGACAAATGATGCCTTTGTACACCTGCACGTTCACAGCGAATACAGTCTGCTCGACGGTGCGTGCCGTATCGAAGCACTGGTGGAACAGGTAAAAGCGCTCGGGCAGACAGCGGTTGCCGTGACAGATCACGGCAATTTGTTTGCGGCTGTTGCCTTCTATGATGCGGCGAAGGATGCCGGTATCCAGCCCATTATCGGCTGTGAGGTCTATGTGGCGCAGCGCAGCCGCTTTGACAAAGATCAGATGTTAGACGGCAAGAGCTATCATCTTGTACTGCTGTGTGAAAATGAAGAGGGCTACCGGAATTTGGTCAAGCTGGTCTCTTTTGCCAATACAGAGGGATTTTACAAAAAGCCGAGGATCGACCGGGCTTTATTGCAGAAATATCACAAGGGGCTGATCTGTCTGTCTGCCTGCCTTTCGGGTGAGATCCCAAGGCTGCTGCTGGACAGGGAGTATGCAGCGGCAAAGCAGACAGCGCTGTGGTACAGGGATCTGTTCGGGGCAGACAACTTTTTTCTCGAAGTACAGAACCATGGCATTCCGGAGGAAAAGCAGATCATGCCCTTACTTCTGCGGCTTGCGGGGGAAACGGGCATCCCACTCGTTGCTACCAATGATGCACACTATCTGAAGCGTTCTGATGCGCAGATGCAGAAAGTTCTTCTCTGCATCCAGACTGGAACGGCACTCCATGAACCGAACAGCATGGGCTTTTCCATGAGTGAATACTACCTGAAAAGCACCGAGGAAATGGCTGCCCTGTTTGCCAATTGCCCGGATGCCATTAGCAATACCAGACGGATCGCCGACCGCTGTCATGTGGGATTTGTGTTCGGACAGCGCAAGCTGCCGCATTTCGTGCAGGACGGCGTGACGGACAATACGGCTTTTTTTCATGCGCTCTGCGAAAAAGGGATGCACAAGCGCTACGGGGAACATATTACCCCCGAAATAGAAAACAGGCTGCACTATGAAATGCAGGTCATCGAACAGATGGGGTTCGTGGATTATTACCTGATCGTGTGGGATCTTATCCGCTATGCCCGGATGCACGACATTCCGGTCGGACCGGGCAGAGGTTCGGGGGCAGGCAGTCTGTGTGCCTATTGTATCGGTATCACCAGCATTGACCCGATCGCCGGAAAGCTGCTGTTTGAGCGCTTTCTGAATCCGGAACGGGTAAGCATGCCGGACTTTGACATTGACTTCTGCATCGAGGGCAGGCCCAAGGTCAAGGAGTATGTGGTGAACCGCTACGGCAGCGACCACGTTGCTGAGATCGTTGCTTTCGATACCCTGAAAGCGAAAGCTGCCGTGCGGGATGTCGGACGTGTGCTGGGGATACCCTACGGGCTTTGTGACAAGGTCGCCAAGCTGTTCGGGTTCGATATGACCATTGCAGAGACACTGGCAGAAGTAAAAGAACTGAAAGCCCTGTATGATACCGATGAACAGGTACACCGCCTGCTGGATCTTGCTGCACAGATCGAGGGAATGCCACGCCATACGAGCACCCATGCGGCAGGGGTGGTCATTGCGGCTTCTCCGGTCAGCGACTATGTCCCTTTGCTGAAAAACGGCGACGCCGTGCAGACACAGTACACCATGACAGTGCTGGAGCGTCTGGGTCTGCTGAAAATGGATTTTCTCGGCTTGCGCAATCTGACGATCATACGGAATGCGGAACGGGCGATACAGCGGCATACGCCAGCATTTTCAGTCAACAGCATCCCACAGGATGACCCGGAAGTATATGCACGCATCAGCAGCGGCGATACATCCGGTATGTTTCAGCTCGAAAGTGCGGGGATGCGAAATTTTATCATGCAGCTCAAGCCGGAAAACATGGAGGACATCATTGCTGCGATCGCCTTGTACCGTCCCGGTCCGAAAGATTCCATTTCAGATTATGTCCGCCGCCGCCACGGACAGCAGCCCGTCACCTACCTGCACCCCATGCTGAAAGACATCCTGAGCCTGACTTATGGCTGCATTGTCTATCAGGAGCAGGTCATGGAGATCTGCCGGAAGCTTGCGGGATATTCTTACGGGCGGGCAGATATCGTGCGCCGGAGCATGACCAAGAAAAAACACCGGAGCGAACTGCACAAAGAACGGGAGATCTTTCTGCATGGTTCGGGGAAGGATGACGGCTGTGTCGGTGCAGTGGCAAACGGTGTGCCGGAGGACGTTGCCAACCGGATCTTCGACCAGATGGAGAGCTTTGCTTCCTATGCTTTTTGCAGATCTCATGCAGCCTGCTATGCGCTGGTCACGTATCAGACTGCCTACTTAAAGACCCATTATTTCGGGGACTATATGGCTGCACTGATGACAAGCGTGATCCACGATCCGGGCAAGCTGCTTGCCTACACGGAGGAATGCCGTCAGGCAGGACTTGTGCTTTCACCGCCGGACGTGAACACGGGCGAATGGGGCTTTGCGTTCCGGGATGGGAAACTGATCTTCGGGCTGCTTGCCATCAAGGGCATTGGCAGAGGGCTGATCGACAGGATCACGCTCGAACGGCGAAAGGGAGCATTTGTCAGCTTTGTGGATCTCTGCCGGAGAATGTCCGGGCAGGGACTGACCAAACGGGCGCTCGAACCGCTGATACAGGCGGGGGCATTAGATCATCTGGACTGCAACCGGAGACAGATGCTGCTGCACTATGAAGAGGTCATGGATGCTGTCAGCAGTCCGGAGCATGTCGGCATAGAGGGGCAGATGAGCCTGTTTGGGGAGGAGGATCTTGCGGCAGGGGACATGCAGCTTCCGGAAACGGAGGACTTTGACCTGTTCCAGCGCCTGCAAATGGAAAAGGCAGCGACAGGCATGTATATTTCCGGGCATCCTTTGGACAGTTTTGGGTGGCTGGGAAAGCTGCTGCACTGCAAGACGCTTGGCTCTCTGGGGGAGCTGCCGGATAAAGCGGCGGTGGCTGTGCTGTGTCAGGTGCAGGAGGTCAAGCGCCACCGTACCAAAAACGGCGAGGATATGGCGTTCGTGCAGTTGGAGGACAGCTCCGGTATGGTGGACAGTGTGGTATTTCCGAAGCTGTTTGCCATATCCGTGAACCGTCTATATCCCGATCGTATCGTATACGTGACCGGGAAGATCTCCCACAAGGACGAGACTTGCAGTCTGCTGTGCGAAAGCATCCGGGAGCAGTATGACTTTTCGCTGATGCTCCGGCAGATGCAGCTTTGCCTGAAACTGGATCCAGACAGTTCCCGTTTGCTGTCGGCTGTCGGGACAGTGTGTAAAGCATTTCCGGGGGAAACGGAGATCGTAGCGTATCTGACGGCAGAACGGGTCTATGCCCGCCCGAAGCTGCCGAACGTAACGGTCTCAGATGCCTTTTATCAAGCGCTGTGCGAAGTGTTCCCGGCGGAGCAGATCGGACTGATCCCAAGGATGGGAAAATAACAGATCTCAGATGCATCCATTTCAGCGGATATTACGTTACTGACTGCTATATCTATTTTCTTTTTTGCATCGCATTTTTTCAAATATTCCTTTGCACTCTGGGTTTTTACATAAGTATCTTTGTTTCCTCTTTGCGTTCTTCCCAAATAAACTTATATCTTCGCTTCCGCAATATGGACACTTTGCTTTCACTTCTGCCATCGCTTTTCTCCCCTTTTTTTATTCTATTATACCAATTCCTTTTTCCTTTGCCAACTGGTTTGGGGTATTACCGAATTTTCCTTATACCATGTAAACGCTTCTTTTAACCCTTCGTACAAATCTTTTTCGGTTGGCATCAATGCATGCTGTTTCGATACATCAAGGTAATATTCATAACTTTTTCCCCAATATTTATTTTCAGATAATTCCGATCTCTCCTAAAACGGTTGTGTTTCGTATTCCGGATATACAGCGCTGGAACTGATAAAAATATACTCTTCGTAATGCCCAAGAGCATCCAACAAACCGTTTACTCCTTCGGCGTTGTATACTGTGTCAATTACAACATCAAAATGATAATTGTGCAGTACCTCTCCCAGATGAGATCTGTCAGTCTGGATCAAATTGCCCCCTTTTGATCGTTTCCTGTTATTTCTGTTGAGAACATACACATCGTATCCTTTCCTGCGATCGGCAGCCGATCATGCTACACTTTTATTATAAAATGATAAGCATCTTTTTCTGGAACAGGGATCTTCCTGATCTCAATTGATTTGTGATGATCCTCAAATAAATGTCAGCAGAAAAGATAATATAGAGATCACTAAAAAACAGAGCGTTTTTCATTGTAGATCTTTTATTTAACAGGCGGCATATCAAAGTACCAGCCAAAATGATTCCTGCCGTTCTTTTTCACAAGATACAATGCACTGTCTGCACTTGCTTTCAATTCCTGCAAATGATCTCCATCTTTCGGAAATACTGCTGCGCCGCAGCTAAATGTCAGGGTAAAGTCGCCATATTCCTCCGGGTCATCGCACGGCTTGATCTTCTCTGCCTTTTTTTGCAGATGTGTCAGCAGTTCGCTGACCTTCACGGTATCTGCACTGCGCACCAGAATGACAAATTCATCTCCGCCGTATCTGGAAATATAGCTTGTTTCGCCAAACAATTCACGCAGGGCGGCTGAAAATTCCTTTAGTATCCGGTCTCCGGCATCGTGTCCGAAACGGTCATTGACCTGCTTGAAATAGTCCACATCTAAGAACAGCAGCGAGGCTTCCGTCTTAGCACCTCTTGCCAGATATTTTTCTGCGGCAAAATCGAAGGCTCTCCGGTTCATGACCGATGTCAGGGGGTCGTGAATGGAAAGATTTTCAAGGACACGCTTTTCTTCCGCCTCCCGTTTGTGCGACAGGATGAATAGAATGACTGTTGCAACGAGCAGCACGGACAGGAACAGCATGACACTTTTCCGGAATTGCTGGATGGCGGACGAAAGAGAGCTGCTTGGGATACGGACCACCACATACCAGCCATACATGAAATCAATATCAGAATATACCTGTGTATAGGTCTCACTGCCAATGTGGTAGGTGACACTGGCATTTTTTTCGCCGCTGTTCATCTTGTTTTTCCATTGGATATAGGCATTCTGATCAGCCGCATCGATCTGCATCCGCATGGAAAGCAGGGCGTTGTTCCAGCTCCCGATAGAATAGGTATTGGAACCGGCACACTGGATGATATTATCGGATGCCGCTTCCATCAGCCAGATCTCAGTGTCCTTTGTCAGGGACTCCGTATATGCCATTGCCTGTATTTCTTTCAGTGGATAGGTCAGGAACAGATAACCCTTTTTTCCATTATCATAAGTAAAATGTGCGAACATAGTATACACCGGCTGACCGATCTCACCGGAACGGTAGGGTGCAGAAATGGAGATCGGATCCGCCAGATCTGCTGTTTCCAGCAGTCTCCACTTCTCAAATTCCTCCAGTTCTGTCGGCGTGGCATAGATCTTTTGCTCCGCATCAATAAAGCCAAGACTGACATAGCTGCTGTTCTCCTGTGCCTGTGATACGGTATCATACAATTCCTGCAGATCATCACAGTTCTGGGCAGAAAAAACGTCTGCCATATTTTGTGCTGCACTTGTCATATACCGGATAGAATTGTTCATTTTTTCGGTTACCAGAGTGCAAATGTCTGCTGTCAGCTTTCTGTCATGGTTTCGGATGAGGGAATCAAAGCTGACCAGAAGCAGTATTACCCCGATACCACAGATCAGAAGATAAATTACCAGCATTCTGAAAAATGAAATATTTTCATTGATCTCATCAGAATGCGACATGGACCCTTTTTTCTTCATGACTCACCTCAATTATGTGATAGTACTTCCTGCACATCTTCCTGCCCGATCGTATCCTGATCGACTACGATAACGCCTGTATCTATGAACTTTACCGGCATTTCTTCGCCGTCTTTCAGGGACAATGCCGTTTCTACGCCCTGATACCCCATATCATATTGCTTTTGCAGAATGGTGGACACGGTATAGTCATCATCCATGATGAGACCAGCGATCTCCTCAGAATAATCAAACCCGACAACAGCAATATCCTTCCGTTCCTGTTCCCGGATGACTTTGGCAAACCCGACCGTAGACCCGTTATTGGCTCCGAACACCCCTTTGAGATCAGGATATTCCAACAATTCCTCGGCACATACCAAAGCTTTTTCCGTATCACCTTCATTACACTTGATGTCCGGTATGACCTCCCAGCTCGGCGGTGCGTACTTGCTCCAGTACTGAAAAAATCCTGCGAGCCGTTCGATGATCGTCAGAGAGGACGTTGCACCGACCTGAATGCCGACCTGCGCTGGTGCGGAAGTGTCCGTTCCCTGTTTTTCGAGCAAAGAGAGCATTTCCTTGGCTGCCTCCTGTCCTGCCATCAGATTGTCCGTCATGTAGCACACATCATAATTGTCCGTATTGGCAATGGTATCAATGAGCACAAGCGGAATGCCCTCCTGATAGATCTCATCGATCTTGCCCGACAGATTCACGGAATCATCCGGAGCTAACACGATCGCATCCGCACCGGCAGCCGAGGCTTCCCCCAGCAGACGTTCATGGGAAGCCCAGTCCGTTTCCACGTAAGAACCGCTGTAATACACATTGCAGCCAAGCGCATTTCCTGCATCCCTCGCACCTTCGATAATAACATCCCAGTAGCTGCTGTTTTCCAGCACTTTGACGATCAGATACACATTGTCCCGCCCGTCAACGATCTCCGTCAGCGGCATGAAATCCGGTGCAGATCTTTCGGTCTGTGCGTTTTCATGTGTTTGACAGCTCGTCGTCAGACCACAAAGCACGATACTGAACAAACCAGCCAGAATTCGTTTCATACCTGTTTACCCCTTTTCCTATCCGTCAGATCCATTCCCAAAAAGACAAGCTAGATCAGATCTTTTGCAAAGCCTGTGAAATATCTGCGATCAAGTCGGCAGAATTTTCAAGACCGCACGACATGCGCACCAGATCGGAGGTGATGCCTGCGGCTTCCAGTTCCTTGTCGTTCATCTGACGGTGTGTCGCAGAAGCCGGATGCAGACAGCAAGTGCGTGCATCGGCAACATGTGTTTCAATGGCAGCCAGCTTCAGGTGCTTCATGAACGCTTCCGCAGCCGTTCTTCCGCCGTGGAAACCAAAAGATACCACGCCGCAAGTGCCGTTCGGCATATATTTCTGCGCCAGCTCGTAGTAGGGATCGCCTTCCAGAGACGGGTAGGTCACGAACCGGATCTTCGGGTGGGATCTCAGGAATTTTGCAACGGCAAGCCCGTTTTCGCAGTGTCTCGGCATGCGGACATGCAGACTTTCCAGCCCGAGATTGAGAAGGAATGCGTTCTGCGGTGACTGTATCGAGCCAAGATCCCGCATGAGCTGTGCCGTGCATTTGGTGATGAATGCGCCGCCAAGCCCGAATTTTTCAGCATACGTGACACCGTGATAGCTGTCGTCCGGTGTGGTGAGCCCGGGGAATTTATCCGCATGAGCAAGCCAGTCGAATTTCCCGCTGTCCACGATGCAGCCGCCCACGCCAGCCCCATGTCCGTCCATATATTTGGTAGTGGAGTGCGTGACGATGTCACATCCCCACTCGAACGGACGGCAATTCACAGGGGTCGCAAAGGTGTTGTCCACGATCAGCGGCACACCGTGTGCATGCGCTGCTTTCGCAAATTTCTCGATGTCCAGAACTGTGAGCGCCGGGTTTGCGATCGTCTCCCCGAACACCGCCTTTGTCTCCGGGCGGAACGCAGCATTGAGTTCCTCCTCCGTGCAGTCCGGATCGACAAACGTAAAGTCGATGCCCATTTTTTTCATGGTGACATGGAAAAGATTGTAAGTACCGCCGTAGATCGTCGAGCAGGCAACAACATGATCGCCGCAGGATGCGATGTTGAATATCGCAAAGAAATTGGCAGCCTGCCCGGAGGAGGTCAGCATGGCAGCCGTACCGCCCTCCAGCTCACAGATCTTGGCAGCGACCATGTCATTGGTCGGATTCTGGAGACGGGTGTAGAAATAGCCGCTTGCTTCCAGATCAAACAGCTTCCCCATTTCTTCGCTTGTTGCGTACTTAAAGGTGGTAGACTGGATGATCGGTATCTGACGGGGTTCGCCGTTTCCGGGGGTATACCCGCCCTGCACACATTTGGTGTCCACTGTATAGTTGTTCATATCCATTTCCTTTCTGAAGATAGCATATAATTCATTATAACATATTTTTGTCAAAAAATCAATAGGGATCCAGTAAAAATTCCATAACTCCCATCACAGTAAATACCATTTTTATAAGTCTGGTCATTTCGGATAGGAAATGTAAATTTTTTATGAACATATGTATAACAATATTGCTAATTTTACTTATATTTGTTATAATATTTTTAATAAATGTGATTATTGGAGGAATGCTTATGAAACATTGGCTCGCAGCATGCTGTGCAGCCGTCTTTGCAGTGACGGCTGTTTCCAGTTCTGCGCTCGTCAGCACAGCGCAGAACCCGATCGCACAGAATGTCTACACATCCGACCCTGCCCCGATGGTCTACGGAAATACATTTTTTATGTATACCGGACACGATGCAGACGGTGCAGACTACTACACCATGCCCGACTGGAAATGCTACTCGTCCACGGACATGCAGAACTGGACTGACCACGGCACGATCTTGTCATGGGATGATTTCAGTTGGGCGGAGAAGGACACCGCATGGGCTGCACAATGCATCGAACGGAACGGGAAATTCTACATGTATGTGACCCTTGTTCCGGCAGAGACTGGCGGACGTGCCATTGGTGTGGCTGTGGCGGATTCCCCGACCGGTCCGTTCAAGGATGCGCTCGGGAAACCCCTCTGCGGTCCGAACTGGGATTTCATTGACCCGACTGTCTTTATTGACGATGACGGGCAGGCGTATCTCTATTTCGGAAACCCGAACCCCTACTACGTCCGGCTGAATGAGGACATGATCTCCTATGATGGGGAGATCACAAAAGTCCAGATGACGACAGAGAGTTTCGGCACAGATCCGGCAGGTGACGGCACTGCTTACACGGAAGGACCATGGCTGACAAAGCGTGGTGATCTGTATTATCTGCTCTATGCGGCAAACGGCATCCCGGAGAACATCGCCTACTCCACCGCTCCCACCCCCACCGGACCTTGGACATACCGGGGTGTTATCATGCCGACAGAGGGAAGGAGTTTTACCAACCACTGCGGCGTGGTGGACTATAAGGGGCATTCCTACTTTGCCTACCACAACGGCGCACTGGAGGGTGGAAACGGTTTCCAGCGTTCGGCTGCGGTGGAGGAATTTACCTACAACCCGGACGGCACATTCCCGACCATCAAGATGACCGAAGCAGGTCCGGCACAGCTGGAGTACGTTGACCCCTTCCAGAAGCAGGAAGCGGAAATGATGAGCTGGAGTCAGGGCATCGAAACGGAAACTTGTTCTGCTGGCGGTCTGGATGTGGCAAATATCGAGAACGGCGACTATGTCAAAGTCAGTGGGGTAGATTTCGGTGACGGTGCGGACACGTTCACGGCAAGCATCGCCTCTGCCACACAGGGCGGCACGATCGAGATCCGTCTGGACAGCGTGGACGGAACGCTTGCCGGTACTTGCCAAGTCCCCGCTACAAACGGCTGGCAGACATGGAAAGAAGTCTCCTGCGATGTCAGTGTCAGCGGTCTGCACGATGTGTACTTCGTCTATCAGGGCGGCAGCGGCTATCTGTTCAACGTGGACTGGTGGCAGTTTGCAGGCGCAGGCGGCAGCTTTGACACGTATGCTGCCGGGGATGTTGACCATGACGGTGCCGTGGATGTTTTTGATCTAGCGCTGGCAAAGTACGGTGTAAAAAATGGTTTCACAGACAAAGCCGCTGAACAGGCTGCGGATGTTGACCGGAGCGGAAAAGCGGAAACGGCAGATATTTTGCAGATACAGAATTTTATTTTGGCGAAAACAGACAGTTTCTTCACGGTCACACCGGATGGACCAGATGAACCGGATATCCCGGATCCGTGGGACACCTATGTAGAAACTGCTTCTCCCGAAATGCAGCGATTCTATGCAGACGCCATTTATCAGTTCGGCAACACTTCCCGCCTTGTGGAGAAGATCCAGAAAGCGCAGAACGGAGAAAATGTCACCCTCGCCTACATCGGCGGCTCGATCACGGAGGGCGGCAGGACAGACACCTGCTATGTCAGCCGTTCCGCAAAGTATTTTGCCGACACGTTCGGAACAGGAAATAATGTCAGCTTCATCAATGCTGGATTGTCGGGTACTTCCTCGGTGGTCGGTCTGATGCGTGCGCAGAAGGACATCCTCGATGCAGCACCGGATATTATCTTCATCGAATTTTCGGTCAATGACCATCCGGAAATGATCTACAAGAAAGGCTATGAAAGCCTTGTGAAACGCTGCCTGTCACAGCCGGGCGCACCGGCAGTCGTCCTCATCATCAACCGGGCAAAAGGCGGCTACTCCATGCAGGAACAAATGGCTGCCATCGGGGAACATTATGATCTGCCCGTTATCAGCATGGACAACGCACTGACCAAGGCGTTCAACAGCGGTCTGCTGACGGTGGATGATTACTACACGGATGAATACCACCCGCACGAACAGGGAAGCGCCCTCATCTCGGACAGCATTGCCTACTTCTACCGGCAGGCGCTGAAAACAGAGAACCAGACCGGCAGCTACACCATGCCAACAGATGCGGTATACGGCACGGAATACAGTGACGGCACGATCGTACCGCTTGACAGCCTGAAAGACTTCAAAACCGGCTCGTTTGCCCAGAGTACGCCCGGCTATGCTTCATTACCCTACACCCTCAAACACAGCGCATGGGGCGGCTCAGACCCGATCACCTTTACAGCACAGGGCAAAGGCGTATTCATCGTCTACAGCGCAAAGCAGGACAACAGCTTCGGTGATCTGAATGTGACTGTCAACGGACAGCAGACGACTATCAGCGGCAACAAGCTCTACGCATGGGGCGGTCCGGAAGCGGATGTTGCCTATATGCAGAACGAAACGGGAACACTCGAGGTATCCATTCACGTGGCAGATGCAGGGTCGGAATTCACGATCTGGGGCATCGGCATCGTACCGTAAAACAAACGATCCCGCCGAGCGAAAAGTATTGTCTGAAATTGATCTGATAGCAGCGATCATTGTGACCAGAGCTATCGTTCTGGCGATGCTGACTCGGATCTTTTCTGAGAACATGATCTTTGATCATCAAATGAATTTCCCCCGCTTCCGCCTCACTGCGTAGCGGGGGAAACTTTTCCCTATAGAAAAAACGTTTAGATGAATAAATAAAAGAAAAGGCTATATCACGTCAAAACACGCAATATAGCCAAAAAGATGAAATTGGCGCAGAAGGAGGGATTTGAACCCTCGCGCCGGTTTCCCGACCTACTCCCTTAGCAGGGGAGCCCCTTCACCACTTGGGTACTTCTGCATGTGATGAAATCGTTCTAAATACAAGAGGCAAGAAAGATCCATTTCATAAGCATGATCCTGCTTCCAAACCTCTTGTTTCTGAAAGCGGAGAGAGTGGGATTCGAACCCACGGTACGTTGCCGTATCACCAGTTTTCAAGACTGGCTCCTTAAACCACTCGGACATCTCTCCAGTCCATGAACCAGCATTACTAGTATACCACAAAATGAACGGCTTGTCAAGAGTTTTTTTGAAAAAAATTGAAAATGTGAAAAAATGGTGCTGCACACTTGCATTTTACGTCATAAAATGATATAATAGAAGGTATACATGGATCTGTATCGTTGTCCGGCGCTGCCGGAAAGGGGGAACTATATGAAGAAGTGGATCATAGGAAAGCCAGACCCGGCAATTACGGCTGCATTGCAGCAGGGAAGTGACCTTTCGGAACTGAGCTGCATGGTGCTTGCTGCACAGGGCTGTATGACGATCCGGGATGCGGCGGAACGGCTTGGCTGCAGTGAACTCAGTGACCCGTTCCTGCTTTGTGATATGCAGGAGGCTGTGGATGCGGTCAATGCGGCTATTGAGCAAAACGAGCGCATTTGTGTATACGGGGACTATGACTGTGACGGGGTCATAGCGACAGTGATCCTCTATTCTTATTTATATGACATCGGTGCGGATGTGACTTGGCGCATCCCGGAGCGCCGTGAGGGCTACGGGCTGAATGAGCAGGCTGTCCGTGAGATGCATGAGGACGGCGTGTCCCTGATCATTACAGTGGATAACGGCATTTCTGCTGTTGCAGAGGCAAAGCTGATCCGGGAGCTTGGCATGGAGCTGGTGGTGACTGACCATCACCAGCCCGGCAGCACACTTCCGGAAGCATTGGCAGTCGTGGATGCACACCGGACGGATAATTTTTCCCCGTTTCACCTGTACTGCGGAGCAGGCATCGCACTGCTGCTGATCGCTGCCTTGAATGAGGGCGATACCGATATGGCGCTCGAGCAGTTCGGGGATCTGGCAGCCATTGCAACAGTGGCGGATGTGGTTTCCCTGACAGGTGAGAACCGCCTGCTCGTCCAGCGTGGACTGGAGTACCTGAAAAATACAGAGCGTCCCGGTCTGCGTTCTTTGATCGAGGTCAGCGGGCTTGCTGGGAAAACGGTCGATGCGACACAGATCGCCTTTGTGCTTGCACCGAGGATCAATGCGGCAGGCAGGCTGGATTCTCCCCGGTCGGCAGTCGAGCTGCTGCTGGAAGAAGATCCTGTCAGAGCCAAGACCCTTGCCGAACGGCTCAATGCCATAAACGCCAGCCGCAAGCAGGAAGAGGATGCGATCTTGGGTTCCGTGCAGGAGAAACTTGCCGAAGAGCCGTCACTTCTGTATGAACGTGTCATGCTCTTTGCCGGAGAGGGCTGGAATGCCGGCATCATCGGCATCACTGCCGCAAGGCTCATGGAACGTTATGGAAAGCCCTGCTTTATGATCAGCCTGCACGATGGCATCGGGCATGGTTCTGTGCGGAGTTTCGGGGGATTTTCGGTATTTGCCTGTTTGACGGCATGTGCGGATCTGCTGGAAAAATTCGGCGGACACCCTGCGGCAGGCGGCTTTACGATCAAAGAGGAAAACATCCCCGCATTCCGGGAGCGTATACAGGCATATGCGGCAAAGGAACACCCGGAAATGCCCGTGCCGGAGCTTCGTGCAGCGTGCGTGCTGCGTCCGGAATTTCTGACACCGGATGCGGTGGAAAGTCTTTCCCAGCTCGCACCGTTCGGCTGTGACAATCCGGAACCCTTTTTCCTATTGGAAAATGCCGTGATCCGGCAGGTGCTCCCTCTTTCTCAGGG
Source organism: uncultured Clostridia bacterium (assembly GCA_947625155.1). Taxonomy (GTDB): domain Bacteria; phylum Bacillota; class Clostridia; order Oscillospirales; family Ruminococcaceae; genus UBA3855. Next base: position 114,633 of record CANQNG010000001.1, read on the forward strand.
CGTACATACCAAGCTGCAATGTGAAACGGGCGGCAGGCTGTGTGATGTGCTCCTGTTCCGGAGATCACCGGAGGAGATCGGTCTGCATAAGGGAGATGTCTGCCATTTGATGGTGAAATTGCAGGCAGGGGAGTTCCGGGGCATGCCGCAGGTCAGCATCATAGCGCAGGATGTTCGTCTTTCGGGCATCCGGCAGGGAAGTCTGATCGCAGCAAGACAGGCATATGAAAGTTTCCGCCGCAGCGAGCCCCTGAAACCGGAAGTCTGCCGGGCGCTTTGCCCGAGCCGTGATACCTGTGTCACTGTTTTCAAGTGTCTGTCAGAGCAGGGGAGCAGCATAGAGCATCTTGCGGTGCGGCTGTACGGAGCAGGCATCAATTACGGCAGATCCCGCATTTGTCTGGATATTTTTGCGGAGCTGGGACTTGCACAGATCGATGAGGTCACAGGGATCGTAAAACGCATGCCGGGACAGGACAAGGTCGATCTGCAAAGCTCGAAGATACTGACGGATCTACAGCATCGTTCGGAGGAGGTTTTGGTATGAGTGAGGACAGAGTCATCACGATCGACATGCTTGTGCAGAAAATTCTGGACAATGACAAGCAATATGATGTCAGCAAGATCGTTTCCGCTTACGAATTTGCAGCCAAGGCACATGAGGGACAGTTCCGTTCTTCCGGACAGCCGTATATCATCCACCCATTAGCGGTAGCGGATATTTTGCTTGACCTCGGCATGGATACGGATACCATTTGTGCGGCTCTTCTGCATGATGTGGTAGAGGACACAGAAGCGACCTCAGAGCAGCTCCAGAAGCGTTTCGGACGGGATGTCGCTGCCCTTGTGGAGGGAGTCACCAAGCTGACCAAGATACCGATCTTCAATAAGGAACAGCAGCAGGCAGAGAACATCCGCAAGATCATGCTCGCCATGTCGCAGGACATCCGTGTCATCATCATCAAGCTCTGTGACCGGCTGCACAATATGCGTACACTGGAATTCCGTCCGGAACACAAGCAGCGCAACACCGCCTTAGAGACCATGAATGTCTATGCCCCCATTGCCCACCGCCTTGGCATCAAGGCAGTGCAGGAGGAGCTGGAAGATCTGGCGTTCCACTACCTTGACCCCTATGCCTATTCCGAGATCGAGCATCAGATGGAGATCAAGAAAGAGGAACGGGATCAGTTCATCCGTTCCATCATTGAAATGATCCGTGAACGGCTGAAAACCATGCATTTCAGCAAAGAACCTGCCATTGAAGGCCGTGTCAAGAGCATCTACGGCATGTATAAAAAGGTGTTCATTGCCCACAAGGACATCGAACATGTCTATGATAAATATGCGGTCCGTGTGATCGTATCTGACATCCCAGAGTGCTACAATGTGCTGGGTGTGATCCATGACATGTTCCGCCCCCTGCCGAACCGATTCAAGGACTATATCGCCACCCCGAAAGCCAATATGTACCAGTCTCTGCATACGACCGTACTCGGACGGGAGGGGATACCCTTTGAGGTGCAGATCCGTACATGGGATATGCATGCTACAGCAGAATATGGCATCGCTGCCCACTGGAAATATAAGGAGGGCATTCAGGGCAAGGATAAAATGGAGCAGCGCCTTGCGTGGATCCGGCAGATGCTGGAAGCCCAGCAGACTTCGGACGATGTGGAGGAGATCGTCCGTATGATCAAGAACGACCTCTCCCCGGAGGACATCGTTGTCATGACCCCCAAAGGTGACACGATCTCACTGCCTGTCGGGGCGACTATCATTGACTTTGCCTACCGGATCCACACAGAGATCGGGCATAAAATGATGGGCGCAAAGGTGGACGGCAGGATCGTGCCTCTGGATTTTGAGCTTCAGACCGGGCAGATCTGTGAGATCATGCTCAGCAAAGACCCGGAGAAGGGACCTAACCGTGCGTGGCTGGATATTGCCAAAACGAACGAAGCCAGATCCAAGATCCGTTCATGGTTCAAGCGGGAACGGCGGGATGAAAATATCCTGACCGGGCGCTCCATGCTGGAAAAGACTCTCCGCCACAACCATATCCGCATCCCGGAGGAGGAACTTGGAAAATTCTTTGCAGAAGATCTGAAACGCCATAATTGCAGCAGCTTGGAGGATTTCTATGCCTCTATCGGCTACGGGGGCGTGAGCCTGCAAAGGCTTGTGCCCCGTTGGAAAGAGCTGTATCATAAGAGCTATGGGCAGGAGGAGCAGAGCCAGTCCGTTATCGCCCCCTCTTCCCGTTCTCCGAAAAATAGCATCGTACTGGACGACATCAGCGACTGTGTCGTCAAATTTGCGCAGTGCTGCAATCCGCTGCCGGGAGATGAGATCGTGGGCTTTATCACAAGGGGACACGGCATCTCGGTGCATACGACTTCGTGTGTGAATTACCGTTCCATGCTCAGCCGCAATATCCCGGAAGAGCAGGAACGCTGGGTCGATGTCCGGTGGACGGACAGTGCCGATGCTGCCATGCAGACGAGCATTGAAGTTGTTGCAGTAGACCGGGTGGGACTGGTATTTGACATCACCGCCGTACTGACAGAAGCGAGAATTCCCATTATACACTCGTCCTCCCGTAATCTGAAAAACGGCAATGCCATCTTTGAAGCAAGCATCCGGATCGTGAACCGGTCACAGATCACCTCTACGTTTGAGCGACTGCGCAAAGTCAAGGGCGTGCTCTCCGTGGAACGTGCCAATAGCTGAAAAAGGGGGATACCTATGGAGCTGAAACAGTGCTGGCGGCATTATCATACCATAACCCGCCACAGACATGCTGTGATCGCTAACTGCCGGAAAGCCGGGATCTTCTGGCAGGGGCTGGGACACGATCTGTCCAAGTATACGCCGGCGGAATTCATTCCGGGGGTGCGCTACTATCAGGGCACACGCAGCCCGAACGAGCAGGAACGGGTAGAAAAAGGCTATTCTGCGGCATGGATGCACCACAAGGGACGCAACAAGCATCACTTTGAATACTGGACGGACTATTCCCCCAAGACCCGCCGCATAGAGCCGGTCAAGATGCCGCTGCGGTATGTGATCGAAATGTTCTGCGACCGTGTAGCAGCGAGCAAGATCTACAACGGTGCAAATTATACGGACAGCGAACCGCTCCGGTATTTCCTGAGAGCCAAAAAGACCCGCAGCATCCACCCGGAGACTTCAGCCTTTCTGGAACGCCTGCTGCGGATGTTAGAGGCAAGGGGAGAGGACTGGACATTTGCTTGGATCCGCTGGTATCTGGAGCGGCATGACGACTATTGATCGCCGATCTGCTGAAACAGCACTGTTGAAAGTTGTGCAAAGTAGCAAAAATCAAAGATACCCTTGATTTGAATTATCGAAAGTGATATAATGTAAAATGAGATACCATAAGGACTGTATCCAGCTGCACGCCGACGAGTGCAGGGAGCGCAGTTCTGTGGCGGCAGCATCCTGCTGCCGGACGGAGCACCCGGACGGATACCGCTTCGCAGGCAAGAAGCAGATCTGCGGATCTCCGTAAGTAAAGGAAAGGAATGAAGATCATGATACTCTCAGGCGCAGACATCGTTGTAGAGACTCTCATCGAACAGGGTGTCAGTACCGTGTTCGGCTATCCGGGCGGACAGGTCATCAATCTCTACGACGCACTGTACACACACAGCGACAGGATACGCCACATTCTGACAGCCCATGAGCAGGGCGCAGCCCATGCAGCGGACGGTTATGCCCGTGCAACGGGGCAGGTCGGTGTCGTCATTGCCACTTCCGGACCGGGTGCGACAAATCTGGTCACCGGCATTGCGACTGCATACCTCGATTCTATCCCGCTTGTGGCAATTACCGGAAACGTTCCCAACAGCCTGATCGGACGGGACAGCTTTCAGGAGGTCGATATCACCGGCGTGACATTGCCGATCACCAAGCACAATTTTCTGGTCAAGAGCATTGACAAACTTGCCGATACGCTCCGGGAAGCCTTTGTGATCGCCAAGTCCGGCAGACCCGGACCTGTTCTGGTCGATATCCCGAAGGATGTGCAGACAGCGACTTTCCCCTATATGCCTTGTCCTGTTGTCGAAAAGACCCCGCAGCGGCTTGCTAAGGGCGACAAGCTTTCCGTGGCAGTCCGTATGATCGCAGAAGCGGAGAAGCCGTACATCTACTATGGCGGCGGTGCGATCTCGGCGGACATTTCCGGGGAGATCATTGCGCTCGCTGAAAAGATCGATGCACCCATCGGCTGCACCATGATGGGGCTTTCTGCTGTGCCTGTAGATGATCCTAGATACCTTGGCATGGAGGGGATGCACGGGCATTATGCTTCGAGTGTCGGGCAGGATGAGGCTGACCTCATCATCGCGGTCGGTGCCCGTTTCAGCGACCGTGCCACCGGCAATGTCGCAAAGTACGCCCGCCATGCGAAGATCATCCATATAGACGGCGACGGGGCAGAGGTCAACAAGAATGTCAATGTCGATCTCGGCATCGAGTGCGACATCAAGGATGCACTGCAGCGGCTGATCGAGCTTGTCAGTGAAAAGACACACCCGGCATGGCACGCACGTATCGCCGAGCTGAAAGCGACCGAGGCAGAACAGTTCAAAAAGGTGACAGCGACCGACCGCATCACGCCTTATGCGCTGATCCATGAGACAGCCAAGCACACGGAAGCGGATACGCCGATCGTGACCGATGTCGGGCAGCATCAGATGTGGGTCGCACAATATTACCCGTTCCGGAAGCCGAGAACATTCATTTCGAGCGGCGGTCTGGGTACGATGGGCTTCGGGCTGGGGGCAGCCATCGGTGCTGCAACAGCGACCGGAAAGCGTACCGTCCTGTTCACAGGTGACGGCAGTTTCGGGATGAACCTGAATGAGCTTGCTACCGTTTCCTCGGAAAATGTTCCGGTCGTTATCATCATCATGAATAATAAGGTGCTTGGTATGGTGCGCCAGTGGCAAACACTGTTTTTCCAGAAGCACTATTCCAATACCGACCTGCACGGCAGAAAGACGGATTTCGTGAAGCTTGCGGAAGCATTCGGCATCCCGGGCTACCGGATCACGGAACTTTCCGAGCTGGAGAGCGTTCTTGCCAAGGCATTCGCAGAAAATGGTCCTGTACTGGTAGATGTGTCTATCTACGAGGATGAATTCGTACTGCCCATGCTGCCGCCCGGGGGCTGCATCGAGGACATTATCACGGAGAGGAGGGCAGACTGATGGAGCATTTTGTCATCGCCATTCTGGTGGATAACCAGCCGGGTATCCTCACCCGAGTCTCCAGCATGTTCACCCGCCGTGGATTCAACATCGACTGCCTGACGGTCAGTGAGACGGAAGATCACCGGTATTCCCGCATCACCATTGCGGTCTCCGGAGATGAAGCCATTCGCCGCCAGATCATCAAGCAGGTCCGGAAACTGTACAATGTCCGTGAAGTGAAGGTCATGGAACGGGAGCGCAGTGTCAACCGGGAGCTTGCCCTCATCAAGCTGCGCAACAGCCCGGATACCCGTCAGGAAGTCCTTTCGGCTGTCGATATCTTCCGGTCAAAGATCGTGGACTTCTCCCCGACAACGCTCTGTGTGGAGATCACGGGTGAGACTTCCAAGATAGAGGCGTTCATTGCCCTTGTCGAGCCGCTGGGCATCCTTGAGATGTGCCGGACAGGCGTAGTTGCCATTGAGCGTGGCGAACATTATCTCAAGGGCGAGGAGAACGCATAGATCACTTAGCTTGCGGCGGGGGCTTTCCCTCCCGTGAAAATATGAAGGATAAGGAGTTTTTTACAATGGCAGATGCAAAGATTTTCTATCAGCAGGATTGTGACATCCATAAGCTGGACGGCAAGACCGTTGCCATCATCGGCTACGGTTCGCAGGGACATGCACACGCACTGAACCTCAAGGACAGCGGCGTAAATGTCGTCGTTGGTCTGTATGAGGGCAGCAAGAGCTGGGCAAAGGCAGAGGCACAGGGTCTGAAAGTCATGACCACTGCTGAAGCAGCCAAAGCAGCAGATGTGATCATGATCCTGATCCCGGACGAAAAGCAGAAAGCTTTGTATGATTCCGAGATCGCACCGTACCTGACCGAGGGCAAGACGCTTGCCTTTGCACATGGCTTCAACATCCATTTCGGCTGCATCGTACCGCCGAAGAATGTCAATGTTATCATGATCGCCCCCAAGGGACCGGGACATACGGTACGTTCCGAGTATCAGGCTGAAAAGGGCGTTCCCTGCCTGATCGCTGTACAGCAGGATGCAACAGGCGATGCGCAGGATATCGGTCTTGCCTATGCAGCAGGTATCGGCGGTAGCCGTGCAGGCGTGCTGGAGACGACATTCCGTACCGAAACGGAGACCGACCTGTTCGGTGAGCAGGCAGTTCTCTGCGGCGGTGTCTGCGCTCTGATGCAGGCAGGCTTTGAGACACTGGTAGAAGCTGGCTACGACCCGAGAAACGCTTACTTCGAGTGCATCCATGAGATGAAGCTGATCGTTGACCTGATCTATCAGAGCGGTTTTGCCGGGATGCGTTACTCCATTTCCAATACGGCTGAATATGGTGACTATGTGACCGGTCCGAAGCTCATTACCGAGGACACCAAGAAGGCAATGAAGAAGGTGCTGTCTGACATTCAGGACGGTACATTTGCTAAGGAGTTCCTGCTCGATATGTCCGATGCAGGCAATCAGGTACACTTCAAGGCAATGCGGAAACTCCATGCCGAGCATCCGTCCGAGATCGTCGGCGAAGAGATCCGCAAGCTCTATAGCTGGAACGGTGAGGACAAGCTGATCAACAACTAAGCCCGGAACGGCATATCAGGCTGCCCTCCCGAAAGGGAGGGCGGTTTTTGCAGGTATGAATGACAATAACGGATGATCGGCTCAGTCTGATCTGACAATTTTGCAATACAACGGGATACACCTTGCTCGTTACGCAATAGGGCATAAATTATGGATCACAAACCCATATAGTGAGGAGTGTTGGACCAATGGTATTTGATACAAAGGTATCCGGAGCGCCCTGTGCGCCGCAGCGTTCGCTGCTGCATGCGCTCGGACTCACAAAAGAGGAAATGGAGCGTCCTCTTGTCGGTATTGTCAGCTCCTATAATGAGATCGTGCCGGGGCATATGGATCTCGACAAGATCGTGGAAGCCGTCAAGCTCGGCGTGGCAATGGCAGGCGGCACACCGATCGTGTTCCCGGCGATCGCAGTCTGCGACGGCATTGCAATGGGACACAAGGGGATGAAGTATTCGCTCGTGACCCGTGACCTGATCGCAGATTCCACGGAGGCAATGGCTCTGGCGCACGCCTTTGATGCGCTGGTCATGGTGCCGAACTGCGACAAAAATGTCCCCGGTCTGCTCATGGCAGCCGCAAGGGTAAACATCCCGACCATTTTTGTCAGCGGCGGACCGATGCTGGCAGGACACGTGGACGGCAAGCGCACGAGCCTTTCGAGTATGTTTGAAGCCGTTGGCGCTTACAAGGCAGGGAAGATCGACGAGGACAAGCTTTATGACTATGAGCTGAATGCCTGCCCGACCTGCGGCAGTTGCTCCGGTATGTATACCGCCAATTCCCACAACTGCTTGACCGAAGTCCTCGGCATGGGCTTGCGTGGGAACGGAACGATCCCGGCTGTGTATTCGAGAAGGATCGAACTCGCCAAGCATGCCGGCATGCAGGTCATGGAGCTGTATCGGAAAAATATCCGTCCCCGTGACATCATGACGGAAAAAGCTTTCCAGAATGCGCTGACGGCAGATATGGCGCTCGGCTGTTCCACGAACAGTATGCTGCACCTGCCGGCGATCGCACATGAGTGCGGTGTGGAGATCGACCTTGACATTGCCAATCAGATCTCTGCCAAGACCCCGAACCTCTGCCACCTTGCTCCGGCAGGACATACCTACATGGAACAGCTTGACGAGGCAGGCGGCGTGTATGCTGTCCTGAAAGAACTGAGCAAGAAAGGCTTGATCCACACGGACGTGATGACCGTGACCGGCAAGACACTCGGCGAAAATATTGCCGATGCCGTGAACCGTGACCCCGAAGTCATCCGTCCGATCGACAACCCCTATAGCGAGACAGGCGGCATCGCCGTGCTGCGGGGCAATCTTGCGCCGGACGGCTGCGTAGTCAAGCGGAGTGCCGTTGCGCCGGAAATGCTCGTGCACGAGGGCACTGCCAAGGTGTTTGACAGTGAGGAAGATGCCATTGCAGCAATTTATGCCGGCAAGATCGTTTCGGGGGATGTGGTCGTGATCCGGTATGAAGGACCTGCCGGCGGACCGGGCATGCGGGAAATGCTCAACCCGACATCTGCCATTGCGGGCATGGGGCTTGACAAGGAAGTGGCGCTCATCACGGACGGCCGTTTCTCCGGTGCGACAAGAGGTGCTGCGATCGGGCATGTTTCGCCGGAAGCCGTGCGGGGCGGTCTGATCGCCTATGTGAAGGACGGCGACCGGATCTCCATTGACATCCCGAACTACCGCATCGAGCTGCTGGTTTCCGATGAGGAGATCGCAAAGCGCAAGGAGACGATGGAGATCAAGGTCAAGACCGATGTGACCGGATACCTTGCACGCTATGCCAAGATGGTCTCCTCTGCGGATAAGGGTGCGATCATCAACTATTGAAAGGAATGAGCAACATGGGTATGACCATGACACAGAAGATCTTAGCAGCCCATGCCGGGCTTGATAAGGTCGAAGCCGGGCAGCTTGTGCTGGTAGATCTGGATCTGGTGCTTGGCAATGACATTACATCCCCGGTCGCTATCAAGGCGTTTGAAAAGATGGGGAAAAAGCAGGTATTCGACAAGGAAAAAGTAACGATGGTCATGGATCATTTCGCCCCGAACAAGGACATCAAGGCTGCCCAGCAGTGCATGATGTGCCGGGATTTCTGCGGGGCGCAGGAGATCACCAATTTCTTTGACGTGGGGCAGATGGGCATTGAACATGCCCTGCTCCCGGAAAAGGGACTTGTTGTCTCCGGGGATGCCGTGATCGGTGCGGATTCTCACACCTGTACCTACGGCGCACTTGGTGCGTTCTCAACGGGTGTCGGTTCAACAGACATGGCTTGCGGCATGGCGATCGGCAAGGCATGGTTCAAAGTTCCCTCCGCCCTGAAATTTGAGCTGAAAGGCAAGCTCCGCCCCTATATTTCCGGCAAGGACGTGATCTTACATATTATCGGAAAGATCGGCGTGGACGGGGCGCTGTACAGATCCATGGAATTTGTCGGTGAGGGACTTGCATCGCTCTCCATGGCAGACCGTCTCTGTATGGCAAACATGGCGATCGAAGCCGGCGCAAAGAATGGTATTTTTGCCGTGGATGAGATCACCAAAGCCTATGTCAAAGAACATTCCGACCGTGAGCCGGTGGTCTACGAAGCAGATGCGGATGCAGTCTATGAAAAGACCTACGTGATCGACCTTTCTGAGATCAAACATACGGTCGCATTCCCACATCTTCCGGAAAACACCCATACGACGGACGAGATCGACGATATCCCCATCCAGCAGGTCGTCATTGGTTCGTGTACGAACGGCAGACTGGAAGACCTGAAAGCCGCTGCGGAGATCATGCAGGGCAAAAAAGTCGCCAAGGGCGTGCGCTGTATCGTCATCCCGGCGACCCAGAGGATCTATCTGGAAGCCATGGAACAGGGCTGCCTGAAAACGTTCATCGAGTGCGGAGCCGTGGTCTCTACACCGACCTGCGGACCGTGTTTGGGCGGACATATGGGCATCCTTGCCGAGGGTGAGAGAGCTGTTGCCACCACGAACCGCAACTTTGTCGGCAGAATGGGACACACGGAGTCCGAGATCTATTTGGCAAGCCCCGAAGTAGCCGCTGCCAGCGCCATTGCCGGCAGGATCGCCGCCCCCGAGGAGGTGCTGAAATGAAAATGACTGGAACTGTCATCAAATACGGTGACAATGTGGACACGGATGTTATCATCCCCGCCCGCTACCTGAATACCAGCGACCAGAAGGAGCTGGCTTCCCACTGCATGGAGGATCTCGACAAGACTTTTGCCTCCCGTGTGAAGGAGGGGGACATCCTGGTAGCCGGCTGGAATTTCGGGTGTGGTTCTTCCCGTGAACATGCGCCCATTGCCATTAAGGCAAGCGGCATTTCGCTTGTGATCGCCAAGAGCTTTGCACGCATTTTTTACCGGAATTCCATCAATATCGGGCTTGCCATCGTGGAATCCCCCGAAGCAGCTGATGCCATCGCCGAGGGAGATGTCATCACAGCAGATCTGGACAACGGTGTCCTGCACAACGAAACGACCGGGCAGGATCACAAGATAGAGTCGTTCCCGGCTTTCATTCAGACCATTATTGAAAACGGCGGTCTGGTGGGATCCATCAAAAACGGAAGTATTGCGTAATGGACCGGAAAAGCTTGGATCGTCAGCTCGATACGCTTTCTGTATTTTCGAAGCTGAACACTGACCCGGTGTTCCATGCATTCCGGCAGTGCTTTTATGAGGACGAACAGCCGGAAACGGTGTATGCCGTCGCCAATTTTGCAGGAGCGCTCTATCATCTGGCACATACGGACAACTGGACGGCATATCTGAAAGACCTCGTGCTGTCACAGGAAAATGCCTGCACCTATTTTGCCGCAAGAAAACTGCCGCTGCCGGAGCATATCCGCACGGCAGCGCAGCACGATCTGAAACTGCTTTCGGAATGCGCACAGCTCACAGCGGAGCAGATCACAGAAGGGGAAAACCCGGACGGGCTGTTCGTTCCGGCATGGAACACAGAAACGTGCGACCTCGGAGCGCTGTATCAAAAGCGGCTTTCCGAGATCGACAAGCACGGATGTGGGATATTTGCCAAATATCAAATGTTTCACATGGAACTTTCTTCCTCGGCGGAAAAGGGCTATGTGCTGCGGCCGGCAGTCTGCCCGGATGCTGTGGCACTGTCCGATCTGATCGGCTATACGAGGCAGCGGCAGCAGGTCATTGACAACACCAAGGCACTGCTCTCCGGAAAAAAAGCGGCAAATATCCTGCTCTACGGCGATGCCGGTACAGGAAAATCCGCAACGGTCAAGGCAGTGGCAAATGCCTATGCACAGGAAGGTTTGCGGCTGGTGGAGCTGTCCAAGAATGAACTGCATCTGCTTCCGAAACTGCTCGAGGAGCTGAGTGACGATCCGCTGAAATTCATCCTGTTCATTGACGACCTGAGCTTTCAGGATAATGACGATGACTTCAGCGCCCTGAAAGCAGTCCTTGAGGGCAGTATTTCCGCACGGGCAGTCAATACTGTTATCTATGCGACCAGCAATCGCCGCCATATCGTGCGGGAAACGCATTCGCAGCGTGAGGGTGACGAGATCCACCGGAACGATGCCATGCAGGAGACGATCTCTCTGTCTGAGCGTTTCGGCATGAAAGTCTATTTTGAAAAGCCCGCCAAGGCGCTGTACCTTGAGATCGTGCAGGGCTTGGCACAGCAGAATGGTCTGGACATGGATGCCGATACGCTTGCCCTCGAAGCCGAACGCTTTGCCCTGCGCAAATGCGGACGGTCTGCACGGGCAGCCAGACAGCTTGTGGAGCAGCTCTGCGCTGCTCCAAAAACCGAAAATAAGGAGTGTTGACCATGCTCACACTGGATAAAATCTACCATGCCGGTTATGTGCTGGAAAGCGTTATCCGGCAGACAGATCTGATCCATGCGCCAAAGATCTGCCCGGAGGCGAATGTCTACCTAAAGACGGAAAACCTGCAGATCACCGGTTCGTTTAAGGTGCGGGGCGCTTATTACAAAATTTCCCAGCTTTCTGAAGCTGAAAAGGCAAAGGGCGTGATCGCCTGCTCTGCCGGCAACCATGCGCAGGGTGTTGCACTGGCAGCCACAAAGAACGGTATTTTCTCTCTGATCTGTCTGCCGGACGGTGCGCCGATCTCCAAAGTAGAGGCGACCAAGGGCTACGGCGCACAGGTCTGCCTTGTGCCGGGCGTGTATGACGATGCGTACCGGAAAGCGCTGGAGCTGCGGGATGAAAAGGGCTATACCTTCATCCATCCCTTTGACGATGAGGATGTCATTGCCGGGCAGGGAACGATCGGGCTGGAGATCATCAAGCAGCTCCGGGAAGTGGATGTTGTGGTCGTTCCGGTCGGCGGCGGCGGATTGATCTCCGGTGTGGCATTTGCACTCAAACATCTAAACCCGGACATCAAAGTCTATGGTGTACAGGCAAGCGGCGCACCGTCTATGGTGCAGTCGCTGGAAAGCGACGAGATCGTCTGCCTTGACAAGGTCGGCACGATCGCAGACGGCATCAAGGTCAAAGAGCCGGGAGAAAATACATTTGCGCTTGTCCGGGAATACGTGGACGGCGTTGTCACAGTGACGGACGATGAAGTTTCCTCTGCCATCCTTACCCTGATCGAACAGCAGAAGCTGATCGCCGAGGGCGCAGGCGCAGTTTCGGTGGCAGCGGTCATGTTTGGAAAAATTCCCGATATTGCGGGGAAAAATGTTGTCTGTCTTGTCTCGGGCGGCAACATTGACGTGACGATCCTGTCACGTGTGATCAAGCGTGGTCTGCTGAAATCCGGCAGAAGCGACACGCTCACCATCCAGTTGGAGGACAAGCCGGGACAGCTCAAAGGCGTTTCAGCGATCCTTGCCGATCTGGGCGGCAATGTCGTTTCTATCCATCACGAACGGGCAAGCGAGGACAGCGACATCACGGACTGCATTCTCCGTCTTGTACTGGAGACACGCAACGCAGACCATATCCGGCAGATCCGGCAGGCGCTGACGGATGCAGGTTTCAAAATTGTCAATAAGTAAAGGAGTTGCTATTATGGAAAAAATTTACACAGAAAAAGCCCCCGCAGCCATTGGACCGTATTCGCAGGCTGTCAAGGCAGGCGGCATGGTCTATACTTCGGGGCAGATCGCCATCGTTCCGACAAGCGGCAATATCGAGGCAAAGGACATTCAGGGGCAGACCAAGCAGGTCATGGAGAACCTGAAAGCCGTCTTGACCGCCGCAGGCACGTCCTTTGAGAACGTTGTCAAGACGACATGCTTCCTTGCCGATATTGCGGATTTCGGGGCATTTAATGAGATCTACGGCAGCTACATCACCGGCAAGCCAGCCCGGAGCTGTGTCGCTGTGAAAGACCTGCCCAAGGGTGCGCTCGTAGAGGTAGAAGTCATCGCAGTTGCCGAATAATTCGTCATTGTTAAGATAAAAACAGCCCCATTTGCGGCACATGATAGGTGAACCAGATCAGGCAGCCTGCCATCAGGATCAGGAACAGAATACCCGGCAGACTGCTTTTCTTCTGCCCGGTCGCATGACGGCGGATATACAGCACCAGAAAGATGACGCAGATGTAATACAGAGCAATATCCGCCGGGAGCCAGAGTTTTCCAAGGATCCCGGTACAGGTATAGAAACCGCATACCATCAGCAGCATGGCACGCCAGAGCCCGGCAGCGAAGGTCGTGGCAATGCCTTTCTGAAGGTTCCCTGTCACAAGATAGCGCAGCAGCAGCACTAGTGCAGCAGGGAAGAACAGCAGCTTCAGGTGTTCCCAGACACTTTCGCTGACGGGTACAAAGGCTGCCAGCACCGGGATCCGGCAAAGCAGCGGCGCATAGTAATGCACCAGTGGCCCGGATACCGAGAGCGCCACAAAGAGCAGAATGTCCCAGATCACAGTTTTCCGGAGCATGTGACTGCGCTGTGCGGCACGGTCAAGAACAGGCGTTTCTTGGGCTTTTGCCGGATCATGGTAATATCGTATGACTTGCATGGCTGATCGCCTCCTATTTCTGTTCTAAGCTTATGCGGAGAAAGCAGGATCTAGGAACGATCTTAGAATTTTTTTTAGATTTTTGAAAAAATTTCAAAAAATCTCTTTACAGATCTGCTTTTTTAGTGTAAAATAGAGATAGGATATTTTTGTGAGGTGTGAAGTATGGAACTGAAATACAAACGGATCCTGCTCAAGCTGAGCGGTGAGGCGCTTGCAGGTGAGAAACGCTTCGGGCTGGATCATGCTGTCATTGGCAACATCTGCGAGAGCATCAAGAAGTGTGTCGATGTCGGCGCAGAGGTCGCTATCGTCGTCGGCGGCGGCAATTTCCTGCGGGGCAGGATGAGCGGCGGACTGGACAGGACAAGAGCCGACCATATGGGAATGCTTGCTACCACGATCAATGCCCTTGCCCTTGCAGATGTGCTGGAATCCCTTGGGGCAGAGGTGCGTGTGCAGACTGCCATCACCATGCAGCAGGTCGCAGAACCATATATCCGCAACAAAGCGATCAATCACCTCAACAAAGGGCGTGTGGTGATTTTTGGCTGCGGCACCGGCAATCCGTTTTTCTCCACGGATACAGCAGCCGCTCTGCGGGGCGTGGAGATCGAAGCGGAGATCCTCATGAAAGCTACGCTGGTGGACGGTGTCTACAACAAAGACCCGCATAAGTTCGATGATGCCGTGAAGTACGAAAAGCTCACTTTCAGCGAGGTACTCAACAATGAACTGGCAGTCATGGATATGACTGCTGCGACCCTGTGCAGGGACAATCACCTTGCTATGCTGGTGTTCGACCTGAGCAGACCGGACAATATCCTCGATGCCGTCATGGGTAAAAATGTTGGTACGGTCATTTCTGAGGATACATCAAATTAGGAAAGGAGTACGCTCCCTCTGACCGGAGCGGAACAAGCACAATGAAAGCAACACTGAAAGAAGCCGAGGAGAAAATGCAGAAAAGCATTGAGAGCCTCAAGAATAATTTTGCCTCCATCCGTGCCGGCAGAGCGACCCCTGCTGTGCTGGAAAAGATCAATGTGGATTATTATGGTGTCCCTACCCCCATTCAGCAGATGGCAGCCATTTCCGTGGCAGAGGCACGGGTGTTGATGATTCAGCCGTGGGATGTTTCTACCTTGAAAGAGATCGAAAAAGCGATACTTGCTTCCGACCTTGGCATTACCCCGAACAATGACGGCAAGGTCATCCGTCTTGCCTTTCCGCAGCCGACGGAGGAACGCCGCAAGGAGCTTTGCAAGAGCGTGAAGAAGTACGGCGAAGAAGCAAAGGTCGCCGTCCGTAATCTGCGCCGTGACACCCTTGAAAAGTGCAAGGCAATGAAGAAAAACGGTGAGATCACCGAGGACGACCAGAAAGATGCGGAAAAGAAGATCCAGAAGCTGACCGATAAGTACTGCGAAGAAGCAGACAAGGCAGTCAGTGAAAAAGAAAAGGAGATCATGAGCATCTGAGCGGCTTTGCTATTTTACGGAAAAGGAGCCTGTTATGGCGATATTTGGAAAAAAAGAAGCTGCCTCTGCCGCTCTGCCGGAGAAGCTGCCGACCCATGTCGGCTTTATCATGGACGGCAACGGCAGATGGGCAAAAAAGCGTGGTCTGCCCAGAAGTCTGGGTCATGTAGAGGGCGGCAAGACCTTTAAGAAGATCATGCAGTATTGCAAGGACATTGGCATCCCCTACGCTTCGTTCTATGTGTTTTCCACCGAGAACTGGAAGCGCCCGAAAGAAGAGATCAACGGGATCCTTGCTATCATGCGGGAGTATCTCGATGAGGTACAGAGCCACTTGGGCGATGGTGTACGGGCGATCTTTCTTGGGGACAAGAGCGTGTATCCGGAGGACATCCGGGAGCGCATGATCAAACTGGAACAGGATACCGCCCACCATTCCCGGCTGACGGTCCTGCTGGCGTGCAATTACGGCGGACGGGATGAGATCGCCCGTTCCGCAAGGCAGATCGCTGAACTGGTACAGAAGGGCGAGTTGGATCCGGAGGACATCACCGAACAGACGGTCGCAGATCACCTGTATACTGCCGGGCTGCCGGATGTTGATCTGGTCATCCGTCCGAGCGGGGAACTGCGCCTTTCCAATTACCTGATCTGGCAGTGCGCCTATGCGGAGTATTATTTTACGGATGTTCTGTGGCCGGATTTTACCCCGGAGGAACTGGATAAGGCACTGATCGACTATGCCGCAAGGGGCAGGCGTTTCGGAGGCGTGTAAGTATGGCGACCCGTCTGATCAGTTCTGCGGTCGGTATTGCGCTTCTGATCGTTGTGCTAAGCCTGCGGGATACCTTTGTATTTCCTCTTGCACTTGGTATCATAGCAGCGATCATCATCTATGAATTGGCAAAGGCAGTGGGGGCAGACAAATTCCGGCTTGCCCTGACGGCTTCGGTTCTGTATGTCCCTGTCCGTGAGATCCTCGGCTTCGTGAAAGCACGATCCGGGTGGCTCATGCCGTATATGGTCATGGCTGCCTATTTTGTCACATTTCTGTTCCTGCTGTGTCTGCTGCTGACATTCCTGAAACGGCATGGTGAATTCCGCACGGAGCAGCTGTGCTTCCTGATCGTTTCCGTGATGCTGGTAGACCGTACCATTGAAACATTGGATCAGAGTATGCAAATTGGCAATACCTTCTATTTCCTGATGTCGCTCGGCGGGGCATGGATCGCTGATTCCGGTGCTTACTTTGCAGGTGTCGCATTGGGGAAACACAAGCTCTGCCCGAATATCTCCCCGAAAAAGACCGTAGAGGGCTTTGTTGGCGGTCTGCTGTGCAATATGATCGTATTTCCGGTCGTATTCAACATCTATCTGACAGCGCAGGGTGCGGATGTGGCATCCTCGGCAGTGACCGTGGAAGCTGCTGTGCTTGGTCTGGTGTGTGCGCTGGTGAGCGTCATCGGCGACCTGACTGCCTCGGTCATCAAGCGGGAAAAGGGTATCAAGGATTTCGGGAACATCATGCCCGGTCACGGTGGTCTGATGGATCGCTTTGACAGCGTTCTGTTTGTGGTGCCGGTCTATTGGTTCACGCTTAATTTACTCCCGGATCTGACATATTGATGGCTAAGCCCGTCCGCAGCGGATGGGCTTATTCCGGTTTATTGCCGCATAATGGCGGGGAAAGGACGATATACTATGAAGAAAGCAGCGATCCTTGGTTCTACCGGTTCGATCGGTACGCAGGCGCTGGAGGTCGTGGAAAAGCATGGCATTCAGGTCACGGCACTTGCGGCGCACAGCAATGTGAGCTTGCTGGCGGAACAGGCAAAGCATTTCCACCCGGAGATCGTGTGTATTTTCGACGAGGAAAAGGCACAGGCGCTTTCGGAGCTTCTGAAGGGCGAGGGCATCGAGATCGTCACCGGCATGGAGGGCTTGTGTGAACTGGCAGAACTGCCGGAAAATGACATCGTGCTCAATTCCGTGGTCGGTATGGTGGGTCTGCTCCCCACCCTGAAAGCCATCGAAGCCGGAAAGGACATCGCCCTTGCCAACAAGGAGACACTCGTGGCAGGCGGCTCGCTGGTCATGGAAGCAGCAAGGAAACAGGGCGTGCGCATTTTCCCGGTGGACAGTGAGCATTCTGCCGTGTTCCAGTGCTTGCAGGGCAACAGCATGAACCGCATCCGGAAGATGATACTGACCGCTTCGGGCGGACCTTTCTTCGGGAAGAAAAAGGCAGATCTCGTCCATGTCAAAGCAGCCGATGCCCTGCATCATCCCAACTGGGAAATGGGCAGCAAGATCACCATCGATTCCGCAACGCTCATGAACAAGGGCTTGGAATTCATCGAGGCAAAGTGGCTGTTCGACTTGGATCCGTCCCAGATCGAGATCGTCGTCCACCGGCAGAGCGTGCTGCATTCGGCGGTGGAATTCGAGGACTATGCGGTCATCGGGCAGATGGGCGTACCGGATATGAAGATCCCGATCCAGTATGCATTGCTCTACCCGGAACGAAAGCCCTGCCCGACCCGACCGCTGTCTCTGACGGATTACGGCACGCTGACCTTTGAAAAGCCCGATCTTGAGACATTTGACTGTCTGCGGGCAGCGTTGGATGCGATCTCCGAGGGCGGTCTGTGCCCGGCGGTCGTCAACGGGGCAAATGAGGAGGCTGTCTATGCATTCCTGCGGGATGAGATCGGGTTCCTCGACATCGGCAGGCTTGTCCGGGAAACAATGGAGCATGTCAAAGGCGGCGAAGTGCATTGCTATGACGATGTGCTGCAAGCCGACCATGCGGCAAGAGCCTATGTGCGGGAGCGTATCGGCGCCGGTCTGTAATTTTTCTTGGCACGGAAAGGAAAATGTATATGGGTATTGGTTCGATCCTGATCGCAGTCGTCGTGTTCTTAGCGATCGTGGTGTTTCATGAATTTGGGCATTTTATCGTGGCAAAACTCTGCGGTATCAAAGTCAATGAATTTTCGGTAGGCATGGGTCCTGTGCTCCTGAAAAAGAAGGGAAAGGAAACACAGTACTCCCTGCGGCTGTTTCCCATTGGCGGCTTCTGTGCTATGGAAGGGGAGGATGCGGAAAGCAGTGACCCCCGCTCCTTTGGCAGCAGACCGGTGTGGAGCAGGATCGCCGTTGTGGTCGCCGGTGCGGCGATGAATCTGATACTGGGATTTCTGATCATCATTGTCACGACATTGCTCTATGGGGATGTGACAACGGTGCAGATCGCCGGATTTTCGAGCGATGTGGAAACCGGGCAGTCTACCTCCACCAGTGAAACGACTGGCTTGCAGGCAGGGGATACCATCCTTTCCCTAGACGGGATGCACATATTTACAGATACCGACATTTCCTACAAGCTTCAGACAGCGGAGTCGGATACCATGGAGGTCGTCGTGCGCCGTGACGGAAAAAAAGTCACGCTCCCAGCGGTGACGTTCCACAATACGAACACCAATGCCCGCTTTGATTTCTATGTGAAAGCAGAAGACCTGAGCTTTTGGGGCGTGGTAAAATACGGTTTCCTGAATGCCATTTCCACCGGGCGGCTGATATGGTCGTCCCTGATCGACCTGCTGACAGGGAAGTACGGGTTTCAGGATATGTCAGGACCAGTGGGGATCGTGAGTACCATCGGGGAGGCGGCAAGCTACGGTGAAACATTCCGGCAGCATCTGATCTCCGTGCTGTCGCTGGCATCCTTTATCACTATCAATGTCGGCATATTCAACCTGCTGCCCATCCCTGCACTGGACGGGGCAAGGCTGATCTTCCTGCTGGTGGAAGCTGTCCGCCGCAAACCTGTCAAGCCCGAATATGAGGGCATGGTGCATTTTATCGGCATGGCACTGCTGATGCTGCTGATGCTGGCGGTGACGTTTCAGGACATCACCCGGCTGATACAGAAATAGTACAAATGTGAATGAGGAGGAACTGCAATGAGAACGGTAAGACCTGTCCGTGTCGGCAATTGTCTGCTGAACGGCGAACATATCTACATTCAGTCCATGCTGAATGTACCCGCAGAAGACGTGGAGGGCAATGTTGCACAGGCGATCGCTTTAGAGAAAGCCGGCTGCGAGATCATCCGCACCGCTGTTCCAGACCTCGAAGCTGTGCGCCTGATCCCTGCCATCAAGGAGAAGATCCACATCCCGCTGGTGGCAGACATTCACTTTGATCACCGCATTGCGCTGGAGGCTGCCGCTGCGGGCGTAGATAAAATACGCATCAACCCCGGCAACATCGGCAGCATGGACAGGGTAAAGCAAGTCGCAGAGGCTTGCAAGTCCCGGCATATCCCCATTCGCATCGGTGTCAATTCCGGTTCTCTGGAAAAGGAGATCCTTGCGAAATACGGCGCTCCCACTCCGGAGGCTCTTGTGGAAAGTGCTATGCACCATGCGGCAATGCTGGAGCAGTTTGACTTCACGGACATCGTGATCTCCATCAAATCCTCTAATGTCGACTGTATGATCGACAGCTACCGCCTTGCCGCCGAAAAATGTTCCTATCCGCTGCATTTGGGGGTCACAGAAGCCGGCACGGAGCGCATGGGGCTGATCAGATCCGCTATCGGCATCGGTTCTCTGCTGCATGACGGCATCGGGGAGACGATCCGTGTGTCCCTGACGGATGATCCTGCAAGGGAGATCGCTGCTGCCAAGGACATTCTCAAGAGCATGGGCAAGCGGGGCGGTGTGCAGCTCGTTTCCTGTCCGACTTGTGGCAGAACGAAGATCGATATCGTTGGGCTTGCGAAAAAGGTAGAAGAAGCCGTGCAGGACATTGACAAAAACGTGAAGATCGCCGTCATGGGCTGCGTGGTCAACGGACCGGGTGAAGCGAGGGAAGCCGACCTCGGGGTCGCCGGCGGTGACGGCATCGGGCTGCTGTTCCGGCACGGAGAGATCCTCCGGAAAGTCCCGGAAGCTGAGATCGTTCCGGCATTGTTGGAAGAACTTGCAAAATTATAGACCTAAGGTGATCACATGGAAAAAGCGACCGTACTGGAATTTCTGAAACAATACATAGAGGACATCCCGGTCTCCCTGCAGCAGGCTGTGATCGAGGAGATCCAGTTTGAACCGAACGGCTACCGCTTTGTACGGTTCGTGGTGAGTTGTCCGGCGATCGTTCCGGCATCGGACATCGTACAGCTAGAGCTTGCTGTCAATGCGGCACTGGGCATTACAGGAGCAGAATTCCACTGTCGGTATGCTGCTGCCCTGTTCACCGAAGCCTGCCAGCCGGAGCTGATCGCCATGCTCAAGCGGAGGCTGCCGGTCGTCAATGGATTTCTGAACAAGGCAGACTGGACATGGGAGGACGATCATATCCACATCGAGCTGTCCAACGGCGGCTATCCGATCCTTGCTAAATTCCATTTTTCGCAGGTGTTCGAGGAACTTGCTGCAGAGCATTTCGGCAAGGCGATCCATGTGACCTTCCATGGAAAGGATACCCTCTCCGAGCCGGAGCTGCAAAGGGTCATTGAGGAAGTGCCGCCCGGAATGGAAGCGCCGCCTCCACCCCCGCCTCCTGCCTACCAGAGCTACACCCCGCCGCCCATCCCGGACAAGCCGCAGTCCGTTTCACAGGATGCGGTCGAGCTGTCCTCCTGTAAGGGGGAAGATAAGGTCATCATGGGGCGCAGTATCCGCACAGAGCCGATCCCTATACCGGAAGCCTTGCAGACAAGAGGCGAACGGGTCGTGGTCTATGGTGATATTTTTGCCACAGAAAGCCGGGATGTACGGGGAGAACGGCGCATCGTGACCTATTCTATCACGGATTTTTCCGGTTCGGTGCTGGTGAAACTGTTTGAAAGCGTCAAAAAGCTGGAGCTGCTGCATCTAGAGGAGCTGAAAAACGGTGTCAGCGTACTGGTCGCTGGAAGGGTCGAAGAGGATACTTACATCCATGAGGCAGTACTCCGTCCGGATGCCATTGTTGTCCGCAAGCGCAAGCGCAAGGAGGACAATGCTCCCCGCAAGCGTGTCGAGCTGCACTGCCACACGAATATGTCCGCTATGGATGCCATTACGCCGGCGGCTGATCTGGTAAAACGGGCGCACGACTGGGGACATCCGGCAATTGCCATTACCGATCACGGCGTGGTGCAGGCATTTCCGGAAGCCATGTCGGCAGAGCGTTCTCTCAAAGACCCGAATTTTAAGGTCATCTATGGCTGTGAAGCCTATGTTGTCAATGATCTGGAACGGCAGACCATCCTGAAAGGGGAGGACGACCGGAGCATTCAGGACGAGGTGATCATCTTTGACGTAGAGACCACAGGACTGAGCTGTAAGCATGACCGCCTGACGGAGATCGGTGCAGTCAAGCTGAAACATATGCAGATCGTGGAGACATTCGACACGTTTGTTGACCCGGAACGGGACATCCCAGCAGCGATCACCGATCTGACCGGTATCACCAATGAAATGGTGCAGGGTGCCCCCTCAGAAAAAGAGGCGCTGAAAGCGTTCATAAGATTCTGCGGCGACAAGCCTGTTCTTGCGGCACATAATGCAAGCTTTGATACCTCCTTCATCCATACCGCCTGCAAGCGGCAGGGCATTACGTTTGACTATGCGTGGATCGACACGCTGATACTCTGCCAGTCCGCCTTGCCGGAGCTGAACCGCCACAAGCTCGATGTGGTCGCCAAGCATCTCAAGCTCGGCAAATTTGGGCATCACCGTGCGAGTGAAGATGCGGCAATGCTTGCCAAGATCTACATCACACTTGTAGAGCGCCTTGCCAAGGAAAAGGGGGTGGAGCGCCTCACCGATCTGAATACCAAAGCCGACCCGATCGACGTGCGCAAACTGAGATCGTATCACCAGATCATTCTTGTCCGCAATCAGCGGGGCATGAAGAATTTGTACCGTCTGGTGTCCGCCGGACATCTGAAGTATTTCTACCGGCATCCGCTGATCCCGAGATCGGAGCTGCTCCGTTACAGGGAAGGGCTGATATTTGGCTCGGCATGTGAGGCAGGCGAGCTGTTTTCTGCGCTGGTGGACGGAAAGGACGATGCGTATCTGGAGAAGATCGCCAAATTCTATGATTATCTGGAGATCCAGCCCATCGCCAATAATGCTTTCATGCTCCGGAACGGGCTTGCCAAGGATGAGGAAGCCTTGCGGGCATATAACCGGAAGATCGTTGCATTGGGTGAGAAGCTCGGCATACCGGTCGTGGCGACCTGTGATGTGCATTTTATGGACAAAAAGGACGCTATTTACCGGAAGATCCTGACTTCCGGGCAGGGCTTTTCAGATACGGAATTCCAGCCGCCGCTGTATCTGCGCACCACAGAGGAAATGCTGAAAGAATTCGCCTACCTCGGTGAAGAAAAGGCGGAGGAGATCGTTATCACCGCTCCCTGCCGCATTGCGGATGCCTGTGAGCATGTGTTTGCGATCCCGAACGGGACATTCACCCCGAATATTCCCGGTGCGGAGGAGGATCTTGTTCGTATCACCAATGAACGGGCAAAGGAGATCTACGGCGATCCGCTGCCGGAGATCGTCCGGGCAAGGCTTGACCGGGAGCTTGACTCGATCATCAAGCACGGCTTTTCGGTGCTGTATATGATCGCCCAGAAGCTGGTGTACAATTCGGAGCAGCACGGCTATCACGTAGGCTCCAGAGGCTCGGTCGGTTCTTCGTTCGTCGCATCGATGGCAGGTATTTCGGAGGTCAATCCGCTGCCGCCGCACTATATCTGTCCGAAATGCAAATACAGCAAATTTATTTCAGACGGCAGCTATGGGTCGGGATATGACTTGCCGGCTAAGAACTGCCCCCAATGTGGGACAGAGCTGCTGCATGACGGGCATGACATTCCCTTTGAGACGTTCCTCGGCTTTGACGGTGACAAGGCACCGGATATCGACCTGAACTTCTCCGGTGAATACCAGTCCGGCGCACACCGTTACACGGAGGAGCTGTTCGGGCGGGATAATGTGTTCAAGGCAGGTACGATCGGTACGATCGCAGAAAAGACGGCTTATGGCTTTGTGATGAAATACGTGGAGGAGCAGGGCATACTGCTCAACAACACGGAAATGGATCGCCTGTCGATCGGCTGTACCGGCATCAAGCGCACCACCGGACAGCATCCGGGCGGCATGGTCGTTGTACCCTCCAATTATGAGGTGTACGACTTCACACCCGTTCAGCACCCGGCAGATTCTGCGGATTCGGACATCATCACAACGCATTTTGACTTCAACTCGCTGCACGACACCATCTTAAAGCTGGATGAGCTGGGGCATGTTGTGCCGACACAGTACAAACATCTGGAAGATATGACCGGGAAGAAGATCTCGGAGATCCCCGGCTATGACCCGAAGGTCATTCAGATGTGTACGGACTGCTCGGTGCTGGGTGTGACAAAGGAGGACATCTTCTGCGAAACAGGCAGCCTTGGTCTGCCGGAAATGGGTACAAGTTTCACGATCCAGATGCTGCTGGATGCCAAACCGAAGCGGTTTTCAGATTTTTTGCAGATCTCCGGGCTGTCGCATGGCACGGATGTATGGCTTGGCAACGCCAAAGATCTGATCGATGCAGGAACATGCACCATTTCCGAGGTGATCGGTACCCGTGACAGCATCATGACATATCTGCTGCACAAGGGCGTTGAACCGAAACAGGCATTCCAGATCATGGAATTTACCCGTAAGGGCAAGGCGAAAAAAATGTTTACCCCTGAACTGGTCGCCATGCTCAGAGAGCATGATGTGCCGGAATGGTATATCGAGAGCTGCCTGAAGATCAAATACATGTTCCCGAAAGCCCATGCAGCCGCCTACATCATCGCTGCTATGAAGCTCGGCTGGTTCAAGCTGTATATGCCGCTGCCGTATTATTCGACATTCTTTACGGTACGGGGCGAGGACTTTGATGCAGAACTTGCCGTCAGGGGCAAGGATGCCGTCCGGGAAAAGATCATCGAACTGCGGGAAAAGGGAAACGGCAGAACGAAAAAGGAGACCGACCTCTATGAAATTCTGCTGATCGTCAATGAAATGCTGGCAAGAGGGTTGGAATTTCTGCCCATTGACCTGTATCGGTCACATGCCACAAAGTACCTGATCGAGGACGGAAAGATCCGTATCCCGTTCGGTGCGGTCAGCGGTGTGGGGGAGGCGGCTGCCTACAATGTATATGAGACAGCGCAAAAGGGGAATTTTCTCTCCATTGAGGAATTTCAGCAGGAGAGCAGTGTGTCAAAAACGATAATTGAAACGCTGGAAAGTTTAGGAGCGTTTGGCGATCTGCCCAAATCGACACAGATGAGCTTCTTTTAACTTGACAAGGATGGTCAAATGTGTTATCATAGTACCATGATACTATAGTAACATAGTAGCACGCTAAAGTGAAAGGATATACGCTATGCGCCGATACGATCTGATCACCCCGGAGGGGACAAAGGACTACTTATTTGAGGAATGCGCCCGCAAGCGCATGGTCGAGAACCGTACCCGTTCTATCTTCAAGTCGATGGGTTATACCCGTGTCATCACGCCCGGACTGGAATTTCTGGACGTGTTCAGCCAGAATGCCCATTATTTTCCGCCTGAAGAGCTTTGCAAGCTGACGGATAACAAGGGCAGGCTGATGGCAGTAAGACCGGATTCGACAATGCCGATCGCAAGAGTAGCAGCGACCCGCCTAAAAGATGCGCCGCTGCCGCTGCGGCTGTATTATACACAGCCGGTCTACCACTTTGCCCCGTCCCTGAAAGGGCGCAGCACAGAGGTCAACCAGACAGGCATCGAACTGCTTGGTTCGGCATCTGAAATGGCAGACATTGAGGTCATTTCGGCAGCGCTTTCCGTGCTGTCCTCGGTGGGGCAGGATGTGCCTGAACCTTTTTCGGTGCATTATTCGCTGGAGCTGGGGGATGTGCGCATTTTCCGGGAGCTGATGCACCGGCTGAATGCTACGCCTGCCCAGAAAGAGGAGATCTATGCACTGATCGAGTCCAAGAATTACCCGGCACTGAATGATATGCTTGATCGTATCGGCAGCGATCCGCTGACACAGGCACTGCGCAAGCTGCCGACCCTGTTCGGCGGGGAAGATGTCTTTGAAAAGGCTTCTGAAGTGTTCCGGGATGCACGTATCCAGAGGATACTTGACAGCTTGCAGGAGCTGTACCATACGGTATGCGCACTCATGGAGGGCGGCACTGTGTTGGTAGATCTCGGATTGGTGAACAGGACGGATTACTATACAGGGCTGGTCATCAAGGGCTATCTGGAAGGCTGCGGTGAGGAGGTCATTTCCGGCGGACGGTATGACACACTGCTGTCGGAATTCGGCTACGACATCCCGGCGGTCGGCATGGCAGTCAATGTCGATGCCGTTGCCAATGTCATCGGCAGAAAATATACCCCGCACCCTGCCCCTGCGGATGTGCTGGTCGCAGCAGAAAAAGGCTGTGAAGCGCTTGCCGTGCAGAAGGCACAGATGCTCCGGGCAGAGGGACTGTGCTGTGAGCATATGCTGGGCATGGACGATCCTGTGGGATTTGCAAAGCGCAGGGGTATTCCGAAAGTCATTCTGGTGAAGGCAGATACTGTGACGGAGGTGATGGTCGGTGAATAAGCCGCTGCGCATTGCCCTGACTAAGGGCAGACTGGAAAAGGATACAGTTGCTTTGCTGGAAAGTCTCGGCTACGACTGCACTGCCGTACATGAAAAGGGAAGACGGCTGATCTTGCCCATTCCCGATGCTCATTTAGAGGTCGTGCTTGCCAAAGCTGCGGACGTGATCACTTATGTGGAACATGGCGTCTGCGACATGGGTGTTGTCGGTAAGGACACGCTGATGGAAATGAACGGAAAACTGTTCGAGCTGGTAGATCTGGGCTTTGGGAAGTGTAAATTTGCCCTTGCCACAAAGAAAGACTACCCGTTCTATGACGGTTTCGGAGTCAAGACCATTGCCTCGAAATATCCGAATGTGACCCGTGCTTTTTTTGAGAACAAGGGCATGGATGTGGACATTGTAAAAATTGAGGGATCTGTGGAGCTTGCACCGCTGCTGGGGCTTGCGGACGGGATCGTGGACATTGTGGAGACGGGCACGACCCTGAAAGAAAACGGTCTGGAGGTCGTGGAAGATGTCTGCCAGATCTCCGCACGCCTGATCGTGAACACCGTCAGTCTGAAAATGCGGCAGCGGGAAATTGAACAGCTTGTCACAAGGATCGAAGAAAAGGTTACAGAACGAGAGGAGCAAGGGATATGATAAGGACGATCCAATGCGATGGAACACAGGAGTTTGCATTTCTGAAAGAACTTGCCAAGCGCAGCGGTGAGACAGACCGCCGTGTGTCACAGGTAGTGACGGAGATCATTGACACTGTCCGGGACGGCGGCGACAAGGCGGTCAAGGACTACACAATGCAATTTGACGGCAGTCTGCCGCAGTATTATGAAGTGCCTGCCGAGGTCATTCAGGATGCCCTCACCGAGGCAGATCAGGATCTTGTGAATGCACTGCTGAATGCACAGGAGAACATTGCCGATTTCCACAACCGCCAGAAGCCGCAGGGCTTCACGGATGCACAGCCGAATGGTGTTATTTTAGGGCAGCGGGTGCGTGGTCTGGAGCGTGTTGGTCTGTATGTGCCGGGCGGTACGGCAGCTTATCCATCGAGCGTGCTGATGAATGCGATCCCTGCCAAGATCGCCGGTGTTAAGGAGATCATCATGGTAACGCCCCCCTGCAAGGACGGCACACCGAACAAGGATATTTTAGTTGCCGCAGCGATCTGCGGGGTGGACAGGGTATTTCTCTGCGGCGGCGCACAGGCGATCGCAGCGCTTGCCTATGGAACGGAGACGATACCGAAGGTCGATAAGGTCGTAGGTCCCGGCAATATTTACGTTGCGACTGCCAAGAAGCTGCTGTACGGCGTGGTGGATATTGACATGATCGCCGGACCGAGTGAGATCTTGGTGATGTCCGACAGCACGGGCGACCCGAAATTCATAGCTGCCGACCTGATGAGTCAGGCAGAACATGATGTCCTTGCTTCGGCTATCCTGATCACCACAGACCCGTCGCTCCCTGCCAAGGTGGAGGCAGAGGTCAAGCGGCAGATGGCTGCCCTTTCCAGAAAGGACATCATCGAAAAATCGCTAATAAATTATGGTGCGATCCTCATTGCCCGTGACCGGGCAGAGGCAGTTGAACTTGCCAATGCGATCGCACCGGAGCATTTAGAAGTACACATGGAAAACCCGTTGGAGCTGATCGGGGCACTGGACAATGCCGGTTCGGTATTCCTCGGCAGCTATGCTTCCGAACCGCTCGGAGACTACTATGCAGGTCCGAACCATGTACTGCCGACTTCAGGAACGGCAAGATTTTTCTCGCCCCTTGGTGTGAACAGTTTCCTGAAGCGTTCGAGCTATATTTACTACACGGAGCAGGCGCTGCGGGATGCTAAGGATGACATTGTGCTGATCGCTGAACGTGAGGGACTGACAGCGCATGCCAATGCGATCAAGGTCCGCTTTGAGGGGGAGTCCGAATGAGCTGGGAAGCGAATGTGCGCCGTGTCGTGCCCTATACTCCCGGTGAACAGCCGAAAATAGACGGTATCATCAAGCTGAACACCAACGAAAATCCCTATCCCCCTGCCCCCGGTGTGGCAGAGGTGCTCCGGCAGACTGACAGCACGCTCCTGCGTCTGTATCCTGACCCGGATGCCAAGGTTTTGGTGGATGCCCTTGCAGAGACCTACAGCGTGAAGCCTTCACAGGTGTTTGTGGGGGTGGGGTCGGATGATGTGCTGTCCATGGCGTTCATGACGTTTTTCAATGGGGAAAAGCCGGTGCTGTTTCCGGATGTGACCTATTCTTTCTATGACGTATGGGCAGAGGTCCACCGCATCCCGTATCAGACCATTCCGCTGACGGAGGACTGGCATATCCGTGCAGAGGACTACAAGCGGGAAAACGGCGGCATCGTATTCCCGAACCCGAATGCCCCCACGGGCGTACTGGAACCGCTTTCGCTGATCGAGGAGATCTTGCAGGCGAATTCAAACTCTGTCGTTATCGTGGATGAAGCCTATATTGATTTCGGGGGGACAAGCTGTCTGCCTTTGCTGGAAAAGTATGAAAATCTGCTTGTCGTGCAGACCTTTTCCAAATCCCGTTCCCTTGCCGGGATGCGGATCGGCTTTGCTATCGGTTCGGAGAAGCTTATACAGTATCTCAATGATGTGAAATTCTCCATCAATTCCTATACCATGACCCGGTTAGCCTGTCTTTGCGGGGCAGCGGCATTGGCCGACAGGGCATATTTTAAGATGACGACCCAAAAGATCATTGCGACCCGTGAAGCTGCCAAACAGCGGCTTTCGGCGATGGGCTTTACATTTCCGGATGCGTACAGCAATTTTCTGTTTGTCAGTCACCCAGAACGACCGGCAGAGGAATTGTTCCGGGAATTGAAGCAGCGCAAGATCTTTGTCCGTTACTGGAACAAGCGCAGAATTGATGATTCTCTGCGCATTACCATCGGCACGCCCGAACAGATGGAGCTGCTCTATGCAGCTCTGGAAGAAACTCTCAGGAAATGAGGGATACCTATGCAGACCGCTTCTGTGACACGTACTTCTAAGGAAACGGACATCACAGCCGTGATCCTGCCGGAGGACGGAAAGACGGAAATATCCACCGGGATCGGCTTCTTTGACCACATGCTGACAGCCCTTTCCGTACACAGCCGGATCCCTATGCACATTACTGCCAAGGGAGACCTGCATGTGGATGCACACCACACCGTTGAGGACACGGGCATCGTACTCGGACAGGCACTGGCAAAAGCGCTCGGCGACAAGAGCGGTATTGCCCGTTACGGTTCGGCGTATATTCCGATGGACGAGGCACTGGCATTCTGTGCGCTGGACATCTGCAACCGCCCGTTTCTGGTGTTTGATGCGGCATTCACGAATGCGATGATCGGTACTTATGATAGCTGTCTGACGGAGGAATTTCTCCGGGCATTCGCTTTCCATGCCGGCATTACACTGCACGTGCGGGTGCTGTACGGCAAGAATGACCACCACAAGACCGAGGCAGCGTTCAAGGCGCTTGCCCATGCGCTGCGGATCGCCTGCACGTCGGCAGGGGAGGGCGCTTTCTCAACGAAAGGGATATTAGGATGATCGCGATCGTAGATTATGGAGCTGGGAATATTTTCAGTGTCAAAAATGCACTGGACTACCTCGGCATGGAAAATCAGCTCACGGATAAAGCGGATGATCTTGCAGCAGCAGATGAAATTATCCTGCCGGGTGTGGGTGCATTCCCGAGCGCTATGCGGATGCTTGACAAATGCGGTCTGGTCGGTGTTTTACAGGAACAGGCAAAGCAGAAACCGCTGCTGGGGATCTGTCTGGGTATGCAGATGCTGCTCGACAAGAGCTATGAATTTGAAGAGTGTGCCGGGCTGGGACTGATCCCCGGAACGGTCGAGCCTTTGGATGCACCGGGTCTGATCATTCCGCATATGGGCTGGAACAAGCTGGAAATGGGTGTGGACTGCCCTCTGCTGTACGGGCTGGGGGAGGAAAGCTACGTATATTTTGTACATTCCTTTGCTGCCAAGTGTGCGGATGTGTATCTTGCGGCATGGGTGGGATACGGCGGACGTGTGCCTGCTATGGTGTATGACGGAAACTATGTATTCGGCGCACAGTTCCACCCGGAGAAAAGCGGCGAAGCGGGACTGCAGATCCTGCGGAATTTCGGAGGTCTGATATGATCATACTGCCTGCGATCGATATCAAGGACGGCAACTGTGTGCGTTTGGTGCAGGGAGATTACGGCACGGCACACAAAGTGGCTGAGGACTATATGCAGACGGCACAGGGCTTTGCAAAAGCCGGTGCCGAATGGATCCATATGGTCGATCTGGACGGTGCGAAAGATGCAAAGCCCGTCAACACGGACATTTTTCTGGATGTAGCAAGGCATACGCCCCTGAAAGTAGAAGTCGGCGGCGGTATCCGCACGATGGAGACTATGGAACTGTACTTCTCCGGCGGGGTCTCACGGGTCATACTGGGGAGCGTGGCATTGAAGCAGCCGGAACTTGTGGAACAAGCTGTCAGGGAGTACGGCGAACGCATTGCGGTCGGCATCGATGCCAAAAATGGTTTTGTCGCCGTGGAGGGCTGGCTGGATGCTTCTACGGTGGATCATATTTCCCTTGCAAGGGAAATGGAGAAAATAGGCGTGCAGACGATCATTTTCACGGATATTTCCAAGGACGGAACACTTTCCGGGGTGAACACGGAACAGCTTTCTGCGCTGCACGATGCTGTGAAGTGCAATGTCATTGCCAGCGGCGGTGTACATACGATAGAGGACATCAAGGCTTGTGCGGCAATGGGACTGTACGGGACGATCGCCGGAAAATCGCTCTATCAAGGCACACTTGATCTTGCGGAGGCGATCGCATGTGCGAAGGAGGGGGCTTGAATATGTTGGCGAAACGGATCATCCCCTGTCTGGATGTGCGGGACGGCAAGGTCGTCAAGGGTGTAAATTTTAAGGGCATCCGTGAAGTGGGTGACCCGGTCGTCTGCGCTGCCGCATATGACCGGCAGGGGGCGGATGAGATCGTATTCTATGACATCACCGCTTCTCATGAGGGGCGTGGCGTGATACTGGATGTTGTCCGGGAGACAGCAAAGCAGGTCTTTGTCCCTCTTACGGTCGGCGGCGGCATCAAAACGGTCGATGATATCCGGGAAACACTGCGTGCCGGGGCGGACAAGGTCTCTGTCAATTCACAGGCGGTACAGGATCCGCAGCTTATCCGGGACGGGGCGGACATTTTCGGGAGCCAGTGCATCTGTGTCGGCATCGATGCCAAAAAGACAAAAGCCGGCAACTGGACGGTGTTCATCAACGGCGGCAGGATCGACATGGAACTGGATCTGCTCGACTGGGTGAAGCAGGTCGAACAGCTTGGGGCAGGGGAGATCTGTCTCAATTCCATTGACACGGACGGCGTGAAGGGCGGCTTTGATCTGCCCATGCTGAAAGCGGTCGTGGATGCGGTGCGCATCCCGGTCATTGCCAGCGGCGGGGCAGGGAAGCTCGGAGACTTTGCAGAAGCCTTTGAACAGACGGACTGTTCGGCAGCACTGGCGGCATCGCTGTTCCATTTCCACGAACTGACCGTTCAGGAGGTCAAGGCAGACTGCCGGCGCAAGGGGATCATTGTCAGATAGCAGCAGAAATGAGGGATCGCTGTGCAAGTAAATTTCTTTGGATTTAATGTGACAAAGGATGCAGATGCAGAAGAGATCGCTGGTTCTGCTTTTCTGGTCAGGAAGCTCTCCGAGGGGAGACGGGCTGAAATAGATGCGGCACGGGAAAAGCTTGATCAGTTAGAAGAACAGAGCAGCCTGCCGATCTCGCTGAATATCGTGAGAATGCTTTCCGGCTAGTCTTAGGTGGCACCCTGCAAGCCGGGATCGTGACAGCGTTTCAAAATGCATGGGAGCTTGAGATCATTGGTCTGTCGTGTCTCATCGTGCGGATCGCTCTGACCGTCCGGATGTGGAAATTACAGAAGAATGTGAAAATGCCGGAACATTTTCTGGAGCAGATGGAGGATACCCTGCGGCGTGCAAGGCAGGAACTCTGGGCAACAGAGAGCCTTGATGCGCTGCTCGAAAACGCAGAGAACTTTGATATTCTGGCAGAGACCTATGTCATTAAAAATGACAAGCCGGTGCGGAAAGATATGGGACTGACGATGTACACCAATTTGGAAACATGTGCGTATGTGGAAGCGGGAACGCTGTATCTGTCGGATATCGAGACCCTCTGGGGCTTCCGACAGCATCCCTGCGTTCGATCACTCTGGTAAAAAAGCGTGTCAGCTTTCCGGAATGGAACAAGACTGAACCGTACAATGCTGCGTGTTACAAGCCCTTTAAGGTCACCACGAATTCTTACGGGCATTATTTTTCCCGCTGCTACAAGGTGGAGATCAGTGATGTGAGAGGGGAATTTTACCTGCTTATTCCGGAATATGACGGGGAAACTTTCATGCAGCTCACGAAACTGCGCCCGGCGGACAGCGACTGAAAGGAGGGCATATCATGCAGACGACAAGACCGACAACAGCGCAGATAAGGCAGTGGAAAGAGATCTATGCGGCGCACCGTCCCGGCATGCAGCCTGACCGGAAAACCGGTGCGGAGGTGAGTGCCTATCTACAGGAGAAATATCCCTGTGAGCCGTTGAATGACCCGGCGTTCACGGAAGTGGTCACATATAACATCATGGAAAATGAACATTCCCGCCGGAAACTGCCGGAAGGGATGCAGCCGGATATGGCTGCTTATCGCATCGGGAATGTGCTTGTGGGGATCGATCTGGTGAGCGGTGAGTTCCATGTGGAGAGCGAAGATACGGAACAGATGGCAGCGATCTATGACGATCTGGTTCTATTCCGGGGCTTGGATGCAGAAGATCTGGAAAATTATTTTTTGACAGCGCAGTATGTGCTGCTGTCACAAAAAGCTACTGAAAGATAAGGAGGATACAGAATAGCATGGACCTTGACAAATACTTTGTCAAAAGCGACCTCATCCCCGCCATTGCGGTGGATGTACACACAAAGCAGGTGCTGATGCTTGCTTACATGAGCCGGGAAAGCCTGCAAAAGACTTTGGAGACAGGCTATACATGGTACTGGAGCCGTTCCCGGCAGGAGCTGTGGAACAAGGGCGCAACGTCCGGGCATCTCCAGAAAGTTGTCTCGATCTTTGCGGACTGTGATGAGGATACGCTGCTGGTTTATGTAGAGCAGACCGGAAATGCCTGCCATACGGGAGCGTATTCCTGCTTCTTTAAGCAAATTTATGGTGAGCCACAGGTGAAATAAACTGCTTCACGAAAACCGTCACGTTTCAGCCCCCTCCTGAATACTCTGTAACTAAGGGAAGCCTGCCTTCCCTGTACTAACGTTTTAGGAGGGCTACTATGAACTACGATCAGAACCTTCCGGAGGACTTCGACCGCCGTCCCGGACGTGGCGAAGCCGTTCCGGTCAAGGTAAATCAGGTTTTTGACAGTTGCAGCGACCGTGATTGTATTTCCAACGTGCCGGTCATCCTCGATATGGGAGAACTGCCTGCCAACATCCAACTCGTCAAGTGCAAATGCGCCCGTGTGGCAGATGTTTGCATGCGTATCGAGCCGGTACCGTTCAACAGGGGATTCTATAACATAGACCTCACTTTTACATTCCGTGTACAGATCCTTGGCTACACCTGTGCATGCGACCAGCCGCAGCTTCTTGAGGGTACTGTGTATGCCAGCAAGAGCAGCATTCTCTACGGCAGCGAATCCAATACGCAGACTTTCTCCAGCACCGGAGCCAGCATCGGCACGACCGATACAGCCTGCTGTGAAGTGGTCAATCTGCCGACTGCCAATGTGCAGGTCGTTGCACCGCTTGCACTGGAAACCAAGATCGGTACGGTGTGCCGTCAGCTTGACCCGGCGCAGGGCGCAGAGGGCTATCCGCCGACCATGCGCACAGTCGTAATGACGCTTGGTCTGTTCTCGGTGATCGAGCTGACAAGACCGGTGACGATCCTCGTGCCGACCTACGACTACACCATTCCGACCAAGGAATGCAATGTTGACACGGAGACACCTTGTGCTGTATTTGACAAAATGCGCTTTCCGACAGAGGAGTTTTCTCCTGCCTCTCTCAATGATCCAGCCGACCGCTCGTGCTGCACAGAGCAGGAAACTTTTACGAGCTGACCGGACAGGGCTGCCTTCCCCGTGTCTGCGGGGAGGGCTGACCCGTTTTACAGAAAGGATGAGTATCATGAAAAAAATAGGATTTATCGGCGCTGGCAATATGGGCTATGCGATCATGAAAGGCATTGTAAACAGCTCGCTTTCGGGTTGTTCGCTGTCTGCCTATGATCACGATAAGGACAAGCTCAGCCGGCTTTCGGAGATCGGCGTAAATGTCTGCCATTCCGGGCTGGAAGTCGTGCAGACATGCAAGTATGTTTTTCTTGCCGTCAAGCCGCAGATGTTTGAGGAGGTGCTGGATGCACTTGCTGCTGGTGTGACGGAGGAGACGGTGCTGATCTCGATCGCCGCAGGTATTACGGCGGACTACATCCGCAGCAGGACACGTGCTGATGCAAAGGTGATCTTGGTCATGCCGAACACGCCGTTGCTGCTGGGCGAGGGGGCTTCTGCCCTTGCGAAATGTGACAAGGTGACGGACGAGGAATTCGGGTCTGTCAGCAGCATTTTTGCGGAGTGTGGTGTGACAGCGGCATTGCCGGAGGACAAGATGAAAGAGATCATTGCTGTCAACGGCAGCAGTCCTGCCTTTATTTACCTGTTTGCCAAGGCTTTTGTGGACTATGCTGTTAAGGTGGGCATCGATGAAAAAGTAGCGCTCCCGCTGTTCGCACAGAGCCTTGTGGGAAGTGCAAAGATGCTGACAGATTCAGGCTACAGCATTGACGAGCTGATCAAAATGGTATCTTCTCCGGGCGGTACGACGCTTGCAGGGTTGGATGAACTGTATAAGGGAAAGCTGACAGAGATCGTGGATCATGCCTGTGAAGCCTGCACAAAGCGGGCATACGAGCTTTCTAAATAGTATAATTGACCGGACAGGCACATACACTTCACTAAGGGAGTGGTGTGCATGAAAAAGAAGCAGGATCTTCTGTTGTATGCGATGCTGGCTGCTGTGCTTACTGGGACGGCATTGGGAAGTTTTACAAGGGTGCTGCACCCGGAGTGGCGTATCTGGGATAGCTGGCTGATCCGGCAGGGAATGGCAGAGCATGCCGCAGCCTTTGGAGAGCAGCTGCTGACCTGTTGTGCGGGGCTGCTGTTCTGGACAGGCATTTTGGCGGCGGCAGGACTTTCGGTGCTGGGTATGCCGGCAGCGTTTGCGGTCATGCTGTTTCGTGGATGTGCGGTCGGCGCAGTGCTGGCGGAGCTGTATTGGCAGACAGGCTGGCTCGGTGTGCCGGAGGGGATCTTATTCGTGCTGCCGTTTGCAGTAACGGGTACGGGGCTGCTGCTGCTTGCGGCAAGGGAATGTATCCGCAGTGCCGGACAACTGTGGACAGGCATCACGGGAAAAGACGGGGAACGCTTTTCTATCATGCTGTATGGGATACGTTTCGGGGTGCTGCTGCTGGGGGTGCTGATCCTTGCACTTGTGCAGAGCGGGTGGATGCTGCATGGATATTCGCTATGGCAGGCAGCATGGGAAGGATAGAAAACAAGGATCCGATAGAGAAAGGACGGGTAACATGCCGCTGTTCAAAAGCTATGATGCCTCCGGGGCAGGGATCGCCAAGGATGCACCAAGGAAAAAGCCGTTTTTCCGGTTCTGGGAACTGGTGGGCAGAAAATTCTGGAAACTGCTGGAGCTGAATGTGATCCTGATGCTGGAATTTCTGCCGCTGCTGCTGATTTTTTTGCTGAATTATCTGTTGCGGGAGT
Source organism: uncultured Clostridia bacterium (assembly GCA_947625155.1). GTDB lineage: Bacteria > Bacillota > Clostridia > Oscillospirales > Ruminococcaceae > UBA3855. The sequence goes on from CANQNG010000001.1 coordinate 150,569, forward strand.
TTGATCCCGTTGTACCGCTTTCGATCTCCGGGGTGCTGCTGCTTTTGTTTGTGGTGCTGTTCGGTCCGGTGATCGCCGGATGTACACAGGTGCTGCGCCTTTTTTCGATCGAAAAGCCGTGCTTTATGATGGATACGTTCTTCAAAGCGTTCCGGAGCAGCTTTAAGCAGGCATGTCCTCTGGGGATGATCAACTTGCTGGTGGCAGCTTCTGTGGCAAGCGGTTGTTTTGTATATCCCCGCCTGATCGGGATCGCCAAGCAGGAGGGGCAGGGGGGAGAACTGTTCTTCTATATCCTATTTGTGGCGACCCTGAGCCTTGGGATCGAAATGGTCATCATGAGCTTTTATGCGTATCTGATGATCGTGTCAACGGAGCTGAGTTTCGTGCAGATCATGAAAAATGCACTGGTACTGAGCCTTTTTGCACTAAAGACCAATTTGCTGACGCTGGTGCTTTGTGTACTGGTACTGGGGCTGTTCGTATGGCTGACGACGCTGATACCGTCTGTGATGCTGATACTGTGGATCTTTTTGCCGCTGACATTTGTGGGCTTTCTCATTGTGTTCAACTGCTATCCGGTCATCCGGAAATATATTATTGATCCCTACTACACCATGAAGGGTGAGGTCAACCCGGAAATGAGTTACACACAGACAGCAGGAGAGAATCTCTTTGAGGATCAGGGCGGCAGGGAAGCCCCTATCGAACCGAAAAAGAAAGGCAAGAAGGGCAAGATCATTTCCTGAGACTGCTTTCGGCGTTTTCTGAAAAAATTTTGAAAAAAGACTTTACAAATCAAGAAAACTATGGTATAATAAAAATGTTCCGTGTACTTGGAATAAGGGATACGCCCGGAATGGGAATTTTGCCTGCCTTACTCTATGTTGCGGAAGATCTAATGAAAGAGGTGAAACACATGCTGCGTAAGGAAGAAAAGACGGCGGTCATTGAAAGCAACCGTACCCATGAGAACGACACAGGTTCTCCGGAAGTGCAGATCGCTATCCTGACCCGCCGGATCAATGACCTGACTGAGCACCTTAAGGTACACAAGAAAGATCATCATTCCAGAAGAGGTATGCTGAAGATGATCGGCAGAAGAAGAAATCTGCTTGCTTATCTGAAGAAGAAAGACATCAACAGATACCGTGCGGTCATCGCAAAGCTGGGCATCCGTAAGTAAACATGTCTGCACAGGGCAGCGGAGAGACTCTCCGTCTGCCTTTCTGTGCATACACACATTTGAGTCGGCAGCGCTTTATTAGCATCTGACCGTACACCGGATCGTCAGGATCCCATCACGAGGGATACTGTGCCGGTGCAGGGTTTTTTGCTAAAACGCTGTCTGGCACAAGGAGGAATAGTATGTTTGAAAATTACAGAGTGTTTGAAACGACCTATGCTGGTCGTCCTTTGGTCGTAGAGACTGGCAAGACCTGTGCGCTCTCCAACGGTTCTTGTTGGGTGCGCTACGGGGAAACAACGGTCATGGCAAACGTGACTGCAAGCGCAAAACCCCGTGAGGGGATCGACTTTTTCCCGCTTTCCGTGGATTATGAGGAAAGGCTGTATTCGGTAGGGAAGATCCCCGGTTCCTTCACCAAGCGTGAGGGCAAGCCCTCCGAAAAGGCGATCCTGACCTCCCGTATGGTCGATCGTCCGATCCGTCCCCTGTTCCCAAAGGACATGCGCAATGACGTGTCGGTGGTCATGACCGTTCTGTCGGTCGACCCGGATTGTTCTCCGGAGATCACAGGCATGATCGCAACTTCCATTGCGCTCTCCATTTCGGATATTCCGTGGAATGGACCGATCGCAGGTATCAGTGTCGGTCTGGTGGACGGACAGATCGTGCTTGATCCGACGCTGGAGCAGAGAAAGCACAATGACCTGAACCTGACCGTTGCCGGCAGTGCCGAAAAGATCGTCATGATCGAAGCCGGTGCAAATGAGGTCGATGAAAAGACCATGCTTCAGGCGATCCTGACAGGTCATGAGGAGATCAAAAAGCTGGTCGCTTTCATTGCCGACATCCAGAAACAGATCGGAAAGGAGAAGTTTACCTTTGAGTCGCAGGAGATCCCGCATGAGATGTTTGAGGCTGTGGAGGCGCTGGTCGGTGAAAAGGTGCAGGCTGCACTGGATACCAATGACAAGAATGTCCGTGATGCCCGCCTGAAGCCCATCATGGACGAGGTACACGAGAAGTTTGACGAACAGTACGGCGAGGGAAGTGCTGCCAAGCTGGATGAATGCCTGTATAAGCTCCAGAAGAAGATCGTCCGCAACTGGCTGTACAACGGCAAGCGTGTGGACGGCAGAGGGATCGATGAGATACGTCCGCTGGCGGCAGAAGTCGGACTTGTGCCGAGAGTACACGGCTCTGGGCTGTTCACAAGAGGACAGACGCAGGTACTGACGATCGCTACCCTCGGTCCGGTCAGCGATGCCCAGAAGATCGACGGTCTGGATGAGGAGACTTCCAAGCGGTATATGCACCAGTACAACTTCCCGTCCTATTCTGTTGGCGAGACGAAGCCCTCCAGAGGACCCGGCAGACGTGAGATCGGTCACGGCGCTCTTGCCGAAAAGGCACTTGTTCCGGTGCTGCCGAGCGTAGAGGAATTCCCCTATGCGATGCGTCTGGTCTCCGAGGTGCTCAGTTCCAACGGTTCGACCTCGCAGGGTTCGATCTGCGGTTCTACACTGGCACTGATGGATGCCGGTGTACCGATCAAAGCACCGGTCGCTGGTATCTCCTGCGGTCTGATCACACTGCCGGACAGTGATGATTTCATGACCATGGTCGATATCCAAGGGCTTGAGGACTTCTTCGGCGATATGGATTTCAAGGTAGGCGGTACACACAAGGGTATCACTGCCATTCAGGTGGACATCAAGGTCGATGGGCTGACACCTGCTATTATTGCGCAGGCGTTTGAAAAGACCCGCAAAGCACGGCTGTATATCCTCGATGAGATCATACTCAAGGCGATCCCTGCGCCACGTGCTGAGGTCAATGCGTATGCGCCGAAGATGCTCCAGACCAAAGTGCCGATCGACAAGATCCGTGAGGTCATCGGGCAGGGCGGCAAGGTCATTCAGAAGATCTGCGCTGAGTGCGATGTCAAGATCGACATCAACGAGGACGGCAATGTATTTGTTAGCGGCATCGATATGAGCAATTGCAAGAAAGCCATCCAGATCATCGAGACGATCGCAAACGATCCGGAAGTCGGTGCAATTTATAAAGGCAAGGTCGTTCGTCTGATGAACTTTGGTGCTTTTGTGGAGATCGCACCGGGCAAGGACGGACTGGTACACATTTCCCAGCTCGAAAACCGCCGGGTAGAGCGTGTGGAGGATGTCGTGCAGATCGGTGATGAGATCGTTGTCAAGGTCATTGAGATCGACAAGCAGGGCAGGATCAACCTCTCCCGCAAGGAAGCACTCAACGACATTGCTGCGAAGAAGAACGCAGATCGGTAAACAGAAAAGCCTCCCTTTCCGGGAGGCTTTTTGGAAAGAGAGGCTGAGATGCTGTTTTTGATCTTTCTGACTGTGCTGTGTTTTGTCGGCATGGCATATCATCTGAAACGCAGAAAATTTTATCAGGAAAATGCAAAGGAACTGCATGGGGAAGTCGTTTCATGGGAAAAGAAACGAGATACAAGAGGCAATGTCAGTTATGCGCTGGAAGTGCTTGCGGAGGATGGCGAACATTACCATGTTACCTCTTACCTTGCAGCAAAGTACAGGCGGAAAACGGACGTTGTGATACTTGTTCCGGAAGCGGAAGAAATGGATAAATTGGATACGCTGCAGGAACAGCTCCGGGAAAAAATGCAGGGACTCGAACTGGATGAGAAGCAGCGTGAAGAAATGCTTCAGATGGGCGAAAAATGGGAGGAGCAAAAAAGTCGTTTTCAAGTCATACGCAGCAAACTTGTCATTCTGAGCGAACAGTATCAGGGCGACAGACGGGATGCGTTCCTGCTGTTGTTCTTCGGGTGTTTTTTTTGCAGCGCTGACAGTTTTATGGCTCATTGTTGAATTTATGTGATAGCTCCCCTGCGCAGCAGCACAGGGGAGTTTTTGTCTTATACGGAAATTTCTGCCTTGTCGTCTGAAACGCCATTGGCATCGAGGACAGGCTGTACGCAGTTGGCAATAAATTCCTCGACTTGCTGCGGACAGCGCCCGATGAAGTTTTCGGGCTTCATAATATGTTCCATCTCTTCGGGGGTGATCTGGAAGATCGGGTCGGCAAGGATCAGCTCACACAAATTGTTATCCAGTCCCTCTTCCTTGACACGCTTGCCTGCCTGAATAGAATACTGACGGATCTTTTCGTGCAGTTCCTGCCGGTTGCCGCCTTTTTTGACAGCATCCATCATGATGTTTTCGGTCGCCATGAAAGGCAGCTCCGCCATGACACGGCGGCGGATGATCTTCTCATAAACCACAAAGCCACACTCCGGGTCGGTGACGTTGAGCATGATGTTCAGGATCGCATCCGTGCCGAGGAATGCCTCTGCTACTGAAATGCGCTTGTTGGCAGAATCATCGAGCGTGCGCTCGAACCACTGCGTTCCAGCTGTGAAGGCAGGATTCAGCACGTCGCACATGACATATCTGGCAAGAGAGGTAATGCGCTCATCCCGCATGGGATTGCGCTTGTATGCCATGGCGGATGAGCCGATCTGGTTCTTTTCAAAGGGTTCTTCCATCTCCTTGAAGCTCTGCATCAGGCGGATGTCGTTGGAGAATTTGCTTGCAGACTGGGCAATGCCCGCAAGGACGGAGCAGACCTGATAGTCAATTTTCCGGGAGTAGGTCTGCCCGGAGACCGGAACGACCGCATCGAAGCCCATTTCCTTGGCAATACGGGTCTCCAGTTCCTTGACCTTGTCCGTGTCCCCCTCAAACAGCTCCATAAAGGAAGCCTGTGTGCCGGTCGTTCCCTTTGAGCCGAGAAGTTTCAGGGAATGCAGACGGTGATCCAGATCTTCCAGATCCATCAGCAGTTCATTGCACCAGAGGGTCGCACGCTTGCCAATCGTGGTGAGCTGTGCGGGCTGGAGGTGGGTATAGGCAAGGCAGGGGAGTGCCTTGTATTTGTCAGCAAATTTGGCAAGCTGGGAAATGACTTTGATGAGCTTGCGCTTGATGACCTGCAGGGCATCCCGCATGATGATGATGTCGGTGTTGTCACCCACATAGCAGGAGGTCGCACCAAGGTGGATGATGCCTGCGGCATTCGGGCAGATCTTCCCATAGGCAAGGACGTGTGCCATGACATCGTGGCGGCGCTCTTTCTCAAATTCGGCAGCGGCAGCGTAGTCGATGTTTTCAATGTTGGCTTCCAGTTCATCTACCTGCGCCTGTGTAACGGGCAGACCAAGCTGCATTTCCGCACGGGCAAGGGCGACCCACAACTTACGCCATGTGGTGAATTTTTTATCGGCTGAAAATAAATACTGCATTTCCCGGCTCGCATATCGGGTGCAGAAAGGGCTTTCATAGCTTTGTGTTGACATAATGATTCCTCCAGAATTTCAGATTTCCTGCGGTCTCCACAGCAGAATGGGATACAGCGCATCATAGGGTCTGACCACATCCGGGTCTTTCTCCGCATAGGCGAATATCGTTTCGCCAAGTTCCTCTTTCAGGAAACGGAGCAGCGTTCCGACGGGCAGTGCATTCACAGCATTACAGATCGGCGCAAGTGTGATCACCTGCCGCCCATGCAGTTCCATGATGCAGAAAGGCCAGATCTGACAGTCAAAGGGCTTCTCCGTACCAAGCATACAGCCTACAGCCGGGTCAAGCAGCGGACAGGCGAAGCGGTCGTCCGCATCCATAGCAGGAATGCGGAACAAGTAGGAACGTTCTCCTTTCGAGACAAATTCAGCATCCGGCAGGAGCTTTTGTGCCTTGTACCTGACTTCTTCGGATAGTACCGGTGTATCCCATATGTCGTAGCTGTCAAAGTGACAGCATTGCCGGCACGCTGCACAAGTCTCACGGCGCAGCAGTTTCGTCAGCATGGGGATCACCTCCGTTCGGAAAATACCGCCGCTGTTATTATTATACCATATTTTGCCCCGGTTCGCAAGGGGCAGGACTTGTTTTTAGATATTTTTTTCAATGGGATAGGTCTATCTACCTATTTTTCTTCAAAAATTACAAAAAGATTACAAAGTTACAAGTTGTGTTCCTATATTTTATGGGGTTTTTTCTGAAACTCAAAACTTTTTTATAAAAATAGTAACAAACTATTGACAAATCAAACAAAATGATGTATAATAAATATGTTGTTTCCCGGAAATAGCGGGAAAGGGTAAAATGATGTGCGTTCCGACGAAATTGAGGAGGAAATGTATGAACGAACATAGGAAACATGTGCTGTCGGTGATGGCGGCAGCAATGGTATTTTGTGCGCCGCTGTCCGTTATGACAGCCAGTGCTGCAAACGAGAAAATGTCCTATATCTTTGCATCTGGTCTGGATCTTACCGCAGACGGCTATGTCAGATATGGCGGGGAAGTGGTATCCGGAAAATTGGGTGTAGAACCAGAACTGCCGATTGGCGACGTTGATAGTTCAGGGGATATATCTGTCGAGGATGCAAGCTTGATCCTGAATGCTTCTGTGTGCCTGACAATTGGTATGGACAAACAGAAGGTATGGGAGCAGCTCCTGCCGGATACACAGGCAGATGTGGAGTATCTCAATACAATTGCTGATGTGAATGAGGACGGTGTGATCAATGTCGATGATGCTTCCCTCATTCTGAAGTATTCGTCAATGCAGCTATTTGATGCGGATATTTATCCACTTGGTTTTTCCTATTACTATGCGGATGCGAATGGTAAGCTGGAGAAGGGCTTCATTGAGGAAGACGGAACTACCTACTATGCCGGTGAAAACTACAAGCTCCTCACCGGCTGGAATACGATCAACGGCGAACGGTATTATTTCAATGATGAGGCGGAACTACAGAAGGAGTGCTGGATCTCCACAGGCAGTAACCAGTATTATGTGGACATTCAAGGTATCCGGTTGACCGGGTGGCAGACCATTGACGGGGATACGTATTACCTTGGAAATACCGGCATGAAACAAACCGGACTGGTCGAGGTCGATGGTAATACATATTGGCTGGGGACGGATGGTGTGCTGACATCCGGCTGGCAGGAATTTGACGGGACACGTTACTATTTCTTCCCTGAAAATGACTGCATGGCAACTGGCTGGCAGGTCATTGACGGCGAAGAGTATTATTTTGGTGAGGACGGTAAAATGGCTGTCGGCTGGCAGGATCTGGATGGCGTTCGCTATTATTTCTCAGAGAATGGCAGTATGGTATCCGGATGGCAGACCATTGGCGGTGATACATACTGCTTTGATGAAACGGGCATGATGCTCACCGGCTGGTATTATCAGGGCGATGATACTTACTATCTGGATGAAAATGGTGTCATGGCGACTGGCTATGTGACAATGGACGGTGTGACCTATGAATTTAGTTCGGACGGTGTGCTGATCGGCACATACAGCGAGGCGGAGGGAGATATTGATTTTTTGCTCAATACAGCACAGCTTTCTCCGAGACGGCAGATCACGGTCTACAACCGGCAGGTCGATCCGGTGAAGATCGACTTCACGATCAAGCTGTCTGATGCGGATATTGCGATCATCGAGCAGTTTGCCGCAGAGCATTTTGAAGCGGACGATACACTTGCGGAAAAGCTCTATAAGACACACCAGTGGATACACTACAATGTTGATTATGCCTATGCCGGAGAAAAGTGGAACGAGATCGTCAACCTTTCCTATGTGGATGCGATCTTCAACCACAAGAAAGGGCAGTGCGTACAGTATAATGGTGCAATGGCTTCTGTGCTGGCATATTATGGATTTGACGTGTATATGGTGCGTGGCTGGACAAGCCCCGGGACACAGCATTACTGGACAGAGGTCAACCTCAACGGCAAGACATACATGGTCGAATGCGGTAACTCCGGTAAAAACGGCGATTGGTGGCAGTATTTCTTTGATGAGATCGAATAAGTGACCGGGGGTGCATTTGCACCCCCTTGCTTTTTCCATTGAAATGTGCTATACTGAAAAAAACGAAGGAAGGCTTTCTCATGAAATTATTTTCCAAGGAACTGACAAACGCATGCAAAAGGGCGTTCAGCCTGAGTGACGATACGGCATCCCACGAGGAGATCAAGACACGCATCCTGAACGGTGGGCAGGTCACAGGCACGAACATGTGTATCTTGATCTGTGCCATTTTGATCGCCTCTGTCGGGCTGAATACCGGGTCGGCGGCAGTCATCATCGGGGCTATGCTGATCTCCCCATTGATGGGAAGTATCCTTGCCATGGCATACAGTGTGGCAGCGGTCGATTTCCAGCGGTTCAGGCGGCATTTTTATGGCTTTATGATACAAGTCTCGATCAGCTTTCTGGTGTCGGTGATCTATTTTCTGATCTCACCGATCAAAGCCCCGACCGCTGAACTCCTTGCCCGCACGCAGCCGTCCCTCTACGATGTCATCATAGCAACTGCTGGCGGTCTTGCGGGCATCATCGGCAACACCCGAACGGACAAGGCAAACAATGTCATCCCCGGTGTGGCGATCGCTACTGCCCTGATGCCGCCGCTCTGTACCTGCGGCTACTCCTTGGTGCAGGGAAGATGGCGGATGCTGGCAGGAGCAGTTTACCTGTTTACCGTGAATTGCTATTTTATTTTCATATCAGCAGTGCTGGTGCTGGATATTCTGAAAATTCCGAAGGTCTCCAGCCTGTCTGAAAAACAGTGGAAACGTCTGCGCAAAGGAATGATACGAAATACCATATTTGTCCTTCTGCCCAGTGTTATCCTTACTTACCTGATGCTGATCGACTGATCTGAAGAGGAGGAAATAGCATGATACAGACTGACAAGGATGCCTATCTTTCCGGTATAGAACGTGTGCTGATCTCCGGCGGGGAGATCCAACAGGAGATCCGGAAAGCAGGGAAGTGGATCGATATGTCCTATGCAGGAAAACCGCTGCTGCTGGTCAGCATTCTGAAAGGGGCTTTTATTTTTCTGGCTGATCTGTGCCGGGCGGTGACGATCCCCTGCGAGGTCGGTTTCATGCAGGTGCAGAGCTATTTTGCAGGGACAGTTTCATCGGGCAGTGTGGATATTCTGCTGGATCTGCAACAGGACATCAGCCAGTATCATGTGCTGATCGTGGAGGACATCATTGATACAGGCAGAACACTTTCGCTTGTGGCAGAGAAGCTGCGCAGCCGGAAGCCGCTTTCCCTGAAGATCCTGACACTTCTTGACAAACCGGAACGCCGTGAGGCAGACCTGAGACCGGACTATGCACTGTTTACCATTCCGGATGTGTTTGTCATCGGGTATGGACTGGACTGCGGTGAATATTACCGGAATCTGCCGGATATTGCGGTCTACAGAACATAAAAACGAAGAGTGATAAGCTCTCCGTTATCTATATTCATACAGGACAGTCAGCCGTTCGTTATGTTCCATGGCATCATCCAAGACCTGTTGCAGCTTCGGGTGCAGCAGTTCTGCATGGGTAATAAACAGCATCGTCTCTCCGGCTCTTTCTGTTAGGCAGTCAAACAGCGCATCGAGATTTTTCCCGTAGTAGTCCGGAAACCCAAGGATCTCTTTCAGGTGATCATGTGCTTCCGGCAGTTCTTGCATTTTGCTGCCGTCCAGTTCATAAGCATCGATCATCGCACACCTCCATCAATAGAGCTGACTGAATGTTTCGTAGTGGTCATTTGTGTAGTAGATGCTGCCGTCCTCCCCGTAGATCAGCCGTTCGCTGCCCCGGTAGCCGCCCGCATAATTCACATCACATTCGTGATAGCTGCCTTCGGGCAGAAGCCCCTCACGGTTGCCGAAATGATCGCCGCCAATGCTCATGCCCGGTGCAACGTCCCAGAGATTTCCCTCCGAGCTGACCCAGCCAAGCGCCTGTGCTTCTTTTTTGGTAATAAAATTGGCGGGGAGCGTCCCGAACGTGTGGATGTATTCTGCCACATCCTCCGGGGAGGTGTACGAGCCGTCCTTTTCCACAGAAGCCGGCAATGTTTCATCCTCGGGCGTTTCCGTGGGGACGGCAGTGGCAGGCGGGGAGAGCGTGTTCGGTCCTGTCTCATATGCGGCAACGGCTTCTGTCGTGGTCTGCTCCGTCTCTGTGGTCATGTTCTGTTCGGTCTGAGAGCTGACAGCAGGCGGCGCAGGTCCTGTCAGCTCATAGCCAAGATCGCATCCCACCAGCAGCAGCCCCATACATACGGCAAGCAGGAATGCGGCAATTCGTTTCTGCATCGTGATCTCATCCTTTCTGCTTGAGTACGGCATCCCATTTATCATATGCCGGAAACATCTGGTATAAGATCCTGTAAAAGGCTTTGGAATGGTTTTGCTCCATAAAATGGGTATATTCATGGTAGAATACCGCATAAACGCATTCTACAGGATACTGCATCAGCCGGAAATTCATGGAGATCCGCCCGGAACTTGCCGTACAGCTCCCCCAGCGGGTCGTCATGTCCTTGACCTCGATGCGGGCAAGCGGTACCCGATAACCGGCTTGCGTGAAGTGTTCGTACACCTCACGCCCCACTTTCCGGTAAAGTTCTACACAGTGGCTGATCATCCATTGCCGGAAAGCATGCTGTGCCTCCTCCTCTGTGCGGGCAAAGAGGGTCAGCACATCCTGTTCCAACGTCGTATGGCAGGGTCTGTCTGTGTAATGCAGCCGGATCTTCTTTCCGAGGAAATACTGTACCGCACCATCCGCAAAGCAGTGCTGTGCGGCTTTCTGAGCGGAAACAGCCTCCACACGGTTTGCGACCGCAGCAGCATTTTCCTCTAAAAATTGTTGGATGACCGATACCGGCACATGGAGCGGGGCAGACACATAGACCGACCCGTCCTCCCGCACATGGATGCGGATATATTTCATCTGCTTGCGGCGTATCTGGCAGGGATAGGTCTTGCCATTGTAGGTGAATTCCATATAGACCTCCTTGCTATGCGCTGTTACTGGATCCCTTTCTTGTGCTTTTTGCATTCATACATCCGTTCATCTGCAAGCTGCATGGCACTTTCCATCGTGTTTTCTCCTATCCGGAACAAAGCCATCCCAAAGGCAATATCCAGCGGTACAGGCGGGTCTTCCTCCTTGTTGTAGGTGCGGGTGCGCTGTTCCATTCTCTCAACTGCCTGCCATGCGGCATCCTCATTCCCCGATACAATGGCGATGAATTCATCGCCGCCCGTCCGGTAGCAGTTCCCCGGAAAGCTGTCCTGTATGATCCGGGCAGCGCTGACGATATGCCGGTCGCCCTCTGCATGCCCATAGCAGTCGTTGACCTTTTTGAGGTCATTGATGTCTAGCTGAACAAGCATGCAGGAAGTATCCGTCTGTGCCATCAGCTCCGATTCCTTTTCGTTGAACGCAAGGCGGTTCTGCAATCCTGTCAGTCCGTCGGTGTAGGCAAGTTTTGCCATCAGCTCCGTGCGGCTGTTCTCAAGCTGTACGCTGTTGTATTCCCGGATCAGATACAGTCCGATGAATACCAGAAACAGTATCGTGCCGAGCCGTGTATACTGGCTGGATACCTGCTGGGTATTTTCGGACAACCGATAGATCAGCAGATCAGCCACCACGCCGAGTGACAGCACCGTTGTCCCGGTGATCAGCGTAAGGAAGAATTTCCGTTCGATCAAATGCTTTTCGGCTGCTGTAACGACCAGATACAGTGCCATGAGAATGGCGATCACGATCGTTCCCTGTGTGATGCGGACAAGCTGATAATAGTCTGCAATGCCAAAAGAGCAGAGCAGCAGGTTAGCTGTCAGGTTCAGGCAGACAATGCCAAACAGGCACGGCAGCAGCGGAGAGTGCTTGTTGCTGACAGCACCTGCGATGAAAGAGACAGGCAGATAGGGCAGAAAGATCAGGGAAACATAATTGATCATCCGGATCAGTGCCGGGTTCTGTGTCAGGAGCTGTAAGATCAAAGTATCATTGACCGACCAGACTGCCACAAGTACCGAAAAGATGCCAAGCGTGAAAAACTCGATCTGCTGTCCCTGCTTTGCGGTGAAAGCGCTGATAAAGATCATCACCAGCCCCAGCACCGTCATCAGGAAACAGGCACAGAAACCGGGCATTCCCTGCTTGAATACGTCACCCATGTACATACCGGGGTCAGCGATCAGAACATTCCGCAGTGCAGGCTGTGTATCGGCAAAGATCGGTATAAGCTCAAGGGTGATCTCCTGCGTTCCCACCGGAATGGGGATCATGTGCATGTACATGCCATAGGATCTTCCAAAAATGGCAGGTTCTTCCGGATGATAGGAGTAAATTTCCACGCCGTCTGCAAGCACCGTAAAAAAGGTATCGATGCTTTTCAGACAAAGGCGCTTGCTTTCGAGCGGGATCTCAGCAACGGAATGCGTCAGTGTGATCTCTCCGTCCGGAAGATCCCGCAGCCGATAGCTTGTGCCGTCTGCGGCGAGCCAGCCGCTGCCAAGGCTTGTTGCAACGTCATTGTAATAGCGCCGTGCGCCGCCGTTCAACATGCCGGCACATACATAGCCGATCACAATGAGAACTATCAGGATATTTGCCAGCCAGCGCTTGCTGATGTGCAGCTTTTGCATAGTATCACCCCGGGATAAATTTTGTCTTAGAAATTCCTGAAATAGAGACATTCTGCGGTCTTTCAGGAAGCGGATCCTTCTGACTGATCCAGAAATTCAGCAATAATGTAGCGTGGACGCTGCTTGACCTCTGCATAGATCTTGCCGACATATTCTCCGATCACACCAAGACAAAGCAGCTGCATCCCGCCGATCAGCCAGATCGAGCAGACGGTACTTGACCACCCCGGAACGGTCGTGCTGAACAGCTTGGAAACGATCGCCCAGATCAGCATGGCAATGCTGACCGCTACCATGAGAAAGCCAAGGATGATGATGATCTTCAAGGGTTTGACGCTGAAAGAGGTGATGCCCTCCATGGCAAAGGAAAGCATTTTCCCCAGCGGGTATTTGCTGGTCCCGGCAAAGCGTTCCTGCCGTTCATAGTAGACACAGGATGTCTGAAAGCCGAGCAGCGGCACCAGTCCCCGCAGGAAGAGATTGACCTCCCGAAATTCTGCCAGTTCCCGCAGTGCCCTTTGGCTCATCAGACGGAAATCTGCATGGTTATAGACGACTTCCGTTCCCATGTTCTGCATCAGCTTATAAAACCCTTCGGCAGTGGCTTTCTTGAAAAAGCTATCCTTTTTGCGCTCACTGCGCACGCCGTAAACGATCTCGCTGCCCTTCTGGTATTCGAGGACCATTTTTTCAATGGCATTCACATCGTCCTGCAGATCGGCATCCATGCTGATGGTAATATCGCAGCGCTCTTTGACCGTCATCAGCCCGGCAAGCAGCGCATTCTGATGCCCGGCATTGTGCGCCAGACTGATGCCCGAAAACAGAGCAGGATCCTGCCGATGCAGCCTGCAGATGATCTCCCATGTTTTGTCCTTTGAACCGTCATTGACAAAGACGATACGGCTTGCCGGGGAAATGCGTGATCTCCGGATCAGGTCTGTGTAACATGCACCGAGCTGTTTTGCGGTTTCTGGCAGGACATCCTGCTCGTTGTAGCAAGGGATGATCATATATAAAATCGGCTGTTCCATTTGCTGTTCTCCTTAGACGGCAGACTGCCGCATCCGTTTTCTCCCTGTGCCGCTGACAGCACGAGGATCTTATCCTTATTATACCATACTTCCCTAAAAAAAGCAATAGTTTCACAGAAAATGCTTTTGTTCTGACCCTACCGGGATCAAAGTTAGTGTTTCCCCGGTTTCCTGATCTCCTGCAATTCCCCGTGAATGCTAATGGACCTTGCTATGACGGGAACAGCAATTCTTTTCTTTTCGATCAAGATCCTTCCTTGTGGTGCATCGTGACAATTTTCTTCGAACAGGTGCATTTCAACAATGACATTGTCATTTGCGGATACCACGTGAAGCTTGGTGTTCCATCCGCCTTTGGATCTTCCGATGGATCGCTGCCCTCGGTTTTTAAAGCACCATGTGCATTAGGGTGCAGTTTACAAGAAGTACTGTCCAAAGCAATACTTCAACCTTGATCACAATGATCTGCTCTTGCTGTAATGCGTTGCATATGCGCTGTATTACACCGTTTTTGCATCATCTTTTAAATCTTTGGTATATGCTGTTCCATTTGCCGGATTTTTCTGGAAGTGCCCTCCATTTGCATCCATTTTCGGCAATATATAAGATAGCATTGATAAACGTGTAATTATCAATTTTTACATTTCCACGTTGAACCGGAAAATATTTCTACCTGTGCGGTTGAAAAAGCATTGAAAAAGATATATAATAGAAAAGGAAGGAGCGGATCGAAATGAAAATCAAGCTGAAAGCGGAAATGATAGATGAAAAGTTAATTTGTCAATAAACTGCGAATTGATTAAAGATAACACACATAATGATCTCCTTGCGGCAGGGATATGGTCAAGAACAGCAGAAAAAGAAAAGCTCTTAGAAACGCTTGCAGGGCGTTTCTAAGAGCTTGTAGAAATTCATTTTTAATAAGATATATGATGATTGTGAAAACAAGACAGAATCACATTATGTATTATTATTTTCCGCTAATTTTCCGAGCAGCTCATATAGTATTGCATAGAGCGACTGTGCTTTTTCCGGCTCTATATTCACGCAGGCGGTGAGACGCTGCGGCACGGAGAGTGCCTTTTCACGCAAGGCAGCTCCTGTATCAGTGATCGAAACGATCAGGTCACGTTCATCTTTGGTTGAGCGATGCCGTTCTACATAGCCCTTTTCCTCCAATCGTTTGAGCAGAGGTGTCAGCGTGCTGGAATCAAGATACAGGTATTTTCCGACTTCTTTTACACACAACTCTTTGTGTTCCCACAGCACTATCATTGTAATATACTGCGTATACGTCAAATCAAGTTCATCTAAATAGGGCTTATACGCTTTCACGATCTCTTTTGCACAGGCATAGAGCGGAAAACAGATCTGATTTTCAAGTTTCAGAGGGTCAAATGGAACTGCCATTTTTTATGTTTCTCCTTATGATGTAATTTTTCTTGCAAAGTCAACAGCGGACTTCAAATCGTCCTCGTTCGGTCTGCCTTTATGGAGTACTGCAAAAGCACCTCGACAGGAAAATTCTTCTTTTGCGACAGGAATTTTCTTTTCTGCAAACAGTTTTTCCACGTATTTCCGTGTAGATTTGATGACAGCGGTCGTGCTGAAATTTACAACTTTTCCCACAGACACGTTGATATTGCGGATAAAGTTTTTGACTTCATCATCTACATCAAAAGCGTAAGGCGCACTGCCGAGAAACAGAATATCCACATCTTCGGTCAGTGGTTTTGATACAGTTTTCGCTTCCGTACCGACAGCTTTTGCGATCGCCTCTGCGATCTTTTTGGTGTTGCCGCCTTTTGAATAATACCGTACTGCAATATTCATGGCGAATTTACCTCCATTATTATGATATTTGCTGTTCGGCTTCATAAGCCTCTCTGACAGCACGGGAAAGCTGGTCTGCACAGGAAGTCGGTCTGCGTCCGCACAGAACACCTGACAACTTTTCAGCGATCTGTTCCACCGTCCAGCCCTCAATAAGCAGAGGGATCGCTTTCAGATTTCCGTTGCAACCACCAGTAAAACGAACATTATGTACCACATTTCCGTCCAGATCCAGACTGATGAGCTGTGAGCAGGTATTCTCGGTCTTATAGTCATAATGGAACATCACAGTACCTCCTCAACCTTTGCCTTTACCTTGTCAAGCGACTCTGTCGGCTCAAAACGTGCGACAATTTCGCCGTTACGGTCGATCAGAAACTTTGTGAAATTCCACTTGATATTGCCGTTGTTCTTGTAGTCCTTGTCCATCTTTTTTACGATCGGTTTGAGGATCAGCCCCATCGGACCTGAAAATCCGCCAAACATGGAATGTTCTGTCAGATATTTGTAGAGCGGGATAGCGTTTTCACCATTTACATTGACTTTGGCGAACTGCGGAAAAGTGATACCATACCGTCCGGTGCAGAAGCTGTGGATCTCCTCGTCGTTGCCCGGCGCCTGCTCTCCAAATTGGTTGCACGGAAAATCAAGGATCTCCAGCCCGTCCTTCTGATGAAGCTCGTACAAGTCTTGCAGCTCGTCATACTGCGGTGTAAATCCGCACCCGGTCGCCGTGTTCACAATGAGAAGAACTTTCCCTTTGTAATCGGAAAGCGGCACTTCTCTACCGTCCTGTGCTTTGATTTTGAAATCGTAGATATTCATAGCAGCATCCCCTTTTTAGTTTTGCGAGATTAAATTCTGCGCTATTTATAGTATATCTTTTTTTCATTGTAATGTCAAGTAGATCGTTTCAAAAAGAATGAACAAATTTTTGGAAAGAAATTTGTGCAAAGTGTCTAAACAACCTTTTGTTTTTACGCAATATTTTCAAAAAAGCAATTCAAGCACTTCTCAGCTAAGAAGTGCTTGAATCAGATTTCATTTTCTTTTTGCAGGCGTACATTCTCTCATCTGCAAGGCGTTCCGCCTCTGTCAAGCCGTCCGGTGGGTCATATGCGGCATATCCATAGGCGATTTGCAGCGGAACGGGCGGATGTTCGTTTTCGTTATAATTATCCACCATTTTCTGCATCTCTGCAATTGCCTGTTCCGTTTCCGCCTGACCGCCCTGTTCCACGACTACAATAAATTCATCGCCGCCTGTCCGATAGCAAATGCCGATCTGCGCAAAGCTGTCCCGCAAAATATGTGCTGCTGCAATGATATGGCGATCGCCCTCCGCATGACCGTAGACATCGTTCACCCTTTTTAGCAGATTGATGTCAAATTGTATGATCATGCAGGCAATGGCATTCTGGCGGATCTCTTTCTCTTTTTCGTTGAATGCGATGCGGTTTTTCAGCTCTGTCAATCCGTCGGAATATGCCATTTTTTCCATGACCTGTGCCCGGTCATGCTCTAATGTCAGACGATTGCGCTCCCGGATGAGATAAATTCCCACCACAAACAGAAACAGCAGGACACCAATTCTGGTAAAGGCACTTGTTCCCAGCATATCGTTCCTGTTCCTGATGTACCGGATAAGATCAGCCATTACCCCGATCACAGCTGCCCCCATGCCGAAAAGCAGTGTTCTGCCAAATTGTCTTTTGATGCTTTTCTTTCGGATAGCACGGATCAGCAAATAGATCGTCATGCACACGGCAACCATAATGATCGCCTGCGAAACCGGCAGCAAGTAATAAATATCACAGATGCCGGATGCATTCAGCACAAGTGTGAGCACAAAATTAGCTGTGATCAGGCATTGCAGGATCTTCAGGAGTATCGTATTTTTGTGGTTTGTTGCGCTTGCGGTAAAGGAAACAGGCAGGTAGGCAATGAAGATCAGGCACATATAATTCAGGAATTTGATCAGTGCGGGGAATTGCGTTATCACTTGCAGGAGGTAAGTCTCATTGACCGACCAGAGCCCGACAAGAATTGAAAACGTGCCGAGTGCAAAAAAATTCAGATCATCGCCGATTTTGAGATCTCTGGTCGTGATCCCCATAAACAGCATCATCACGCCAAACATGAACATAAGCAGGCAGACGGAATAAGCCGGCAGTGCCTTTTGATACAGATCTCCCATGTACATTCCGGCATCTTCTATTGCAACTTCTTTGAGAGTAGCAGACGTATCCGGAAAAATTGGATGTACAGAAAGCGTCAATTCTTTTGTCCCTGGCGGCAGTGAGATCATGTGCAGGTACATGCCGTAGGATCTCCCCAGAAATTGGGGCTGTTCCGGAGCATAACTGTAAATGACTACGCCGTCAGCGGACACTGTGAAGAAAGTATCAACGCTTTTCAGGCATAATCGCTGATTTTCGGCATCAATGCCGGAAATACCATGCGTCAGAACAAGATCACCTGCTGGCAGGGCATTCAGTGCGTAAAGCCTGCTGTCAGCATCCTGCCACTGTGTCGTCAATTCTGTTACTGCCTCGGAATAATACTTTCCGGGCGCATTCAAACAGAGTGCAGCGAAAATCATAAGCAGTGTGATCACAAACAAAGCGATCACATCGGGTATGATCTGCAAAATATAACTCTTTTGTTTATCCATAAATTCGCCCCCTATAATTTACATTTGGATCTGCACAGAAACAAAATGCCTTCGTTATTTACCGATTTACAGCGTTATGCATACTATTATACCATGATCTGCACAAATAGTCAATCATTTCACGAAAAAATCCATGTTTTTCTGCTTGCTTTTTTTCTTTCAAAAAACTATTGACATTTTCAATAGGATGGTGTATAATATTGGTATAGCGAAGATATTGATGCCTTCGTATAAATCGGAATTTATGGAGGCAACTACATGAAAATAGAGCATATTGCAATGTATGTCAAAGATATCGAGCAGGTCAGAGATTTCTTTGTTAAATATCTCGACGGAAAATCTAATGACGGATATCATAATCCACAAACAGATTTTCGTTCTTACTTCATATCTTTTGATAACGGTGCAAGATTGGAAATAATGAATAAGCCCGACTTGGTGGATGAAGAAAAATCTCTGAATCGTACAGGCTTCATTCACATTGCGTTTTCAGTTGGAAGTAAAGATCGTGTTAATGAACTAACACAATTATTACAGAATGATGGATATCATGTTGTGAGCGGTCCACGAACTACCGGAGATGGATACTATGAAAGTTGTGTTGTTGTAGTTGAAGGAAATCAAATAGAGATCACTGTTTGATAAATTCTGATTTACCATAACAGGCTATCCGCATGAGCATAGCCTATTGGCGCACTTATTTCCGTTTCACACAAGCCAAATTTATTATTTTACTTTTGGAACAGGCAGAAATAAAAAGGAGGATCGTTTATCAATGGTGATGTTGCGAGATAGATACTCGGTGCAGTTATAGGATCTGACAGCAGATCGCACTGAGTAAAAAAAGTTGTCAGTTAACTGCACCTTTAGATACTGAATTATCTTGTATAAGGATTAGTTGTTATGAATATCGAAGAGTTAAGAAAATATTGGGAAACCGAAATGTAATGCTCAAAAAGTGGCTCGAAAACGGCTTTTCTATGCCATAACGACAAAATTCCGTCAAATCCAGGAGATCATCATAAGGTCATTTTTCATTCAGCGCCTTTCCTGCCCTTTCTATCACATCACAAGTCGCATCAATTTCCGCATCGGAATGCGCCGTAGAAACGAACATCGCCTCAAACTGGGAAGGTGCAACATAGATCCCATGTTCCAGTAAAAAATGAAAATAGGCAGAATATTGTTCTCTGTCCGATGTGCATACACTTTCGTAATTTGTAACTGCTTTGTCCGTGAAAAAGGGTGTCAATAGTGAACCTTCCCGATTGACATGGAACCCGGCTTTCCGCATGGCGGCTTCCAGTTTTGCCGATCTCTTTTCCAGTTCGGCATAGATGTTCGGCTGCTGTTCGATCACCGTCAATGCGGCGATCCCTGCTGCCACAGCTACGGGGTTTCCCGAAAGTGTCCCCGCCTGATACACAGGACCGAGCGGAGAAATGCACACCATGATCTCACGCCGACCGCCATAAGCGGCAAGCGGCATACCGCCGCCCACGATCTTGCCGAGTGTGGTCAGATCTGCATTGACGCCGTAATATTTTTGCGCACCGCCGTCTGAAAGCCGGAAACCCGTTATCACTTCATCGAAGATCAGCAATGCGCCATATTTCTTTGTGATCTCACGAAGAAATGGTAAAAATCCTTCTTGCGGTGGGACAACGCCCATATTGGCGGCACACGGCTCTATAATGACACACGCAATGCTGTCCGGATACGCTCCAAACAGATCGGACACGGATCTTTTATCGTTATATCGGGCGATCAGGGTGTGCTGTGTCACACTTTCCGGGATGCCTGCACTGTCCGGGATGGCATTGGTGAGCAGACCAGAACCGCCTTTTACCAGCAATGCATCACTATGCCCATGGTAACATCCCTCAAATTTTATGATCTTATTTCTTCCGGTAAACCCCCTTGCGGCACGAATGGCACTCATGACAGCTTCCGTTCCGGAATTGACTAGGCGCACCATTTCGATGGACGGAAAATGTGAAATGATCTTCTCGGCAAGAATGATCTCTCCCTCATGACACGCACCGAATGTTAGCCCCTTTTCGCAGGCTTTTTTGACCGCTTCCACGATTGGCGGATAGGCATGACCGAAAATATCCGGACCCCATGAACACACATAATCTATAAATTGATCTCCGTCTGCATCATATAGATGACTTCCGTTTGCATGATCAATAAATAACGGATCTCTCCCGACATTCCGGAAGGCACGCACGGGGCTGTTGACACCGCCCGGCATACATTTCACGGCACGTTGATACAGCTTGTCAGATGCCATTGTGTGCAAAATGCTCACTCCTTTTCTTCCCATAACCATCGGCAGACATCCAGTGCATGATAGGTGATGAGAATGTCTGCACCGGCACGTTTCATTGCCGTCAGATTTTCTAAAACGATCTTTTTTTCGTCGATATAGCCTGAAGCTGCCGCTGCTTTTACCATCGCATATTCTCCGCTGACATTGTAAACAGCAAGCGGAAGATCAAATTTATCCCGTGCCTGACGGACAAGGTCAAGATACGCAAGTGCGGGCTTGACCATGATCATATCCGCACCCTCGGCGATATCTTCCTCGATCTCTCGCATGGCTTCTCTGCCGTTGGCATAGTCCATCTGGTAGGTCTTTCTGTCCCCGAAAGACGGTGCCGAATCCGCAGCATCCCGGAACGGTGCATAATATCCGGATGCAAATTTTGCACTGTAGGAGAGGATCGGCGTATGGATATGACCGCTTTTATCGAGCGCATTCCGGATGCAGGCAATTCTTCCGTCCATCATATCAGACGGGGCAATGATGTCTGCGCCGCATTTGGCAAGACTGACAGCCATTTTGGCAAGCAGAGGGAGCGTTTCATCGTTCAGAATTTTACCATCGCAGACAAGCCCGCAATGTCCGTGCGAGGTGTATTCACAAAGGCAGACATCGGCAATGAGGAGTATTTCCGGATAATTTTGTTTGATGTACCGCACCGCACGCTGCATGATGCCGTTTTCCTCGTAGGCACTGCTGCCTGTTTCGTCCTTATGTGCCGGAATGCCGAATACCAGTATCCCCCCGATACCGCTCTGTACGACCTGCAAAAGGATCTCATCCAGCCGGTCGATCGACCAGCGGAAAATGCCCGGCATCGGATCCACTAGCGTTTTGCGGTTTTCCCCCTCTTCCACAAAAATCGGATAAATGAGATCATTTGTTTGCAGATGTGTTTCACGAACAAGATCCCGCAGTTGTTCGCTGGCACGTAACCGTCTGAACCGTTTCATTCTGACCGTCCTTTCCGATGTTGGATGAGCTGAACGATGCCGTCAGCTGTTTGTATTTCCGGTATCGCTGCGTCTATCCCGTATAATTTTTTGATCACGGATGCCGTGGCTCCTCCTAAACAGATCGCAGTGGTGTCCGCCGAAAGTGTGTATCCCTGATGATACAGATCTGCCGCTTCCGAGCTGCTGCCGAATATGACATAGTCCGTATGAATTTCCCGTGGCTGCGCTGTCAGGTCGCATTTCACATCATACAATTTCACATCCCGTAACGGAATGCCTTGTTGGGAAAGCAGCTCCGGCAGTTCTGAGGAAGCCCGTTCCGCACGCAATAACAACAGATTTTCCCTTTCTGTTTTATGCCGGATGATCATTTCTGCAAGGCATTTTGACGAAAATGTTTCCGGCATGAGATCGGCATATATCCCGTGATCTTGCAGCACATTTGCGGTCGCACTTCCGATCACGGCAAACCGGATCCCCGATAATTTTCGCAGGTCGATGTGAAAGTTATGCAGCAGATGAAAAAATAATGCCGCACCGTTCTGGCTGGTCAGCACGATCATGGTATAGGACGTAATGTTCGCAAAGATCTCCGAAATGTACAGGTCATTTTCATAGGAAACAACCGTAAATGAATTTTCACAGTCGACCGAAGCCCCCTGTTCTGTGAGCTTTTTGGCAAGTTTTTGCGTGAATTTCTTTGTACCGACGACAGTCACAGAAATGCCGTCCAGCTTCTTTTTTTCAGGAGAACACAGCGTAAATGCAGCCGTATCACCGACTACGATGACCGCAGGTGCGCTTATTTTACTTGCTTTGGCAATTTCAGAAATATCCTGCAATTTCCCCTGTATGACTTGCTGCATTGCCGTTCCGCCATGGGAGATCACGGCAGCCGGCGTGTCCGGAGATCTGCCATATTGCAGGAGATCATGAGCGATCTGTTCCAACGCATGAAGCCCCATCAGAAACACAAGCGTACCGCTCAATTTTGCATACAGGCTGAACTGCTCCGGAAGCAGGTCGTCTTTTGTATGCCCGGTAATGACATGAAAACTCCTGCTGATCCCTCTATGTGTTACCGGGATACCTGCCATTTCAGGGACAGCTATCGCAGAGGAAATACCCGGAATGATCTCAAACGGGATCGCATTTTTGATCAGCGTCAGCAGTTCCTCACTGCCACGCCCGAATACAAACGGATCTCCGCCTTTCAGACGTGCAACCGTACAGCCTTGTTCCGCTTTCTGCACGAGCAGGGCATTGATCTTTTCCTGCGGCATACTGTGCTTTCCGGCACGTTTTCCGACATAGATCTTCTCGCAGCATTCCGGCAGAAATGCCAAGAGCTGCGGGTCGATCAGACTGTCATATAACACCACATCACATTTTTTCGCAGCTTCCATGCCACGGATCGTAATGAGGTCATACCTGCCGCAACCTGCACCGATCATGTATACTTTACCGACCTTCAAGCTGTTTCACCAGTCTTTCTGCAAGCAAAGATCTATCCGCCACGGGTGCAGAACCGCTTATCATGCTGTCTGCCATATCTGACACGCTTAACGATATGGTTTCTCCTGAAATAGAGGCATATGCCCCGAGTGGAAGATCACAATTCCCGCCCGTCAGTTTCAGAATGGCTCTCTCTGTTTCAAAGACATGAAAGGTGTCTGCATCGTTGATGGCATTCAGATAGGGAAGCATTTCTGCATCTGTGCTTCTGCTTTCCACGGCGATGATCCCCTGACACGGTGCGGGCAAAATCACATTTAGCGAGAGGGGAAACAGGGCGATCTGTCCTTCCCGTATCCCAAGGCGTTCCAGTCCTGCCGCCGCAAGGATCAGCGCATCATACTGCCCATCAAGCAGTTTTTGTATCCTTGTATCCACATTGCCCCGGATATCTGCAAACATGATATGCGGGAACAGCTTCTGCAAACACATTCTCCGTCGGACACTGCCGGTCCCTATGATACAATGCGCATCGTCACGAATACTTTCCCCCGACCGTGTCACGATCACATCCCGCACATCCCCCCGTGGGAGAACTGCGGAAATGGCAAGATCATCCGCCATGTCCACAGGAAGATCCTTTGCACTATGGACAGCTATGTCGATTTTTTTCGTTAGCAAAGCCTGTTCTATTTCCGTGATAAAAATGCCCTTCCCGCCGATCTGTGTCAGTGGTTTGTCAAGAATTGTATCCCCCTTTGTCGTGATGGAAACGATCTCCGTTTGCAGCTCCGGAAATGCTTGTTTCAGTGCTTGACAGACCATTTCCGTCTGTGCAAGCGCAAGCCGGCTTTTCCGTGTTCCGATCCGTATGATCATACGATCCCCTCATTTCATGCAAATGATCGTCT
The DNA here is from genome assembly GCA_947625155.1 of uncultured Clostridia bacterium. Lineage (GTDB taxonomy): Bacteria > Bacillota > Clostridia > Oscillospirales > Ruminococcaceae > UBA3855. The sequence continues at coordinate 174,491 of CANQNG010000001.1, forward strand.
ATATTTTCCGGCACATCCCCATGCAGGCATCGTGCAAGCAATGCTTCGAGAATGGCTTTTCTGACAGCTTCGTCGGCTGCCATGCTGCGCAGTTTTTCCCTGCATGTTTTCAATGTTCCTGCGGTCTCTATGACAGTATCGTCTATGAGATCTTCTATTCTTTCACGCAGATAACGGGCAAGCAGCGGTGTTGTGCCGTCCGTGGAAATGGCGACCGTGACCGGCTCTTTCCTCACGATCGCCGGGAAATAAAAACTGCAAAGCTGCGGTGCATCCACGATATTCACAGGGATGTGTTTTTCCCTGCAAATTTTGGATATATGCCTGTTGACCTGCGGATCATTCGTTGCACCGATCACGAGAGATGCACCGTCTGCATCGCTATCTTGGAATGTTCTTTTATGGATCTTGATCCTTTTGTTCTCTGCGATCTCCCTGCATACCGAGGGGGAAATTACGGTGATATTTGCTTGAAAAAGCAGCAGCTTTTCTATTTTTCTTGCGGCAATGTTCCCGCCGCCGACCACAACGCAATCCTGACCTGTCACATCCATATAAAGCGGAAAATATCCCATCCTGCTACTCCTTTTTTATGGCATCCAGTACCGCAAAAAACTGTTCCGCAGAAAGGGTCGAACGTAATGGATAGAGGAAAGCCAAATCCTGTTTTCCCTGATATTCGGCAAGGAAATTTTGCAGTGCGAGCGACTTTTGTACTGCTTCACATTGTACTGCGATCCATTTTTCTGCAAGTTCTGCGCTGTGCAATTTTTTGCTATTATGATCTGCGGCAATCGTTCTGAAATAATCAATATCGATCAGCGAGACCTGCGCCAGCCCTGCGATCTCCCTGTCAATGTCATGCGGCACGGCAAGGTCTATGAACAACCTCTTTTTGGGAGTGTGGATATGCTTCTCCACTTCTGAACAGGTAAAGATATAATGCGGACTTGCCGTCGCACTGATGATGCAGTCCGCACGGTCAAGATATTGGTATCTGTCCTGATAGGGCACCGCCCTGACACGGCTGTCAGAGAGAATGCAGCCGTCCGGTGAATGCTGCCGGATGGTAACGGTGATGTTGATATTTTTATGTGACAACAGATCTTTGACAATGGTCTGACCAGTTTTTCCGGATGCACCGACCACAAGTATTTCTTTGCCATGTTTCGCAGCCGTATTTGCGGAAAGTGTCGCAATGGATACCGAAACATTGGAAAGTGCTGTTTCCGTCTTGATCTGTTTTGCACAGGCAAACGCCGCCTGAAAGATGACGTGTGATTCACGGCAGACTGTTCCCCATTGGCAGGCATTCTGATAGGCAGTTTTTGTTTGTCCGAGAATTTCATCCTCACCGATGACCATAGAATCCACGCCGCAGCAGACACGAAACAGATGCGTGATCGCCTTCTCACCGCAGAAAAACAGAGCGGTCTGCTTTATAATTTCAGTAGGTATCCCGGAATACCGGGAAAGCAGTGCGAGGATCTTTGCTTCCTCTCCGCCGCAGAAATACAGCTCCGTCCTGTTGCAGGTACATAATATCACACTTGCCGGAACGCCGCCTGTTTCTGCCATTTCGGATAGTAATCGCTTCTGGATCTCTATCGGGAAACCAAATGCCCCTCTGATCTGTGCATTGGCTTTTTTGTAATGGATGCTGATACAATTCATGGTCATTTTCCCTTGTCAGATATAGACCAAATTATCCGAAAGTGTCTTGTTTTCGAGCAAATAGGCTTTATTCTCCGATGTCACAAAGATACGGTACAGAAATACATTTACCTTTTCCCCGACCTTGATCTCCGGATGATCCAGTCCACGATGTGCATAAATGGTGCTGCCGTTGACTTCAATGGTCAGCTCCGTCGTATTCCCTCTGAATGCCGTTTGCAGGACAACGCCCTCGGAGGCAGAGGCACGGTAGACGATGTTCTCATCCAGTTTTGCGACTTTCACAAATTCCGGGCGCACGATCGCCTGCTCCACGTTTTCCATATCGTCAAAGCTCTTGAATTTCCGGTAGTCCGTCAGGAAGGACGTTCTGCCGAAAAACGATGCCGTAAATGCCGTCTGCGGGTCACGGTATACTTCCGCAGGCGTACCGATCTGTTCCACTCTTCCTTTGTTGGTGATGATGATCTTGTCTGCCACTTCAATGGCTTCATCCTGATCATGCGTAACAAAAATACTCGTAATGCCCAGCTTTGTGATCGTTTCCCGAAGCCATGTCCGCAGTTCCTGCCGCACCTTGGCATCAATTGCCGCAAACGGTTCATCCAGCAGCAAAAGCTGTGGATTTGGTGCGATGGCTCTTGCAAATGCCACTCTCTGCCGCTGTCCGCCGGAAAGCTGGCTCGGATACCGCTTTTCCAGTCCTTTCAGCCCGATCAGGCTGATCAGCTCCGCAACTCGCTCTTTGCTATATTTTCTGTCAGCTTTCTGCACTTTCAAGCCAAATGCAATGTTATCATACACTGTCATATACCGGAACAGTGCGTAATTCTGAAATACAAATCCGATCCCCCGTTTGCTCGGATGGATGTCATTGACGACCTTTCCATTGATCAGGATCTCCCCGCTGTCAGGCGTTTCAAGACCTGCGATCATGCGGAGTATCGTTGTCTTACCGCTCCCGCTCGGACCGAGCAGACCGATAAAGCTGCCCTTTTCGATACCGAAGCTCACCTGATCGGAGGCTTTGAAATTGCCAAAACTTTTATTGATATTTCTCAGTTCAACGTACATCTTCACCGTTCCTCTTTCCAATATATTCGATCGTACTCCGTATCACAAGGATCACAATGGCGATCAGCACAAGGATAGATGATACCGCAAATGCCGGCACATACTTGAATTCATTGAACAGGATCTCCACATGGAGCGGCAGCGTGTTCGTCTTGCCCCGAAGATGTCCGGAAAGTACCGAAACTGCGCCAAATTCCCCCATCGCCCTTGCCGTGCAGAGTACGATGCCATACAGAAATGCCCATTTGATGTGCGGAAAGGTGATCTTCCGGAAAATACCGAACCACTTTTCGCCCATCAGTGCGGCAGCTTCTTCCTCATCCGTTCCCTGCGCTTCTAAAACGGGGATGAGTTCTCGTGAAATAAAAGGAAATGTCACAAAAATCGTTGCCAACACGATGCCCGGCACGGCAAATACAATGTCAATATCCAAATCCTGCAAAAGCGGATAGATCGCACTCTGTCTGCCGAATGTCAGTACAAAGATCAGTCCGGCAATAATGGGGGATACAGTTACGGGAATATCGATCAGCGTGGTAAGGATCTTTTTGCCCCGGAACCGGAATTTGGTCACTGCCCATGCCGCAAACAGACCGAATATCGTATTGAACAGCACGGCGAAAAATGTAGCTTCCAAGGTAAGCAGTGTTGCCTTTACGGTGTATTCATCCGTGACAGCTTCCTGATAGGCAGCCCAGCCGTTCCGGAATGCCTCTGTTATGACCGTGAACAGCGGCAGCACAAGCATCACAAAGATGAACAGAAAACTAATACCAATGAGCAGCCATTTTGTGATGCCTGTATCTGTTTTTTTCATAGGAGACCGCCTACCTTCCCAGAATTTTACTGTTTCTTGCCTGTATCAGATTGACAAAAAACAAGATCAGAAATGCTGCCGCAAGTATTACAAGTGCGATCGCTGATGCGCTTGCATAGTCATATTCCTGCAATTCCGACATGATGATCAAGGGCGTGATCTCCGTTTCAAACGGCTTATTTCCGGCTATAAAGACAACGCTCCCGTATTCGCCCAGACATCTCCCGAATGCCAGTCCGAAGCCCGTCATGGCTGCCGGAAGAATTTCAGGCAGGATCACGCTCCGGAAAATTCTTGCCCGTGATGCACCCATAGAACCGGCAGCTTCTTCATAGGTCGGGTCTAATTTTTCCAGCACAGGCTGCACCGCACGCACCACGAACGGAATGCCGATAAACACAAGTGCGACCGTGATACCGATCCTTGTATAGGCGATCTTAACGCCAATGCGTGCAAACAGCTGCCCGATCAGCCCTTTGTCCGATGTAAGGGAGGTAAGGGCGATGCCTGCCACGGCGGTAGGCATCGCAAAGGGAAGCTCGATAAGTCCGTCCAGCAGCCTTTTCAGGGGAAAATCATATCGCACAAGCACCCATGCAAGGATCACGCCCATGACGGCATTGATCAGCGAGGCGATGAATGCTGTCAGAAAGCTCACCTCAAAGCTCGCCAGTACACGTTCCCTCGTGATCGTCGCCCAGATCTCCGCAGGGCTGAGTTTTGCGGTAAACACCACAAGCGATGCGAGCGGTATCACCACGATCAGACTTACCATTGTCAAAGTAACACCCATCGACAGTCCGAATCCGGGTATCACTCTTTTTCCCGACCTTCTCATTGTATGACTACTCCTTACTCCTCATAGATCTGATCAAAGATCCCGCCGTCAGCAAAATGCTTTTCCTGCGCTTCATCCCATCCGCCAAAATCATCGATCGTGACAAGATCCAGATCAAGGTCGAACGTATCCGAAAATTCATTCAGGATGTCCGGGTTGGACGGACGGTAATAATTTTCTCCTGCCAGCCTCTGTGCCTCATCGGAATACAGATAGCTGAGATATTCCGTTGCTACCTCTCTTGTCCCTCTCTTGTCCACAACACTGTCTACGATCGCAACAGACGGCTGTGCAAGGATGCTGATGCTCGGCGTGATGATCTCATATTCATCCGGGTGATCCTGTATCGAAAGATAAGCTTCATTTTCCCATGCCAGCAGGACATCGCCCTGCCCGTTTTCCACGAATGTTGTCGTAGAACCTCTTGCACCGGAATCGAGTACCAGTACATTGGCAAACAGCTTTTTCATGAAGTCCTTGACCTGTTCCTCATCATTCCCGAATTGCTTTTCTGCAAAAGCCCATGCGGCAAGATAATTCCACCGTGCACCGCCGGAAGTTTTGGGGTTCGGTGTAATGACACCTACGCCTTCTTTCACAATATCATCCCAGTCGTGAATGTCCTTCGGGTTTCCCTTGCGGACAAGGAAGACAATGGTAGAAGTATAGGGGGAGCTGTCTTTCTCAAACTCATCCACCCAGCCATCCTCGATCAGTCCTGCATCCCGGACGGCATTGACATCATACTCCAAAGCAAGTGTCACCACGTCTGCTTCAAGACCGTTTGCCACTTCGAGCGCCTGCTTGCCGGAACCGCCATGTGACTGCGTCACCTCTACATCCTGTCCTTTGAGTTCTTTCCAGTGCTTTGCAAAGATCTCATTATAAGCAGCATACAGCTCACGGGTCGGGTCATAGGATACATTGGTGATCGTGACCTTTTCCGATCCCGAATTGTTCGATGCACTGTCACTGCCTGCCCCGGATGCGCAGCCCGTCAGCAAAGTAACACCGGCAACAGCGGCAGCAAGTGCGGATCTGACGAATTGATTCATATTGAAAACCTCTTTTCTAAAATATGTGAATACTATGTGAATGCTTGATCCTGAACGGTGTAGGAGATCAACAGCGGATCATGCCTCCGGCAGAAGAAAAGAAGGATCTCATAGGATACATCTCCTTTAATCATATTATTTTCGTAGGTTTACTATGCTTATATCGTAAGCGCCAACCAATCCTGTGGGTAAAAAAATAGAGCCGAGGTTATACTCGGCTCAAAAGGTATGAGGTGATCTGT
>CANQNG010000002.1 GCA_947625155.1 uncultured Clostridia bacterium
TAATTAAAACCTCCATTGTAGTGCCTTTCTTAATTATACACTATTTTGGAGGTTTACACAAGATTTGGGATTGAGTCCAATATGATGAGACCGGCAAAAGCAACTGTCGGTCTTATCTACATTGTAGTACGATCCTGTTCATCTGTCAAGAGGGGCTAGCCCCTAGGAGTGGCTAATAGCGTTGTTAAAGAAAATCAACGACAGAGAAAGAAAGTTCACCGGTTTTTTTACGCTGACGGTATTTATATTTAGCCAAGCCGAAGCGATTGTAAGCATCAATGAATACAGCCACAACAGCATAAAGTGTTTCAATTTTTCGAGCAAAGCATCTGCTTCTTCTTGCAAGGACAGGAATATAATGACGTAAATCAGCATTTATGCTTTCAACATTATGTGTATCTTTTTTATCTCGTATATTACGAATGTGCCTGCCCGGAAAAACAACATCCATGTATCCGAAGTATCCATCAGTATAATAAAAATCAGCTTCAGGTGAATTGTCAACAATATTTTGTATTCGTTCACTCGATTTATCAGACGCAGCATCAAAACCGACGATCAAACGTGGATCTCGGCTTATCATCGTTATTAAATAAACATTTTCACGAGTTTCCGAATTACCTTTTCTTCCTACAAACCAATAGAGTTCATCTAATTCACGCTCTGATGGCAAATTTTCAATCTCAACATCAACCTCAACGTCAAGATTTAGTTTTTTTATCCAGTTATAGACATTAGCTTTATTCATGCCTAAAATTTTGCCTACACCTCGTCCGCTTACTCCGGAATAATACATTTTCATTGCCAGTTTTTTCGTTTCATCAGAATATTCATGCTTTTTTGGATCAATTGTATACCTTATACCGCAATCTTTACCTTGCATCGCTGAGTTCCTGACCTATTATATCTTATCTTAATTTGATTTTCTTGTTTCTTGCAATTCGGACATATTTTTCCTTCTTCTATTGTTGCTTTTCTCATTTCCTTCAACTCCTTATGGCTTTTCTTTTATTATACCATAATATTCGCCAATTGTCCACTCCTTTTCTTTTCAGAGGGTTGACATTTACCACCTTGTATGGTATAATTATAAAGTAAAGACATACACTACAAATCAGAATTTGGAGGTATCGTATTATGAGATTGGACGGCTTTGGATTATTTGTTGAAGATATGGCGAAAATGATTCGCTTTTATAGAGATGTACTTGGCTTTGAGATCAAAGAAGCGGAAGATACATCTAATGTATATCTTGTAAAAGATGGGACGTTGTTTCTGTTGTACGGCAGAAATGACTTTGAGAAAATGACTGATCGCAGATATGATCATATCAAAGGATTCAACGGTCATTTTGAAATAGCACTTTATGTTGATACATTTGAAGAAGTTGATAAAGCATTTAGTAAAGCTGTAGAAAAAGGTGCTACTCCTGTACTGGAACCGGAACTTGAACCTTGGGGACAGAGAACTTGTTATATTGCTGATCCTGAAGGCAATTTAATAGAGATAGGTTCTTGGAATAAGCCTTACGAAGAAAAGGATTCATAAATTATGATTCTTCGGAAAAACAATGTATATCAGAACAGCAGCACAGCATTGACAGCATACAGATTCCACGCTACGCTTTCAATTTTAGGAGTATGAACTATCGACATTATTGAAACCCGATCATGCTGAAAATGCTGATAGTTCAGATTTCTCAGAATATGGGTCATGCACCTTTTGGACTTTTTGTGAGACAAAAGGTGCAAAAAGCCCAAAAGACAGATATCTGCAATTCTCTGAACGTGAACTTTGCACATTTTCCACATTTTGAATCTGCAAAGTGTGCAAAATGCGAAAAGTTCAGATTTCCCATAATTCAGGGGCATAACAAATCCAATTATTCAATAGTGCATCAGCTATAGGGGGGCAATACATATTTACAAAGCGGAATACATAGATTTGGCACAAAACAAATGCATTTATACAAATACTATATCGTAGCTTTCAACCATTTTACAAGTGATAGTAAATATGATATACGCAACTCCATTTATGCTCAATACGCAAAGTGTTTCGATAATCGACATTCTATGCCTTGATGTGTGCTGTTTTTTGAATTTTAATCATTTTGGGACACTGCCCGGTATTCGTTGAATTCAGGACTGAGAAAACCACGCACATTTTCGAGCATAACAGCACGGGGCGTATCTCTCCGATCAGCCGAATCGCTTTTGGAAACAGATCTCTCATCATCGCCACCAAGCTGCTTTCCTGCTACCGAAAATGGAGAACATGGAACGCCACCTGCTAAAAGATCCACCCCTTTATATGGACGACCGTCAAAATTATGCACATCTGCACAAATAACATTCCATTCAGGACGATTTTCTTTTAGAGCTTTGCAATATTCTTCATATTTTACCAAAGCTACATGGACAAAGCCAGCCATTGCCAGACCGAGTGCCTGTCCGCCTGCTCCAGCGCATATTTCCACACATGTTAGCAGTTTTTGCATTGTGTTTACTTCCTGATAAAGCTAAGACACAGGCTTTATGCTTTGCGGATCAGGCTGTGATACCGTAACATCAATAAAGTCATAGGGATCTAAAAGTAAAGCAGCACATACAGCAAGTCCGATCCGCATAGATGCTCCTGCGAGATTTTTGTGTCAAAGTCAATACGAAATGCAAAATTACTGAAAAGAGATCCGATCTCTTATGCAGGCTTATGTTGGGTCTATCACAACAAATGATTGATATTTCTTAAAAGCTCTTGAAAATTCCGGAAAAGTGTAGTATAATAGAAACAGGACGATCTATCCGGAAGGAGCGCATAACAATGGCAGAAAAACTGGTGGAACTATCAGGGCTTATCAATGATATGCCAAAGCAGAACGAGACGTTTTCAGCGGAATTGTACATCGACCATTGCGGAAGAACAGTGAAGTTTGATTTTCAGAAAATACATAACAGGAGGAAAGTGTATGAAGATCCAAGAGTTCAGAAATAAAATGAAGCATTGCAAAAGAGAGGATGTCGAAAAAATCGCTGCGGGGCTGTATAAGCTGCTTCCAAAGAATAAAAAAGAAACAGATGCTGACCCGATGATCGAGGAGATCATGTCCGGCGGGGCTGCATCTGCTTCCGGCAAAAAGAAAGCACCTGTTGTAGATCTTGACACGCTGAAAGATCAGATCGAAACATTTCTGCAATATGTTGACAATGGATATTACCACGAGCCAAACCGTGTTGTTCCGAAAGCAAAGCGTTCAAAATGGCGATTTGAGGTCAAAAATTACATCAAGATGATAAATGAGATCCCTGTCGATGGTGAAAATGGTGCAGGATCCGCACAACTGCTGAGAGGGATCTACAAAAGACTGGCGTATGGATGCGGTCACTATATTTTTCCCTCGGATGATCCGTTCCGATCCATCGGGAAACGGCAGCCGGAATTTTATGATATGCTGATACGGCGAACTTTTGCCACAGGTTTTACAGATGAGGATCTGAAAAATATGCTGGAGGATGCAACGCTCGTATATACCGACAGAAACTCGCTTCACATCGAAATGGAAGCCATCTACGCTAATATGCTCCCGACGACTGATCTCAAATATAAAGCGATAGCGTTTATCAAGGAATATGTGGGACACTATGAAGCTGAGCTCAAAGCAGACAAGAAACATTCGCATGATGAATACTATCTCAAAGCCTATATTGGGGAAATGTGCAAAACGCTGCTGCTTATCTCGATGTCCCTTTGTGAGCCGGAAGAGGGTGTTGCTTATTACTGGCAGCACGTCCATGATCACCGTCCGGAGATCACTCTGTACAAGATCCTGTATACGATCGGTCATTACGGAGATGACAAGCTATGGATCAGTGTTTATGAAGATGGGCTTCAGAAAGGGATACAACCAAGAGATACACTTGAAATGCGCTATCGGGAGCTAAAAAAGAGCAGTAAATGACCGTATTCCTGTCCGAACTGATATCACATAATACACCGATACACTTCACCTCATGTGATCGTTTCTACACTGCCGATCTCCGTATAAACAGCACCATACTTTCCGAAATCGGAGCGCATCAGCGAAATTTTCTGAACTGTCATGCTTGCATTGCGTACAACAATACCTTTGAGATCATATCGGCTCTGTGCATCCCGCAGCAGCGTGATATGCGGATGGAACTTCTTCTTATCAGCTCCAATTTTTTCTGCACACTGGATGCAAGTTCGTGCTGTTCCTGAACAGTCAGTGGATCCCCATTTTTCAGCGGTTCTTCCAGTGGCTTTGTGTCAATAAATTTACGCTTGCATTCCTTTGTCTGCAATTTGCGTTCAGTTTCAGATTTTTTTGATGAAGTTCCTTGATCCTCTGCTGAATGTACCCAAAAACAACATCGGTAAGTATCTCAAATGGATAAAAATGAATTTATGTGTGCCCTGACATTATATAATAATGATGATGATAAAGTATCATTTTTAGAATTTTATCATGTCCTTACTGAGGATCATACGAATGATCATCCTGTCGTGTACATAGTTTTTTCGGAGAACATATTTGTACAAGGTGTTCAGGAGGGCATTTCCATGGAACAGGTTTATGCGATATGGGGGCAGCCTTCTGAATGGACGGATAGTCATAAGCTTGCCTACTATTATAACGTTCCAGATAAGCGGATCCTTTTATCAGTTAATGATGAAGGAAATGTATCATCAATGGATATTTTCTTTGAATATCAAGAAACGGAGGGATCATAAAGAAACGGAGGGATCATAATGACACAGGAAGAATTTAGGAACGAGATCCTGAAACAGGTAATTAGGATAGATACTATCTAAAGAACGCCCTATCTTGTCAGAAAAAGCCAAAGACCGACACAGAGAGGAACCTGTGCCGGTCTTGTTTGCATCATCCGATCATTATGTGGATCGTGTCAATTTACCGCATAGCGGTCAGCAGTTTTTTTTCATGACGGCAAGATCAAACACATTGATGCACTCATCTTCCCAAAGATCGCCTGCTTTCCAGTCCGCAAGCTCCGTATCCGGCACAGAAAGCAGCCATTTCTGCATCAGAACGATGTCCGCCATGTCAAATTTCCCATCCGCATTGACATCTCCACGAATGCTGCGCCCCGTGGCAAGGGCAATGTAGCAGACGTTGCTTCCGTTTCCGCCGTTCGTACCGAGAGTGAATGTCTCACCCGCTTTCAGGTCAGCAAACCAGTCCGGCAGCCCCATGTCTACCACTCTCGTATCTGTTGCAATGTAAAGCGTCATATCCGCACCGGCTGTGAATGTGCCCAGTGCCTTCTCATACATTTTGGAATCGCACGCTGTCCGCACAGCTTCTGCGCCCTTCAATCTTGCCGGGAGAGAGGCAATAGTAATATCACGGTCACCGAACAGCACAGAGCCTTCCCCGAAGTCCTCATAGATCGACCAGTCACCACGATTTTCCTTGTCTTTTAGAACAGTAGGCATATAGAAGTTTCAAGTAAAAACGAAAGACTAATGCAGCAGGCTAAGCAGGCACTTCTCAAGTGAGAAGTGCCTGCTTTTTTCAGAAAACTATTGACTTTTTCAACAGGGTAGTATATAATTGGTAATGGATGTTTTGAGAACTGATCGCAAAGCACTCAGAACGGGTATGAACTGATGAGATATTAGCGATATTCAGAGGTACAACAAAATGAATATAGATGCGTTTGAAATAAAAATAGATACTTCATCATGCGGATCAATCATAACAGCATACGATTCACTATTGAATGATACTTGGTATTACAGCGACTTATCCTTTGAAAGTGGTAAAATTTATGGTTTAGTAAGTGAATATGGTCAAGGTTGTGAATTCCTTTCCTACTTTCTCGGAGGAAGAGTTACATTTGATAACGTAAAAATACTCTTCAATGGCAGTTTGATTTCTCAGGATGAGCTAAAGAAAATCAGCTGGAATTTAGAACCTTATCGAGAAAATTATGGAAATAAGATTGTCAGAAAATCGATTGAAAAAGCTTTGAAGACCGCATCAAGCAGTATGTATTTCCGGGATTTAGCAGAACGATTTGGACTTACTCCCGGACGGTATGACCGGAAATTCATTCATCTTAGTGGAGAACGCTGGCGTGCAGCTGCTGCTCTGGGATATGCCATGAATAGGAGAATTTATTTTTCTCCATATGAACCAAGTGATTTTTATTATCAGATGTGTGGTTCAAGTTTATTGAAGTGTCTCAGAGAATTAACGGATAATGGGGCTTTGATCGTTCTTCCATCCGGCAGTGATACTTTTATCAGACATATTGTAGATGAAGTGATATATCTTGACAGAAGTTATGATATTGATTCTTTAAAATCATTTTATTCAAAACAATGGAATGCGGATTGGATAAAATAAGTGTAGATATTTCTTGTATTGCGGAGAGTATTCCATGAAAAGAGGTGCTTTTCAGGGTAAGGTCTTTGAACTTTTCCCCATTTACATAGAGCGCCGTGCTGTCAATATCCGAGACCGCAGAATACCGCAGTGCCAAATCAAATGTGCCTGCCTTTGTGGTGTTCACATAGTCACGCACAGCCGCCGTGTCCTTCGTACCGAATTTCATGAAGCCCTGTCCCCAGCAGCCGGTCACACCGCTCGTGCAGGCATTGGTGACATTGCCCTCGATGTTCATGCGGTCGAAATTCTCCGCTTCATACTGACGGATACCCGTGTAAAATTCCGGGAATGCCGGCGCACTCTGCTTGGCTTCCTGATAGGCAGTCAGCCTGTCTGTTTCCGTTCCGGAACAGTTCACACGGATGTCCACCGGTCCGTTGTGCGCTACAATCAGTGTAAATGTCCCGTCTGCATACGATGCGGACAGCTTGCTTTCCGGCTGCCGGATGCCTGTATCCTTGTAGGTGAATGTAGACTCTTCCGCACAGCCGTAAATTTTGAAAACGTCCGTTTTCAGCGTGTCAGCCGCCTCTTCATCGTAATTATCCAGCCAGAAGTCAATGTGGTCGGCATATTCATTGATCAGCCCCGAACCATAGCGGGAATATTTCACTTCCAACTCCTTGCAGGTGTTGTATTTGAGCTGTAAATAGCCGCCAGCCTCCGTGTCGGTCTTGAATGGATCGTAAGTTACCCATGTGTTTTCATTCCGCCCGGCATAGCAGTTGCCCCAATATTCAGACGGATAGAGCGTGTTGGATTCCTCCTGCTTTGCCTCGATGGAGTTCCAGCGTGCAGCGATCTCGGACTGTTTGATCTGTACCGGGATCGACTTGGCAAGGTCATCTGTAAGGGCATATACAACAGGGATCGTCTGATAACGTCCGGTCGATTTGAAGGGGTTATGATTGTCTTTGAGGTCGCCGTCCTTATCCGCACGGTACAGCCCCTCGAACATATTCTTGCAGATGCAGTATTTCTCATCGTTGCTGCCGCTGTTCACGTCTTGGATCACAACAACTTTCGTGCGTTCGATGACCTCTTCCCGTGTGGGGATGCGGATCGAGCCGTCAATAAACTTCCGGTAAATGCCGATGAAGTCATTGACAAACTGATCATAGAAAGACCAGCTCCGGACTTCGTAGCCATCTGCATCCTTCGTCGTCCAGTTCTCCTTGATGCAGTCAGCCCAGATCAGTTCCGGACCGTCCACGACCGTCATGCCATTCTGCTCCATGCGTTCCATGAGAATGGGCAACGCTGTGGAAAGCCGATACTGATCTTTGGTCTGCGGGTCAAGGTCGCCGCCGTTCCACGGGTAGTCAGTCCACCCCGTATCGTCCCAGCGCACGCCGAAATTGCCGCAATACCCGGAGATATATGCTCCATATACCTCACTTTCCACAGCGGAGATATAGCCGGACTGCGTGTTTTTTTCCTCTAAAATGAGGTTCTGCGCATAGGTGCGGCTCGCCTTTTCCCAGATGGCATTGGTTTTCAGCATAGCGATCGGGTTGAGCTGTGAACCCCACTGGTTCTCGCACCAGCTAATATCGAGATAGCCGCCGTACTTGTTGCAGAGTTTCAGCAATGCGGAGAAATGGTCATACCTCTGCTGATAGGTCACAGGAAAATCCGCCGATGCAAAACCCCAGAACTGTTCACAATAATTATAGCCGAGAAAATTCGGATAGTCCCGGAAAAATTCCCCGAAGATCGTATTGTCCAGATCTTCATCTGCACCGTAGTCAGGGAAATGGCACTGTCCGCCGCTCGCTGGCTGGATCATCGTCCAGACACCCTTATCAGCACAGGCTTTCATCCAGGAACGGGCACATTCCACACCGTCCTGCACCATCAGCCAGCGGTGTTCCGTGCTGCTCCAGTTGATGGAGAGAGACAGATTGAACACGACATAAGGCAGGATATCCCCCGGCACAAGGTCGATGATCTTCTCCGGGTCGGCATAGTTCCACGAATCAATGTGAACGATCCACATCGGCGCTTCGTTAGAGACATCCCGGCGGAAACTGCCTGCCGCACTTGCCGTCATCGGCTCCGCATCGAGCCAAAGCCCGGCAAGTATCTGTCCGACATTCCTGTTTTCTCCCTGCTCCGGCAGACCGCCTGACAGAAAGTCGGAAGCCATTACCCCTGCGAGGAGCAGACTGCATAGTTTTTTCTTAACATACCCAAAAACCTCCCTTATTTGAGAAACATTTTATTGATTATATTATAGCATGATCTTTCTGTTTGGTCAATAGTTTGAACAGAAAAAACGCCGTTTATAGAATGAAAACACTAAAAATTTAGCTAATGTCATTGACTTTATCAGGACAATATGCTATAATAGATATATCCTGAGACCCATGGAGGAGGTCATTGCTATGCTTACAGATATTGAGATCGCGCAGCAGGCAAAGATGCTGCCCATTACCGAGATCGCTGCTGAACTTGGCATCACACCAGAGGAGCTGGAACCGTATGGTCATTACAAGGCAAAGGTCACGGAACAGCTCTTTGCGAAAACTGCTGATGCGCCGGACGGCAAGCTGATCCTTGTCACTGCCATCAATCCTACCCCTGCCGGAGAGGGCAAGACCACGGTGAGTGTGGGATTAGGTGAGGCTATGGCGAAGATCGGTAAAAAAGCTGTGCTTGCACTGCGTGAACCGTCTCTCGGACCCGTGTTCGGCATCAAGGGCGGTGCAGCGGGCGGCGGCTATGCGCAGGTCGTTCCAATGGAGGACATCAATCTGCATTTTACCGGCGATATCCATGCCATGACGGCTGCCAACAACCTGCTTTGCGCACTCCTTGACAATCATTTGCAGCAGGGAAATGAGCTGCGGATCGACACCCGCCGTATCCTATTCAAGCGCTGCATGGACATGAATGACCGTGCGCTCCGCAATGTGCTGGTCGGACTTGGCGGCAGGATGAACGGGATCCCCCGTGAGGATGGCTTTCAGATCACGGTCGCCTCTGAGGTCATGGCGATCCTCTGCCTTGCCAGAGACATTGCTGACCTGAAACAGCGCCTTGGCAGGATCATGGTCGCTTACAATATGGATGGGAAACCTGTTTACGCCAGTGATCTCCATGCGGAAGGGGCAATGACTGCTCTCCTCAAGGATGCGCTCAAACCGAATCTTGTCCAGACACTGGAACATACCCCGGTCTTGATCCATGGCGGTCCGTTTGCCAATATTGCCCACGGGTGCAATTCCATCCGTGCCACAAAGCTTGCGCTGAAACTGGGGGATTATTGCATCACGGAAGCCGGTTTCGGCTCGGATCTTGGTGCGGAAAAGTTTTTTGACATCAAATGCCGCTATGGCGGACTAAGACCGTCCTGTGTCGTGCTGGTGGCAACTGTCCGTGCCCTGAAATACAACGGCGGTGTGGAAAAGTCGGAACTGACCGTTCCTGATGTGGATGCGCTGAAGCGTGGTATCATCAATTTGCGTACCCACATTGAAAACATGTTCAAATATCACCTTCCTGTTGTCGTTGCCATTAACCGTTTCCAGACGGACAGCGATGAAGAACTGCAATTTATTGCGGATCAGTGCAAAAAGCTCGGCGTGGAGACTTCCATGTGCGAAGTGTTTGCCAAGGGCGGAGAAGGCGGCAAGGATCTGGCACAGAAAGTCTGCGATACGATCGAAATGTGCGGCGGCAACGAGCAGTTTGCACCGCTGTATCCGGATGAATGTTCCATTGCCAAAAAGGTCGAGATCATTGCCAAGGAGATCTATCGGGCAGACGGTGTGAAATTCCTGCCGTCTGCTGCGAAAGCACTTGCTGAGATCGAAGAATTGGGTTATGCGCATTTACCTGTCTGCATTGCCAAAACGCAATATTCGCTTTCGGATGACCCGAAGCAGCTCGGCAAGCCGGAAAACTTCACGATCACCGTGCGGGATGTGCGGCTGTCTGCGGGCGCAGGTTTTGTGGTCGTGCTGACGGGCGACATCATGACAATGCCCGGTCTCCCGAAGAAGCCTGCTGCCTATAACATCGACTGCGACAACGAGGGCAATATCAAGGGGCTGTTCTGATGGCTTTACAGTGGGTAACTTACAGTCCGGAGGAAACCATTGCTTTGGCAGAACAGATCGGCAGGCAGCTTCAGGCAGGGGATGTGCTTGCCTATCGTGGTGACTTGGGGGCTGGAAAGACGACCTTTACACGGGGACTGGCGCTTGGCATGGGCATTGACGATCTTGTGACATCACCGACATTTGCGCTGGTGCATTGCTACGGGCAGCCGCCGCTGCAATTGGTGCATTTCGATATGTACCGCATCGACAGTGAGGAAGAGCTGGAAACGACCGGTTTCTATGATCACCGCCCGGAGGAAAGCGTGTTCGCTGTGGAGTGGTCGGAGCATATCCCGAATGCCCTGCCGCCGCATACCATTCAAATCAGACTGGAACGTCTCGGTGATACGGAGCGGCGCATCACACTGACAGCGGAAGGGGAGGAACGTTTTGCGGATATTAGGCATTGATACTTCCGGAAAGGTCGCTTCCGTTGCGGTCACTGACGGCGGACTGCTGCTGGGAGAGCATACTATCTATACGAACCGGACGCATTCGCAGGTCATTCTGCCGATGTGCAAGGCATTGCTCGAAGAATGCGGTCTGACAGTGCAGGAACTGGACTGCCTTGCTGTGGCGGTCGGTCCCGGTTCCTATACGGGGCTGCGTATCGGCATTGCAGCGGTGCAGGGAATGGCACTGGCTTCCGGGGTGGGCTGTATCGGTATTTCTACACTGGAGGCTTTGGCGGGACGGCTGCCATTTGCGCCTGCAGTGCTGCCGCTGCTGCACGCAAGGGCTGATCTGTTCTATGCGGCACTGTTCCGGAGAGATGCAGAAGGCTTGCAGCGTGTCACGGAAGATGCCCTGCTGACCGTTCCGGAGATCGCAGCGCTGCTCACGGAGGATACTGTCCTGACAGGGGAGGGGGCAGAGGAATTTGCGGCACAGTATACCGGAACTTCCCTTGCTTTCGCCCCGAAACTGTTCCGGATGCAGTCGGCTGCGGGTATCTGCCTGTGTGCTGAAAAAAAAAGACCCGGCACAGCGGCAGAGCTGACAGCTTCCTATTTGCAGGCAGTACAGATCCAGAAAAAGAAAACAGACAGGTAACGGGAAAGGATGTTTGGATATGATCGTGATAGGCTGTGATCATGCTGCCGTTTCGCTTAAAAAAGCGATCATGGCGCATCTTGCAGAACAAAAATGGGATCTTGTGGATATCGGCACGGACGGCGCACCGTGTGATTACCCGGATGTCGCAAAGAGCCTTTGTGAGAAGATCCAGTCCGGTGAAGCAGAAAAGGGTATTTTGCTCTGCGGGACGGGCATTGGCATGAGTATGGCTGCGAATAAGATGAAGGGCATCCGTGCAGCCGTATGCAGCGATGGCTTTTCGGCTCGGTACACAAGGCTGCATAATGATGCGAATGTCCTCTGCATGGGTGAGCGTGTCATCGGTGCAGGGCTGGCACTGGAGCTTGTGGATATTTTCTTGGAGACCCCCTTTGAGGGCGGCAGACACAAGCGCCGTGTCGATCTGATCACAGCTTTGGAAAATAATCAATAATGGGAGGAACGACCATGGCAAATTTACATGTAATAGACCACCCCTTGATCCAGCATAAAATTTCATTGATGCGGGATAAGAATACGGGTACGAAGGAATTCCGGGAACTGGTTTCGGAGACGGCAATGCTGATCTGCTACGAGGCGACACGGGATCTTCCCCTTAAGGAGATCGAAATGGAAACGCCCCTCTGCATGGCAAGGACGAAGATCGTTTCCGGGCATAAGCTGGCATTTGTGCCGATCCTGCGTGCCGGACTGGGCATGATCGAGGGTGTGACCTCGCTTGTTCCGGCGGCGAAGATCGGGCATATCGGCATTTTCCGTGATCCGCAGACGCATGATCCTGTCAAGTATTACTGCAAGCTGCCGGATGACATTGCGGAACGGGATGTTATTCTGGTCGATCCTATGCTGGCGACCGGGAACACAGCCTGTGCCGCTGTTACAGAGCTGAAAAAAATCGGTGTCAAGAATATCAAGTTCATGTGTATCCTCAGCTCTCCGGAGGGGGCTTCTCATCTCATCAAGATGCATCCGGATGTGGATATATACTGCGGAACAATGGACGAGGGACTGAATGATGACAAGTACATCATCCCCGGTCTTGGTGATGCAGGCGACAGAATTTTCGGCACAAAATAACGCATACGGCATAGTATGTAGATAGGGAATACCCTATATTTCTTACAAAGGAGTCTGTACTATGCCGAAAGTATTTCTTAGCCCCTCAACGCAGGAGTGGAATTCCTACACGGGCGGCGGCACGGAGGAACAGTACATGAACCTGCTTGCCGACCGCATGGAGCCTTACCTGCGGGCAAGCGGTATCAATTATGTGCGCAATGACCCTGACCGGAATGTGACCGGAGCGATCTCCGATTCCAATGCGGACAATTATGATGTGCATTTAGCATTGCATTCCAATGCTTCACCGGAAAGCCTTTCCGGGAAGCTGCGGGGTGTGGATATTTACTATTCTCCGTACAGTATGGCAAGCGAAAAGCTTGCGGCAATTATTGCCAACAACCTCAAGAACGTATACCCGCTCCCGGAAAAAGTATCTTCCCGCCCCACGACGACTTTAGGAGAGGTGACGCAGACGAATGCGGTCGCCGTACTCTGCGAGCTTGGGTATCATGACAACCCGGAGGATGCACAGTGGATACGGGATGACCTGACTGCCATTGCGGCAAATCTGGTGGAATCGCTTTGCGATTATTTTGGTATCCCATTTGTGACACCGGTGGCAGTGGTGCGTGGCGTGGTCGTGACGGACGGTTCGGGCTTGAATTTAAGAAGCTATCCGAACACGGCTGCCGGCATTTTAGCTTCCATTCCGAACGGGGCAGCAGTGACAGTCTACGGTTCGGTCAATAACTGGTATGTTGTTTCATGGAACGGCTTGACAGGTTATGTTTCATCCGATTTTGTGGTCATCGGCTAAGACGATCGTGATAGAAAAGCAGCACCTCAGACAGGGTGCTGCTTGTTTTTGGCAGCAATTTGTCACAGACTTCCATAAACGATGTTCCGCATCATCTTGACGGCATAGCTTGTGCCTGCACAGGCTGTCTGGATCATAAACAGGATGGTCAGCTTCTCTGCCGGGTCAACGCAGAAATACGTCCCCGTCCAGCCGTCCCAGCCGAATTCACCGGGGGAGGCAAGTGTGCCTGCCCCGTATCTGTCCGTCAGCACCCGTACCAGACAGCCGTAGCTGTATCCACGCAGAGGATCCCAGTCCTGATCGTGTCGGAACTGTTCCCCAGTCACCTGCGGTGTGCGCAGATAGTCAAAAGCCTGCCTGCCAAGTATGCGGATGCCGTCTTTGGTCGTTCCGCCGTTGGCAAGCGCATTGGCAAATTTAGCATAGTCCCCGATCGTAGAAGTCAGCCCTGCCCCGCCGGAAATGAACACAGGCTTTGTCCGGAGATCATTTAGCCCGAAATAATGGGCATCGTCCCGCACCAGCCCCGTTTCCCCATAAGTGTAGGCAGCCGCAAGGCGTTCCTGCTTTTCGGTGGGGACGTAAAAATCCGTATCCTCCATGCCAAGCGGTGCAAAGATATTTTGTTTCAGATAGTCCCGGAATCCCATGCCGCTTGCCGCCTGAATGACACCGCCCAGCAGATCTGCCGATGTACCATATTTCCAGTGCGTACCCGGTTCAAATTCGAGAGGCAGAGCGGAAAGAAGCTCACAGAAGGCAAGCGTATCCATGGGATGATCGGTTTTTTGGCGGCGTGTCATTTCCTCATAAATGGCTTTCACGCTTTTTTCGGCAGGGGTGCTGTCCCCGGCATAGGGCAAGCCGGATGTCATGTTCAGGAGATGCTGCACACGGAGCATCTCACGGGCAGGTCGGGTCGTGCCGTCGCTTTGACTGACTTGCATTTCCGCAAAGCAGGGCAGATACCAGCTTACCGGGAGATCCGGATGCAGTTTGCCCTGCTCCATGAGCTGCAAAGCCGCTGCAGCCGTTACAGGCTTTGTCATGGAGTAGATGCGGAAGATCGTGTCCGGTGTCATCACACGTCCGGCTTCCCGGTCAGCCATGCCGAAAGAATTGGCATACAGGCATATGCCGTCCCGGTAGACGGCTGCATTTGCACCTACAAAATCGCCATTTTCCAGACAATGCTCAAACAAGTCATCCAGAAGCTTCTGCATGATGCGTCCTCCTCAATAAGTGATCTTTTCCAGATCGACCGGGATCGCCCGGTCCAGTGCGAAGCTGTAGAGGTAGGCTTCTTTGACAGGTTCGCCGAACAGCAGTTCCGCTGCTTTCTGATACAGACCTATCTGCAGCGCATAATCGTCCAATAATTGTTCCGGCTTTGTTGCATAGTCGGTCTTATAGTCTACCAGCACCCAGCTATCTGCTTCCTTGAAGATCAGATCCATCGTGCCGATCAGTGAACCCTCTGTGCCTGCATACTGCTGTGCGAGCAGGGAATGTTCCGGCAGTGCAAGGTCGGCAATATGGACAAAGAGCTGCTTTTCCTTGAAAACCTGAGGACTGGCTGCCATGCGGGCATACAGCGCACTCGCAAAGAAGGCTGTCAGCTTTTCCTCGGGAATTGCTTCCGCCTCTGCTTCATTCAGGAAACCGCCTTCCTGAAGCCGTTTCAGCTCGGCAGCAGGGTCTTGGGCGGCACTGGCGAAGTCCATGTATTGCAGCATCTTGTGAACGGCTGTACCACGGCTCGCACCTTTGAGCTTTTTCAGTGTGCCAGTCTTGGTCTGTTTGGTAAACTGCGGCTGCCGCAGCGGGATCAGTTGGCTGTTGTTTGGGTGAGCAAGCTGCGTGACGCTGTGCTTGGCGACAAGCTGGGACAGGGGAGAGGTGTAGCGGAAAGCAAGCTGTTTCCGGAGCTGCTGTACAATAGCAGGATCAGCCACTGCAGCGGAGACTGCCTGTTCCGGCACTTCTTCAGGCTGTGCAGGCAGGGCGCTTTCGGGTGTCCAGACTTTGTATGCCGCTATATGTGAGCTGCTGCTTTCGCTCTCATCCATGGCATCGAGCAAATGCTGCGCTTCTCTGTGATCAGACAGCAGGAAGTACAGCAGCCAGTCCTGCATATTGCCTGCATAGGGGATGAGCAGATCTGCCGCACCCGGATAATTGGATAACAGCGCACCAAGATCTTGGGATCTGGTCTCATATTTTCCGCTGGTATGGATCTCGTTCATGACCAGAAAGAGCTGCTGCTTGGCACGGGTAAGTGCTACATAGAGCAGACGCATTTCTTCACTGCGCTGCTGTTGGTAGATATTTCCAAGCAGGTAACGGAAAGCGGCAGTGTCGAATTTCAGGCATCGTGTCCGGTCTAGGATATGCAGACCGAGCAAGCCGTCCTCAGATGCCTGTATCCATGATCTTTCAGGGTTCTTGCTGAATTTTTTATCAAGGTTCGCCACGAATACGAACGGATATTCCAACCCCTTGGACTTATGGATGGTTTTCAGGGTAACACATCCGCCATTGGCAGAGACTTCCTTATAAGGCATCTGTTCTCCCTTGGCAGTCAGTCTTTCCAGATAACGAAGCCACCCGCTGAGGCAGTCCTGTGTTTTCAGATCGGTATGTGTCCTGTATTCCTTAGCCTGTGAGGCAAAAGCCTCCAGATGTGCCCGGCGTTTTGCGGCATCCTCATAAAGACTTTGCAGAGAGATCAGATCCGTCAGGCTGTAAATTTCCCGTATACATTCCTCCAGCGGCAGCTTTCTGGCAATATCCCGCAGAGCATAGAACTGTTCCAGAAAATGGATACATTTTGTTTGTAGGGGTATGATCTCCTGTGAGGGCGGCTGGATATTTGCCACAGCGGTGATCTGTAAAAAAAGACGGCTGCGATCCCCGATGATCTTGAGCTGCGCCAGATCGGAAGCAGTAGCTCCATATAAGGGTGAGAGCAGCACTTCTGCAAGAGCTGTATCTGTCAAGGGATTGTCCAGTATTTGCAGTAGGCTTCGCATCAGGTGGATCTCCGGCAAAGCAAGCAGATCGATCTCTGAATCGCTGCTGACAGCGATATGCTGCTCCTGCAGGGCATTGATCACAGCAGAAGCAAAGGTGGCGCTGACCGAGCGCAGCAGGATGCAGAAATCCTGTTCTTCACAGGGGCGGGGCGGGGCATTGTTCTGCATGACCGGTACTTTATCATCCAGCATTTTCCGGATCGTGTCAGCAATGCATTTTGCCTGCGGAGCTACAGTGCCTTTTCTGCCGTCTTGTGTCTGCGGCAGCAGTACGGTCGTCAGGAAACTGTCCTCGTTGTAGAGCGATGAGCCGTAATTGAGCTGTTCTCTTTCGTCATAGGTGACTTCACCGCAGCGGGGCGTCATGACCCTTTGAAAGAGGGCATTGACAAAATTCAGCACACCGTGGGAGCTGCGGAAATTCTGATTCATGTAGATCAGTCCCATGTCCGTTTCTCCGCATGCGGCAAGCGGCTTGCTTTCTCTGAGCACCTGCCGGAAATTATCCGGATTTGCCCGGCGGAAACTGTAAATAGACTGCTTGACATCACCGACCAGAAAGGCATTGTTCCCGTAGTGCAGCCCGTCTTTGTCAATGACCGGCGATCTGCTCAAGAGTTTGAAAATACAGTCCTGCTTATTGTTGGTATCCTGATATTCGTCCACCATGATGAGGGCATACTGTTTGGAAAGTGCTTCTGCAAGCGGTGTCCTGTGCAGCTTGCCGTCTGCGTCAGCCTCCCCGAGCAGCTCCAGTGTGATCTGTTCTGCATCGGAGAAAGTGAGGATATTCTGCCGTCTTTTCTCCGCAGTGAAGTATTCCAGATAGTCCCGGATAAAGGCAGTCAGCAGGGGAATGATTTTTTTCTGGATGGCAGCATCTTCCGTGAAATAGCGCATGGGGGCAAGATACTGTTCTGTCAGGGCATCATAGCGCTGTGTATACAGACTGCAAAGCTGTTTGCAGATGCCTTTGCTTTCCTGACGATCTTTGGCAACTCGAGTACGGGATGGGAAATCAGCCACTACAGCCTTTTGCTGATAGGGGTCTTGCAGCAGTTCATCCTTGGCTGCACCGGCTACGAACTGCTGATGCTGCCGCAGAGCCGCCTTGTCGCCCTGTACTTTGCTGAGGAACACGTTTGGGATCTTGACCGTTGCTTTCGTTGCTTCTATCTGTGCAAAGTCAGCCAGTTTCAGAACATCTGTCATACCGCTGACAAATCCGTCCCGGAGCTTTTCAAAAAAGGTGTCCTCATCCATGCAGACCGCATCCGCCCTGTCCAGCCAGAGCATCGGAAACGCAAGCGAATCCAGATAATTGGCGAGCTCCAGAATGATCCCCGACAGTTCCGATTCCTCACGGGTGCAGAAATGGTCGAACAGTGTTTTCAAGTCCGCTTCCCGCTGCACAGCCCATTGTGCCGATACCTGTGCAATGGCACGGCTGCGGTAGAGGCTTTCCTGCGCAGGAGTGGCAATACCGAATTGCGGGGAAATACCGATCATATCGGCATGCTCCCGTATCAGATCAAAGCAGAAAGAATGAATGGTGGAGATCTTGGCAGAACCAAGCAGCAGTCTCTGTCTGGAAAGCCATGCATACCGTTCTGTATCCGCCGAGCTGCTCAGATCCTGCAATTCTTTGGTCAGCCTTTCGATCAGAAGCCGTTTCATCTGCGCTGCCGCATCCTTTGTAAAGGTGACAACGATAATACTGTCAGCCCGTACCTGCTCTACAGGATCGGAAAGGATGCGCAGCAGTCTTTCCACGAGTGTTGCCGTCTTGCCGCTGCCTGCTGCTGCGGAAACAATGACGCTCCTGCCTCTTACAGTGATAGCTTCCTCCTGCTGTTGTGTCCAGTTTATCACAGTTTTCCCTCTTTTCCGGAAGATCCAAATACGTTTTTCAGTGCCTCGGCTTTCTCATTCTGGTGCATGGTACGTGTGTTTTCGGAAGATCTGCCGCATATGCCGGAGAAGCTGCACGACTTACATGGCGTGTACTCCTGCATGAGATATGGAGAAGCGGTAATATTTGCGGCATGCAGAGCGTCTGCCATATCGCAGAGTTTCTGTTCCACATGCTGTTCCAGATGCTGCATCTGCTCCTGCGTGAGGTGAAACAGTTCATCCTCATCCTTGCAGTCCATGACAGGCACTGCGGCATACCCCAGTTCAGGTTCCATCAGCGGCATGGAGCTGTCCAGCATCAGTCCCTTCATCTGATAGAAGCCTTTCAGGATATCCGGATAGGGCAGGCTATCGGAGCTGCGCAGCTCATAGGCGTTTGCCTGTACCTGACCGCTTGGCATATAGAGAACGCCGCCCGGTACGGCATTCCCGAAAGCACCGCTTTGTTTGAGCGCAAAGAGATAGATCAGCATTTGCATATCCAGTCCGCCGTTTAGTTTCAGGGGAGAAAATGCTTTTTGTCCGGTCTTATAATCAATGACACGTATCAGATCTCCTGCATCCGTATGGCAAATGTCCACCCGGTCGATCTTTCCCTTGCAAAGAATTGCTCCGTTCCGGAGAGAGAGGGCAGGGAACTCATTCTTGCCGGGTCCTTCGGTGATGCCGACCTCAAAGGCAGCAGGGCTGAACTGGCTGGTACCGATCGACTGCTGGAGCTGCCGGAGCAGTGTCAGAATGGTCTGTTCCGTCATGCGGTAATTAAATTGGAACCGCCCGTCCCGTTTCATTGCCTCTGAAAAATGGAGCTGGCTGTACTGGGCAGAAAGCTGCCGTATCTCTGTTTCCAGATCGGGTACGGTCATGTGAACGAAAAGCCCCGGGTCAGTATGCCGCAGGATCTGTTCCAGACAGTAATGGGTAAAGCTGCCGATGCTTCGTGAAGAAAGCTCCACCCGTTCCGGGACATACAGTTTCAGGCAGTATCTGCAAAAATAGCGGAATGCACAAGTATAGAATTCCTCCACCCCGGAAGGGGACAGGAGCAGTTTCGTTCCGAGAAGGGGCTGCATGTATTCCGGTCTCAGTGAAATATCCGGGAGCGTATTGACCTTGACCAGCCGGTCGATGCGGGCAGCATAGGCAGGATCCTGAGAAAGGATCTCCCGGAGCGCAGCAGTCTCGGGGGTATCTTCTTTCAGATGGCGCACGTACTGGTAGTAGGCAGATGCCGGGGTGTACACATAAAAGGTGATCGGCAGATCGCTGTCTTTCCGGAACAGCTTCTGTTCCTCCGGAAAAGCAAGATCGTCCAGCATGCTTTTCACCTCGTCAATGATCGGAGAGGGTACAGCCGTTTCATTTTCCGATGTGAGCAGGGGATAGGTCAGGTACAGCTTTTCCGAGGGGGAGGCCAGTATTTTGTTGACGATCAGCAGTTCATCCGAATGCAGCTCCGGCAGCAGGCGGGAAATGCGCAGATCGTGTGCTTCGAGCGTATTGAGTTCCGTCTGCGTGAACAGACCGTTCCCGGAAACTTCTCCCGGAAATTCCCCGGCACAGACACCGGGCACAAAGACGATGTGAGGGCCATTCAGCCGTGCGGTCTGTGCATCCACGATGTGGATGCTGTCAAGGGTCTGCGGCGGCAGGGAAAAGCTGCTGCTTTGCAGCAGGAGCAGGATGCAGTCACGGATCTCGGAGACAGTCGTTTCTTTCGTCCCGAACCCCTTTACGACCGTGTCCAAAATGTCTGCCAGCAGATCCCAGAGCATGACATGCTCTGGTGTGCGGGGGTATGTCTCCATTTTACCAGATAGATGCGTGTGGAGCGCTTCGCAGATGAACCTTGCGGATGCTTTCCGGCAGCGCTTGCGCAGTTCTGTCATTTCCGCAAGGAGATCCTGACGCAGTTTCTCGATCTCTTCACCGGAAAAGTGTGCGGCACGTTCCGGATTTGCAGCCGTTTCCCCGAAAAACGGCAGCTCCCAGTCCTCGCCCTCAATGCTCCATGTAAAGCAATACTGCTCCAGCATGGAGACAGTATTCTGACGATACCCGGAAAAGTTGGTTTTCAGGCAGAGGAGAATGGTATCGGTATGCCACTCCCTGCCGGAGAGAATGGAGATCAGCCCCATGCAGTAGCGGATCATATCGGTATGTAACACAGGCTTTTCAAAAGCGGCATCATAGGGCAGGGCATACCGCTGCATAGCACGTTCGAGGAGGGGGACATAGACATCCGGTGATCTGACGGCGACAGCAATGTCATTGCACCGCAGCGTATCCCCCTGCTCCGCCAAGAGCCGTGAGATCTCCGCACAGATGTATTCTACCTCCGCAGCGGGGTCAGCGGCTTCTAAGATATGGACATTTCCCTGAAAGGGAAAGGACTTTGTATGCCGGCGGAGGATCTGTGTGCCAACGGCTTTCAGGTCATCCCGGGCAGAACGATAATAGGTATCGCAGAACTGTATCTCTGTCTGTATGTGCAGTTCCTGCTCGGCGATCCGTTTCATCTGCTGAAAGGTATTGTTGCCGCCAACAAAGATACCAGTAGGCGGTTTTTGGGGATCGTCGCAGCGCAGTGCGATACAGGTATCCAAAGCCTGTGCCAGAACGACCGCAAGCATCTGATACTGGTCGCCGGTAAAACTGTCAAATTCATCGATATAGAGGACCGTATCTTTGAAAAACTGTTCTCTTGCCGCAATGCCGGCAGCTTCCGTGAGATCCACAAGACTGTCGCACCTGCCATTTTCCTGGAGAATAGCATCATAGGCAGCTAGGATATTTCCAATATCCTGTGTCTTAAAGCCAAGCCGTTCCGGGAGTGCGGGAACAGCATCCGTCAGTTGCTCTGCACGCAGCCCTGCTTTCCGTATCTTTGTGATCAGACCGCTGAGCGCAGTAAGACTTTCCGGGATCATGTCTCTCTTTCCGAAAATGCGCAGCCGATCCTCTTTCGCACAGCGCTTCACAGCTTCATAGAGATAGATCAGCTTTTCCTGCTCCGAAGCATAGGAAGTCGTGCGGGAGGCTGTGCCGTAGGCTTGCAGGATGTGGTGGGAGAGCGTAACGAAGCTGAATGTTTGCAGCCGGTCGAACAGTCTTGCGCCGAGGTGGCTATACAGCCGATTTTCCGCTTCAAAGGAGAACTGCTCCGGTACGAGCACCATGACTGTTTTGTCGGCTTGGAGATCGGTCTTTATGCGCTGCTCCAGAGCATAGGTCTTTCCCATACCGCATCCGCCAAGAATACAAGTCAGTTTAGCCATACTGTACATCCTTTCAAGAGATCCTGTCAACAGAGGTATCCACAGAATAACCCCGTCCCGCTTCACGCAGTACCTCAGTCAGTCTCTGGATGGATCCCTCAGAGGCAGCATCGTCTAAGATATGCACGATGATCTGTGTGTCCAGTGCCTTCAGACTTTCCCGCAGGGTATCCAGTGATACCTCACTGCCTTCATAGCGGTAGGTATTCCCGGAAACTGTGACTTCTACAGAGGGGAACGTCTCCTCCTGCGAAGAAGCAGCGCTAATGGAATGGCTTTTGTTGGTCTGCGGTGTAAGACTGTGTACATACAGCAGCACGATACCAGCAGTCAGGGCAGCGATCAGCAGGATACTCTTGATGAGGATACTGCGGTGAGGGTCTTTCTCTTTCATGATGATCTTCCTTTCCGGTTCAGATCCCTTGCTTTACTATTGTCAGATCAGGTTACAATTGATGCTGGCAGAGGCTGCTGTATCCTTATCCTCCAAGACCAGCCGGAGATCAAATACACAGCGTTCCCGGAAAGCTGGTGTTGCAACGGGGAGCAGGAAAGAAAGCTGTTCCAGATCGACCGGATACTTGGCAGGTTCGGTGATGTTGTTCCCGGCTTCATCAGAGAACCAGTAGGAGAGCAGCATCTTGCGGGAACCGGCTTTTTCGAGAATATCCCTGTCAAACGTGAACGGGATCCTTGTCCAGCCGCCGCACCGGAGCTGTACATAAAGCGGTGTCAGCAGAGATGCACCGTTTTCCTTGTGATACACAGCGGCAAAAGAGGGCATTTCCCGGAATTGCAGCCAGTAGCTTTCACAGTAGGAGCGATAGACAGCCCTGTCCTCCATTTGCTTTTGCAGTTCGCCTGCAAAGCGCTGGATGCGCACCTGATCTTCCTCTGCCATATCTGCCTGAAACGTCTCATGCAGCCCGTGGAAATAATTTTGTTCTCCATAGAGGTGGCTATAATGATTTTCAAACAGGTAGTTTTCCGGCTGCACATATACATTCCAGTCGCTCCGCACACTTGGCCAGCACATGGAAACATAGGGAACAGGCGCAAACAGCTCCGGGAAATGCTTGATACCATAATTGAAATAGGTGCTCCAGTCACAGAGTCCCTGTGTGCAGATCTCCGGATGCTGTTCTGTCATGGCATTGAAAATATGCTTGTCAATGACTTGAGGCTGGTGAGAAGCATACATCAAAGTCGGGCAGTTGTTTTCTTTGAGAAAGGCAAGCGTCTTTCGCATGCTGATGTCGAAAGAAGTCGGTCGCCCGTAGGTACCCATCCAAGCGTTCAGGTCATAGCAGTAATAGGCAAGGTAAGCACCGTCACGGATGAAGTCGCTCTCAGTGACCGTCCGCAGCGGGCGATAATCGTCATCCGTCATGATAAATACATCGTCAAACACCGGGCTTCGCATGGCAAGACAGCGCAGGAAGAAATTCCGGGTGGCATGATCGTCCGGGAGTGCTTTCCCATTGAGGATCTGGGGGTCAGTCAGGAATTGCAGCGTCAGTCTGCCGTTGTAGGCAGCTTTCAGCTCATCCACATTTTTTTCCGGGGTACAGAGAACGATCTCCTCGATAAAGGGCATAAAATGCTCAATATATGGCAATGTCGCAAGAATGTCCTCGTTCCGGGCAGTCAGGCAGACCATTTGCCGGATATGCGTTGTCTTGAGAGTGTAGGCACTTTTTTTGGCAACAGTGGAAATGGCTTCTTCCATGGCTGCCGCCGACTGATCCCATGTGAATGGCACAAATTCCGTCAGCTTTTGTTTCCGGGCAGCATAGGCAGCTTCATTATGGAGCAAATTGCTGACACAGCGGATGAGGTCGTCTTTGTCTGTCGGGTCGAAATAGTCCGCAAATGCCCCGGCGACCTCATGCAGGACACCAATGTCCGAAGCGACAACAGGCGTTCCCCGGTGGAAAGCCTCAATGATCGGCAGCCCGAAGCCCTCGTTAAAGGTCGGAAATGCCACTGCAAAGGCATTCTTATAGAGATGATCCACAGTGCTGTCATCCGGATTTTCCACGAAGAACAGGGATCTCCCGTACAGCGGATGATCCCGGATGCGGCTTTCCAGTGCTTCCACATTCCAGCCGATACGCCCGGCAAAAATGGCAGAGATCCCTTGTTCCGCAAGTCCGCTTTCGAGGGCATCTATGACAAGGCTGTGGTTCTTGCGGGGTTCCAGCGTTCCAAGCATCAGGAGATACTTCCGGTTTTCCGTGATCTTCACGACCTCCGGGTCAGGCTTTCCTTTCTGGGAAAAGACAGCCTTGTCCGAAAAATTGCTCCCGAGCGGCACGACTTTGCACCGTTTCCGTTCTGTCCCGACCGAATCTGCCAGCTTGTCCAGTGCCTCTACAGTCGCCTGTGCAGAGGTAATGACAAGGTCTGTATATTGCAGAACAGCGCCGATATAGTTCATAAAGTTCACAGTCGTGTTTTCATGGCAGTATTGGGGGTGCGTGATGGGGATAATGTCATATACATGTGTGATGATGTGTACATTGCGCTGTTTCAGAAGCGGGTACAGATAGCTGCGTTTCAGCCTGCTGTTCCACACGCTGTCGATGTCAAAAAACACCGACCGGGGCGGTATCTCCGTAAAATCGAGATGCTCCGGTGTACGTATCCGTTCTTTGCAGTCCTCCCCATTGGCATAGCAGGCGTAAAATGCCGCATTATCAAGCTTCTGGTAGGCATTTCTGGTGGGATAATATGCCAGCAGGACAAGTTCGTGGGTCTTGTTTTCCAGCATCCGCACAACGATCTCCTTGACCACACGTTGGATACCAGTTAGGAAATTCACAGTCATCAGGTTCGTCAGATCAATATATACTTTCATATACAATATCCTTTGCTTTATTTTACGCCCATCATTTTTCGGGCAGCCTTTTTCATGGGAGCAGGCATTTTCCGATAAATGCGCATCAGCTTTTCCGGCATCGTCACGGGAGAACCAGCAGGCGGCGCTCCGGTAAATGCCCTTTGCAGGGGATAGATGTTATTATAGAGCCTCACATGCGCAGCGCTGAATTCCTCGGAACTGACAATGGTATGCACGACCAATGCTTGAAATTCCTCCGGCGGCAGCACAAGACTGCTGTTCCACGCCTGCAAAGCACTTTCGTCAATGGTGCGTTTGAGTATGCGGCTGTAAGCTTCTTCCAGAAATTTCGCATTATCCTTCTGACGAGACAGTTCCAGAATGTCCACACTGTTCGGGTCGTCCTCTGTGGCATGCAGAAAAGTTTCCTTTGCACAGGGAAGGGTCTGTCCCGATCCCTCCAACGTATGCACCACCTGATCAAAAATGGCAGCGTACACCTGATCATCCTTCATTCCATACACCTCCGGAAATATCATATTTTCATTGTAACATTTTTTTGAAGGTATGTCAAGTATGTCTGCGAGATCTGTCGTTTGCACTGTGTATATTATAGACAAAAACATTGTACTTGATCTGTGCAAAAAGTAGTATTCCAAAATTTTTTTGAAAAAAGTGTCAGGTTTTGTGCCGCAAATGTGTCTTAATAGATAGAGACATAGAAAAACAGGGAGTTTAAGTTTTTCTTAAAAGCCTGAAATTCCTTGACAAAAAATAGATAAGGTGTTATGATAAGAGTACCGAAGTAAAAGGGGAGTGGCAGTTTTGCAGGAATCAAATCTAAAGCGCCGGCGGCATATCGCAGAAGGTATCAAAAGCTGGAGCTGGCTTGCACCGAGCCTGATCGGTGTGTCGATCTTCTTTATTATCCCGTTCTGTGTGGTCATGTATTACTCTGTGCTGGATAATCCGATCTTTGCCAATTTTGTGGGGCTTCAGAATTTCATTGGTCTGTTCAGCAACTCTGCCTTTCTCCGGGCAGCAAAGAATACAGCGATCTTTTCCGTGATCGCCGTTCCGCTGTCCGTGATCCTGTCCCTGTGGATGGCATTTGCCCTCAATTCCAAAATACCGGGCAAAAGCTGGCTGCGTTCGTGTTTTCTGTGTCCGCTGATGGTGCCGATCGCATCAGTCGTGCTGGTGTGGCAGGTCATTTTTCACTACCACGGCACGCTTGATCAGGTAACGGCTCTTTTCGGCATTGCCCCAGTAGACTGGCTGAAGACTTCATGGTCGTATCTGGTACTGACGGTCATGTTCCTCTGGAAAACACTGGGTTACAACATGATCCTGTTCATGTCGGCGATCGCCGGCATCCCGAGAGACATTGTGGAAGTGGCAGAACTGGAGGGGGCAGGCGGCTGGTACAAATTTATACATATCAAGCTGCGGTACTTATCCCCGACGATCTTGTTTGTGACGATCTTATCCATCATCAGCTCTTTCAAGATGTTCCGGGAGGTATACCTGCTGACGGGAGACTACCCGTATGAAAGCATGTACCTGCTCCAGCATTTCATGAATAATACGTTCAATTCACTGGACTATCAGAAACTGTCGAGTGCGGCAGTGCTGCTTGCTGTTGTCATGATCATCATCATCGGCATTCTGTTCCTGATCGAACGTAAGTATGGGGAGGATGTGGAGGAATGAAAACGCCTGTCATCCGTCACGCAAAGGAAAAGATCGCCACGGCACTGCTGTTTCTGCTGGCACTGTTTGCGGCGCTGCTGTTTATCATGCCGACTGTGCTGACGATCAGCAATTCTTTCATGACGGAAAAGGAGATCATGGCGAACTACGGCGCTATGATCGAAAATGCCACAGAGGACAAGAAGTCCTATATTTCCGAAGATCTGAACCTGAAATTCATACCGGACTCCGTGAGCCTTGCGCAGTACAGTTCCGTGCTGTTCAAAAGCCCGGACTACCTGCTGAAATTCTGGAACTCGGTCATTCTGGTCGTACCGATCACGGTGTTCCAGATTTTTCTGGCAGCCGTGACAGCTTATGGGTTCTCACGCTACCGGGGACGGATCCGGGAGATCATTTTCTTTGCATACATCATCCTGATGCTGATGCCGTATCAGGTAACGCTCGTGCCGAACTATCTCGTTTCGGACTTTCTAGGCATTTTAGGCACACGGTGGGCGATCGTGCTGCCGGGCATCTTTTCACCGTTCAGCGTGTATCTGCTGACAAAGGTCATGCGCCGCATCCCGAAAGCCTATTTTGAGGCGGCAAGGCTGGACGGGGCAGGGGAGTTCCAGATCTTCTGGCAGATCTGTCTGCCGCTGTGCAGGAGTTCCATGCTTTCGGTGGGGCTGCTCGTGTTCATCGACTACTGGAACATGGTAGAACAGCCGCTGATCCTGCTGGATTCGGAGGAACAGTATCCGCTGTCCGTGTTCCTCTCGCAGATCAATGCGGGAGATGTGGGGCTTGCATTTGCAGTAGCGGTCGTCTACATGATCCCGGCACTGCTGCTGTTTTTGTACGGCGAAGAATATCTTGTGGAAGGCATTACCTATTCCGGCGGCGTAAAAGGCTGATACCGGGCATATTTAACGGGAGGACGACATAGTATGGAAGAACAGAATAAAAATGCCAAAAGGCGAGAGCATATCAAAACATTTTTGATTATTTTTCTTGCACTGCTTCTGGTGCTGACCTTTTTCTCTAACACGATCCTGAATTACAGTCTGCCGACGGTTTCGGCACAGTACGCATCCTATGGCACGATCACGGAACGAGTACGGGGTTCCGGCATTGTGATGGCAAATCAGAAATACGAGGTGGTCGCCGAGGGAAACCGCACTGTCACCAGTGTTTCCGTGAAAGTCGGTGATGAGATCAAGGCAGGCGACCCTCTCTTCGTGCTGGATGCCTCTCAGAATGATGAAGCTGTCAAGGAAGCGGAGGCTGCCATTGAGGCGGCGGAACTGGAATACCAGAAAGCACTGCTGACCGCTGTGCCGGATTATGCCAAGGAAAATCAGGAGATCGCCGCTGCACGGGAGGACTTGCAGATCGCGATCCATCGCCTGAATGCAGCAAAAAATACCACCGGCAAGATCTCTGATGCTGCCTACAAACAGGCAACAGATGATGCCCAGAAAGCGGCTGAACACATTACGGAGCTGACCGGATATCTGACCCTTGCGGGCAGCGGAGAAACAGACGGCATCCCGGCTGCCTATACGGGCGGTCTGCAAGCGGCAAAGGCGGCTCACGATGCCGCTTTGGATGCTCTCGAGCAGGCAAAGGCAGACCTCGAAGCCAAAAAAGCTGCCCTGACCGTGACCTCAGCCGAACAACAGGCGACCATTCAGGAGCTGGAACGTGCTGCTGAAACTGCCGAAACTGCCTATGCACGGGCAAAAGCGGATTATGAAGCCAATACACAGGACATCACGCTGCAGCGTGCCATGGAGGATGCGGAACAGACAGCACGCTATGCCCGTGAGGATGCGGATGCCGCTGCTGCTGCCCTGACAGGCATACAGGCGCAGGAAACAGCGATCGCACAGGCACAGACGGCTGTGAACGATGCGGAAACAGCCGAACGAAATGCCAACAAAGCCCTGAACGATGCCATTTCCGGTGTGACCGCTGCCATTCAGCGGGATATGGATGCAGCCAATGCACAGGCAGATGCAGCGGCTGCGGTACTCAATGCTTACAACCAGCAGGGGAGCAGCGGAGAAGCTATGGACATCACGGCACTCGAAGATGCTGTGACCCAGCAGGAACGGACTGTGCAGACGCTTCTGATCACGCTGGCGGAGACACAGAAAGCGGATGAACTGACACAGCAGATCGGAGACCTTGACCTACAGACCAAGCAAGCTGACATTGAAAAGCAAAAAGCAGAACTGGAAGAGCTGAAAAAGAATTCCGGAACTGTCACGGTCAAGAGCAAGAATGCGGGTGTTGTCAGCACGGTCAATGCGGTAACAGGCGATGAAGTGACGGACGGCATGGTGCTTGCTGAGATCACCCTGACGGATGCAGGGTATACGGTGCAGTTTTCCGTGACGGCAGAACAGGCACGGAAAGTCAGCATCGGTTCGCTGGCGGACATCACAAACGGCTATTATTCCGACCTGACCGCAAAGCTTGTCAGCGCAAAGGCAAACACGGAAGAACCGGGAAGCTCCGGCAAGATACTGACCTTTGACATTACCGGCAGTGATGTGACAGTCGGCGAGATGCTGTCGCTTTCGATCAACTGCTCCAGCAACAGCTATGACTGCGTTGTGCCGTCCAGTTCCATTATGGAGGACAATGACGGGAAATTTGTCCTCGTTGTCCGTTCCAGATCTACCCCGCTCGGCAACCGCTACTATGTGAGCCGTGCCAATATCACAGTGCTGGCTTCGGATGAGACCAACAGCGCTGTGCAGGGGGATGTGACCTATTCCGATTTTGTCGTGACAGCTTCTGAAGAGCCCCTGACACCCGGTAAGCAGGTGCGGATGGAGGACTGAGCATGAGGGTGACGAAAAAACAGGCACTGCGGCTCATCTGTGCGCTGGTGTTCCTCGTCCTGTGTTTCACTGCTGCCAAGATCAGCGCCACGCTTGCTGCCGGGCTGGACAGCCAGAAAGCTGCGGAACGCTGGGCAGCAGGCGGTGAGGAGGATTATGCACAGATCAGCGTATTCCTGAGCAGAGACAGCGGCTTTACGGAGGAGAGCATCAGCGGCATTTCTGATACTGTGGATGCTGCGCTGGTGACAGCATCTCTCAAAGCAGAGGAGGATACCCGCCTCTGGTACAGTGCCTACAGCACGCAGATCGGGGAAATGGAACTGACCGGAAACCGCCGGAATGCGGCTTCTGCGGTGGTGACTGCGGTCAGCGGGGATTTCTTTACGATGCACCCGATGCGCCTAGCGGACGGCAGCTACCTGAAAGCTGATGACCTGATGCAGGACAGGGTGGTACTGGACACGAAGCTGGCATGGCAACTGTTCGGTTCGTCTGAAGTGAGCGGCATGGAAGTCATTGTCAATGATACGCCCTGTCTTGTGGCAGGTGTGGTGCAGCCGGAAACAGACGGCGCTTCCCAAGTTGCCTACGGCGACAAGCCGAGGGCTTATATCCCCTATGCGCTGTACGATCAGCTACAGACAGCAGGGGAGGGGGAAAGCCAGTGGATCTCCTGCTACGAAGCAGTCCTTCCGGATCCGGTGCGCAATTTTGCCAAGACGACTATCGAAAATGCCATTTCCGCAGGGGACGGTGTGCATATCGTGCAGAATACAGAACGTTATTCTCTGTCCCACCGCTGGGATACGCTGCGGCATCTGCATGATTTGATGATCATTCCGGACAGCACGGCTTACCCATACTGGGAAAATGCCGCAAGGATACGGGAATTTGACACGGCTGTGCTGCTCGGTCTGGAGCTGTTGCTCCTGATCTTCCCGGTGATCTACGGGCTGCGGCTTCTTTGGAAAGGCTATCGGTTTCTGGAACGGTTTATGGCAGAGAAACGAAAAGCCCATCAGCGGCGGTTCAGGACGATATGATACAAAAAGACCTGTGCGAAAAACACAGGTCTTTATTGATCTGATAAAAAGAACCGGCATCGACCGGTCTTGCAAGGGTGGATAGTCGGATTCGAACCGACGGTCTTCAGTGCCACAAACTGACGCGTTAACCAGCTACGCTATACCCACCATCTGTCACAGCCTCACTGCAACAATACTAGTATACCATATCTTCCTGAAAAAGTCAAGCCTTTTTTGCAATTTTTTTGAAAAAGTTTACAGAAATGGGCAAAGACAACGAGATACAGGGAACTTTATTGAAAAAGATACTTGCAAAATATGCCGTGATATGGTATACTATATTTATACCCTTCCCATGAGGGAACTGGAAAGGAAAAGAGGTAAGAAACCATGAAGGACGGATTTGTCAAGATCGCCTGCGCATCGCCGGAACTGAAAGTGGCAGACTGTGTGTACAATACCGACCGCATTCTGGATCTGGTGCGGGAGGCATATGACAGGGGCGTGAAGATCGTCTGCTTCCCGGAACTGTCGATCACAGGCTATACTTGCGGTGATCTGTTTTTACAGAACACATTGCTCAGATCTGCCGAGGAAAGTCTCCTGCGGCTGGTAGAGGAGACCAAGGAACTGGAGATCATCTCGATCGTCGGACTGCCACTTGTGTATGACGACCGCCTGTATAATTGTGCCGCAGTGGTATACAAAGGGGATATACTGGGCATCGTCCCCAAGACCCATATCCCGAATTACGGGGAATTTTATGAGGCAAGGCATTTTGCTGCCGGAGGACCGACGCAGTATACGGTCTGTATTGGGGACTTTACGCCTACATTCGGGACGAATCAGATCTTCTGCTGCGAAAATGGACCCGACCTGATCTTCGGCGTGGAGATCTGCGAGGATGTCTGGGTGGCAGATACGCCCTCGGTCAAGCTGGCGCAGAACGGCGCAGTCATCCTCTTTAACCTGTCCGCAAGCGATGAGATCATCGGCAAGGCGGAATACCGGACAATGCTTGTCAAAGCGAGGTCCGGCAGCCTGTTCTGTGCCTATGCCTATGCGGATGCCGGGATCGGGGAATCGACACAGGATATGGTCTTTGCAGGGCATGACCTGATCGCGGAAAACGGCTCTGTGCTTGCTGGATCGAAGCTTTTTTCCAGTGGGCTGACCATAGCGGATGTGGATATTTCCCGGCTGCATCACGAACGGCGGAGATCTTCCACGTGGCAGAGCGTTTCCAAAAATGACGATACGGAGTATTACCGGGATCTCTTTACTATGACGTTACCGGACGATATGTCGGACAGGTACATCCCGCCGCATCCTTTTGTACCCTCTGAGAAGGATATTTTGGATGCCCGTTGTGAGGAAATTCTTGCCATTCAGGCGACCGGACTGCTGACACGGCTGCGGCATGTCGGCACGAAAACCGCTGTTGTGGGGCTTTCCGGCGGACTGGATTCCACACTGGCACTGATCGTCATGGCGCATGCCTTTGACCGGCTCGGACTGGAGCGGAGCGGCATGGTCACGGTGACGATGCCCTGCTTCGGGACAACGGACAGGACATACGCCAACGCTTGTCGTCTGGCGAAAGCCTACGGTGCAACGCTGCGGGAGATACGAATTGAGGACAGCGTGCGGCAGCATTTCCGGGACATCGGGCAGGACGAATCCGTGCATGATGTGACCTACGAAAACGGGCAAGCACGGGAGCGCACACAGATCCTCATGGACATTGCCAACCAGCTGAACGGCATTGTGATCGGGACGGGCGACCTCTCGGAGCTGGCGCTCGGGTGGGCGACATACAACGGCGACCATATGAGCATGTACGGGGTGAATGCCTCTATCCCGAAAACCCTCGTGCGCTATCTCGTTGCCTATGAAGCCGGACATGCTGACGGTCTCCTGAAAGAAGTCCTGCTCGACATCCTTGACACGCCCGTCAGCCCGGAACTGCTGCCCCCGGAAAAGGACGGCACCATTACTCAGAAAACGGAAGATCTGGTCGGTCCGTATGAGCTGCACGATTTTTTCCTATATTATATGGTACGGCAGGGCTTTGCACCGGGGAAAATTTTCCGGATGGCGCAGAAAGCCTTTGCCGGGCAGTTCACGGATGCGGAGATCCTGAAATGGGAGAAGGTATTCTATCGGCGGTTCTTCTCCCAGCAGTTCAAGCGTTCCTGCCTGCCGGACAGCCCCAAGGTCGGCAGCGTGACACTTTCCCCTCGAGGAGACTGGCGCATGCCCAGTGATGCCAGTGTCCGTATCTGGCTGCAGGAGCTGGATGAACTGGAAACACAGATCAAGGAAAAGGAGTAATTACAATGACATACAAAGAAAACTTTATCCGATTCATGGTAGAATGCGGCGTGCTGACGTTCGGGGAATTTACGCTGAAAAGCGGCAGGATCGCGCCCTATTTCATCAACTGCGGCAATTACCGTACCGGCGGACAGCTCCGCAGGCTCGGAGAATACTATGCCGCATGCATCCATGAAAATAACATTCCGGTGGAAACGCTGTTCGGTCCGGCTTACAAGGGTATTCCGCTTGCCGTTTCAGCAGCCACGGCACTCAGCGCCAAGTACGGGCAGGAAGTGTTCTACTGCTTTGACCGAAAAGAAGCCAAAGACCACGGCGAGGGTGGTATGTTTGTCGGCAAGACCCTGACGGACGGCGAAAAGGTCATCATCATTGATGATGTCATGACTTCCGGCAAGGCGCTCCGGGGATCCCTGCCGAAGCTGATGAGCGCCGCAAATGTCGATGTGACCGGCATGGTCATTACCGTTGACCGCATGGAACGGGGAACGGGTACGCTTTCAGCGGTGCAGGAAGTCAAGGAGAAATTTGGTGTCACGGTCTATTCCATTGTGACAATGGAGGATATTATTGCCGCTATCCGGAATGACGTAGTACCGGGGAAAGAATACCTGCCGCAGATGCTTGCCTATCGGGAACAATATGGTGTATAAGCCTAAAAAACACAGCCCCGCAGAGGGCTGTGTTTTTTACTGTACGTTCACCGCACCAAGACTGCATCCGGTGCAGGTGCTTTCCGTCTGTACGGTCAGTGTCACCTCATAGCTTTGCGGTGTGAGGTCTGTCAGGGGAATGTACAGCGAATAGCCATTGTCCAGAATTTCCGTCTCTCCGAGCTTTTTCGCTTCATAGCAGTGATAGGCAAGATAGGAGCGTGCCGTTCCATCCGCCCCCGTGAGCGTGATGTAATGATCCGCAGCATTTTCCGGCATTTCCGGGAGATCAATGCTGCCATAAAGCTGCAAAAAGCTGCCGTTTTGTTCACTGAACAGGGAAGCGGTACAAGTGTCCTCCGCCTGCGGAACAGCTTCCACAGCAGGAGCAGCGTGCATGGGCGCTTCTTGCTGCAGCCAAGCAATATTTCGCTCTACGATCTCCATCACAACGAGATCGACAGGTGCAGTCTCGATCTGAGAAAGCGGTTCCGGTCTTGCACGGGAATACGTTGCAGTCTGAAAATGTTCAGACAAATAGGGAATGATCGCTGCCCCGAAGGAATCCCGGAACATCAGCAGACTGCCCGTTCCGGTCGGGCATACTGTCCGGATGGAAATATCATCCGTATTCCGGTAGTGTCCCTGATAGGTATACGTGAAGTCGATCGGATAGACATGCTGCGCATCCAGCACATCGGAGTCCGGGAACAGCATCCCCTGCAAGTCGCCGTTCCAGCTCATCTCGACAGTCGGGGTCAGGTCGGCATAGGCTTCGTGGGGAACACCGGCAGCCTCCAAGATCGTGCGGTAGCCGATGAGCGCACCGGTATTGTTCCAGTGGGTATCCTGCTTGTGGTAAATTGGTCCTGCACTGTCTGCGGCAGCCTGTGTGAGGGCTTGGGTCAGGTCGGCATAGGTGACACTGCTTTCTGCCAGAAGTGCCTGCAATCGCTCTAAATTGCCGTCAATACCGCTTTGACGGTAATTGTAAGGCATGTACTGCGGGTAGACTGTATTTTTGTTTGGGACAAGTGCTATGACGAATGTTCCGCCATGCTGTGCTACATAGTCCTGCATCATGGTAAGATTGTAGACGATGTTTTGCAGCCCTGCATCAGAAATGGTCTGATCACCGAGGAAATCATTGACGGTCGGTGTATAGTAAAGCCAGCCGTCCCTGCCGATAATGACATCTTCCTCCGCAGAGGTGTGGAGCAGTTCTGCCTGTAGATCCCCGTTCGCCGTCACAAAAGTATCATGGAAGCCGAAATGATCGGAAACAAATTCTGTGAACTGCGTGTTCCAGTCCTTGTTGAAGCTGCCATCTTCTTTGCGCAGCGGGGGAAGCTCAGTACGGTGCTTCACAAGCATCGCCCCCGGCACGGCACAGGCAGCGACAATAAGTACGATGTAGAGGAAATAAGCGATGTTTTGCGGTTTTTTCATAGCTGCCTCCTCAGAAATTCAAGTAGATGAATGGGCTGTAAACGCCGGACGACAGATACAGAAAGCTTAACAGCAGCAACCCGAAGCTGCCGGCATAGCTCAATACCTGCACCGCCGGGGCAGTGCATTTCCGTTTCAGCCATGGCACGACCGGGAAGGAAAACAGGATCGCCAGCCCTGCTGTGAGCAGAAACAGAGGATCCAGCTCCCGGAGCAGCAGGGAAATACCTACCTGCTTTGCGGCAGCATCCGCGATCCCGAAGCCGAACATGGTGCGCCAGAAGTGAAAGCCCTGTGTCAGTGTGTCTGCCCGGAAGATCGTGAAGCAAAGCACCACCGCCGCAAGCGTGTACAAACGGCTGATAAGGCGCAGAGCAGGACGTTTCTGCATCTTGTCCACGGGGATGATACCGCTGCCCTCCAGCATCAGAAATGCGCCGTTGAGCAGTCCCCACACAACAAATGTCGCCGCTGCGCCGTGCCACAAGCCCGTGCAAAAGAACACGATCCACTTGTTGAGGAGCGTGCGGGTCTTTCCTTTACGGTTGCCGCCGAGAGGGAAGTACAGGTATTCCTTGAACCAAGTGGAAACGGAAATATGCCACCTCCGCCAGAATTCTGTCATGCTTGCCGAGGCATACGGGTAGTTGAAGTTTTCCTTGAACGTGAAGCCGAACATAGCTCCCAGCCCGATCGCCATATCACTGTACCCGCTGAAATCAAAGTATATTTGAAGCGTATAGCAGACCGCACCGAGCCATGCAAGGGGACAAATGAGCTTTTCCGCCGGGAGCGCAAAGATATGGTCGGCTGCCACGCTCACCACGTCGGCGATCAGCAGCTTTTTGGACAGTCCGACAATAAATCGCCGGATACCGCCTGCGATCTGTTCCGGGCGCAGGGGTCGGCTGGCAAGCTGCGCTTCTATATCCTTATACTTCACGATCGGTCCTGCGATCAGCTGCGGAAAGAACGTGATATACAGCAGCAGCCGTGCAGGATCTTTCTGTACCGCAATGTCTCCCCGGTAGGCATCAATGACATAGGACATTGCCTGAAAGGTAAAGAACGAAATGCCGATGGGCAGTGGGATCTCCGGTACAGGCAGTGCGATGCCGGGCAGCAGATCCAGTGTCTCCACAATGAGACCTGCATATTTGTAGACACCCAGCAGTCCCAAGTTCCAGAGGATCGCCAGCACGAGACCCGTTTTCCGCAGTGCCGGTTTGCCGTTCATGCACAGTCCCAGCAGATAGTTGCAGAAAATGGACAAAAGCATCAGGAAAACGACAAACGGCTCGCCGAAAGCATAGAACAGCAGACTTGCCGCGATCAGCAGGGCATTGCGCACATGCCGTTCCGGGATCAGGCAGTACAGCCCGAATACCACCGGCAGAAAGACGAACAGAAATACGGTACTGCTGAATACCATAGCATACTTCCTTTCACAGAAACTGCGGAATACCGCTTCCGGCATTCCGCAGCAGGCTATTATAGATCCTTATTGTAGCTGATGTAAGTGACAACGCCGTCCATGATCTCAAATTGTATATTACAGTCGCCATAGGTGTAGACATAAAAGTTTCCCAAGGTGGTATAACTTGTCCCGTAAGCAGCCGTGACCGCATCTGCCGTAGCACCGATGGTGATGCCTTTGGATGTGGATGCACCAGCTCCGGTGATGTCAATGCCATAAGTCAGATAATTTCCATTCTCATTCCAGACATAGATAATGAGATCTGTGTAATTGTAATTGATATTTTCACCGTTCCCGTAGCAGCTCGGTGCGGATTCGTTGGATAACGGCGGAACAGCCGCAACAAATGCCGAGGCGTTATCCCCGATCGTGATAGAAGCATCATTGTACTGTAATGTCAGATCACTGAGAGACTCATCTGGGACAGGTGTTTGCGGTGTGGGCGTAACGGGAGCAGGTTCTTGCGGGGTCGGTGTAACTGGCGCTTCAGGCTGCTGTGCCGGGGTATCGGCAGGAGCAGCCGCCTGTGTTTCGGCAGCGTTGGTCTCGGTTTCCGCAAGTGTCTCTTCCTCCGCAGAAGTCTCCTCCGTTGCGGCTTCCGTTTCCGTTTCGGTTTCTGCTTCTGTTTCCGTTTCTGCCTCTGTTTCCGTTTCCGTTTCCTCCTGCTCTGTCATGGCTTCTGTGGTCTGTGTTTCCATCGTTTCCGGGGTCTTTCCGCAGCCCGTTACAGCCGGGAGCAGTGCAAGACACAGAAACGACACGAGCATTTTTCGATCAATACGCATAAATCTTTCTCCTTTATGAATAGGTCGGTGTAACATAGCCTAAAAACCGGTAATTCCCGGCGGCAATGATACGGTTCCAGCTATAGGCATTGTAGCCGTTGGTGCAGTCGTAGTTGACCCAATTGCCATTGATAAGGACCTGATTCCAGTAATGGTCGCCTGAACCGTGCGTAGCATGTACGATGCGGCATGTATAGCCTGCTTCCTGCAGCAGGAAGTCCATTTTGGCAGCCATATAATAGCATACAGTATAATAATGCGTCATGGCATAGTCCACATGATAGAGCCACGACTTCGCCTCGATCTGTGCGAGCGTCTTGGTGGCTTCCATGTATTTGTAACGATTGGTCGAACGCATGTAAGAGAAGATCTGTGCAACGGACGTTCCGTTGGTGTTGAAAACATTCTGTGCCCGCTGCTTGTTGATGCTGTACAGTTCGGAAGCTGCCGTTCCGTCCGCATTGAGCCAGACACTTTCGACAAAGACACTCGAGACCATTGTGCCGTCTGTCCCGAAATAGTATCGTTTCTCGCCGATATTCTGCCATCCGGTCGCCATGCTGCCGTCTTCCGGGCTGAAATAATACCGCTTTTCGGAAATATCCTGCCAGCCGGTACAGCGGATGCCGTCCGTGCCGAGGTAGTAGGTCTTATCCCCGATCACCTGCATTCCGGTCAGCAGCTTGCCTGTTTCGTCAAAATAATAGGTCTGCTGTTCAATATCCTGCCATCCGGTCGCCATGCTGTGATCGTCAGGCTGGAAATAATAGGTGCTGTCCCCGACCGTCTGCCAGCCATCACATTGAACACCATCTGTATCAAAAAAGTAGGTTTTGCCGTCTGCTTCTGTAAGACCGGTGCAGCGGATACCGTCCTCACCCAAATAATAAGTATGGTCTCCCAATGACAGCCATCCGGTCTGCATTGTTCCGGTCTCATCAAAATAATAAGTACTGTCTTCCAGTGTCAGCCATGTATTTTGAGTCAGAACAGCCGTTTTCTTATCGAAATAATAGCTTGCACCATCCAGAGCCAACCAGCCTTTCTGCGGTTTGCCCGTTTCTCCGAGGTAAAGTTTCCCGTTCTCCGTTTCCACCCATGTGTTGATCACCTTGCTGCCGTTTTCATCCAACAGATAACGATCTCCGGAAACTGTGATCCAGCAGTCTTTCTGGACTACAGCATTTTCATCGGAATAATAGTTTTTTCCGTTGACAGTGAACCAGCCGCTCTCAAGCTGGTACTTGCTGTTGGCATAATAGGAAAGACCGGTTCCCGCATCATGGATAAAGCCTCTTTGGAGGATACCATTTTCATCTGCATAGTACCATGCAGAACCCAGCGGTCTTGCCTCGCTGTCCATTAAAGAATTGGCGATATAGCCTAATATCATGCTGCAATCGGATACATCTATGATACTGTCGCCATTCACGTCTGAAATGCTTTCGATATGCGCAACATCCGGAGCATCTATCCCCAGGACCTCAGACCATACTTCTTCCGCCGAATCGGTAAATGAAAAAAGAGAGATACTTTTGAGCAGCATCGTAACATCTTCTATGTCTGCCTCACCGTTTTCGTTAATATCACCAAGTATACAGGCAGGTGCCAGACTAAATTTTCCAGTCACCTTTTCCCCATCATGATAATAGGAATAGCTGCCATTATTGTTTCTTATCAGTTCCGTTGTGTCCTCATATACATAATTTGCATTTTCCGCATGGAGCATCAGTCCCTGTACAGCTAACGGGCAGAGCAGGACTGCTCCCACTGCTGAAAGAC
Organism: uncultured Clostridia bacterium; assembly: GCA_947625155.1. Classification (GTDB taxonomy): domain Bacteria; phylum Bacillota; class Clostridia; order Oscillospirales; family Ruminococcaceae; genus UBA3855. The sequence goes on from CANQNG010000002.1 coordinate 38,632, forward strand.
ACCTTTTCATGGAAAACTTCATACACATGACCTTTCTAAAGCAGTACCAAGCTGGAAACGATGCCATCCCGGTACGATCCCTGTCACTTATGCAAAGCTTTAACAAACCTTACTTATTATACCACAGTATATCATAAAAGTCAAGTGCTGTTTTTCTATGATATCGTATAAAACGACAAAATGCGCCGGTCGTCTGTTCCGGCGCATTTCGGATATTATGGCAGATTTTCGGGCAGAAAGAGTTCATCGTCGGCATCGATCGCAAGATAGCGCAGCGAGATCTGGAGATATTCAGCTATTTTGATGAGCAGATCCCAGTCAGGTGTAAAGTGCTTTCTGCCCCAATGCTGGAAACGGTTGACAGTTGTGCCTACGCCTTCTGCAAGCTCTTCCAGCGAGACATTGCAATGTTTGCACAAAAGGCGTATACGGTCATAATAAGACATGGCTGTCCTCATTATTCTCTTGTGCTTCATGTTTCTTCATTGCAGCAATGATCGTCTGCCTTTTCTTGAAATCCAAGAAATAGTTCCTTGGCACCCGAAAATACTCAGAAAGCTTGATCAATGTCTGCCAGCGTGGGATCGAGCCATTGGTTTTCCAGTTGCGGACCGTTCCATATGGGACACCGATACGTCTTGCCATGATCTGTGTTGTAACGCCGCGTTCCTTGCACAACACCTCAACGAGTTCGTAGAAAGTCATTATGTGTTCCTTTCTTTTACATGATCTATTTAAGATATGCAGTATTTTCAGAATGCAGCAGCACCCCCAGAAGCCGGAACAGATCATCTGTTCCTACCCGTATGATGCAAAAACACCTTAGATCTGCACACCTATTATATTATATCATGTAATAAGATCTGCGTCAACATAAAAATGGAGAATTTACAACTATTTGTATAAATACACAAACATGGCATTTGTTTTTAGATAGGATCTATGGAAAATAATTACATAGGTGCTTTCAGGAATTCCCTATGATAAACAACGGCATTCAGCTCATACTACTGTTGCGGCACAAAAGCCGCACAAACTTCTTTCGGAAGTCTGAATACGTTCCGAAAAGAAACTGGATCTGATGATGAATAACGCACGACTGAACGTGCATGAAGGAGAATGAGTTATGAAGGGTGAATTTACGCAGAAGGGCAAGGAAGCAATGGAGCGTTTCAAGATGGAGTCTGCCAGCGAGGTAGGCGTAACTCTGAAGCAGGGCTATAACGGCGACCTGACTTCAAGAGAAGCAGGCAGCATCGGCGGTCAGATGGTCAAGAAAATGATCGACGCTTACAAGATGCAGTAACCATCCCCTTGAAAAGCGATACCCCTGTACGGTGTTCCGTGCAGGGGTATCTTTTTAGAAGTCTTCAATACTGATATGATTTGCCTTTGCCCATACATAGAGATCAAGTACACCCTTGAAGTCCTTGCTGCACGAGAAAAACACTTCACCGAGATCGTCAATGATCTGGATATGATCACCCTTTTCACGGATGCAGCGCACTTCCATGGCAAGCATCTGTTTCCGCCCGTAGGTGAGTTCACAGTCGTCCACATGCAGGATAGATCTGCGCTTGCTCAATACCGCAGCCACCACAAGGATCACGGCTCCGACCATACCGATCAAGCCAAATGTTACCATACTGACCGGATCAAAAGCTTCCTGAAAAGCAAAATAATTCAGCAGTATCCCTCCGATACGCACTACAGCCACAAGCAGAAAAGCAGCACCGACCAGCAGTACCGTCAGCACACCCGCATCCGCTACACCGACCGTAAAATGTTCTTTGCACTGTGTAAAGGAACCAGTTTTTACTGCAGAAAGGGCTTTTTCCCGTGACTGATCCTGCCGGCGTTTTTCCTTCATGCCGTAGTTTTGCAATGCCGAGCTTGCAAGTTTTGAAAAAAGACCAGAAAGCATTTCAGACCTCAGGCAGTTTCGCAAGGGAAGCGGCAATATCCTCATCTGTCGGGATATAGTCCGACATTTCACCGTCATTGTACTTCTGGTATGCGACCATATCAAAATAGCCTGTTCCTGTCAGACCGAAGAGGATGGTCTTTTCTTCTCCGGTCTCCTTGCAGCGGATCGCTTCATCCAGTGCGACACGGATCGCATGGCTGCTCTCCGGTGCAGGAAGAATGCCTTCGATCCGGGCAAACTGCTCTGCCGCTTGGAAAACGCTCGTCTGTTCACAGCTTCTTGCCTCCATCAGCCCGTCATGGTAAAGCTGGGAGACCGTGCTGGACATTCCATGATAACGCAGACCGCCTGCATGGTTCGGGGACGGGATGAAACCGCTGCCGAGGGTGTACATTTTGGCAAGCGGGCAGACCTTTCCGGTATCGCAGAAGTCATAGGCAAACTTGCCCCGTGTCAGTGTCGGGCAGGAGGCAGGCTCAACGGCAATGAATTGGTAATCCGCCTCTCCACGGAGCTTTCTGCCCATGAACGGCGCGATCAGACCGCCCAGATTGGAACCGCCGCCGGCACAGCCGATGATGACATCGGGCTTGATGTCATATTTGTCACAGGCAGCCATGGTCTCCAGACCGATCACGCTCTGGTGCAGCAGTACCTGATTGAGGACAGAACCGAGCACATAGCGATAGCCCTCGGTGCTGACAGCAGCCTCTACTGCTTCGGAAATAGCACAGCCAAGGCTTCCGGTCGTGCCGGGAAATTCTGCTAGGATCTTCCTGCCAACATTGGTCGTGTCAGAAGGGGAGGGGGTCACATTTGCACCGTAGGTGCGCATCACTTCTCGGCGGAACGGCTTCTGCTCATAGGAAACTTTTACCATATAGACACGGCAGTCCAGATCAAAGTAAGCGCAAGCCATCGAAAGCGCCGTGCCCCACTGCCCTGCACCGGTCTCTGTTGTCACACCCTTCAGTCCCTGCTTCTTGGCATAGTATGCCTGTGCAATGGCAGAATTGAGCTTATGAGAACCGGAAGTATTGTTGCCCTCGAATTTATAGTAGATCTTGGCAGGTGTGCCCAGCGCCTTTTCGAGACAGTACGCACGCACCAGCGGGGCAGGACGGTACATTCTGTAGAAGTTCTGGATCTCTTCCGGAATGTCAATAAAACGGTTCGTGTCATCCAGTTCCTGTTCGGCAAGTTCCCGGCAGAACACCGCAGACAGCTCGTCCAGTGTAGCTGTTTCGTGCGTGCCGGGATCCATGAGGGGAGCGGGCTTGTTCGGCATATCGGCACGGACATTGTACCACTGCTTCGGCAGCTCACTTTCCTCAAGGTAAATTTTGTATGGGATCTCCATCTTCATCTTCCTTTCGTGAAAAATCTATACTCTCATTATACAGGAGATCCCCATTTTTGTCAAGCACGTTCTGACAAGTAATTGGAAACTCTCCCCTGAATGGCATTTGCGGCAGCTTCTGCCGTGCAGTCTCCGCCAAAGTAGCGCTCTGCTTCCTCCATGACAATGTCACTGACAAAGGTATCTGTAAATGTGCAGCTCGTAATGCCTTTCAGGTATTGCAGCAGCATATCCGTTTCTTCGTCCGATGCCGGAGGCAGCTCGACAGCATATACATCCCTGATCATCTGATAATAGGCATCTTCCTGTACCGCTTCGGAGCGCTGATAGGAAAAGCTATTTTCCAGCGCTTTCAAGTTGACGGGAAAGCCAGCTGTGGCGGACAGGTCTTTGCTCTGGTTTTCTTCACTGAGCAGAAATTTGATAAATTCCCAGCAGACATCCTTGTTTTTCGACTGCGCAGAAACAGCGATCTCTTCTAGATTCGGCTGGATGCAGCCGCCGCAGCCGGGTGCGCCGAGCAGCGTGATGTCCGCATTGCCAAAAAGTGTCTGCCGTGTCCCCTGATAGTGCAGTAAAGAGTAGAGCGTTCCGTTCGACAGCAGTACACGATCCTCTTTCCATGCACTTTCATCCGGAACAGCAGGATGCTCCGGCATTGCACCGTACAGTTCCAGAAGCCCGATAAATTCCGGACTGGTAAAGCTGCATTCTCCCTTTTCATAGTCCACAAAACAGCCCAGAGACAGGTGCATCAGCTCCTGAAATGCCGACACTCTGTCCGTACTCTCATCCAACAAGGTCATTCCCTCTGGCAGTTCTGCCTGTAGTTCCGTCAGATCGGTCAGAGAAAGCTCTGTCCTGCCGCCAAAAAATTTTGTCTTGCCGATATAAGACGCAAGCCGGAAGCGTGTGGAGATCCGTTCGATCCTGCCCCTGTATGCCATTGCTTCAAAGAAATTGAACAGGTAGTCCTCTTCGTGGATCTCCGGATCATTCTCAAACCACGGGCGCAGATCTTCAAACAGCCCTTTGTCCGAAAAGCTCTGATACGCATAAAGTTCCCCGAACATATCCGGCACGATGCCGTCAAGCAGATCTTTCTCAAAGGCATCCAGAGGATCGATATTCTGTATGACGATCCGCACATTGTCCGACTGTCGGTTGAAGCGGATAGCCATTTCATCCAGATAGCAGTTTTTCAGACAGACCAGACTGACAAGCTGCATGGCATCCATTTCCTCCTGTGTACGGGCAGTCATGAGGAACGCTTCGCTCTGCTGGTCTCCGCAGCAGGCTGCCACGATACGGCCGTCCGGCAGAAATGCGGTACTGGTAACTTGCGGATCCAAGTCGGAATGCAGCCAGCACAGGATCTCCGTAACCGTATCGTTCTCCCTGTCCACCCCGAAGATCCCTTCCGCATTCTGAAAAGCAAAATCATAGGACGGATGCGCACAATAGCCGCCGCCCATATTTTGCAGGGGCAGCTCCACATCCGGGGTGTCCAACGTCAGATCCTTGGCAGACATGGTATCGGTGTCAATGACTTTCAGCGTTTCCATCGAGGCAGCGGCATATACCGACCCGTCCTTGCCAAGGAACAGGGAAGCGGTGTTATTCATCCCCGAAACCATCTGCACCGTGCCATCCGTTTGCTGACAGTACAGCTTTCCGGAGCTGTCCCCATAAAAGAGGTCGCCGTTTTCTGTCTTTGTCCATGCTGTGATGCAGCTTTCTGTACCAAGCGCATCGTCGAGTGTTTCCTCAGAGAGCAAGTTCATTTCCGGGTCAAATGTCAGGAGGGAATGCTGATACCCCTCGCCTTCCATTTTCTGCCGGAGTATCTGGACTGTATCGCCGATCATCACAGGAGTCAGGTATGTATCGGACGGTCCTGCCCACGTCTGCTCTGTAAAACTCCCGTCGGCAGGGTCGTACAGAAAGCGTGAAGCTGTCATCTCCTCGTCATAGTGCGTGAAAAGTATCTTATCTCCGCATGGTTCAGGGGCTTCATATCCCTCTCCGATCGGCTCTGCCTTAAAAGAGGCATAGAGGGAGACTGCCATAGTCGCACCCTCCGGTACCGGCTGTGTTTTCCGGCAGCCCGTGCAGACAAGCAGGGCAGCAGCGGTCAGAATGGCTAGTATTTTTTTCACATCGATCATTCCTTTCGTGGAAGATTTTTTCCTGTATTCCTATATTCTAATACAATTTAGCTGCACAAAACCTGACACTTTTTTGAAAAAATTGGAGACCTGTACAATTTACAGGCTGATAATTCATATATGATGTACAAAAACAACACCCCGCCCTGTCAGGATGCGAGGTCGCATTGTCAGGATGCGGGGCGTTGTTTTATCTTAAAAGGAAAATGGTCAAGGCATCGGGAAAATAGTGGATGTATCTGTTTGCATCCACTGCGTGAGATCAAGCTCTCCGCTGAAATACAGCTCCAGCAGGAGATCCCACTTATCATCGGACAGATTCAGTTCCAAGACCCACTCTAAGAAACAGGGCGGGAACTGCTGTGCAGGAAACGTTGTGGAAGCTGCAGCTGTCGTCTCCGTGGAGACAGATGTCGTGGTGCTTTCCATAGAAGAAGCTGTTGTCTCCGAGAAACACGATGTCTCATCTGATGTGACCGGGTCAGTACATTGTTCCGCAGGGTCGGTGGGACACTCGGCTGCTGCTCCCGACATATCTGCTTCCGTTTCATCTATGGGTGCTGTCTCTTCCAACACTGTCAGTATGGTCGTGGCAGGTATGTCGATCAGTTCCGTCTTAGACGGCTTTGAAGTTGCAGGCACATCGGTCACAACTACAGTAGGTACAGTTGCGGGAGCTTTGGTCACTGCTGTTTCAGGCAGGAGCACCACAGGAAATGTTGCCTGCATCATGGGCGGCTCTGTGGGGTCGGTCTGCAATACCGGGAGCGTGAACACGAACGTAGACTGCAAAGCCTCCTCAGAGTTCAGCGGGAGCTGCTCCTCCGGGTAAGTCACACAGATCTCCGTGTAGAGCGTATCCTCTTCGTTAGGATGACTGCTCAGGAACAGCGTATCGATCACGGTCTCTGTATGGGTCTCCGTATTGCTCACATGAACGGATGAGGGCTTTTCCAGATCAAGATACAAGGTCAGCCCTAAAATGCAGGTCGTACATACCGCTGTAACAGAAGCCGCATACTGTATCTTTCGCACTTTCATGCGGTGCAGCTTTACACCCTCCAGTACCTGCTTTGTGACTTCATCATAAGTTTTCACTGGAATATCCCTCCTTTTCCAGAAATTTCTTTAATTGCTGCCTTGCCTGATAAGCAAGGGCTGTTACCAGCTTTTCTGTTGTATGCATCACCGCTGCACATTCTTTTGTGGACAGATCCTCAAAATACCGCAGATAAATGACTTCACGGTATTCCTGCTTGAGCTGTCCGATCGCACGGTGCAGCAGACGTTTTGACTCATCCAGTGACATTCTGTCTTCGACTTCAATGATCTGTTCATCCGCAAGATCTTCGATCTCCGTTTCTGTATCCAAAATATGTCTGTTCTTTTTCAAGTAGTTGAGCGCCCGGTTGCGGCAGGTTTTCAGCAGATACGCTTTCAGCTGGTGTTCTTCCTTGAGGCGTGGGCGTTTGGTCGCCAGCTGGATCAGTGCATCCTGCGCAATGTCCTCAGCTTCTGTCATATTATGTATATAGCTGTTGACGAACAACAGCATATTGTCCCAATAAAGTTCAACAATGATCCGCATAGCAGACTGATCGCCCTTGAGATAACGGAGATAGCTTTCAATTCCTTTCTCCATTGATACCTCCCTTAACATGTGGGTCTATTCTATTAACAACGCTGGACAGAAAAGATTGGCTGTTTTCTGAAATTTATGGAAACTTTCTATCATTTCAACAAATATCAACAGTATATTTTGTGCATTCAGCGCATTTGCAGCGGTCTGTGGAAGTGGACAGGCATCCCGTTCTTCATGCAAATGTCTACCTCGCCCTGCACCAGCGGCAGGAAATAGGAAATGGCAGCATCCGTGACTTGATTCTGTTCAGGGGAGATCCATTTTTGCGGGAACATTTTTTCCTGATTGGCAGCAAGCGCTGCATCCGTCATTTCAATGGTGACCGCATACGGCACATCACTGACACGTTTGAAGAACATCATCTTTCCCGTGTTGCCGTCCAGTGCAGCACGCAGGGCATGTCTGCCGATACGTTCCGCCTCATCGATGTCAGTCCTTGAGCAGATGTGAGAGGAGCAGCGCTGCATGACATTCAGCTCGATGGAGCGCACCTTGCAGCCGATGCGGTCAGCGACCAGCCGTTCCAGATATTTCCCCACACCGGAAAGATACTTATGCCCGAACACATCCGTTGCACCGGACTGGAAATTCTCCAAATCGGAATTTTCCGTATGCAGAGCGATCCCCTCAGAAACTGCCGCTATGACAGCTTTGTGCTTTGCCATTTCCTTGCGCACATCCTCAATGAACTGCTCCGGTGAAAAATCCGCTTCCGGCAGATAGATCAGGTGCGGTGCTTCCTCCCCGTTGACCCGGAGGATACACGTAGAAGCTGTCAGCCAGCCGCTGTGCCTGCCCATGATCTCAATAATGGTCACAGAGGGGATACTGTACACGCTGCTGTCCCGGATGATCTCCTGCGAAGTGGCAGCCACATACTTGGCAGCCGAGCCGAAGCCGGGCGTATGGTCGGTCACGGGCAGATCGTTATCGATCGTCTTGGGGACACCAATGACACGGATGTCCGAGCCGACATGCGCCAGATAGGCAGAAAGCTTAACGACGGTGTCCATCGAATCGTTGCCGCCGATGTAGATAAAGATCCCGATCCGATGAGTGGTAAAGGTTTCCAGAATTTTTTCGTAGTCCGTGGGATCCTCCTCGTGATCTTTCAGCTTGTATCGACATGAGCCGAGCATCGTCGATGGTGTCTGCCGGAGCAGCTCCATGTCTTCATTGGTGCGGATAATAGATTTCAGGTTGATCAGTTCGTCATTGATCATGCCCTCGATACCGTTGATCGAGCCGAAAATGGCATCAATATCCTCTGTCAGCAGTCCCTGCTTGAAAACGCCCACCAGACTTGCATTGATAGCGCAAGTAGGACCACCGGATTGTGCAACTGCAATATTCATCAGAAAAGCCTCCCAAGTTCCGCCGAACTGCCGGCGGATGATCATTCTTTATTATTATAACAGATTTTGTATCAAAAAGCAAGACTTGACAATAAAAAATTGGCTCGGCATATGATCTTTCTGAAAAGTGCCGCAGCGCAATATACTCTCAATGATTTTTGGGAAAAAATGATTTTCCACAGAACTTCTTCCCGGAATATTGGGAGAAACCGATCGGGAACAGATGTTTTCAACAAGCAGGCAGACCACAACATGTTGTGGTCGCAGGAAAAATCAGGGAAACAGGAAGAAGCCCCCCGAAACGTTTTTTATCTGTTATAAACCTCAGATAAGCTCATTTTTTGTATAAAACAAACATATCTTAGCCTTTCATATTGTGCATAATAAACTATTGACAAGCGAGGGATTATGCTGTATACTTAAAAATAGCGAAAATAAACGTACACAACATCTTGTATAGAGGGAGGTAACCGGAATGCTGATGTATATTACAAAGCGTGACGGACGGAAAGTTCCATTCAATGTGGAAAAAATAGTCAATGCGATATTCAAGGCTGCCAAGGCAGTCGGCGGAACTGACTACGAGGAAGCGACCCGTGTTGCTGAGGAGGTCTGCAAACTCTGCGAGACCAAGTACGGTGACACACCTACTGTGGAACAGGTGCAGGATCTGGTGGAGAAAGTGCTGATCGAGCGTGGACATGCCCAGACAGCGAAAGCCTATATCCTCTACCGCTACGAGCGTACCCGTTCCCGTGAAATGAAGACCAACCTGATGACCGTCCTCAACGAGCTGACATTCAACGCCGCCAAGGACAGTGACATCAAGCGGGAGAATGCCAATATTGACGGCGACACCGCCATGGGTACGATGCTCAAATACGGCAGCGTTTCCGCAAAGGAGTTCTATGAGCTGTACGTCCTCAAGCCGGAACATGCTAAGGCACATTCCAACGGTGACATCCACATCCATGATCTGGATTTTCTGACCCTGACAACGACCTGCTGTCAGATCGATCTGATCAAACTGTTCAAAAATGGCTTTTCCACAGGACACGGCTTCCTGCGGGAACCGAATGACATCGCAAGCTATTCGGCACTCGCTTGTATCGCCATCCAGTCTAACCAGAATGATCAGCACGGCGGGCAGAGCGTTCCTAATTTTGACTATGCCATGGCAGACGGCGTGCGCAAGACCTATATTGCCCGTTACAAACAGAACATTGCACGGGCGCTGGAGCTGCTGGCTGGCATGGACAATGCCGAGGAACAGGCAGATGCCTTGCTCTCCGCCATGGAGGCAGAGGGACTTGTGCCGGTGCTTGCCAATGACAACGGCTTTGCCGAACGTGCTGCGGCATGGCTCACCGAACGCACAGATGCAGAAACGGCACAGAAAGTGCTGGCATTTGCCGCAAAGCACGCCTACAAGGAGACCAACCGTGCCACCTATCAAGCAATGGAAGCCCTCGTCCACAACCTCAACACCATGAACAGCCGTGCCGGTGCGCAGACACCGTTCTCGTCCATCAATTATGGCACAGACACCACGCCGGAAGGGCGCATGGTCATTGAAAATATTCTCCTCGCCAACGAAGCCGGGCTTGGAAACGGCGAAACACCGATCTTCCCCATCCACATCTTCAAGATCAAGGAAGGCATCAACTACGACCCCGAAGACCCGAACTACGATCTCTTCAAGCTTGCCTGCCGTGTTTCGGCAAAGCGCCTGTTCCCGAACTTTTCCTTCATCGATGCCCCCTATAACCTCAAGTATTACAAGGAAGGGGACTACCGTACGGAGATCGCCTACATGGGCTGCCGGACAAGAGTCATCGGCAACGTCCATGACCCCAGCCGTGAGATCGTCACCGGCAGGGGCAATCTCAGCTTTACCTCGATCAATCTGCCAAGACTTGCTATTGAGGCGAACCATGATATTGACAAGTTCTATGAAAGTCTGGATGCACTGATGGATCTGGCGATCGACCAGCTCAAGGACCGTTTCCGCATCCAGTGTTCCAAGAAAGTCCGCAATTTCCCGTTCCTGATGGGACAGGGCATCTGGATCGATTCCGAAAAGCTCAGCCCGGATGAGAGCGTAGCAGAAGTCCTGAAGCACGGTACACTTTCTGTCGGTTTCATTGGGCTGGCAGAGACCCTGAAAGCCTTGATCGGAGAGCACCACGGCGAGAGCGACCGTGCCCGTGCGCTCGGCATTGAGATCATTTCCAGAATGCGTAACCGTCTGGATGCGGAATCCAAGGCTACAAAGCTGAATTTCTCCTTGCTGGCAACACCGGCAGAGGGGCTTTCCGGGCGCTTTGTGAAGATGGATGCCAAGAAGTACGGCATCATCCCCGGCGTAACAGACAGAAGCTATTATACCAACTCTTTCCATGTTCCGGTCTATTATCCGATCAGTGCCTTTGATAAGATCAGGATAGAGGCTCCCTACCATGAGCTGACCAATGCAGGGCATATCAGCTATGTGGAGCTGGACGGCGACCCGCTCCAGAATCTGGCAGCCTTTGAGAAGATCATCCGCTGCATGAAAGAATCCGGCATTGGGTATGGCTCGATCAACCACCCGGTAGACCGTGACCCGATCTGCGGCTATACCGGCATTATCGGAGATAAATGCCCCCTGTGCGGCAGACCGGAGAAGGATCACAACAGGGTAGGCTTTGAGCGTATCCGCCGCATTACCGGCTATCTGGTCGGCACACTTGACCGCTTCAATGATGCCAAGCGCAAAGAGGTCGAGGACAGAGTCAAGCATAATGTATAAAATTGACCGTTTCACCCTCCGTCAGGAGGGTGAACGTTTCTACAGTGCAGGAGGTGCAGGATGCTGACAATTTCTGACACGGTCAATGATTCTATTGTAGACGGACCGGGGCTGCGGTTTGCGATCTTTGTGCAGGGCTGTCCGCACCATTGTCCGGGCTGCCACAATCCGCAGACGCACCCGTTCACAGGTGGAAAACAAGTCACTACTGAAGAGTTGCTTGCCAGGATACAGGCAAATCCGCTGCTGGATGGCGTGACGTTCAGCGGGGGAGAGCCGTTTTGTCAGGCACAGGCGCTTGCAGAGCTTGGCAGGGAAGTGCGGAAACTCGGACTAAATATCATCACCTACACGGGTTACACGTTTGAATATCTGTACGAACACCGGGCAGAAAACGGCATCGATGAGCTGCTTTCCGTGACGGACTGGCTGATCGACGGGCGGTTCGTGGAGGAGCTGCGCAGTCTGGAGCTGCATTTCCGGGGCAGCGCCAATCAGCGGATCCTTGTTGTACCGGAAAGCCTTGCTGCCGGACAGGCAGTGGAGACGGACCTATGAATTATACCTATATGCTGGAATGTGCGGACGGTACGTTATACACGGGCTGGACGAACGATCTCCCGAAACGGCTGAAAACGCACAGCGCCGGAAAAGGCGGAAAATATACCCGTTCCCGGCTCCCGGTGAAGCTCGTCTATGCGGAGGAACACGAGGAACGCACGGATGCCATGCGCCGGGAGGTGCAGATCAAGCGGTTTTCCCGTAAAAGGAAGCAGGCGCTTCTGGACAGCGCCGGGAATGTTGCGCCTGCGTTTGATGAATAAATGATGAATTGGCTGAGATCGATCCGAAAAGTGCGTTCTGTTTCAAGAATGCACTTCTTTTTTCCGGAATATGATCCATACATAGTACAAATCGTTAGTTTACATTATTTTTGTTCATTGTAATTCTTTATAATTTAAGGTAAAATAAAGAATAAAGACATTGATCGTTCACAAAAGTACAAGGGGGAATAGTATGAAAACGATCAGACAAAGGATCATAGGCACGATCTTATCCTGCGCAGTAGCGCTGACCGGCTTTGCGGGTGTATCTGCACCGGTCGCAGCGGCACAGACGGAATGGAAATTTGACCTCGGCGGGGGAGGGGCAGCATCTGGTTTCACGGGCGTGAGTGCTGCGGATGGCTACAATGCTTCTGCCGGGTACGGATTTTCGGACACTTCCGGTGTCAAGAATGTGGCTGCTTCCGGCGGCGGCTCGTGGAGCGATGCCGTGCAGTTCACGTCTGACAAGACGACTTTCAACGTTGACCTGCCCAAAGGGCTGTATCAGGTTTCCGTTGCGACCGGAGACACCAGCCGCACCAGCATCAAAGCGGAGGGTATGCTCCAGCTCATCAACCTGACCGGAAACAATGCCTTTGACACGTTCCAGCTCCCTGTCACAGACGGGCAGCTCAATATTCAGGCAGTTGCCGGACGGGCGAACACGCCATTTTCTATCAGTGAGATCGAGATCACGCAGCTCAATACCACAGGTGAGACTGATCCCACGATCTGGCTCTGCGGAGATTCTACGGTCGCCAATTACTATAATACGCCCGATACAGCACAGCACGGCTGGGGGCAGCTCCTTGGTGATTTCCTGGACGGCACGGCTGCGGAGGGCTATCAGGTGCGCAACATGGCAGCAAGCGGTCAGTATGCCAAAGGCTTTGTGGACGGCGGACAGTTCGATGCCATTGAAGCCTACGGCAGGGCAGGGGACTACTATGTGATCGCCATCGGTATCAATGATACCAACTATTCCAATGCAGACGAGTACACGGCTGTTGTCACAGACATGGTGCAGCGTGCCAAGAAAAAGGGCATGGAAGTCGTTCTTGTCAAGCAGCAGGGGAGAAGAAGCGATCTGAACCGCAGTCCGCTGCTTGGCGGCAGATGGTTCGGCGGACAGCTGGACAGCATTGGTGCAGCGGAGAACGTGAAAGTCGTTGACCTGTTCACACCGTGGCAGGAATTCGGGCTTTCCGTGGGCTTTGACGGCATGGCGGAATACTATGCAGCCGAGGATGACCTGCACCAGAGCAAAGCAGGCTCGACCAAGCTTGCTGAGATCATGGCAGGGCTGCTGTTCAGCAGCAGTGCGGCTGGTCCGCAGGGGGATGTACTGGAAGATGTGCCGGAAGTATTCATGCTTCGGAATGGAAATTCCAACCAGTATCTCTCGTTGGATGCTGCACCGGAGGACGGCACGAATGTGTCACAGCAGGCAGCCCCCGGTATTGACAGTGGGGCAGCGCTCTGGAAAGCTGTTCCGGCAGAGGATAATTATTATTACCTTGTCAGTGCAGCCGATGAGAGCAAGTATCTCGACATTTACCAAGCCAAAGCGGTCAACGGTACCAATGTCGGTATCTGGTCAGACAGCGGTTCGGATGCACAGCTGTTCCGCTTCCTGAAACAGGACAACGGCAGCTATATCATCACCACAAAGGTTTCCGACGGCAAGAGTGCAGTCGAAGTCAAGGATGCTTCTCTTGACAGCGGTGCGAACGTTCAGGAATGGGAGAGAAACGGACACGCCTGCCAGACGTGGTTCATTGACAATGCGGTGACTTCTGCTGGGTCGATGACGGCGGGCGACCTGAATGCAGACGGTGTGGTGGATGTATTCGATGAAGCACTGATGAAGTGGGAACTTTCACAGGAAAGCATCACCCATGCACAGCGCAGGGTCTCCGACCTCAACGGTGATGCAAAGGTCAATACGGAAGATCTGGCAGTCATGCAGGACTTTGTACTCGGTACAGGCAGGATCACCTCTGCAGCAGAGGGCAAGGCGGTCTACTACGCTGTAGATGCTGCCTATAGCAAAGGCATGACCGAAAGCGTCAATGCAGGCTTCACCTCTGAGGCATACCTGAATCTGGATAACAATGACCTCAGCTTTGTGGAATTTACGGTCAATGTACCGAAAGACGGCAATTATCTGTGTACGTTCAACATCGCCAACGGCAGTGCCAACAACCGACAGATGAAGATCGAGGTCAATGACAATGCAGACTACTGGATGCAGGATCTCCTGTCAACAGAGGCATGGACGACATGGCAGGAACGTGCCATTGTGTTGCCGCTGACCGCTGGTGCGAACCTCATCCGCCTGACCTCCGCCACGGCGGAAGGCGGTCCGAATATAGACTATCTGCGCACAGAATGGACGGATGAACCGATCGCTGAGACATACCAGCCCCCAGCAGAGCCGGGACCTGCACCGCAGGGAAAGACTATTTACATTGCGGGGGATTCCACCGTGCAGTCCTACCGTGCCAGCTATGCGCCGCAGCAGGGCTGGGGATACTATCTGGGGGACTATTTCACGGAGGGCGTGACGGTCTCCAACCATGCCATTGCGGGGCGCAGTTCCAAGAGCTTCTATGACAATGGCAGATTGCAGACCATTCTCGATGCGATCCAGCCGGGGGACTATCTTCTCGTGCAGTTCGCTATCAACGACTCTTCTGCCTCCAATGCGGAACGCTATGCTCCGGTCTGCGGCAATGCAGACGATCCGGCAGAGGGTTCCTATGAATGGTACATGACGCAGTACATCAAGGGCGCACTGGACAAGGGCGCAACACCCATTCTGGTGACAACAGTCATCGGCTTGAAAGCATACTCCAATGGCAAATTTGTCAACAGCTATACCAACTACTGTGATGCGTGCAAGAGCCTTGCGGCGAAGTATAAGATCCCCTGCATTGACCTGAACACACTAATGGTCGAGCACTATAACAGCATCGGCTATGATGCTGCCTATCAGTATCATTTGTGCGGCGCTGTCGAGGGTTCGACTGATATGACACACTTCACGGAGAAAGGCGCAAATGCCGTGGCTGGACTGGTGGCAGGTGCGATCAAAGAACTGGGACTTCCCATTTCTGCTAACGTCAAATAGATCAAAAAGTACCCGCTTCAATAGAAACGGGTACTTTTCTGCATGCAGCATGATCAAAACAAACTTAAAGCAATATATTTCAGGATCCCAGAAGCATCTTGTACTGTGATGATCTGATCTTGGTCATAATCTGCCCGTATCATCCATTCCGGATCATGTTGATCCGGAGTATCACCAAATAGACTATAGGCGATATATCGCAAGATCAGTGTTGCATCAGTTATGTCAATGTTTCCGTTAAGATCTACATCTCCGATCAGCGGGGAAGGGGAACCGGTATCTTCCAGCTCCTCTACGATCAAGTAATATTCGGAAGAGCCGATGCCTTCTTCTGTGACCGTGAAAGTAAGTGTCGTCTTTCCGCCGGGAACGGAGATCTCCGTTAGCTTTCCGGGGGAAAGCACCTGATCCTCATACATGACTGTTCCGGTCGAGACTGGCATGATACCGATGCTGCGCACACCTTTTTCTGTATAGTAGTGGAACGTATTCGGCTCTGAAGTTGGGTCGGCATACCAGCAGAACGCATCCTCTGCACACAGGATACTGGAGATCTGTGCCTCCTGCTCCCGGTAATGACGGATGCTGACCGTATTGCTCTTTCCCTCCGGGTAAGCATAGACGGTCATTTCCTCGGAAAAGGGGATAGGGTCTTCATAGAGCTGATATTCCCCATTATTGACAGAATAATAGATCGGCACATTTTCCTCACAGGAAAGGGCGATCTTCGTACCAGCCGGCAGGGAAGTGCCGTTTTCAGAAAAGGTCACAGATCCGGCAGCATGGGTAACAGCTTTCAGGCAAATGTTGCCATACCTTGTTGTGCTCTCGTAGCGAACGCTGCTGTCCTCTCCGGCAGTATAGGAAACTATCTCCGGTGTCAGATCTGCCATGTCCTGCCACTGTACCCCATCGCTGCTGAAAAAGCTCTCTCCTGCCTGAAACTGCCGACTGAGCATCTCGATGGAAAAGGCACTGTCCGTGATCCTGACTGTTCCATCCGGGTCAGTGCGTTCCGTATGGGTCGCATATTCGCAGGGGATATGCCATCCCTTATTTCCGGAAAGCCGTGCCGTGACAGAAAACCGCTGCCCTGCTTCCACAAAAACAGGTTCTGCAAGTGCGATCGTCTGATACCCTGTTTTGGAGAGAATGGTGCTTGTAATGGCAGAAGTCTCTCCGGACTGTGGCATGCTCTCTTCGCAGCCCTTGTAAACTGTGATCTCACATACATCATCGGCTTCCATGCAGCAGAGCATGACAGATGTCACCCACATGTCCTGTTCGGCGGTGAACATGTTACTGATCCACGCCGCTTCATCGCCGGAAGGATCCGCTGAGAAAGAACCGAAGCAGCCGAAATCGTCATGCTGGTACAGCGTGGAACCATCTGCGGGTACAGCCTCAAAAGAAAGCAGGGAATTGATCGTATCATCCGCATAGGAGATCCAGAAACATCCAAATTCGCCCCAGTTCGTGCCCCAGCTATTCTTGACGAGCCATGCCCCGTCTCTGCCGGGGTCTGTATTGAACTGCTCTGCCGGAAACGTGTCATCCCAGCCCACGATGCAGGCAGAATGCCCGGTCATATCTCCCATCTCCGCCCGATCTGGATCATAGTAATAGGAATGGAATGCTTCACTGTAGCAATTTTCTGCATGGATATAGCTGAAAGAAACGGCATTGCCTTCATAGACCGACTGCTTGACGACTTCACACTGCTCGGAGAAATTCTCCGCTTCCTGCAAATACGGATAGGTGTACACATCTGTCACATGATAGGCTGCCTGTGCCTGTAATTCTTCCATAGTCAGCGGTTTGTCTGCATAGTCCATATCTCCGTAGGGAGCATTTTCTTCCTTGACAGGTCCGATACGTCCGGCAAGCAGCCCCATGATCTGTTTATCTGAAGCCTCCTCCTGCAAAAACGCACCCTTGTCAGCTGGATACCCGAAAGTATGGCTGTACATGGAACAGGCAAGCTGCCACTCGGAGAGGTCGATCTTCGGATCCCGGGAGATCAGGCTGCTTTCAATGCCCTGCACGGCGGCGAATGCCCAGCCAGTTTGATAGTTTTCCTGTTCCCGTATCGGGGAAACAAGTCCTTTTTCTCGCAGATCAAACCGTTCCGGGAGAGATCCTTCTGCCGCATCGTCTGAAACATAGCCGTATGCACCTTCCGGTGCGGCATACAAATGTGATCTGGTCATTGCTTTGACTGAAAGTCCGCTGCAGCAGGGAAGTGCCAGCAGCAGACTGAGCAAGAGCGCTGTCTGTTTATTGTGTTTCATACCCGTCCTCCATGTTATTACAGGATCATCACGAAAAATTGTGTTTTTTCCCGTATTTTCATTATACCCGATAATTTGTTCTTTGTCAAGTCTTTCCAATTGGACGTTTTGACAAAATTGATCCACGATCCAAGAGGACGATCGTATAATAAGATCACTGCCCGGTTTTCATTCACCGGGCAGTGACTGATCTGTTTGGCAAAATAGCCACGAAACTACTACAAAATAAAAAAGCCTGCAAGCAGTTACTTGCAGACCTTATCTTACTGAAATGCGGATAAAAGGACTTGAACCTTCACCGGGTCGCCCCGACTAGCACCTGAAGCTAGCGCGTCTGCCAATTCCGCCATATCCGCCTATGTAGAGCTTGATCCGCATTCACGATACATTCCAGAGCAAATGGTGCGGATAAAAGGACTTGAACCTTCACCGGGTCGCCCCGACTAGCACCTGAAGCTAGCGCGTCTGCCAATTCCGCCATATCCGCTTATAGAATTGCTCTGGAGATCAAACTCAACAGGTCATATTATACCACAGGTCGATGTATTTGTCAAGTGTTTTTTCAAAAAAATTTTAGATGGATCTTATTTTTTCTCTTCTGCCAAGTTTTTTTGCAAAAAGACTGGTAAAATCTACGAAAGTGTGTTATAATAGAAATGGTCCAGAAAGGAATGTGAAGCACATGGAAATTTACCTTGACAATGCAGCCACAACAAGACCCTACCCATCAGTCGTGCAGGCAGTGGCGGAAAGTATGGAACATGTATATGGCAATCCTTCCTCCTTACATAAAATAGGACTGGAAGCGGAGCTGCTGGTAACAGAGCAGCGAAAAACCATTGCAGAGGGGCTTGGCTGTGAGCCAGAATGTATCCTGTTCACCTCCGGTGCGACAGAGAGCAACAATCTGGCGCTGCGGGGCGCAGCCGCTGTCTACGGAAAGCGCAAGCCCCATATCGTGGTATCGGCTGTTGAACACGCTTCGGTCAGCAACACACTGGATGCACTCGAAGCACAGGGTTTCCGGGTCACAAGGGTACTGCCGGACAGCGAGGGAAGATTCACCTCGAAGGAATTTTTACAAGCGATCACAGAGGATACCTGCCTTATCAGTATGATGGCATATGAGAACGAGACCGGGCACAGACTGCCGGTCAGCAGCGTATTCACGACGCTCCGGAAACGGTACCCGCATATCATACGGCACTGTGACTTTGTGCAGGGGTTCATGAAAGACCCGACGACGGTAGACTTGCTGGCAGCCGACCTGCTCTCTGTCAGCGCACACAAGATACATGGTCCAAAGGGGATCGGGGCATTGTATGTCCGAAAGGGGATACGCTTGCAGCCCATCCTGACCGGAGGAAAGCAGGAGAAAACGATCCGTCCGGGAACAGAAGCCGTTCCACTGATCGCAGGTTTCGGGGAAGCGGTACGGCAGCATGAGAACAAACTGTATGATCTCGGGAAGCGGACAGAACGCTGTTACACTGCGCTGGAAAGCCGTCTGCGGGAAATGGACGGCATCACGATCAACCGTTTCATGGAGGGCACGGCCTATATCCTGAATTTCTCCGTGCAGGGGATACGTTCGGAAACGATGCTGCATTTTCTGGAAAGCAAGGGGATCTATGTTTCCAGCGGTTCGGCGTGTGCAAAGGGGGCAAGAAGCCACGTGCTTTCTGCCTATGGCATTTCAAATGACCGGGCAGACAGTGCGCTGCGTGTCAGCTTTTCCGGGGAAAACACAGTGGAAGAAGTCATTGCCCTGACCGAAGCGGTCGCACAGGGGCAGAGACAGCTCATTCATAAATAGAAGGGAAGTACGTTATGAAAGAAGTCATTCTTGTAAAATATGGCGAAATGGCATTGAAAGGCTTGAATAAGCACAGCTTTGAAAAGCTTCTGATGCAGCAGATCAAGAGCCGGCTGCATTCGTTGGGGGAATTTGGGTATACCTGCGCACAGTCTACGATCTATATCGTACCGCAGGATGAACGGATCTCACTGGATGCAGCTGTGGAACGGCTGAAAAGGGTGTTCGGTATCGCAACGATCTGCCGTGCCTGCTCCTGCGAAAAGTCCATGGAGGACATCATGGCAAAGTCGGTGGACTATCTCCATGAAACGCTGGAAACGGCTGTAAGCTTTAAGGTAGAGGCAAAGCGCGCAGACAAGCAGTTTCCGCTGCGTTCCCCGGAGATCTGCATGGAGCTGGGCAGTTTTCTCTGTGAGCATTTCCCGGAGCTGCAAGTCGATGTCCATACGCCGGAAGTCACGGTCATGGTGGACATCCGGGACACAAATGCGTTCGTCTATGCAGAAAAGATCAAGGGAGCAGGCGGACTTCCGCTTGGCAGCAGCGGGAAAGCGATGCTGCTGCTCTCCGGCGGGATAGACAGCCCGGTCGCTGGCTATATGCTGGCAAAACGGGGCGTTTTTATTTCAGCAGTCCACTTTGCAAGTCCGCCCTATACTTCGGAGCGGGCAAGGCTCAAGGTGGAACAGCTCTGTGAGAAAATGACGGACTATTGCGGGGAAATACATTTTTATTGTGTTCCGTTCACGGAGATCCAAGAAACGCTGAAAAACAAGTGCCCGGAGGAATATTTTACCATTCTGATGCGCCGGCTGATGATGCTCATTGCCCAGGAGATCGCACAGAAAGAGGGGGCTTCTGTGCTCATTACCGGTGAAAGTGTAGGACAGGTCGCAAGCCAGACCCTACAGGCGATGGTCTGCACGGATGCGGTCTGCAAAATGCCCGTATTCCGTCCCTGTATCGGTCTTGATAAGACAGAGATCATCGAGATAGCCCGGAAGATCGACACGTTTGATATTTCGATCCAGCCCTACGAGGACTGCTGCACGGTCTTTACCCCCAAACATCCAAAGCTCCGCCCACAGCTCGATCGTATCGAAGCAGCACAGGAAAGGGGAGATCTTGCGGAGCTGATCCGCAAAGCGGTCGAAGAAACGGAATACAAAGTGATCTCCGGCAGGAGATAATGCTGCACATATAGTCAATTTGTTTTATTTCAACATAAAAAGTTGTTTGATTTGCTGAAATGTGTGGACGGCATTGGGACTAAACTTGACAAATCCATAACAGATGTTGTAAAATAAAGATAGTAACCTCTACAGGAAGTAAGGGTTTTCATATTGTAACGGAATAACTGATGGAGGAAACTGTATGAGCCAATTAACGGATGAGCCGTTGGATAACCAAGAAAGCGGTACAGTACCGGAGGAAAACGAAGCAGAGAACGAAACATCTGAGACCTCATCACAAGAGGCGGCTGACGAGACTGCAGAGGAGACACCGGCAACTGCACAGGATAAATTTCATGCGATCAAAAGTGCGCTGCAAAAACAGGAGGAGGAACGGCAGCAAGAGGAGACCCGCATACAGATAGCGGACAAGATCCAGAAAATGCGGACGGCAAAGGACGAGCCGGCAGCAGGGGAGACCCCGGAACAGACATCGCCTAAAAAGAAAAAGAAAAAAGGCGGAAAGGGAAAAAAGAAAAGGAAAAGATCTCTGGGGAAGAGAGCTCTGGAGCTTTTTCCGCAGAAGGGAGACAGCGTATTTGAGGTCATACGAAAAACAGTCTTTCTGATGTCAACGACTGTTTTTATCGCATGTCTGGTTTTGATCGGTGACTATTTCTGGGAGAGTTATAAGGCAAAGAACACGTGGGATGAGATCCGGGATGCAGTACAGCGTGTCAAAATGGAGAAACCAGATCCGCCTGAGATCAGCATGGGATCGTACGAGAGTTATATCATGAAGCCGGAAGCAGAAGTGCTGTATAAACAGAACCCCGATGTGGTCGGCTACCTTTCCATACCCAATACTTTGATCGCCTACCCGGTGCTGCAGCGCAAGAATGAAGCGGATGGGAACGAGTATTACCTGAATAAGGATTTTTATGGAAACCCCTCTAAGTCCGGAGCGATCTTTATGGACTATCGTAATTATTTTGATTACGTGGTCGATTTCAAGCGGATATATCCTAATTCCCAGAATCTTATCATTTACGGGCATAATATGCATGACTACTCCATGTTCGGAAGTCTGAAATATTATATCAATGACGTATCCTATTATGATGCACATCCGATCGTTGAGTTGAGTTCTAATTACAGAGATTATAAATACAAGATATTCGGCATGATCATTGTTGATATAGACGATGAAACGGAGACACGGTTCGATTATTGGAATAAACTCAATTTTTCAGGTGAAGAAGATTTCTATGATTATGTCAATGAGATCAAACGCCGCACCGTCCGCCTGACAGATGTCGATGTGAAGTACGGTGATCAGCTGCTGACACTTTCCACCTGCAACAGTACCTTTTCAGAGGGCAGACTTGTTATCTTTGCAAGACTGCTCCGGGACGGGGAGGACCTGATGGAGGGCTGCACAAGCACGGAAAACACAAACATCAAGTGGCCCAACAGCTACTACAAATGGCGCAAAAAGACATACGATCCTGATGCGGAGTTTATACCTTATGGCTGAGCCATGTGGAGAATGAAGTTTAAGACCGAGCAAAACGGCGGAAGCATTTGCGGCTTTGTTTGTTGAAATACTGCCGTTTTAGGCAGGATGGAGTTGTATTTATGAATATCCGAAAGTTCAAAAGACCCATTGCAGTGGGGCTGGCTGCATTATTTCTGACAGGTGTGCCGTTTTCTTATGCGGCAGCCGAGGATGGAACAGAAGCAGCCTCAGAGGCAGTCACAGAGCAAAGTACTGAAGCACCAACAGAGGCATCTCTCAGTTCAGTGACTGTTGTACATACCGCAGAGATCACCGATACGGACTATGAGCCGACAGATTGGTGGAAAGCTGGATTGGATGAATATGATGATCTTTCCCTTGTTAGCTATGAATCCATGAAACGTTCCGCTACCGAGGAAAGTGAGTTTCTGGCTGAGGGCAGGGATGATTCTATTGTTTCCAATTCGCCCACACCCTCCGCAGTCGGTTCGACAGAGAACGGCACTTTTGCTTTTACCAGTTATGGGTGGGGACATTGCGTTGGCCTGAGCCAGAACGGTGCCAATTTCTATGCAAAATATGCGGGGTGGAACTACAGGGACATTTTGTTTCACTACTATCCGGGCACTTCATTGATCAATACCGGCACGGCAGAAAGTGAGATCGTGACTGTGCAGGGTGTTCCGGGCAATGTACTCCAACAGGTCGCTGAGATCGTCAACATGGAGATCGGACCTTCCTTTGAGGTAGAGTGCATCAAGGCACAGGCAGTTGCGGTCTATACCTATATGAAGTATCATGACAATGATGCCCACGACCTGAAAGGTAAGCCCGACCCGCCGCAGAGTTTGATCGATGCCTGTGCTTCCGTATTGGGAGAAGCACTCGTGTATCATAATGAGTTCTGCCTGACGATGTTCTACGCATCGTGCGGCGGTATCACGGCAAATTGTTACGATGTATTCTCCGCAGATCTGCCATATCTGAGAAGTGTTGCCAGTGAATATGATCAACAGTATGACCCTCACTGGGGAGATGTGACCTATTATACCATCGATGAGGTCCGCAGCAGGATCCAAGGCGCATATGGGATCACGCTCTCTTCTGACCCCAATAACTGGATCCAGATCGTGGAAGGCAATGGCGGTTATGTCAACCGTGTTGTTATCGATGGACAACTGACAGTTCGTGGCAATGCGTTCCGTTCTGTTATGGGGTTGAAATCTCCGAAATTTACATACATCTGCAACGCTGCTCAACCAGTCGGATCTGCTGATCCTGACGGTGCTGCTGAACTGCCGGCAGAAACACCGGAACAAACAGACACAACACCTTCGCAGCCGGCAGAAACGCCATCGCAGCCTTATATCCCGCCTGAAGCACCAGTCCAGCCAAGCACACCGGAAAGTGTACCAACAGACACACCGCTTGCGCCGCCGCCGATGCCTTCGCAGGGAAGTGGGGCATCCGATCTGACTGCACCTCCGCTGGATTCGATACTTACATAATAGCTTTGCGCACGGTAGCATTGCCGTGCGTTTTCTTTTGCTTTTGCAGGTGATCTACGATCTAAAGTTGCACAAAATACAAATTTTGTGTAATTTTATGAGGGAGAAAGAGTAGGGGATAATTACCTGTGAAATTGCAAAACCTCACCCGGCTGGAAACCGGGCGAGGTTTTGTGCGAGAATTACTTTTTACAGCCTCTCCTGCCGCAATTCTTGTCAAACGACGGGTTGCAGGCATAGAAATTCCGGGCATCCAGCCGATCCTGCACCATGCGGGTCGCTTCACCGAACCGCTGGAAATGCACGACTTCACGCTCACGCAGATAACGGATCGGATCAATGACATCCGGGTCATCTGCAAGACGCAGGATGTTGTCATAAGTGGCACGAGCTTTTTGTTCCGCAGCCATATCCTCTGTCAGGTCAGCGAATGCATCGCCCTTGGTCTGGAAATATGCTGCTGTAAACGGTACACCAGATGCTGAAGCCGGGTAGATCCCAGCTGTGTGATCCACAAAGTACTTGTCAAAGCCACTTTTCTTCATTTCTTCCGGCTTCAGATCACGGGTAAGCTGGTAGATAATGGCAGAGATCATCTCCATATGCGCCAGCTCCTCTGTGCCGATGTCGGTCAAAAGCCCCTTGATCTTATCCGTCGGCATGGAATACCGCTGATTCAGATACCGGAGAGAGGCTGTCAGCTCACCATCTGGTCCGCCCAGCTGACTCATGATGACCTGCGCCATCTGCGGGTCAGGTTTCTTGATGTTGACAGGATATTGCAGCTTTTTCTCATAGCTCCACATACTCAGTTAGCCTCCCTTTCCCACGGATAGGGACCCTTGCCCCAGTTCCACTTTTTTTCAGTGTCACTTTGCAGTGCTTGGATCGGACCGTAATTTTTCACGTACTCGTTGACTGCTTCCTCACGCTTATCCCGGTATTTCCGGAACAGGCGCATACCCTCAGTACAATGCGGGTGCGTGTCAAGATACAGCATCAGATCGTAAAGCGCAAAGTCGTACTTTTGGATCATCTGCATCAGCTCTTTACGGCTTTTCATTTCGTACAGCCACCTCCTACGCTATCCGGTGCAAAGGGCAGATCCAGCACAGGAAACATCGTCCCGTTTTGAAAGCCCTTTTCTGAGCTGTACACCTCTCCCCACTGCTGGAACGGCACATATGCCATTCCGGGCGGGGTCACTGCCGGAAATACACTTGTCGGCTTCGTGTTCTCTGCCGGCTGCATTGTTCCGGGCATCATCGAGGTTTCCAGCGCCTGCGCCATCTCCTCAAATGCATGAAGCTCCATACTCTATACTGTCGCCCGTCTTACGGCGGGCGCTCCTTTCCATGATTCGCATGTTTCCATGCGTACTACACAATATGTCTTTCGTCTTATTTGGGTGCATACACGTGTTCAGAATGATATTATATGTCATAATAGGGTGAAATTGGAAATTATCAAATGATCTTTGCGGATATTGTTTCCTGTTTCCAGTAAATTTACCGAAAACTCTTGACAAAGTTTGTAAGGTATGCTATAATTAAACATGTAGTAGAATAAACTTTGTGTGAATTGTTATGATATATGACGATAGATCAGATCGGAAACCATGTATCTTTCATTTCAACATTTCTGTACGTCCGGCTAAATAGATAACAGGATGTATTATGAAAAGAAAGGAGTTCGCCGTAAACTTTTAGAAAGGAAGCTTCTGTCATGATATGTAACAAAAAAAACAGATGCAGCCGTCTGTTTGCTTCGATCGGTGCCGTACTACTTGCTTCTCAGTGCATGACAGCATGTCCGTCTGTACTTGCAGCCGAAATTGAGGATGCGCAGATCCAAGCGCTCTACGATCAGTACAAATGGGAAGACCCAGAACGATTTCATGAGATCTCTACGCTTTCTGAGGATAGCGCATCCGCAAGTCAGGAAGTGGTACATGATGAACGGTTCGATGACTACATGAGGATCGATTGTATCGATGTTTCCAAGTTTCAGGGTAATATTGACTGGGAAGCTGTTGCCGCTGACGGTATATCACAGGTGATCATCCGTGCAGGATACCGTGGATATGGTGAGGCGGGTGTACTGGTGCAGGATCCGATGTTTTTAACGAATTTGGAAGGTGCAGCCAGTGCCGGACTTGAGGTCGGGGTATATTTCTATACGCAGGCAATTACAGAGGAAGAAGCCATTGAAGAAGCCGATTTTGTTCTGTCCATTTTGGAGGGCTTTCCCCTGTCTCTGCCGGTCTATTACGACATTGAAAATGTTGATTATGACAAAGGACGCATGGACAGTGCAGAATTGACGACCGAGGAGCTCACCGCACACTGTGATGTGTTCTGCTCTACGATCGAGGCTGGCGGATATGATGCTGGTGTTTATGCCAATAAGAACTGGCTGACAAACTACTTAAATGCTGCGCAGCTTGCTGAAAAATATCACATCTGGCTGGCAGAATATAAAACGAAAGCTACTTATACAGGCGACTATCAGATGTGGCAGTATTCGAGTAAGGGACAGGTCTCGGGTATTTCTGGAAATGTGGATATGGATGTGAATTATTCTAGGAAAGTTTCCTATGCAGCTGATGGTCTGACGCTTGCTAAGATCGGAGATACCGCTGTACCAGTCATGTCAGGAGATGGTACGATCAGTTACCGCTCTTCTGATCCTCTGGTCGCAACTGTCAACAGGAATGGCGAAGTCATGGCTGTTGGCATGGGTACTGCTCGAGTCACTGCTGTTTCAAGCAACGGATCAAGTGATTCCATTGAGATCACAGTAGCATCTGACACCCATGTGGTACTGAATTATTCGACTATGCTTTTCACAGAGTTGGGTGATACTGAGGTGCTGGTCTCCAATAGTGATGTGTTCTGGTCATTCTCCGATACACAAGTCGCTGATATTGGAGAGGATGGCACTGTAAAAGCAGTTGGCTACGGAACAGCTGAACTGATCGCCGAGGATGCAGAAGGAAACAAAGGTGTCTGCAATGTGATCGTGCTGGAGAATACACCGGAATCAGGCGACATTAATTTTGACGGAGTTTTGAATGTTTCTGATGCCTCGTATTTGCTCTCTTATATTGCACATGCACTGCTCGGCACAAGCGGCAATATCACACAAGCACATTATGAGATCTATGATTATGATCATGATGGGCATATCGATACAACAGATGCTTCTAAGCTTCTTGCCTATTGTGCAGCATGTCTGTTCTGATATTTTGGAAAGCCGGATCGTTTGTCCGGCTTTCTTTTTTATCGGCTGTCTTGATGCTTATTTTGAAATTTTTTCATTTTAGGGGTTGATTTTTTTCCTCAGATATGGTATAATAAAAATGTCGTGGAGATGTATCGAAGTGGTCATAACGAGAACGACTCGAAATCGTTTGATCGGTGATGAGCCGGTTCGTGGGTTCGAATCCCACCATCTCCGCCACGATCAAAAACGCCGCTCTGTTGCGGCGTTTCTTGTTATATTCCTCAACTCCATAGAATGGTAACAGAATAGGAGCATGACAAATGAAAGAATTACATCAGCAATTTCTGACGGGTGAACGGGCACTGTTTATGGCTGCTGACCTGCATTTGCAGGACTGCCTGTTCGATGACGGTGAATCCCCACTGAAACACAGCAAAAATATAACACTGGACAGCTGTTTGTTCAAATGGAAGTATCCGCTTTGGTACAGTGAAAACATATCCATGCGGCATTGCTCCGTCTTTGAAATGGGGCGTGCAGGTATTTGGTATACAGATCATATCACTGTGACGGATTGTATGTTTGAAGCACCCAAGAATTTTCGCCGCTGCAATGGCGTTGTACTGGAGCGTGTAAGCTTTTCCAATGCAGCCGAAACACTCTGGCAATGCCGGAATATCCGGATGCAGGATGTGACTGCCAAGGGCGATTATTTTGCCATGAACTGCTCCTGCGCAGAAGTGGAGGGATTGAAGCTTGTGGGAAATTATTGCTTTGACGGGGCTAAGGATGTGACAATACGCAGCTCTTCCCTGCTCAGCAAAGATGCATTCTGGAACTGTGAGAATATCACGATCTATGATTCTTTCATTTCCGGTGAATATTTTGGCTGGAATTCCAGAAATATCCGACTAGTCAATTGTACCGTTGAGAGTTTGCAGGGATTTTGCTACATAGAAGATCTTGTCATGGAAAATTGTAAGCTCCTGCATACCAGTCTTGCCTTTGAGTATTCGACAGTCAATGCTGACATCATAAGCCATGTCGATAGTGTAAAAAACCCCTCCGGCGGTATCATCCGGGCAAGATCCATTGGTGAGATCATTCTTGAACCCGAAAAGATCGACCCGGCTAAGACAAAGATACTTTGTGAGGAATGAGCGATGCGATACAATTTTGATACTGTCATCGACAGAGCTAATACCAATTCCTATAAATGGGACGTTGCAGAGGGAGAACTGCCCATGTGGGTGGCAGATATGGATCTCCGGACTGCCCCGGAGATCATTGCTGCCATTCAGGAACGGGCAGCACACGGCATTTTTGGGTATTCCACGCTGCCGGATAGTTGGTATGATGCCTATATCTGTTGGTGGAAAGAACGGCATGGCGTGGTATTCCAAAAGGATCAGCTTCTTTTCAGCACTGGCGTTATCCCGACCATTTCAAGCTGCGTCCGGAAACTGACAACGCCAGCCGAAAATGTGCTGCTGCTGACACCGGTCTACCATATTTTTTACAACTGTATCCGCAATAACGGGAGAAATGTACTCCCCTGCCCTCTTGTCTATGCAGATGGCTGCTACTGTATCGACTGGACAGCACTGGAGCAAGGACTTTCTGACCCGCAGACCACGCTTATGCTGCTCTGCGATCCCCACAACCCGATCGGAAAGATCTGGGACAGGGAGACCCTTGACCGCATCGGAACGCTTGCCTATGAGAATGGTGTGATCGTGCTGTCTGATGAGATCCACTGCGACATCACAGATCCCGGTCTATCCTATGTGCCGTTTGCTTCTGTTTCGGAGCTATGCGCACAAAACAGTATCACCTGCCTCTCCCCTACTAAAGCATTTAATCTGGCAGGACTGCAGACCTCTGCCGCCGTTGTCCCGAACCAACAGCTTCGTCATAAGGTCTGGCGGGCATTAAATACGGACGAGGTCGCGGAACCAAATGCCTTTGCCGTGCAGGCAGCGGTCGCAGCATTCCGCTATGGAGGGGCGTGGCTTGACGAGCTGCGTGAATACCTCTACACAAGCAAGCAGCTCGTCAAGGCGTTTCTGGAGGAACATATCCCGAGCATCCGGCTCGTTCCCTCAGAAGCAACGTATCTGCTGTGGCTGGACTGTTCTGCTGTTTGTACGGATGCAAAGGATCTGGCAGGAGCGATCCGGAAAACGACCGGTCTGTATCTTTCAGACGGGGTGCAGTACGGAAATGGAGAACAGTTTCTTCGCCTAAACATCGCTTGTCCCAAAGTGATCCTGACAGACGGTCTGCATCGGCTGCAAAAAGCGATAGAAGCATATGCCAAGATCCATTAAAGAAAAGTCTGGCGGTCTTTTGGTTTCAATAGTAGATGATCAGCTTGTGCAGATCGTGACCCGGCGGAACACGGTAGTATTCTGAAAGCAGCGCTGCATGAAAGCCTTGTTCCCGCACGATCTGCAATACCTCTTTGTCCGGTTTGTCCGTCTGAAAGGTAACTACACAGTGCATTCCCGCCTGATTGCCGGAAACCTTGGCATCCTGAAATATACCACCCTTGGCAATACTGTCCATTAGCCGTTCCCTGCTATCCTTGCAATGTCTGCGCAGCCGGCGGATATGCTTTTCAAAATAGCCTTCTTCGATAAATCGTGCCAGCGTATACTGCTCAAAGGCAGAAACCGGGCAGGAAAGACTTTGCAAACGTTCCCGGAAACGTTTCATAAGCGTTTGGGGAAGGATCATATAACCAATACGGATCGTTGGTGTCAGGCTTTTGGTGAAGGTATTCATGTAGATGACCCGATCTGTCACATCAAAGCTGAACATGGATGGTATCGGACGGGCGGAGAGCCGGAACTCGCTGTCATAATCGTCCTCGATGATATACCGCCCCTCTGAAGCCCACCCAAGCAGTGCATAGCGTTTGGCTACAGAGGTAATGACCCCGGTCGGAAAATGATGTGACGGCGAAATATGCACCACATCAGCCTCCGAACGCCGCAGTGCCTCCATATCGATCCCGTCCTCCTGCATGGGGATCAGGTGCAGCTTCATGCCAAGGCTTTTGTAAATATCCGCAATTTTCCGATGACCGGGTTCTTCGACCGCCATCACAGAATGCTCACCTAGCAAAATGCGAATGAGAATGTATAGGTACTCCGTCCCCGCACCAACGATGACCTGTTCCGGAGAAATTTCCATATTCCGGAAGCTTTTCAGATACCCGGCGATCGCTTTCCGGAGCGCATAAGCACCCTCCGCAGGCGGACGTGTTGCCAGTCTGACATGGTTCGATACCAGTTCTTCCCGCATCAGTTTTGCCCACACGGAAAATGGAAAAAGTGACGCAAGCGGTTCTGCCGGATGTTCTACGGAGGCAGTCACCTCTTCTGTCAGCGTTTTTTGTGGTAAGACAGGCACACCGGTAAGTTTCTCCACAAAGTATCCTTTTTTGGCTATAGAACGAATATATCCCTCAGCAATTAGCTGCCCGTATGCATTTTCCACAGTGGAAATGCTGATCCCGTTCTGTTCTGCAAAGGCACGCTTGGAAGGGAGCTTCTCTCCACTGCGGAGCATCCCGGTCTCAATATCCTGACGAATATGATCATAGATCTGAATATATACCGGGTCAGAACTGTTTTTGTCCAGCACATACATCAACATGATATTTCTCCTTTTGGTATGCTTAAAAAATATAACTTTGGCTATTGTTATCATGCCACACATATAGTATACTATAAGAAACGGCATTTGTCAATGCCTGAAACTGAAAAGGAGAAATGGATATGGATGCAGATCGTTATGCATTGAACAAGGAACTGGCACAGATGCTCAAGGGCGGTGTCATCATGGACGTGACGACCCCCGAACAGGCAAAGATCGCAGAAGCGGCAGGCGCATGTGCGGTCATGGCGCTGGAGCGTATCCCGGCAGATATTCGGGCAGCAGGCGGTGTTTCCCGCATGAGCGACCCTGCCATGATACGTGGTATTCAGGAGGCTGTCACGATCCCCGTCATGGCAAAGTGCCGTATCGGGCATTTTGCGGAAGCACAGATCCTCGAAGCCATAGAGATAGACTACATAGACGAAAGTGAAGTCCTCTCCCCTGCTGATGATGTATTTCACATTGACAAAACAGCTTTCAAAGTTCCGTTTGTCTGCGGGGCAAGAGACCTCGGTGAAGCACTACGGCGCATTGCAGAGGGGGCTTCCATGATCCGCACCAAGGGCGAACCGGGTACGGGCGATGTCGTGCAGGCTGTACGCCATATGCGTAAAATGCAGCAGGAAATAGCCCGCATTGCTTCTATGCGCACGGATGAGCTTTATGAAGCTGCTAAGGAACTGCGTGTCCCCTATTCGCTTGTAGAATATGTGCATGAACATCACAAGCTCCCGGTCGTGAATTTTGCAGCAGGCGGCATAGCTACCCCGGCAGATGCTGCCCTGATGATGCAGCTTGGCGCAGAGGGCGTTTTCGTTGGTTCGGGTATTTTCAAGTCCGGAAACCCGGAAAAGCGTGCCTCAGCCATCGTCAAGGCAGTTGCCGATTTCCGCAATGCTCCCCTCCTTGCGGAGCTTTCTGCAAACCTTGGCGAAGCAATGGTCGGCATCAACGAAAATGAGATCGCTCTGCTCATGGCAGAAAGGGGCAAATGATGCGTGTCGGTATTCTGGCAGTACAGGGCGCATTTGCAGAGCATGCAGCCTGTACAGAAAAGCTTGGGGCGGCGTATGTGCTGCTGCGAAAGCCGGAAGATGCTGCCGGGATCGATCACCTGATCCTGCCGGGCGGCGAAAGCACCACGCAGCGGAAACTCCTGCATGACACCGGGCTTTTTTCACCCTTACAGGAAAAAATAAAAGCCGGTATACCTGTCCTTGCGACTTGTGCAGGGCTTATCCTGCTGGCAAAGGAGGTATCCGGCGGAGAGGGATGTTTCAGCGTTCTGCCCGTCAAAGTGCAGCGGAATGCTTATGGCAGACAGCTTGGCAGTTTCTCGGCGGTCGGGGATGTCGGTGATATTTCCGGCTATCCCATGCGGTTTATCCGGGCACCCTATGTGACAGAAGTGCTTTCCGATGCCGTGCAAGTCCTGAATGAAACGGACGGCAGGATCACTGCCGTCCGGTATCAAGATCTGACTGCTCTTTCCTTTCACCCGGAGTTGACAGACGATCTGCGCATCCACCGGGAATTTCTCGGGCTGTGATCATAGATCTTTCAGTATATCCGCAAATACATTGAAATTTGTCCGGTCTTTGCCGCAGAACACGGCAAAATGCACCTCCCGGAAACATTCTGAAAATATCGGCAGGATCTTCCGGTATGCCTTTGCAACGATCTCCGGCGGGTTCTGGAACGCACCACAGCCAAATGCACCCAGCACAACAATGTTATCTCCGTTGGCAGCAGCAATTTCTAAAAGATGTTTCCCCCGCCTTTCATGCAGATCCTGAATTTCTGCATCGCTCAGATGAGCTGCCTTCCCCGAACCGGGGTTCATGGAATTATACGGCTTTATACGGAGATTCGGTGCAGCACATGTCAGTACATCTGCCCGGAACCACTCCCCTTCCGGGAGCATCTGCGGTACATCGGTATCGCTCTTGAAAACAATAATGTCCGGCAGATAGATACAGGTATCCGTATAGCGCACATCATGCCTGTTCCGGTGCATCTGGTAAAATTCCCGGTGCAGCACTTCTGTATCCAGACAGGGAAATAGTGTCGATATTCTGCACAGAGATTCTTCCTGTGCGCTGCTGCCTTTCTTCACACCGCCGCCCGGATTGGTGGCAGATGCGAAATTGAGTACGGCAATGCGGCTGTCCGGGTCAGCCTTGTGCAGCCGTTCAGCGGCTTCAAAGCTTCTTCTGTCCGAAACAGTCACCTTGTAATGGGGTCTGTTATATATTGTATGTAGGGGGTGTTCGTCTGGTTTATAGAGCTTTGTCCCCATTATCGTTTTGTGAATGGCATCCCGAAGCACGGCATTCTTCCGGCATGCCGTCATGGTATCTTCAAAGACGGCGACCCGTTTGTCCCTGCTACCTTGCATTTTTTTACCTTCTTTCCTGAAACATAGACCGGGAGCTGAACGCTCCCGGTTTTTTATGACTCAAATTCTACTTTCACACCAGTATCATCTGCCGTAATATGAATCGACTTCAGTTTTGTGCCGATGTCGATCATTTCATAGGCAATGGCATCCTCTATCCTGTCCCGGATAACATGGCGTATCTCACGGGCACCGTAACGCTTTCCAAACGCTTCGGCAGCGATCTTTTCCAGTGCAGCGGTATCGTATTCCAGACCGATCCCCTTTTCCGCAAGCGGCACACGCATTTCCTCCAGCATCAGGCGAGCGATACTTGCGTAGTTCTCTACTGTCAGCGACTTGAACACAATGATCTCGTCGATACGGCTGATGAACTCCGGACGGAGAAATTCCCGCAGCGCTTTCATTGCCTTATCCTTGGAGATCTCATCGACCGTCTTGTTGAATCCGACACCTGTCGATCTATCCGTCGAACCGGCATTGGATGTCATGCAGATGACTGTATGTGCAAAGCTGACCGTTCTGCCCTGTGCATCCTCGATCTGTCCTTCATCCAGTATCTGCATCAAGATATTCATCACATCCGGGTGTGCCTTTTCGATCTCATCAAACAGGATGACCGAATAGGGCTTGCGGCGTACTTTTTCCGTGAGCTGCCCTGCATCATCATACCCCACATAACCGGGAGGCGAACCGATCAGTCTCGCAACGGAATGCTTCTCCATGAACTCTGTCATGTCGAGCCGGATCAGCGGATCGGCTGCATCGAACAATTCAGAAGCCAGTACCTTGACCAATTCCGTCTTTCCGACACCGGTAGGACCGACAAAGATAAACGATGCCGGGCGGATACGCTCCGTGAGCTGGATACGAGTGCGTTTGATCGCCTTTGCCAACGCCTCGACCGCTTCATCCTGCCCGATGACCTTTTCTTTCAAGCGTCCGGCAAGATTTTTCATGCGGGTCATTTCCGTTTCCGCGATCTTGTTGGCAGGGATACCCGTCCAAAGCTCAATGACAGCAGCCAGATCTTGTTCCTCTACCTGAATATCAGCACACTTTGCCTCCAGATCCTGTTTCTGTACTTCCAGACGGCTGACAGAAGCCTGCATCTCGGCGATCTTCTCATAATCCGGGTTTTCCTGTTCTTTCAGTTCCTTGAGATCAGCCTGAGCCTGTTCGTATTCCTCTTTGATCTTGTCAAATTCAGCCAGTTCCGAAGCTCTCAGACTACGGTAGGCACAGCTTTCGTCCAGCAGGTCGATCGCTTTATCCGGCAGGAAGCGGCTCGTGATATACCGCTCCGAAAGTACAGAACACAGCCGCAGGATGCGGTCATCGATCTTGACACGGTGAAAGTCCTCGTAGTACCCTTTGATGCCCTTTAGCACTTCGGCAGTTTCCTCAACGGTTGGTTCCAGTACTGTGATGGGCTGGAAACGCCGTTCGAGAGCGCTGTCCTTCTCGATATACTTGCGGTACTCCTTGAAAGTCGTTGCCCCGATGACCTGTATCTCACCTCTCGAAAGTGCCGGCTTCAGGATATTGGCAGCATTCATCGAACCCTCAGAATCCCCTGCCCCGACCAGATTATGCACCTCATCAATGAACAGGATAACATTGCCGGCTTTTCGCACATCGGCGATCAGCCCCTTGACCCTTGCCTCAAACTGTCCCCGGAACTGTGTCCCGGCGACCAATGCCGTCATGTCCAGCAGGCAAAGCTGCTTGTTGAGCAAGTGGAACGGCGCATCTCCCGCAGCGATATGCTGCGCAATGCCTTCAGCAATGGCAGTCTTACCAACACCGGGTTCCCCAATCAGGCAGGGATTATTTTTGGTCCGGCGGGAAAGGATCTGCATGGCACGGGAAATTGCCTTTTCCCTGCCGACGATGCGGTCCAACTTTCCCTCCTCAGCCCGTTTGGTGAGATTGGTACAGTAGTTGTCGAGGTATTTGTACTCTCCGTCACGCTTTTGCGGACGGGGCTTTTTTTTCTTTTCCTTACTGCTGCTGCCTCCGGATGCGGGATCCTGACTTTGATGTTGAGCATTGCCCGGACCATGGGTATTTCCAAAAAAGGCACGTAAAAAATTCGGCATCGCACTGACCGTACCGCCCATCTGTTCCTCCTCTGACGTGTCCTCCGGATGATCCTGCATCATTTCCATCATTTCATTCGTCATTTCTTCCATATCCTCGGGACTCATCTGCATTTGCTTGAGATAATCACTGATCCCAGGCAGATCCAGCTTTTTTGCACAAACAAGACAATACCGTTTACTTGTGCCATCAGGCGCAGTTATAAACATCACTGCCGGCCGTTTGTTACATTCTGTACATAACATCATTGATCCTTCATCCCTTCTGACTTTATGATAGTCTTAAATTAGCTGGTACAAGTATCGGAAAAGCTTTGTCTGTCCGATCGTTTCTGTATTGAACAGGAGCATTTCACCGTCCGTGGTACGGACAACAAACTGTACGGCAACTGCAAAGATCAACAGCAGACAGGCTGCTTCCAGAACACCTGCCGGAAACGCCAGCAGATGATTTCCTTTTCGTACGTGCATCTGTTCATCAAGGTTCCCGCCGATCGTGGCAATGATGCCGTAAATGATCAGCATCGCCAGCTCGATCAGCAGAAATACTGCCATGCGCACGAGTTCAAGATAAGATACCCGATAGTAAGTTTCTTCCAACTGTTGTGCCGCTTCCTGCGGTTGATCTGCATACAGACGTTGCAGGAAAGTCATGACTTCTGCCTGTGAAAAAGTCTCACGGAGCGGATGCTCCGCATGAGAATGCTGCCGCACGGAAATGGCAGCTTCCGTTGTATTGCACACCCCCTGTGTGAGCCACTCAGGAAGCGCTTCCCCGCCGGATGCAGCTTCCTCATACAGGCTATGGAGAGTCTCCGCATCCGTTTCCTCTCCGGACAGAGAAAGGGCTTCTGCGGTGGCATCCAGAACATCCCATTCCTCATCCTCAAGTACCGATAGAATGGTGGCAGTGATCTTCTCACGGAAAAGAGAATCATACACTTCCTCTTTCAGAAAGGCACTGCCGTAAATGCCCACAGCCATTGCTGCCAGAAATCCGATCAGCGGAAACACAGTTTTATTGAAGCCTTTCTGCACGGCAGCATACAATACACCAACAGTGATGCTTACAGTCAGTACGTCATAGAACCACCAAAATTGTGTTCCCATACTACGCCTCCATCAGTTGATCTCCATGCGGTTGATCGTATCGTAACCGAGCAAATAGAAATATCTGCCTTGCTTAAGGATCCTGTCATACGCATCCTTGACAGGGGTGCTGCTCATTTCCTCGCCGCTGAAAGCATAGCTGTGGATCTGACCGTTATCCAGCAGATAGACAGTTTCCCCGTCAATGACTACATTTTTGGCGATCGTATCAAGTGAAAC
This sequence comes from uncultured Clostridia bacterium, assembly GCA_947625155.1. Classification (GTDB taxonomy): domain Bacteria; phylum Bacillota; class Clostridia; order Oscillospirales; family Ruminococcaceae; genus UBA3855. The sequence goes on from CANQNG010000002.1 coordinate 74,864, forward strand.
AGATACCGGTGCAGCAGACCTATCGGAGAACAGCAACAGGATCGACTGCCGGCGCTGCTCATTTTTCAGAAGCACGGCACCCTTTTCATCTGAAAACGTATAATCCGTCAGATCAGCATTGTAGTCATAGCTGCCTAAAAGTGCGCCCGTGCTGCTATAATATGCAGCTTTTGTGTCACCTATCACAAACACCCCGCCGTCATTCAGTGCATAAATATCCATGCAGAGCGTTGGCAGCGGCGCAGTATCCCACTGCAAGTCATTGCTGTCAAAAGTAATGTATTGCAGGTTCGTTTCCAGCTCACCCTCAGATGCACCAATGGTGGAGAAGATACAGCCACTTCCATAAAAACTAACATCAGAAAGCCGATCAACACATTCCCGTGTATACATCAGCTTTCCGCTGTTATCGTAAATACACAGCCGACAGGCAAATGTCTCGGATCCCGTGACGATCGCCGTCTTTCCGTCATCGCCCAGAACGCCAAACCAGATCGGCTGCTCAGTCGTGACCTCATACAGCATCTTGCTCAGAGAATCCACCCGGAAGTTTGTACCATTGACAGAGTAAAGAAGCGCACGAGACCCAGCGATCTTCATGGCTGCATTGCTGTAGGCGTGCTGACGGCTGTCCCGGAGCTTACCGTCCGAACCGTAGATATACAAATATTTATCGCATAGGATAAACAGATCCTTGTTGATGAGATCTGCCGAATAATTGACACCACCAGAAATGGACAGGGAGAACGCATCGTCTGTCACATCCTCGTTCTGGGTTATGTTCTGATAGCGTGTGCCGATCCCTTCCAGTTTCGGGAACCACACATCCCGCCTGACGTAGATCAGTACCGCAAATCCCGCAAAGATCAGGAACAGCAGCAGCTTGATGATACGCTGCCTTGCCCTGCGGCGCTTACGCAAAAGCACAACATCCACCGTATTTGCCATTGTCTCCTCCTTTCTCCGTATCTTCTATTTTCCGGTCAGTTCCCTCTCATCATAAAACACACGGTTCAGGTAAAGACCATGCGCCGGAGCTGTCCGCCCCGCAAACTGTCTTTTGCCGGCAGCAAGGATCGCTGGGATGCCATCAGCCGGAATGCGTCCTTCGTTGATCTCCAGCAGCGTGCCGACAATGATCCTAACCATATTATACAAAAATCCATCACCTTTTACAAGCATTTTCACAGACTCTCCCTCAATTTCTACATCAAAGCCATGAATTCTGCGTGTTGTGTTGGTATTTTCTGCACAATTTGTACAAAATGAACGAAAATCATGTTCTCCCACCAGAGCCTGTGCTGCCTCCAGCACCAGTTCCCTGTGAAAGGGTCTCCGGTAGTGACAGGCAAGGTCAATGGAAAAGGGATCTTTGCTTTCACTGCAATGCAGCAAGTAAAGATACTCCTTCCCCTTGCAGGAAAAGCGGGCATGAAATTCCGGGTCGGCATCTTCACATGAGAGAATGGAAATATCCTTTGGCAGTTCCCCATTCACACCACGCACAAATCCTTTTGCCGGGATCTGGCTGTTTGTCTGTACCGAAAAGCAAAATTGCCTTGCATGCACACCGGTATCTGTCCGGGAACAGCCCTGAATGCATACCGGTTCATTGAGGACCTTGCTCACACAGCGCTGCACAACTTCCTGAACGGTAATGCCGTTGTTCTGTATCTGAAAGCCATGGTACGCTGTTCCCCGGTAAGCCATCATGACCTTGAGATTACGCATTATGCCGTTTCCTCTGGCTTTTCGGGTGTTTCGGATACCTGTCCTTCCTCGCTGTTTTCCGGTCTTTTCTCCTGCACATCCGTAATATCGTTCCCAGCATCTCCGGTCTCAGGCTTTTCGCTTTCTGGCGCATGAGATCCTGTAGTCTTTTTCCTCCGTTCCAGCACAAACAAAAAGATCATCACACCAAGAGAGCCGATCGCGATCACAACACCGGGTACAAAGCCTTTCGGGGAATAGCGCATCTCGATATGATGCTCCCCTGCTGTAAGGTCAATGCCGCACATAGCACCAAAGATCGGGTAGAGTTCAGCCTTTTTCCCGTCTACATAAGCTGTCCATCCCGCCTCATAGGGAACAGACATGTACAGGCAGCCGTCTTTTTCGGCATTCACCGTCCCGGAAAAATGGGTATCTGCAAAGCTGTCAAGTGTCATGCAGCCCTTGCGCAGGAGCTGATACCCCTCTTCCAATACATCGGCATTGAGCTGGTAGAAGTAGACTTGTACCGTACCGGACTTGTATTCCTCTTTCATTTCGCAGCGGAGCGTGACTTTCTCTCCCGGCGGATAGTACCCTACCGGTGTGATATATGGCTGCCGCCCGATGTTATAGGAATGTACCTTGACTTCATTGTCATAAACATCCATATTCTGTGCATCTGTGACTTTCATCATCGCATAGACCATACCATCCTGCAAGGTGGTATAGTTATATTTCAGGAAAGAACTGGGACCTGCATCTTCATTTCTTGTGAAATTATAGTTCCCGTAGCTGTTGCGGGTCACAGTGTACCCGGTGTGTCCTACATTGGTGATGTCAATGGACGTGAACAGATCCTTGTCCAGTCCGGTGATCTGCCGGAACAGGGCATTCTGCTGTTCAAACGCATTGTAAGTTTCGTTAAACTGATATTCGCCGCTCCCGGCTTCGGTCATAAAGCCAAGCCCCAGTGTATATTGATCCCGGTAGATCGAACACCTTTCGCTTTCAGCAAGCAAATGCATGGTAAGCGTATCCGCATTATAGCCATCCTTTGCCATCATATACTGGACGTCTGTCAGCATATTGGTCAGCGGAGAAGAGTTTGCATAGAAATAGCGGTTTCCGGCTTCGGATGCCGCAACACCAAGCAGCCTCAGATAGGTGGTCACATTTTCGTTTGCCATAGAGGAGAACTGTGTGACACCATTGTAATAATACAGCGCCGGGTCATTGAGCGTATACCATGTCGTCAGCTCAGTCCGGTAAAAAAGTTCATTATCCTGCTGTTCCTGAATATCCATCAACTGCTGAAGCTCTTCCTTATTGGCAGGATAGGAAGTATAGCCTGAACTGCCCACCGTCTTTACACCGTTCACCGCCTGTGTTCCCATTTCAAACACGAGCACGGCAGAAAGCATCGCCTGAATGAGCTGTTTCGGTGCAAACAAGCGGCAGAAGATAATAACAAGATAGACACCGCCCAAGATCGCACAACTGATGATAAATTTATGATCTTCTTCCTGTACCCCTGAACCGTAGCCGATCCAGAGAAAGACCGCTCCGGTGATCAGCATGGCAGCCCATTGGAACAGACTCAGCTTCTCCTCAAGCAGGACATGGAATGCCCTGAATGCCGCCACCAGCAGCACAAAGGAGAACAGGAAAGAGAACCGATACGGCAGCATGTTCGTGAAGTGAAAGCCGTGCCAGATGAAATTCAGAACATTCATGTTGCAGCTCACGATCAGGAACACCATGAGCACGATCGCTGCGATCTTTTCACGGAGACGGATCTTTCTGGCGATCAAAAATACGCCCAACAGCAGCACCGGAAGCAGTCCGGCATATAGATTCGGAAGCCCTTCCTTTGCAGTCGGATCTGTAAAGGCAAGCATGTTGGCAACAATATCCCGCCATGCTTCATAGAATTCGATCTTCTTCGGGAAAGCATTGTTAGCACTGTGTGTGAGCTGGAGCGCAAAGAAAGCCGGCAGCAAGATCCACGAAGCCAGTCCTGCCCCCAGCAGGGAACAGCCTGTGATCATGCCGAACCGCTTGCCAAAGGTCTTGAAATTCACGCCCTCAAACCAGCACAGGCAGAAAAAAGCCAGTACCGTGAAAATACAGATAAAGTACGCAATATAGTAATTTGAGAAAAGTGCAGCTGCTAACGAGAACACATAGGTACGGTATTTTCCTTCCCGTACCAGTGCCGTCAGTCCCAGCATGACAAGCGGCAGCAACGCCACTACATCGATCCAGATCGTGTTCCAGTAGTAGCCCATCATGTAGCTGCACAGCGCATACATCACACCGAACATGGTGATAGAAACATCACTTTTTCCGAACGCATAGTGCAGGAATTTTGCCATGAACAGACCCGCAAAGGAGAACTTCAGCATAAGAATGATCATCATGCCCGTGCGGAGCTGTTCCTGCGGGATAAACACGCACAGCAAATTCAGCGGACTTGCACAGTAGTATGCCATGAGTGCCAGAAAATTGGTACCCATGCCTGTCCGCCAGCTATAGAGCAGTGAGCCGCCCTCTGTCAGCTTTTCATGCAGGAGCTGAAAAAACGGATAGTACTGATGCCACAGATCCGTGACAAGGAACTGCTGTTCCCCAAACGGGTAGATCTCAATTTTATAAAACCCGAAACCAAGAAACAAAAACGGCAGAATAAAAGCAAGGATCTCCCAAAGCCATACGAAGGAGGGATGTTTTTCCAAGACATCTTTCCGTTCTGCCTTTCTGACAGCTCTGTCAACAGAACGCTGATAGGCAGCTTTTTGTTTGGGCAGCTTACTTGTTTTCTGTTCAGACATATTACCTCTCCCTTACAATTTCAAAAAATTAACACAGATCGATGCCCCAAGAAATACAAGGCAAACGCCAAGCCCGATATGATCCCCTACCCCGGCTTTGAGCTGCCGCAGACGTGTTCTGCCCTCTCCGCCCCGGTAACACCGACACTCCATGGCGGTCGCAAGCTCTTCAGCCCGCCGAAATGCCGAAACAAACAGCGGTACAAGGATCGGCAGCAGCGCCCGTACCCGTTCCCGGATACCGCCGCTGTCCAGAGCCGCACCCCTTGCTTTCTGAGCGGATATGATCTTGTCCGTTTCCTCCAGCAGTGTCGGGATGAACCGGAGCGCAATGGACATCATCATTGCCATTTCATGTACCGGGAACCGGATCCGTTTGAGCGGTGAAAGCAGTGCCTCGATCGCATCTGTCAGCAGAATGGGCGATGTCGTATACGTCAGCAGTGAAGACCCGACCATCAGCAGAACGATCCGGGCGATCATGAAAATACTTGTCGTGATACCGCCCTCATAGATGTGCAGGAACTGCCACTCCCAGACGACTTCCCCGCTGTCGATGAGCAGCAGATTCAGGATCGCTGTAAATACCAGCACAGGAAGCAGAGGACGTATGCTGCGCCAGCTCATTTTCAGCGGGATCTTTGAGAGGAACTGCGCCATCAGCACAAACACCGCACTGAGCACCAGTGTCCAGACACTGTTTCCTGCAAAGAGCATGATGATGAACAGCATCGTAAAAATGATCTTGAACCGTGGATCCAGCCGGTGAAGCACACTGTCTATCGGAAAATACTGCCCGAGCGTAATATCTTTCAGCATGAGACTGCCCCCTTCCGGAGCAGCTGCACAAGGGCATCTTTTGCCTGCGGGACAGTGTAAATATCCTCCGGCAGGTCGCAGCCCCTCTGCCGGAGCGCAAGCATCAGGGATGCGATCTGGGGGATACGCAGTCCCATCTCCTGCAAAGCCTCCACTTTCCGGAATACGGCTGCTGTATCCTCATAGCAGAACAGTCTGCCACGATCCATGACAAGAAGCTTTTCCGTATATTCCGCTACATCTTCCATGCTGTGAGAAACGAGCAATACGGTACTTTTTGTCTGCTTCTGGTAGTCCCTGATCTGCCGGAGCATCTGTAAGCGCCCTTTCGGGTCAAGCCCTGCACATGGCTCATCTAAGATCAGTACCTTGGGAAGCATTGCCATTACCCCGGCAATAGCCGCACGGCGTTTCTGTCCGCCGGACAGTGCAAAGGGCGAACGCCCCAGCAGTTCCCTGTCCAAGCCAAGCGAATCGGCTGCCCAAAGCACCCGCCGCTGGATCTCGTTCCCAGAAAGTCCCATATTCTTCGGACCGAAAGCAATGTCCTGAAACACTGTCTCCTCAAAGAGCTGGTATTCCGGATACTGGAACACCAGTCCCACCCGGAAACGTACTTCCCGCAGCATCTTCTTATCTGCCCAGATGTCCTTTCCCTCCAGAGATACTTTTCCTTCCGTCGGCTGGAGCAAACCATTGAAGTGCTGCATCAGTGTTGATTTCCCTGAGCCGGTGTGTCCGATGACACCGACCATCAGATCCTCTCCGATCTGCAGATCCACATGGTCAACTGCTGCTGTTTCAAATGGGGTGCCTGCGCTATAGATATAGGTCAGACCCTCTGTTGTCAGAATTGCCAATGTCATCCTCCTTCTGCTGCATGATCCGATACCTGTACGTTTTCTGCATCTGCAAGATCATAGGGATCAAATGGGTTTTATCTCCAGCAGTGCTGCCAAAGCGTCAAGGCATTCCGTTTCGGAAATGATCTCTGCCGGCAGGGAGAAGCCCTCCTTGCGCAGTTCGTAGACAAGTTCCGTTACCTGCGGCACGTCCAGTCCCAGTGATCTCATTTTCTCCACCTGTGCAAAGACTTTATGCGGCGTATCATCCAGCACCACCACACCGCTGTCCATAACGACTACACGGTCGGCAAGTGCTGCTTCCTCCATATAGTGCGTGATCAGCACGACCGTAATGCCCTTTTCCCGGTTCAGACGGCGGATCGCTTCCAGCACCTCTTCCCTGCCCTGCGGATCGAGCATGGCAGTCGGTTCATCCAAAACGATGAGATCCGGCTGCATGGCGATCACGCCTGCAATGGCGACACGCTGTTTCTGTCCACCGGAAAGCTGTGACGGCGCATGGCTGCGGTAGTCGTACATATTCACTGTCCGGAGCGCATTGTCCACACGAGAACGGATCTCGGCAGGCGGTACGCCCAGATTTTCCGGGGCAAAGGCAACATCTTCCTCGACAACAGTCGCTACGATCTGGTTATCCGGATCTTGGAATACCATTCCTGCTTTCTGTCTGATGTCAAAAAGCCTGCTCTCATCAGAAGTATCTATGCCCTCTACGAACATTTTCCCTTCCTCCGGTACGAGAATGGCATTGATATGCTTGGCAAAGGTGGATTTTCCCGAACCGTTATGCCCCAAGACCGCCACAAAGCTGCCTTTTTCGATATGCAGGGAAATGTCTTTCAGGACTGTCTCCCCTGCGGGCTGTCCTTCATCCACAGGATAGCGGAAAGTGATGTGTTTTGCTTCGATCATGTGTTCCATAAAAAGCAGCCTCCGCCTCCTTTCGGCACCAGACAGCAGTCGAACCGCACGGCAGCACCATGCCGCTTTCCTCCACAGGAAGCCCGATCTCATCACAATACACATATCCGCCGAACCGCCTGCACAGCACGCTGCCTAAAATATACCCCATCACAGACGGGGAAAGCCCTGTTGTATAGCTGTTGATCAAAAAGAAACAGGGATCTTCACTCAATACATCTGCACATGTCTTTACAAGATCATAAATGCACTGTTCCAGTTTCCAGACTTCGCCGCCCGGACCTCTGCCATAACTTGGCGGATCCATGATAATGGCATCATACCGCCGTCCCCGGCGGAACTCCCGGAGCGTGAATTTTTCGCAGTCATCCACGATCCAGCGCACCGGCTTGTCCGAAAGACCGGAGCGTGCAGCATTTTCACGTGCCCACTGCACCATGCCCTTGGAGGCATCCACATGGCAGACCGAAGCACCTGCATTCGCACAGGCAAGCGTTGCACCGCCCGTGTAGGCAAAGAGATCCAGCACACTGATCTGCCGCTCGGTACTGCGGATCAGCTGATCCATAAATGCCCAGTTGACTGCCTGTTCCGGAAACAGCCCCGTATGCTTGAACCCGGTCGGACGGATGCCGAATTTCAGATCGCCCCACGGAAGCTCCCACTGTTCGGGCAGCTTCGCCCGAAATTCCCATTTTCCTCCCCCACTTGTGCTGCGGTGGTAGTGAGCATCAGCCTGCGCCCAGAGGCGGTTCATTTTCGGGGTCTTCCAGAGTACCTGCGGGTCGGGGCGGATCAGGCTGACCCCGTTCCAGATCTCTAGTTTTTCTCCGTCGGAAGCATCGATCACCCGGTAAGCTTCCCAATTTCCTGCAACTCGCAAATCACAACTCTCCTTACCGATAGACACGCTCCCGGATCTTTTCAGAAATTTCCATGGCGATCGCATTGATGCGGTTGAAATCCTTGCCCTCGATCATCACACGGATGAGCGGTTCCGTACCGCTTTCACGGACAAGAATGCGCCCAGCCTCTCCCAGTTCCGCTTCACGGGCATCGATCAGAGCCGTGATCTGTTCGTCATTCTTCCAGTTTTCCCGCTGATAATGTGGGATACGGACATTGATCATCACCTGTGGGAACCGCTTCATCACACCGGCAAGCTCACTGAGCTTTTTCCCGGTCTGCTTCATGATCTCAAGCAGGCGGATACCTGCCAACTGACCGTCCCCGGTCGTGGCATCATCTAAGAAGATGATATGCCCGTTCTGCTCTCCCCCGAGATTATACCCGCCGTCAAGCATTTTTTCCAGCACATAGCGGCTTCCCACATTGGCAGTCACACGCCGGATGCCCTCTTCATTGGCAAAGGAAGTAAAGCCCAGATTGGACATAGTTGTCACAACAACAGCATCATGCTTGAGCTTTTTCTGTTCCTTGCAGGCCTTGGCAATAATGGCGATCATTTTATCGCCGTCCACCAGTTCCCCCGTTTCGTCCACCGCAAGGCAACGGTCTGCATCACCGTCAAATGCAAGCCCGACATCGCAGCCCTCCTGCTCCACATACTCCATTAAATTGTCAATGTGTGCCGAGCCGCAGCCCATGTTGATATTCTGTCCGTCCGGCTTTGCATGAATGACCTGCACATCTGCCCCAAGCCTTGTAAACAGCTCCTCCGCCGTTGCTGATGCACTGCCATTGGCGCAGTCGATCACTACCCGCATCCCATCCAGTCTGGCAGAAGAAAGATGCGCCAGATGAGAAATATACTGCTCTGCTGCATTCTTATATTGCTCGATCCTGCCGACATCTCCGTCGATCTCTATCCTGTCAGGATAGTCCAGTATCAGCTGCTCGATCTCCTCTTCCGCTTCATCTGACATCTTGAAACCCGTATAGTCAAATATTTTCAAGCCATTGAATTCTGTACTGTTATGAGAAGCGGAGATCATGACACCCGCATCAGCTCTGGTCTGCCGCACAAGGTAAGCGACCGCCGGCGTCGGCACGACCCCAAGGCACTGCGCATTGCCGCCTGCCGAGCAAATGCCTGCACAGAGCGCCGCTTCCAGCACATCTGAGGAAATGCGGGTATCCTTTCCGACCAGAATGACCGGTCGCTTGCCTGCCACTTCCCTTGTCATATATGTCAGTGCCCTTCCGATCTGCATGATCAGCTCACATGTCAGCTCTGTGACAGCGATCCCCCGTATCCCGTCTGTTCCGAATAATCGTTTCTTCATAGTGAAGCTCCTTTATTTGCCGCAGGGTCAGCGCCTGTGATCATTCATTTTCCGCACCATCCGCCAAAGTCAACTGTTCCGGCAGCACTTCGCCTGCTCCCTGCGGCAGAGGAAAGCCCAGATGCGCATAGGCAAGTGCTGTAGCACATCTGCCTCTCGGTGTCCGTGCCAGAAAACCAAGCTGCATCAGGAATGGTTCGCACACATCTTCCAGTGTGACCGCTTCCTCTCCAAGTGCCGAAGCAAGTGTTTCCAGCCCCACCGGACCGCCGCTGTAACCTTTGATGATCATTTCCAGCATCCGCCGGTCATTGCTGTCCAGTCCGAGATGATCTACCTCCAGCCGGTCAAGTGCCTTGCGTGCGATCTCCTCGGTGATCTCTCCGTTGCCAAGCACATCCGCAAAATCCCGTACCCGCCTGAGAAAACGGTTGGCAATTCGTGGTGTGCCCCGGGAACGCTTTGCCAACTCCAGCGCACCGTCAAGCGTACAAGGGATCCCCAAGATCTGACTGCTCCTGCGAATAATATCGGAAAGCTGCTCCGGTGTGTACAGTTCCAGCCTTTGCACGATCCCGAATCGGTCACGCAGCGGTGCAGAGAGCTGCCCAGCTCTTGTGGTCGCCCCCACAAGCGTGAATTCCGGCAGATCTACCCGCAGTGAGCGAGCCGAAGGTCCTTTCCCAACGATAATGTCAATAGCATGGTCTTCCAGAGCAGGGTAAAGGATCTCTTCCACCGAACGGTTCAGCCGATGGATCTCGTCTATGAACAGCACATCACTCGGGGACAGATTTGTCAGTATCGCAGCCAGATCGCCGGGGCGCTCAATGGCTGGTCCTGTCGTAATGCGCAGGTTTACGCCCATTTCCCTGGCAATGATGCCAGCAAGCGTGGTCTTGCCCAGTCCGGGCGGTCCGTAGAGCAGCACGTGATCCAGTGCAGCTCCCCGGCGGCGGGCTGCTTCGATGTAAATAGCAAGGTTTTCCTTCACCTTGTCCTGCCCAATGTATTCTGTCAGTGATTGTGGGCGGAGACCTTTTTCAAGGGCGCTGTCCTCCTCTGTTTCCTCGGCGGAAACAATGCGGTCACCTATGGAAAATTCGCTGGTTTCTATCATGCCAAAAGCTCCTGTCTGTTACTTCTCAAAGAAACGCTTCTTGCGCACATAGAATGGTATGACGCTCTCAACGGCTTTTTTGGCGATCGTTTGCTCATAGCTCAGGAAGCAAAGATGGTCACTGCTCTTTGCAAATTTGGAGAGCGTTCTGGCAAGCGGAACGAAAAGCTTGCGGGTATTGCCGATCATGTCCACAATGATCAGCACCTGCGGCTTTTCACTGCCCCGTGTCATTTCCATGATGAAAGCACGATCTACATTGGGCTGTTCGGAAAAGAACTTGGATGCCGGACGTGTGAGATAGGAGAGCGACCGCTGCGGCTGCCGGTAAGTAATAGTCTCTGTCTCATTGTAGGAAATGGCTTTGATGTGCAGATTCCGAGCGATCATCAGAATACTTTTGATCTCCTGCGAGCTGAATTCCTTTCCGTAGGAGTTCGGGTTGAGGACAGCAGAAACATTCTGGATCAGGTCAAACAGGCGCAGACAGTTGAGCTTGTAGCACTCCACATAGCGCTTGGCAAACTGCTGTAAAGCCCTGTGGCTGGTAAAGAACGGAATATACAACTTCCCCTCCGGATCCTGAATGGTGATCAGATCCATCTGTACCCCTTCATTCCCTTTGCCGACCTTGACCGGTTCACGGCAGATGACATACACATCGCTGCGTATCAGTGTCTGTAAAAAGACGCTCCGCTGAGATGGGTCATTGATAGCAGCTTTCAGTAATTCGTCCAGATTCATGTTTGTTTCCTCCTGAGTAATTGTTTACAGCAGCACAGAACAAATTCCGTGAAACAGGTCTGCCGCCCCGCTTTAAGAATGTTTTCCCATTTCCCGCAAAGTCAGGCGGATCAGTTCTTCAGCAGAAGCCCCCTCCTCCTGTTTTACCAGCACCGGCATGACCTCCTCCTGCCGATAGCCAAGCACCAGCAGTGCCGCAAGTGCTTCGGACAGCGGGTCTGCTCCCACAGCACCCGGAACAGCCGGAACACTGAGGATCCCCGGATCGTTTTTGGCAAGCTTGTCTTTGAGGTCTACCACAATGCGTTCAGCAGATCTTTTGCCCACGCCCCGGATCTTTGTCAGTGCAGAGCTGTCCCCAGAAGCCACAAGCAGTGCGAACCGGCTCGGGGTCAGGTCTGACAGCACGGACAGTGCTACTTTCGGACCGATACCGGAAACGGTGATGAGCATGAGGAAGCAATTCAGCTCTTCCCTGTCGGCAAACCCAAACAGCTCCACAGCATCCTCCCTGACGGACAAATGGGTATACAGCTGCACCTCACTGCCGATACCGCCCAAAGTGGCAAGAGTCGTTGCGGTCGTTCGGCAGGCATAGCCTATACCGCCGCATTCCACCACAGCAAGGGATGGTCCTGTATGGATCAGCTTGCCTGTTACACTGTAGATCATTGTTTTATCCCTCGCATTCGTTTTAGTTCTGGCATTCCCATGCAGCTATGTCCATGACAGATAGCAAGTGCAAGTGCATCGGCGGCATCATCCGGCTTCGGGATCTGCTCGAGCTTGAGGATACGCTGGGTCATATCCATGACCTGATGTTTTTCCGCTTTGCCATAACCGACCACTGCCTGCTTGACCTGTAAGGGGGTATACTCAGAGACCGGCATCCCCTTTTCAGCGGCTGCCAAGACCAGAATGCCCCTTGCCTGTGCCACATCAATGGCAGTTTTCTGGTTTGTGGTAAAATAGAGCCGTTCGATCGCCATACAGTCCGGCCGATAGCGTTTCAGCAGCTCCTGCATGTCCTCGTAGATACAGCAGAGCCTTCGTGTAAATGCCGTGTGTGCTTCCGTGTAGATCGCCCCGTATTCGATGGCATTGAATTTTGCACCGGCATAGTCCACGATGCCGAATCCCACGATCGCATAACCGGGGTCTATCCCAAGAATTCTCACGGTTTTCTGTGTTCACTCCCCTGCATTTCCTCTTTTCGGTTTACCCGCACATTATATTATACCATAGATCCGGAAACTTTTCAATACCCAATTTTATCAGGAGTGCATATTTTTTTATAAAATTTTTTTCAACAGCCAAATAAGCCTTGATTTTTTTGCCGGAATATACTATAATATAAGAAAAGGACAGCTTAACAGCAGCCAAAGATCACCAGATCAGGAGGAATACAATGGACCTTAACGAATTAAGGGTGGAGATCAATGCCCTTGACAAAACCATACAAGATGCTTTCAGTGAACGCATGGCACTTTGCCGGCAAGTCGCACTTTACAAACAGGAAAACGGGCTGCCTGTTTTCCAGACCGACCGGGAAGCAGAGATCCTTTCCCGCATTCGCCGGGAAGCGCCGGAGGGATTGGAAAACGCCTCTTCCCTGCTGTTCCGGATGATCATGGACATCAGCAAAAGCTTGCAGTACCATGAGCTGCGCAAGGAAACACCGCCCTACAAGTATCAGCAGTTGTCCCTTCTGCCCGATGCAAGTGTAGCCTGTCAGGGTACGGCAGGGGCAAATGCGGAAACTGCCGCCAAGCAGATCTTCGGGGATGACCTCAAGCCGGTATTCCTGCCAGATTTTGCCGATGTCTTTGAGGCAGTACAGTCCGGCAGCGTTCAATTCGGCATTATCCCTGTGCAGAACTCTACAGCCGGCAGTGTTGTGCAGGCTTATGACCTGATGAGCGAATACAATTTCTACATTGCCAGAACGACGGTGGTGGAGATCACTAACTGCCTTGCCGTAAAGCCCGGCACAGATCTGGCTGCTGTAAAGGAAGTATTCTCCCATCCGCAGGCGTTATCCCAGTGTGCCCGCTTTATCCGGGAACATGGTCTGACTGCCAGAAAATACTCGAACACTGCAACTGCCGCAAAGATGGTGGCAGATTCGGAAGAGTCATATGCTGCCATCTGTTCGGAGAGCTGTGCTGAACTGCACGGGCTGCAGATCGTGGAACACAATATTTCTGACTATGTGCCGAACTATACCCGGTTCATCTGTATTTCCAAGGAACTGATGCTGTCAGAAGATGCAGACACGGTCTCTGTGATGCTCAAACTGCCGCATGAGGAAGGTTCGCTGTTCCGGCTGCTGAGCAAATTTGTCATCGGCGGCATGAATCTCCTCAAGCTCGAGAGCCGTCCCATCCGCAACGGGAGCTTTGAGGTCATGTTCTATCTCGATTTCAACGGCAATATCCATGACAGCTCTGTGCGGGCGCTGTTGTCCGATCTGTCAGAAAACCTCGAATATTTCAAGTTCCTTGGGAATTATGGCGAAATATAGCCTTTGTCATAAAGCTGTAAGGATTTGATGTGAAATTGTCATTGCTTTTTGGAAATATCTGTTGTATAATGAAAACAAGGGAGCTGTTTTGCGGAAATTGCAAAGCAGTTGGTCTTGATCTTCATTCCGGAGAGGTTTGCCATGTACTATTGCTGCGCCATTACTGACAAGGGGGTAAGACCCCACAACGAGGATGCACTCCTCCTGCATAAGACTGTCCTGACGGAGGGTGTCACTGAAAACCGTCTGGCTGCCCCCTTTTTGGCAGCGGTCGCAGATGGTGTTTCCGGTGAGCATTCCGGAGAACTGGCTTCCTCTGCTTGTATGCAGATGCTCCGGGAGGTTTCCTTTAACAGCAAGGTCGATCTGGATGCCAAGCTGATGGAGATCCATCAGGCACTTGCGGAGCTTGGCTCTAAAAATACAGAAACTTCCAATATGCAGACAACGCTTTGTGCGATCGGAGTAGACGAAAATGACATGCTGCACACGATCAATGTTGGGGATTCCCGGCTGTATCGCTATCGGAACGGCTGCCTTTCACAACTTTCCAGAGATCAGTCATTGGTGCAGATGCTCTATGAGGAAGGTTCCATCACCAAAGAAGAACGGGAGACACATGCCCACAAGAACATCATTTTCCCCGTGCTTGGCAATCTGACATCCATCCCCATTTTTGATATACAGACACACGAGGAACAGATCGAGTTCGGGGATGTGTTGCTGCTCTGTTCAGACGGGCTTTCGGATTACGTGAGCAGCCCGGAGATCGAGGACATTCTTGCTCTCCCCAAACCTCTTGTACGTCGGCTGCGGCTGATGACTGATGCTGCCATCCATAATGGCAGTACAGATAATATCACGATCTTGGCACTTTCAAGAGTGATGCCGGAACGAAAGAGATAGCCTGAAGCGAGTGCTTCAGGCTGTTTTTTGTCCGTCTATACGGATGAGCGTGTCCGTATTCCCTTCATCATCTGTCACCTGAAGATTGCCATCCTCAAAGGCATATTGCAGGGAAAAACTGCCTTCCTCATCCATGACAGTCAATGTTGTTCCGTCTGCCCGGTACTGTGATGCAAAACCAAAATAAAGTGTATCTCCGGTCAGCCGGACAAGCATTTTCACTCCTTCACGCCCGGTAACAGTATCATAGACAAGGCAAGGGTTCATGGTATACACGCCCTGTAAAGAAGCTGCATCCGTGCCCGGTTCAGCGGTCATATCCAAAATAAACGCATCACCGTCATGGGCATACACCCTATTTTCACTGATGGTAAGTGGATAGGACTGTTGTTCGTCAAAATTCGTCTCCACAATACCATTGCGTATCCTGACCAGATCAGTGCAGTTGCTCCAGCACAACAATGTTCCGTTCTGTCGGAACTCCATCTGTATCTGATCATCAGATCCATAGATCCATGTACCCGTCAGGGCAGCATCCTGCGCTCCACTTGAAGAAGGTGTGAGTTCTGTCTCGGTGGGAACAGTTTCCGCAGCAGTTTCTGTCATTTCCACTGTGGGCGGTTCAGTTTCAGTGGGAGCTTCCGTGGGAGCATCTGTCGGCGGCTCTGTTGTTTCCGGTCCAGTCTCTGTGGTCGGCTCGGTGTCCGTTTCTGTGGTCGGAAAGATGATGCTGAGATCCTGCTCAGAGGAAGAAATGGTGCTTTCCGTCTTAGCGCATCCCGTGCAGCATAATAAGACCGCCGCACATAGCCAAATTGAGCTTCTTTTCATTTTTTGCCCCTTTCTACTGTGTGAAGCATCCGCCGGCATACTCCCTCGGAACAAGGAGAGAGACTGCCTGCTTATGGTTCACAATATGAAAGTGTGAGGTATTCTGCATATATTCTCCGTCCACTGTCCACGGTACATTGGCATCCTGTAACAGCTCGACCGTAATGTCAGATGCCCGCAGGCAGATGATCTTGTCATTTTCTCCGATCTCATGGATATCCCGCAGGAAGGAGAGCATTTTCCGCAAGTCCGGCAGTGTGTCCTGCTGCTTGAGGAGCGTGATCTCAAATGCCCCGTCGTCAAACAGAAAGTCAGAAATATCCAGTACCCCGCCCACAGAGGCAGAGTTCGTGATCATGCCGAAAATAAAGGAGTCCTCAAACACCTGTCCGTCACAGGTGATGCGCATAGGATAGGGGCGGATGTTGGCGATCTTGGTGGCTGCATTCAGGATATAAGCGACCGGTCCGAACACATTCTTGACAGACTGCTTCGTTTCATAGGTCACATCCGTAAATGCCCCAAAAGCTGCAATATAGTTAAAAGTCCGGTCATTGACCGTACCCATATCGAACCGCCTTGACACACCGGAAAGCACCATTTCCGCTGCCTTGGGGATCTCACGGGGAATGCCGATGCTGCGTGCAAAATCATTTACAGAACCGCAGGGGATGTAGCCAAGCGGTATCTGCGTCCCGGAATGCATCATTCCATTCATGACCTCATTCAAGGTGCCATCTCCTCCGGAACAGAAAATGTGATCATATTTCCCGGATCTGGCAGCTTCGGTCGTTCTGTGAACGGCATCCATCGGTGCCTGTGTGGGATGAACAGTCACTTCATAGCCCGCTTTCGTCATCAGGTCGATGACAGTGCCGAGATTTGCGGAAAGTTCGGCTTTTCCGGCTTGCAGGTTACAGATATAATAAATATGTTTCATTGTTTCTTCTTATGCTCCTTTATGACATAATTTCTCACTTGAAACCCCACAAAACAAAGGATCGCTGCCACGGCACAGATGCCGATAGTCAGCCGGTAGCGCCCTTCCGAAAGGCTGTCCCCTACCAGAACGGAAGCCGCAAGTGACGGAAATCTCCCCAGTGTAGACAGCAGTACGAACTGCTTCCCATCCATGCGGGTCAGCGGAACAAAGTAGGTCAGGAGATCTTTTGGGATGCCGGGGATCAGAAACAGCAGGAAGACCCAGAAAGACAGCCTGTTTTCATCCTCCAGTACTTTGAATTGATGCAATTTTTTTTCGGAGATGAATACCTCCACCAGCGGTCTGCCAAATTTTTTGACAAGGCAGAACACAGCCAGTGTCCCAAGGAGCGCCCCTAATGTCGTATAAAGTATCCCCTGCCAACTGCCGAACAGCATCCCGCCCACCAGTTCCAGCGGTCCGCCCGGAATAAAGGCGATGACGATCTGCAGTGCCATCAGCAGCGTGAATACAACGGGGGCAAGTATGCCAAATGATCCCACACGGGCACAGATCTCTCCCCTGCCCTCCTCTGTTACCAGCATTTTACACAGGGGGATCAGGAACCGGATAGCAAGGAAGAGCAAGACTGCCAGCAAAGGCAGGAGTAATAGCTTAAAACGTTTTTGCTTTTTTTTATCCATAATGATCCCTCTTTCCACAGGATCATTATACCACAACTTTCAGAAAAAATCAATGCCAGATCCGAAAAAGTGGCAAATTTTAAGGAAATCTTGATCATTTCATCCCGTTTTTATCACACTTTCCTCACATTCTCTGATTTTTTTTGAAAAAACCCTTGACAAGCTTTGAAAAATATGCTATAATAAAAATGTTGTGAGACATTAGCTCAGTCGGTAGAGCATTCCCCTTTTAAGGGAAGGGTCGAGGGTTCGAATCCCTCATGTCTCACCATATTGTTGTGCCAAAAAGACCGTGCAAGCGGTCTTTTTTGTTGTCTATAGCCCGATATTTTGCAAGGTGTCACCGTAGAGGAACATGCACCGTCCGGATGGATCTGGAAAGAAACTACATAGTTCTCCCCGTTCAGGAAAGAAAAATGGGTAAATTTCTACCAATGCTTGACTATTTGGTATGCTTGTGGTATAATCAGATAAAAGGATAGATCCGCATGGATGCTCCTGCTATCCTATCCGATCATGCGAGGTGATCTGTTATGAAGTGTAATTTCTATATCCTTAGAAAATACTGGATGGCGCATAAGGGAAAGGCTTTTACGCTGCTGTTCTCTATCATTCTTATGACAGCCATGCTCAGTGCAGTATTGCTTTTGGAGCGATCCGATGTCCGCCGGGAATTGCATCGGCACTATGATCTGGATGGCTGCTATGATAATGAATTTCTCAATGTGCAGGAAGACCAGATCTCTGCCTTTACGGAGAATGATCTGGTCGAAGAATGGGGCTTATTGTATCTGTTCGGAAAAGTCGGAACAGGCACGGTCTACTACAATTTAGGCGGTTTTGATGCCGAAGCAGCAAAGCTCGCACACTATCCGCTCACAGAAGGAAGAATGCCGGAAAATCCCGGAGAGATCGCACTGACAGAACAGCTCCGGAACGCCCTGTGCCTTGGCGCTGCGGTCGGGGACAGGGTCATGATCCCGATATATGATCAGGGGTGTGAGTGGCTCGGAGAAAAAGAGTATACATTAGTCGGTGTCATTGATGGGGAAAACCGGAATTCCTTTCTGGATGCGGAGACAAACATCTATTCCGAACCGCAGGCAGTCGTTTCCTATGAAGAGGCAAAGCAGTACAGCAATGGCTCTTATAATGTACTGCTGACATTGAAAGGCGATGGCTTGTTTTCTCTATTGCCTGCTGATGATCCCAGAACGGAGATCTACGCTGCGTATTACGCAAGTTTGCCTGAAAATACAATGGCTCCTGCCGGTCGTCAGTCGGCGCTCCAGGCGATGTCAGGCTCTATGTATCAGCTTGAGACCGGTGAAAATGTTCCGACCTCGACCAAAACCAAAATGCTGCAGATCGTGTCCTCTTTTGCAGCGGTCGTAGCAATGATCTCCCTGTTCAGCGGGATCTCAGTGGTCATGCAGAAACGAAAGGGATCCTTCCAGATACTGCACCGGATCGGTTTTTCAGTCAGACGATTGCAGGGTATGCTGTGTATGGAGGGCATCGTATTTCTGCTCATAGGGCTGGTGTGCGGACTGCTGGTGGGTGTTCTGTTTTATGAAATTGTTTTTGGGCTCCAAGTACATCTGCTCGGTATGTCAGACTACCGCGGCTATTTCGTTGAATGGATCGTAAAGAAGAAAACGGTCGATCCATGGACGATCCCTGCACTTGCGGCTGCGGTCACCACTGTTGCAGCGTATATGATCCCCATTTTGCAGTTGAAACGATCCTTGTCTGCTTCCGGAAATAAAATGAAAAAACATCGTAAAGCAGCAAGGTATCTATCGCAGGCAATGTCCCGTATCCTGTCACAGAGATCTGTAGAATGTTTGCAGACTGTTTCCTTGGTTTGTGTCATGATCGCTGCAATGATCGGCTACCTGTACTGTACGTTTCAGCAAAAGGATATGCAAGAACTGCACCAGATCGGAGCGATCTATAACAGCGACATGGTGGAAGAAAGCTATGTTGTCAACGGTGTATTTGACCTAAAAGAGCTTGGTCTGGATTGTGAGCTTTCCAGTCATGCCGGTAAGGAATTTTCCTACATGGCAAGAGCGCAGACAGCAGGTCTGTCCGATGCATCGCTCCGGGAAATGGCAGAAAACGGTGCAGAGGAGATCTATGGATACAGCAGCCCGTTTCATTTGCTGTTCTACACAAATGGCGAGGAAGATCCGTTAAATAAGATGGCATTAGATGCGACCTATGCCGAACGGTTTGAAACAGAGGAAACGATCGCAGCCGTGCCGTGTGTTTTGTTAAGCGATGCACTGATGCAGCAATTGGCAGAGGCAGTGGGAGAAACACTGCCGGAGGGCATTATCTATATCAGCGCAAGTGAGGAAAGTCCTGTCGGAACAAGGACCATGCTTTGTGCAAAAACAGATGAACTTGGCTTGTATCCGGCAGAAACGGAAGAAAAGGAAGTGGAATTTGCAGGACATATACAAGTCAGGAGCGAAGCACTCGGCGGCTATCCTATTTTGCAGTATGCCCTATCCTCAGCAGAACAGACAGCAGAGCAAGGCAGTCCGACGGCAAGAGGAAAGATCGCAGTCATGTCCGGCAGTTATGCCGCCTCGATGGGCTTTTATCAGCAGACCTATGATGAGGTACTGCTCTCCATGGGTGAAACAACAACAGAAGAAGCACTGACGGCAATGCTTGCGGCAACGTTACCGGCAGAGAGCATGATGCACATCACTTCACGTTTTATGATCCATGAAAAATATATCAAGGCAAGCATCAATGCCTATACCACGATCGCTTTCCTGTTTGTTTTGTTGCTCTGTATCCACATCGTCGGGTATTGTAACGTATGGAAACTAAAATTGCAGACAAGATCAGATAGGATCGCCATTTTGCGGAGCATGGGGCTGTCAAGGCGAAAATTACAGATGCACCTTTCCCTGCAAACGCTGAAAATACCCGTGATCAGTACTGCGGTCGCAGCGGTATTTGTGGTGGTATTCCAGAAATTCATGGCGCATCAGTATGATACTTATCAGGCTATGTATGATCTTGCCTATGCAGACGGCTGGTCGCCAGAATTATTCGGGAAAGCCGATCAATTTGCACAAACATTTTTACTGGATGCAGGACTATGGATGCCGTCATGGGAACTGCCGTTGACCTTACTTGCTGTCGTAGTATGTGGTTTCAGTATCGTCAGCGTTTTGATCCTGCTGCGGCAGCAGACATCCGGTGAGATCATTACCGCGATCAAAAAGGAGGAATGGTCATGAGCAGTGTTGTTGCAGCAAAGGATCTTTGTAAAACTTACGGAACAGGTGAAAATGCCGTAAACGCTTTAAGGGACTGTTCTGTGCAGTTTGAGGAAAAGCAGTTTACAGCGATCATCGGCACATCGGGCAGTGGGAAGTCCACGCTCCTGCACTTGCTTGGCGGTCTCGATACAGCCTCATCCGGTGAGGTCTGCTATCAGGAAAAGAATATCCTTTCCATGAAAGATACAGAACTTTCCGCATTCCGGAGAACGCATATTGGTTTCGTCTTTCAGTTTTTCGATCTCATTCCAGAATTGACAGCCAAGGAAAATATTCTGCTGCCATCCATGATCGACAGCAAAAAGCCGGATATGGAACGTTTTTCGCAGCTCACAGAAAAATTGGGGATCGCCGGCAGGCTGACGCATTATCCGTCAGAGCTTTCCGGAGGACAGCAGCAGCGTGTTGCGATCGCAAGGGCATTGATACAAAAACCGCAAGTGCTGCTTTGTGATGAGCCTACCGGAAATCTCGATTCCGCTTCCAGTCAGGAGGTGCTTTCGCTCCTGCACCAGATGCAAAAAGAGGAAGGACAGACGATCATTATGGTAACACATGATCCTGATATTGCAGCGCAGGCAGACAGAGTCGTGCGGATAGAGGATGGCAGGGTGATCCAACAATAAGTTACCGCCCACCGAATAAAAGGAGATACCTTCTGTTTATGAGGTATCTCCTTTTTTATATGCTTATTGTGTGATCGTAATGCTGTTTCAGCCATTTCGGATCTTATACCCATTTTGTGTTGGTGGAGAAGACCTTCCGGCGGGATCTTTTATGCCAACCGGCTTTTCAGCAAGGCGAGATCGAATACATCCACAATGCCGTCACCGTCCATGTCAGCCGTCTCTGTGATCGTCACATCCGGAACGGCAAGCAGCCATTTCTGAAGCGTGACCACATCCAGAATGGAACTCATACCGTCCCCGTTGACATCACCTACAACAACTTCGGCAGCCGAACCGTAAAGCTCGATCTCCGCAATGTTGCAGCAGTAGGTAGTATCTGTATGATAGGGATTGGCAGGTGCGCCCTCCGGTACAGCATAGCGCAAGTACCGGAATGTCTGCGGCTCTTCCAGTGTCACATAATTCATGGCATAATGCGGCAGACCTGTCACCGTATGCACAGTCGTCCAGTTTTCCCCGTCCGTGGAGACATCAAAATAACCGTCCGTCATACGTGCTTCATAGCCCTTTCTTGGGCAATACCCGATCGCTTCGAGGGTATACAGACCACCCATATCCGCCTGTACCCATCCGGCAGTCAACCCGTCAAAGTACGTCGCCATATCCCCGTCAAAGGCTTTACGGAAATCAACTTCCTCCTGCCCTTTCCACGCATCCGTTCCGGTCAGCGTTTCCGGGGTCAACTGATCGAGGTGTGCTGTCGGGTGCAATTCCCCATAGAACTGCAGCTCTGCAATATTGCAGCAGTACACATCATCCGTGTTATACTCGTTCTTCGGTGCGCCCTCCGGCACGGAAAAGCGTACATACCTTGCCTTGCTCCCGCAGGAAAAGCTCGTGATGTAGTGCATGGAAAAGCCCGGTTTTCCGGCTACCGTATAAGCCGTCTGCCAATGCTCTCCGTCCTCCGAGAACGAGAAAATGCCGTCCGTCATGCGGTATTCGTAGCCCTGACGAGGGCAGTAGCCGATCGCTTTCAGGTCGTACACATCGCCCAGATCTGCCTGCACCCAGCCTGCCCCTACGCCGTCAAAGTAGGTGTTCTTATCGCCGTCAAAGGCTTTCCGGCAGTCATGGTTCTCGTCATTTTTCCACGAGGCGGAACCGCTGAGCTGCGTTTCTGCCAGCTCGATCGGGTCATCGAGAGAGATGCTGCTCTTGCAATCCTGAATAAGGTAGGTCGTGACCGACTGCGGCGCAAGCGTTACATCGAGCGCATCCCCCGAAAGCGGAGCAGGTTCCAGCACCGCCCAGCTTTCTGTATTGCTGGTGCGGATAGGCGTTGCTGCCGTTCCCACTGCCCCGAATCCTGACAGATCGTAGTGCATCTGCACCGCATTGCCGGAAGTATTGCAGGCAACAATGACAAGCTGCCCGTTCTCCTCATCAAAAGCCGCAAGCGTATTGCCGCTTGTACTCAGCATTTTCATACCCGGACGGATATAGCGGGTATACTGCCCGAATGCATAATATTTTTTCGTGAAAACAATGGCATCCTTGTCATGGTCTGCAACAGCACAGCCCCAGTAGCCGCCCTGCGTATTGACCATGCCCTTGTCCTGATTGCCGTTCATGCCGACACTCGAAATGTGGTTGTCGATGACCTGCCACAAGATCCATGCAGAGGGATTGAGTCCGTTCATATCAATGGTGATACGCTCCGCAAGCCAGAGTGCTGCACCCATTTCGCCGGCATTCGTTCCGGCAGTTGCACCGCCGTCCACTTCGCTCATCCAGAGATTTTTGTTCTCGGCGATCGCCAGATCACGCAATTCCGTGCGCTTGCTGCCACCGTAGGTGTGGGTATCGATGCGGTCCACTGCCTTTTTGGCATCAGCAGACAATTTATTGTAGGCATCGATCTGCGTGTCGATCGCTGTTTCATCCGTACCGGCAATGATCACATCCCCCATGCCCCGCTTCTCCATAGACTTCTGCAATTCGAGCAGCATGGTGGATTCCGAATTGCCAATGTCGAAATGGCAGCCCTCCTGCTTGGGGCTTCCGGCATACCAGTAATTCGTGTACGGCTCATTCATTGCCTCCACGCTCTGCACCTTTACGCCCCAATCATGTTCGTAGTGGTAGCAGACTTCCGCCAGATATTCCGCAAAATCATCGTAGCAGTCATCCCGGAGATTATTCTTCCCGCCGTCCTTGTTGCCGCTGGTACAGCCGGAATTGGTCATATAGTACGGCGGAGAATTGGAGAACATCTCCACGATCATGTCCTCACCGCACGCCTCGATCGAACGCAGCAGCACATTGCGCTGGTTGGCATCGGCATTCCAGTCATAAGTCGCCGTACTGCCGTTCCATGTCGTGTAGCCGGGCATGTTGGAGTCTGTACGGGTGATATGTGTGTGTGTCGGGTCATCGCCGCCGCCGATGTTGAATCGGGCAATATTCAGCCTTAGACCGTCATCCCCGTAGAAGGCTTCTGCCGTTTTCTGTGCCAGAGAGTCCGAATAGCCCACACGGTTCGCCCACCAGCAAAGTGATGTCCCCCAGCCCTCAAAAGTACCGCCGTTGATCTCATACGTGGACAGCGGCGAGATCGTTACCGTGGTCGCCGCATCGACCGGAATGGCGGAAGCGGTACATACCATGCTGCCTGCCAGCAGACAGGCGAGTATTCTTTTCCATAGTTTCATGATGTTCCCTCCGGCAGTTACTGCCCTTCGTGGAAGAAATAGGGAAGTGCATCGTAGACATAATGTCTGACAAAGCCCCACCAGTGCGTTTTGCCCTCAGCAGCGATGAAGTAGAGATTGCCCTTTGAGAAGTCGGAAGTATAGGTAAAGGTGGACATCTTCTTCATTGCCTCGATCTGCGGTGCAAGATTGCCGTAAGCAATATCCTCTGTGCCGGTCGCTGCAAAAATGTAGGTCGCATCCTTGTACTTGGAGCTTTCTATTGCATCGGCAACAGCCTGTGCGCCGCCCCAGCAGTGTCCGCTTAACGGCATGAAGTAGGCGAAATAATCAATATCATTGATCAGCACGTTCCACGTGGAACCGCCGCCCATGGAGAAACCGCCATATGCCCGATGCATTCTCGAAGCCTCCAGACCTGCCGGAGTAGTATTTTCCGCATAGGTGGAATATTTGCCCTCTACAAACGGAACGATGCTCTCCTTCACTTCATCATATACAGTCTCCGCAGAACACTTGTTGAACGTGGGCGTTACCACGATCATCGGCTCAAGGTCGCCATTCTCGATCATGTGGTCAAGCATATTATGGATCTTGACATCATCACTGAAAATGGTATTTTCATTCTCGCCGCCGCCGTGCATTAGATAGAACACATTATATTTCTTGCTCTCATCATAGCCGTAGGGCAGGTAGACATTCAGGGAATTCGTGCCGTGGATGCCTTCATAGGTCTCCTTGACGATCTTGCCCTGATGTTCCGCAGGGTCAAGGTAATAGCCGGGCGCTTCATGGAACTGGAGCGCTTCCTCATACTCGAAAGACGGCTCAGGCGGTGCCGGGGTGTTATCCGGGAATTCCGTGATACTGCCCAGCAGGAATGCCTGTAACAGCCGGACATCCTCCTCGTCTGCGATACCGCTCCTGTCTACATCGGCAGTTGTCTCCATCATGCTGTCGGTAAAGTCATTCTTCACGCCGTTCTTCGCCAGACCTAAGTCAAAGATCGTAATGCAGCCGTCTCCGTCCACATCGCCTCGGAGCATCGTTCTGCCTGCCCCTGCACCCGCAATGACCGTTCCGGCAGGTGCGCCGATCGCTTCATCCACGTAGAAGTCCATCGTCCCTTCCGCAGTCTCGATATAGATCCTTGCCCCGGTCGCATCCGCAGGAATGGTGTATTCCGTATTGGAAAGCTGTATCCACTTTCCGGCAGGGGCTGCGCCCTCTGCAATGGTGGAATACTGTGCATCACCGTTGGCATCGGTGTATTCTAACTTCATGTAGAAACTTGCAGCTTCGTCCGGGCACATCACATCAGCGCTGAAACTGAATGCCTCCCCCGGCTTGAACACAGAACCCAAAGCCTTTGCCGTGCCGTTCCATGCAGCATCTCTGCCGCTGACGAAAAGTGCCTGACTGCCGGCATAACTTCCGTCGGTGCTGCATTCTACAGAAGCTGCCCCTCTGCCTGTCCATGCATCGAGTCCCTTATCCGGTTCATAGGTGCTGTGGAAGAAATAGCCGTCCGCATCCGGTTCTGTCACTGTAGGGGTATTCCATTCCGCACGTTCATAGTCGAAATAGTCGATATCCGCATACCCGCCTGTGGTTTTGGTGGGATAGCTGTAGATCGCACTGCGGTAGCCTGTGAAGAGCTTGAGGTCATATGTCATGGAAAGGGTATCCCCGATCTTTGTCCATGTGCCGCCATCCATAGAATAGAAGAAATTCACCTTGTCGATGTTATTGGACACATTGAAATTTGCATCGACCGTGTTGAACTGGAATTCCTCTTTCAGGTAGACGATATCCCCCTGCATGGGTACTTGCTCCACAATGGTGTCCTTGCTGTCGGTAACAGCCGCTGAACCGGAATAGCCGCCGTTCTTTGCCATGTAGACATACTTGCTGCCGTCATCATTTACGCCTACGCCGACATTGCCATAATTGAACTGGAACGCAGACAGTCCGGCAAGATCGCCGGGGTTCATGTTCGCCGCATCAAGCCGTATCACGCTGCTGCAAGCAGGTCCTTCCGTGCGCATGGTAAGGGTGTTGCGGGCGTTCAGCAAATGAGTGGCAAGGTGTTCATTTTTCAGGCGCAGCCATCCTTCACGGTCGCTCAGAGACCATGCAGCATTGTCGGGGTTGTGATTCCACTGCCATTCTAAAGGGAGCTTGCTCTCGCTGAAATCATCGTCCCGGGCAAGGGATGTTCCCTTGTAATCGCCCTCGATCGTGAGCGTTGTCGGAGCTTTTCCGTTCACGCCCATCATCGGGAATCCGTCCACCCATGTGACCGGGACCAGTACCGGCACACGTCCGACACTGCCATGATCCTGAAACAGCAGTGCATACCAGTCCCCAGAGGGTGTATCAATGATACCGCCCTGTGCGACACCGCTGCCATACGTGCCCAGCCCAGAGTCAAGAACGGTCTTGCCCTCGTAAGTACCAAGCAGCTCCTTGCTCCGGTAGCAAAGCTCGATCCGTCCGCTGTTGCTCGGCCATGCAATGAGGAAAATATAGTAATAGTCGCCGATCTTCATTGCCCGTGAGCCTTCTCCGGCAAGGTTATCCAGTCCGGTCTTGAAGAGGACTTTGTCCGCACCGCCCTCCTTGAAGCCGGTCATGTCAGCATTAAATTCCTTGATGCGGATCTCACCGCCGCCGCCGTAGATCAGGTAGTTTCTCCCATCGTCATCAAACAGCAATGAGGCATCATGGTACATACCCCGGAGTTCCGTGCGTGTCCACGTGCCGTTCTCAATATCATCAGTCTTGTAAATATACGAATTTCCCGTACCATAGCTTCCGAAGAACACATAGTACATACCGTCATGGTAGCGCAGACTGGTTGCCCACTGTCCGTGCGCATAGTCATGCTCTCCGTTGGCAAGGTTTTGCTTGTCACCGTCAGCGTAGGTGTCATATACATAATTGCAAAGTTCCCATGACACCAGATCATCGGATCTCATGATCGGCACACCCGGTGTGAAGTACATAGTCGTGCTGACCATATAATAGGTGTTTCCTACACGGATAATATCATCATCCGGCACATCAGCCCAGATGAACGGGTTGGCAATGGTAGTTGTTTCCGCTGCGGTAATTGCTGCGGCAGGTGTTCCGGCAACCATTAGCATGGCAGCAATGGCACAGGCAGCTGCCCGTTTCCAGAAATGCAAGCGCATCAGGATCACTCCTTTGTATAATTATATATATTTATTTTAACAGATTGTTCAAATTTTTGCAACCCACATAATGCAGATTGGGTGGACAAAATGCAGGTGACAATATCAAATTTCTTTTATTTTTCGCATAAAATTGCTATGATCACAGGATGCCGGATACATTTTGTGTTACAAGATCCGGCAGCTCATAGCCGAGCTGCCGGATAGTGAAAAATAGGGAATATCATGGCTGCGCTTAATGCAGCACTTCTGTCAGCTCCCTGAACTCCTGCCGGTAGCCGTCCTGCATATCCGTCTGTGCAAGCAGCTCCTGAATTTGTGCATAGCTTGCCTGATACGGTTCTCTGTCACCCAGAAGCATCCCGAATTCCGCAACGGCAGCCGCAAAGGCAAGATTTTTGCCTATGGTTTCCCCTCTGCATCCCGAAATTGTAACCGGGTACTCCCGCAGTTCACTTGTGTCACTGTCAGGCGCTTTGTAGCGCATGGAAACGGTCAGCAGATCATCGGTCTGCACATCGTCCTGCAATACGAGCTCATACAATGCTGTCACGCTGTGCCCGGAACCGATCTCCCCGGCATCCACGGCATCGTTGGCAAAATCTTCATTTGCCAGCAGGCGGTTCTCATAGCCCACCAGCCGATAGCTTGCTACCGTGTCCGGGTCAAATGCCACCTGTAGCTTGACATCCTTTGCAACCGTGTAGAGCGTACCGCCCATTTCCTCCACGAGGACTTTTCTCGCTTCCAGTTCGGAATCGATGTAGGCATAGCTCCCGTTGCCGTTGTCGGCAAGGGCTTCGAGGTTGTTGTCTTTCAGGTTGCCCGTACCGAAGCCAAGCACGGAGAGGAACACCCCGGTCTCCCGCTTTTCTTCGATGAGCGCTTTCAGCTCCTCCTGCGAGGAAAGCCCGACATTCAGGTCGCCGTCCGTTGTGAGCAGGACACGGTTGTTGCCGCCCTCAATGAAGTACTGCTTTGCGATCTCATAGGCACGGACAATGCCCTTTTCTCCGGCAGTTGAGCCGCCTGCGGAAAGGCTGTAGACCGCATCGGAAATGGCTGCCTTCTCACTCCCCGGCACGCCTTCCAGTACCACTTTCTCTGCGCCCGCATAGGTCACGATGGAAATGCGGTCGTTTTCGTTCAGCTCACCGGTCAGCATGGAAAGCGCTTCCTGCACGAGGGGGAGCTTGTCAGCCGAATACATCGAACCGCTCACATCGATCAGGAACACCAGATTCATCGGCTTGCGGTCGGTCATCTTGATCTTTTCCGCCTGCAAGCCCACCAGAAAGAGCTGATTTTCTGGGTTCCACGGGCAGTCATACATTTCCGTTGTCACCGAAAGGGGTGCACCGTCCTGCGGTTCGGGGTAGTCGTAGGAGAAGTAATTGATCATCTCCTCAATGCGCACCGCATCCGGTTCGACTTTGCCAGTCGTCTGTATCATCCGGCGGACATTCGAGTAGGATGCCGTGTCCACATCCACAGAAAAGGTCGAAAGGGGCTGCTCCGCTGTATTTTGGAATGCGTTTTCTATCACATGGTCGTAGGCTTCCTGTCCCTCCTCTGCGATCGCACTATCTTCCGCATCTTCATAGCTTTCCACGCCCTGCTGCATGGACGGTAACGAATTGGTGAACGACTCATCCGCTTTGGAAGAGCATCCGGTCAGGACTGTCGTCATACCGGCAAGCAGCAATGCCATAGCTCTGTATTTTTTCATAAGAATACCTCCTTAAAGCTGCCTCTCCCATTCCCGGAGAAAGGCTTCCAGTTCGGCGTACCCGGTCAGGTACATCCGGTCGTAAAAGTAATCGTCCGTTCCCCGGCTGTCACACAGCACAGGAACGCTTTCCTCTGTCATCAGCGAATACCACCCGCTCTGGAACAGCACCTTGCCGTCCTGCGTCCGCTCAAACTGCGGCGCACAGGCATCCGTCAGCGCCCAAGCAGCATCCTCCGTCTGCCGGAGCGGCAGGACATATTCATGCCCGATCTCGAGCAGGTAGGGGGTATCGCTCACGATCGTCAGGCTGTTTTCCGGCACTTCTGCCCCGTAGCAGTCCACCACTTCCATCGAGTAGACCACCGCTCCGGTGTCCGGTTCCTGCACCCCGTCCTGAACGATGACATCCACAAAGCACTCCGTCTGTTCCAGCACATCCGCTTCACTGAAATAGCTGCCCTCCGGCGCTTTCAGCGGCACAGACAGGGGAATGCTGCCGCTGCCCGGTACAGCAAGGTCGCTGTAGTGAAGCAGTTCCTTCTCATCCGAGGTAGATGCTTCAGGTGCGGCTATGCCCTCATTTTCCTCTGCGGCATCTCCGTATTTGGCATCCCAAGCATCAGCTTCGCCTTTGGGAGAGTCCTCCGCTTCTTCCCCGCTGCTTTCCTCTGCCGTGAAGTAGCTCTGGTTCTCATCGGTCTTTGCTGGATGAAGCGACTTCTGAAACATCTGATAGCTCTTTGCCCCCACGATGACAAGCAGCAGACAAGCCGCTGCAATGCGTGCAAATGCCATCATCTGGATATGGGATCTCTTTCCGGCTGGCTGCTGTGCCGGCTGCTGTTCAGGCAGACGGCTTTCGATACGCTCCCAGAGCGCTTCCTTGTCCGGAATTGTCTGCTGCATTTCTTCCCTGCACCTTTTTTCTATTTCTTTTCTGGTCATAGCAGACTTCCCTCCTCTGCAAGCTTCTGTAATTTGCCGATCGCATTCCGGTATTTCCAAGAAATTGTCCCCAGCGGACGTTTCAGAATGGCTGCGATCTCCCGGAACGTCAATTCTGCGGCAATATGCATCCGAACGATCTCTTGTTCGTCCTCCGGCAGCACCGACAGGATACCCTCCGTCTGCATGTGTTCCGTGACAGTGTCAGCAGCAGTTTTGGTTTCTGTAAGGGCAGCAGGGCTGACCATCTCCGCATCCTCAACCGGGATCGTGTGTCCTGCCTTTCGCAGGTAGTCTATCGCCATATTCCTTGCGATCGTCATCATCCAGCAGCGGTGTCCCCTGCCGGGTCGGTAGCCTGCTGCACATTCCCACAGTTTCAGGAAAAAGTCGGAAGTCAGATCTTCCGCATCTTGGTGGTTATGTACCTTTCCGAGGAACAGTCTGTATATGGTATCGGCATAGGCATCATAGAGGTCACGCAGACCTGTCTTGTCACCTGCCGTGACTTTTCCGATAGCGGCTTCAAATTCCGCATCTGTCATAGCTTTCGCTCCTTTCATTCCGGAATGGAAACCGGTGCATTACCGGCTTCAAGACGTCTCTGTCAAATAGTACGATACAGCCATACGATCTGTATGAAAAATAATAGACAAATATTTGCGTTGGTTTTTGTGCATCCTGCACATTCCGTCGTTTTTTCTGCCATTAGTATACCATATTGCCCCGCTCCCGGTCAACCTTTGCAAGCCGTGAATGCCGAAATATTAAGAATTTTGTAAAAAAACCCGAAAAAGTGTTTACAGAATGTTTTTTTTGTGGTATAATGAAAATAGTATGCGGCATTGACAGAAAAACGTTTGCCGCAAAATGTACAAGAGAGGAGAACAACTATGGCACAGAATTCGCGCAGGAACTACCGGATCAGGTATGATCGTATTATTTTTGTTGCGGTAATGCTGCTTGTGATGATATTGATCCTAAGCTCCTGTATCAGCAGCTGCGGAAAAAAAGACAATGATCCCGGTAACACAGAGCCCGGCAACACACTGGACGATCAGCTCCAGACGGATCCTGTCTCCGGAACACCTGTCCCACAGGCAACACAGCCGCCCAAAGTCACATACTCCACCATTTCCGTGGATACAGAGGATGTACATACAGGAGACCTGATCCTGTGCAATGCAGAGCATCCCTGTGAATTTGATACGGCTGCCATTTCGGAGGGCACATCAGCCGATGTCAATTTCGTTACCATCAAGAGCGTTCTGGACACGAAAACCGAAAAGCACTATTCCGCCTCCGACTGGGAAGTCGGACTTGACCGGGATGCGGCGCTCGCTATGGACAGTTGGTTCGAGGGGTTCTATGCACAAAACCACAACACCGACCTGCGCATGATCGGCGGCTATCGTGCGGATGCCAGCGATCTGGATTTCCGGACAGGCAGAACACTCACCATTGGCGTATACCCATCCGGTGCAAGTTCCAATTTCTACAGCGCCACAGGCGATTATGCTTGGCTTGCTGAGCACGCTGCCGAATACGGCTTCATCCAGCGTTATCCGGAAGAGAAGGACGACTACTTCGATGAGGACATCACTTCCAGAAGATCTGCGGTGTTCCGCTATGTCGGCATCGCACCTGCTGCCTACATCACGGAAAAAGGCATCTGTCTGGAAGAATTCTTGGAAGAGATCAAGGCATATTCCATTGACAATATGCTCAAAGTGACCAGCGGTACGGCACAGTATGGCATGTATTACATGCCTGCCAGCAACGGCAGCCCGAAAACCAGCTTCTCTGTTCCGGCTGGAAATGTAAATTATGAGATCTCCGGCAACAACATGGACGGCTTTGTCATCACCATTGCCCTGAATGCAGAAGCAGCCGATACCACACAGACCGAACCGCATTATGAAGATCTGGAAGAATAACAGCACAGAAATGCCTCCCCGTCCGGGGAGGCATTTTTTATCAGGAGCTTGCAATGGCTTTGATGTTGTCATAAAATGTCTTGGCAGCTTCCTCGAGCGTTGCCTGATCATAGACCACTAAATTACATGCTTCCGTGAACTTGTCGATCAGATCTTCATTCTCCACGAACGGATCCATCTGTGAAAGCTCCGTATTGCCCTCCATGCAAAGAGAGGCTTCATACTGGAGACCGGAAAGCATATCATTTTCTTTCAGCGTTTTCTGGGCTGCATTGCTCAGAGGGATACCCTTTTCCACCCCCTGCAAGACAGCCATTTCCGGGGAATTCAGCAGGAAATCCAGCAGAATGGCAGCTTCTTCCGGGTGTTCCGTATGCTTGCTGATCGCATACATCGTGGCAGGCTTGGCATACCAGTTTTCGCCGCTTTTTTTGCTGTCCGCTGCCGTATAGGGAGCGATCACGATCTCATATCCCTTTTCCTGTGCGCTGCCGAAATAATTCACCGCATCACTGACCCAAGCTACGCCGCCCGCATAGATGCCCTTTTCAATGTTCAGCCGGTCATAGTATTCCACCTGCGGAAAGACCTTTTCTGCCACCATCCGGTCATAGAAGTCCAGCATGACCTCCAGTTCTTTGACCGTGAAATTCAAAGAACCGTCCTCTTTCAGAAAAGTTTTTCCGGTCACCTGCTCCGCATAGGAAATAGAATACAGCCAGATCGACTTGGTAAGTCCGGACATGGGGTAGATACCGTCCGCCTGCATGACCTTGGCAGCTTCTCGCAGATCATCCCATGTTTCGGGAACATCCAGCCCGTACTGATCATACAGTGTCTTGTTGATATAGACGGTCTCGGTATTCATGGCGATCGGAATGGCATTGAGCGCCTCTCCCCTTCTGCCGTAGTCCAGCATTTCGGGCGAAAAATTGGACAGATCCACGAGATCCGCTACATCTTCGATATTATAATACCCTGTTCCGTCCGGAGAGTATTCTGCAAGCCACCCGAAATTGATCTGCATCACGTCTGCCTCCGTATCAGATACCATCTGCACCCGGCTCCGGGCTTCATAGCCTGACCACTCTGAATAGCTGACATTGACCCTGATGTCCGGATTCAGCTCCTCGAACTTTTCCACGGCGGCAATGGTATATTCATTACGGGCATCGTTCCCCCACCATGAGAGAGTGATCTCCACTTGTTCATGCTGCTTTTTCACAACAGTCTCTCCTGCACAGCCTGTCAGGAGCAGACAAACTGCGGTGGATACTGCCGCTGCACGCCAACCTCTGCGCATCATTCCTTCACCTCCGGCTCACCGATGGTATAGGTGTCCTTGCCCCTTTCTTTGGAGGCATACAATGCCTTATCCGCAATGTGATACATAGACTTGAAATCATCGCCCTGCCCTCGAAAGATCGCAACACCGATGCTGGCAGAGATCTTGTATTTGCCGTCATCGCCTGTATAATTGCCGCGGAATGCCTGACAAAGCGCTTCACACTTAGCCTTCACAAACTCCGTATAATCCACGCCATCCTCCGGGGAAACGTTCATGAACACACAGAATTCATCTCCGCCGATCCTGCCGAGGAGATCCACTGTGGAAAACTCTGCACGCAGGATACTGCCGATCTTGGCAAGCACCTGATCGCCGTAGGCATGCCCCAGCGTATCGTTGACCCCTTTGAAATTATCCACATCCAACAAGATAAGGGCATGCTGTTCAAAGTTCAGGGCATTGGCGAGCCGATTCTCCGTATACTCCTCAAAAGAGCGCTTGTTCAGAATACCAGTCAATTGATCGGTATGCGCTTTCGTGTCCAGGCTTGCCACAAAGGCTTCCACCGGTCTTGTCATCCGCAAAGACAGCACCACGCCCAGAAGTGCAGCCAGCAATGCCGCCAGTATCGCTGCGAAGCAGACAAAAACACGCAATGTCTGCATTTCTTTCAAAATGATCGGGGTCGGGATGGAGCAGATGACATACCAGTCATCGCCGCACCCGGTCACCGTCACCAGATAGGCATTATCCATGGCTGTGGTAGCATTATGATCTTTCACCCGCTGCATGATCTGCTCCGGAAGCGGCTGACCGACCTCATCCTGCACCGAGGAATACAAAATATCATAATTCTGGTTCGTCAGGCGGATCTCCATATCGCTCATGGTCTCCGGGTTGTCAAATACGTCCTCCAGCTCGTCGGTATAGAAAGAAATGACCAGCAGCGCATTGTCATGGATGCGCTTGACATAGTAGATCCGTTTGAAATTCCCCTGAAATCCTGCTGCCCAGCCGTCACGGGTACGCTGGTTGGTGATCATCGATGCCAACTCCTCATAGATCTCATCACCGAACAAATTGACCGTGCCATTGGAAATTTTGCCGACCGTGCGGTTATTGCGGTAAACGATGCCATAATCCACAAAGTTTTCCATGATGCAGAGACTGTAGAGCTTGTCTGAAATGATCTTCTCGGTATTGATCGCCTCGTACTCGTCATTATCGGGGTCAGTCGCATCATATGTATATGTCTCTTCTGAAGCAAAAGCCAGCGTAGCGATCGTTTCCATCCTTGCAAGATAGCTGTCCATATTCAGCTTCATCTGTACATTCAGGGAAGAAGCAAGCGAGCTGACCTTGCTCTTGAGCATACGGTCTGCCGTTTGCAGTGCCAGAAGAGAAACCAGCAGTACTGCGACCACAACGATCAGGATATAACCGCCGATCATGGAGTATTTCAGGCTCTTGATCTGCTTCAGGCTCGGGGTAGGATACTTCTGCCGTTCCATGCTGCTCTCCTTTACGATCATTTTGCCTATCAAATAGACATGCATAATTCATTATAACATGTATTGCGGAAATATTCATGAATTTTTTGTGAAAATTTTATTTCAAAAGCAAGATCTCCCCGCAAAGCTGGATCAGTGCAGGAAATGGATCGTATTTCTGTTTTCCCATATATTGAACTGTGTGTATTTTTTCTGTTCTGGTACTTGCATTTCTCTGCAAAAGATGCTATAATAAAAAACAGGACATCTTCATGAAAGGAAATCAAAACTCTATGTCACATCCTGTCAACGCAAAGTCCGCCGTCAGAACAGAGCGATCATCCAATCACTCTCCCTCCCTGCACCCGGTCCTCCAAGAAATGCTCCGGGAGATCGAAAAGGCAGTCAACGGTAAGCGTGAGGTGATCTATAAGGTGCTGCTTGCTATACTGGCAGGCGGTCACATCCTTCTGGAGGATATGCCCGGTGTCGGCAAGACCACACTGGCGCTTGCCATTTCCAAAACACTGGCGCTGTCCTGTAAGCGCATCCAGTTCACACCGGATGTTTTGCCGACAGATGTTGTGGGCTTTACGATGTACCATAAGGAAAGCAACACCTTTTCTTTTAAGAAAGGTGCTGCCTTTTGCAATCTGCTGCTTGCGGACGAGATCAACCGCACCTCCAGCAAGACACAGTCTGCACTGCTGGAGCTAATGGAGGAAGGTTCCGTCACGGTGGACGGCGTGACACATGCGCTGCCTGCGCCGCACATCGTCATCGCCACGCAGAACCCGATCACCTGCGTGGGTACGCAGAAGCTGCCGGAATCCCAGCTTGACCGTTTTTTGGTGCGGCTCTCTATCGGCTACCCCAAAGAGCAGGATGAAGTGGACATGCTGAAAGCAAGGCAAACTGCCGATCCTCTGAAGTCTGTACGGCAGGTCGCAGATGCCGCCGTACTGCTGCAGCTCCGGCGGGAAACGGAACAGATCTATGTCAGCGAAACGCTTTACCAGTATATCGTCTCCCTCACAAATGCCACACGCTCTCATCCCGCTATCCGGCTGGGTGTCAGCCCGAGAGGCTCACTGGCGCTGATGCAAATGGCAAAGGCTTCTGCCTATGCCGAGGGGCGGGACTACCTGCTGCCGGATGACATCGCCTATGTCTGCCCGGATGTGTTCTGCCATAGGATACTGCTGCACGGCGCAAACCCCGGTGCAGAGGAAGCACAGGCTGTCATTCAGGAGATACTGGCTTCTACGCCGCTGCCATGGACGGACTGATACTATGATACGGTCAAAGCTGATCTATCTGGCACTTCTGTGCGGACTGACGATCTTTTACATCTTATATATAGAGTCTCTCCCGCTCCTGTTTCTGATCAGTGTACTGCTGCTGCCGATCATTCTGAAAGCAGGGCTGGTCTGGCTGCATTTCCGGTCGGAAGGAACGGTTTCCTGTCAGGTGCGATCCTGTACAGCAGAGACCTCTGTGCCGGTCACAGTTACGGTCAGGAACCGTTCGCCCTTCTTCTTTTCAAGAGGTGAAGCGGTGCTTCGTGTTGTGCATTCTTTCGGAACAGAGCCGGAGACAGTGCGGCTGAAATTTCCAGTCCGTGCCAACAACACCACAAGCCTGTCTTTCTATATGCAGGCAGTTTTCTGCGGAGCTGCACAGGTAAAGCTCGTTCGTCTGCGGGTGTTTGACCTGTTCCGGCTCTTTCACACGAATATCCCCGTGACAGACCGCACCGTCTCTCTGCTGATACTGCCAAAGCCTCTGCTGCTCCCTTTGGAGGAGACTGCACCGCCGGCAGAACAGCCGGACAGCGAGCAGTTTGCCGACAAGCCCGGAGACGATCCGTCGGAGATCTACGGCATCCGGGAATATATGCCCGGCGACCCCGTCAGCCGGATGCACTGGAAGCTCAGTTCCCGCAGCGAGACTATGATGCTCAAGGAATTCAGCTGCCCGGTGGAACGGCTGGCACTGCTGCTGGTGGAATATCAGGTCTCCGGCAACAGGCAGGCTGACCTGAAAGCAGCGCAGCTCCTGCTGACGGCTGTCTATTCCGTGGCACTGGAGCTGATGACACTGTCACATCCCTGCATTCTTGCATGGTATGATACCGAACAGCAGCAGCTTTTCACGCAGAAGCCTGCCGATCAGGAGGCACTGGCGGAGAGCTTTCGGCTGCTGTACCATTCCCTTTTCTCCATGGAGGGGCATCCTGATCCGATCCGGGAGGCGTTGGCGGGGATGGTCTTTTCTTCGGCGACTTTGTTCACAAATCAGCCAGACACGGGTCTGATCTCTTTGCTGGAAAAGGATATTATTGCCAACCAGCGTGATCTTCTGATCACAGGGGAGGTACAGACGCTGCCGGTCTCTGACCGGATAGACGTGCAGGTACTCCGACCGGATGAGCCGGTCCATATTCGATTGATAGTCTGACTTTTGAGGTGGATCTTGGGATGAAACAACGGCGCAGCAGCTCAGAAAGCGGTATCCGCATTGAAAATACCCTGTCTATGGCATTACAGCGCCGCAGCAGCAGACGAAATTATCCGGAACTGCTGCTGATCGCAGCTCTGGGTGTCATGAGCTGCTTCTTTACTTTCGAGACCATGTTTTCTCCGGTCTGCGATCTCCCTCTGGTGCTGCTGTTTGGCACAGGGGTGATGGTGTTTCTGTCATGGCATGCCCTGCACACGGAAAGCAAGCATATTTCCCTGCTGCTGTTCATGGCGGTATTCGGCGGTTTCTTTTTCCATAAACGCATGGAACTGGCGGCGGGTCTGTCCAACATCCTGAATGCCGTCTGCCAGACGATCTACCGGACGGACTGGGAATATTTCCATGTCAGCTCCGATCACTCCGAGGTATCCAGCACCACACTGGTGATCTGTTTTGTGCTGGTACCCATTATCTGGCTGACGGTCTATGCTGTCGTCCGCTACCGGAATTTTTTCCTCAGCTTTCTCATTACGTTCCCCTTTGCGGAGATCGGGCTTTTCTTCGGCATCGAACCGAAGCATATCCCGGCAGCGGCATTGTTCTCTTTCTGGTGCGGCATGGCTGCTGTACAGTTGGCAGAAGGCTCAGGTCCGATCCGGAATACGGCAGGCTTCGTCCGGCGGAAAAATGCGTTCTATCCGGTCTCCGGCATGCGGTTTCTGGTGACAGAATATGCCGGGTGTACGGCGGTCATCCTTTCTTTCTGCATCTGCATGCTTGTCGAGGGGGCGCTGCATGTGTTCCCCTATGAACGCCCTGAAAAGGTCAAGCAGATGCGTACCGACTTTCAGTATTACGCATCCGATATTGACTGGTCGGATCTGTCAACGGTATTTCCGTTTCTGTCCAGCCGATCCGGTTTCAGCCGGGACGAGGTGCTGCATCTGGGGAGAGTGGATAAAAAAACATCCGAAAAGGCTGAACTGTCTGCCGTTTCCTTTTCTGCCAAGCCGTCCGGCATGATCTATCTCAAGTACAGGACGTTCCACCGCTATGACAAGAGCAGTTGGAAAATGCTGGACAGTTCGGTCTATGAGGCGGAGATCTTCGATACGATGCAGCAGG
Organism: uncultured Clostridia bacterium; assembly: GCA_947625155.1. Classification (GTDB taxonomy): domain Bacteria; phylum Bacillota; class Clostridia; order Oscillospirales; family Ruminococcaceae; genus UBA3855. The sequence goes on from CANQNG010000002.1 coordinate 112,839, forward strand.
TAAACTGCTACCCGGCGGAATTTTTAGGGCTGACGATGCGGTCCTTTCTGGATGAGGACATCGAGATGACCTTGAGCGGGACGGACGATATTCTTTCGGAATGCGTACCCTACACATTCAAGGCGGATGCCAAGATCACATGCAGCCCGGATGACTCGTTCGACACCAAAACCAAAACATACACGATCATCGGCGATCAGGATCTGGAAGCGGCACTTCAACACATGACGATGGCGCATTTCACATCCGAAGAGCTGCTGGATCGTCTGCCGGATGCACAGAAAGAAGTACTCCAGCCGCCCGACCCGCACGTGCTTTCCGCTCCTGTAACGCTGCCCGATGGAGTGCCCGGCGAAAAAGCGGCAGAAGCTGCCATACTTTGCAAAGACGGCTATACGGATCTTGTACGGGAACAGTATCTGACGATACCCGATACCGAGGATGCCCGGCATATCTATGCTGCCTATGCGGACATTCTGGACAATGTGCCGAAGACGATGGAGCCTGCGGAGATCATACAGGTGCTTCAGGCGCTCCGGGAGCGCATGTGTGAAAATGTCACCTATTCCCTTGCCCCCGGAAAGACACCGCCCAACGAGGACTTTGCAGCCTATTTTTTGCTTGACCATAAAATGGGCTATTGTATGCACTATGCTACAGCCGGCGTACTGCTGGCAAGGATGGCTGGCATTCCCGCAAGATACTGCGAGGGCTATGTCATCGACAGTGAAGAACTCACCCGGTCTGATGAAAACGGTGTTGTATCCTATTCTACAGCCGTGCGGGACAACGATGCCCATGCTTGGGCGGAGATCTATATAGAGGGCTTTGGCTGGATACCCTTTGAGTTTACTTACACCTATTTTGAACAGCCTGCCACAGAACCGGAAACGGGATCCCTTACGGAGACCAATGCCACCGAAACTGAAACTGAAATGCCTGCACTTTCCACAGAGGTGCAGACCGACCCGGAAAGCACGGAAGCCACAGAAAGCACAAATGCAGTGTCCGGCATGGCATCCGCTCCCGTAAGTTCCGGCACGCACACGGTATCAGCACACGCAGCGGCAACGGAAGCAAGTACAGAGCGCTATACGGAGGAACAGGTACAGCCCGGAAAAATACACTTGGTCCTGCTGGTGCTGGGAAGTATGGTATGTGTGATCGCCGTCATTGCGGGGTTTGTCATCGCAAGAAATGCCGCACTGCGCAAGCGCAGACAGCTTCTGTATCAGAAAAACATCCGCAAGGTCGCAGAAACGCTCTGGAAACATCTGCTGGATCTGTTGAGGGAATGCGGAGCCAATACCTGCACGGGCACTTCTGCCGCTTTACAGGAAGAAGCAGAAAAGCATTGTGCAGCATTCATGGATACAGACTTGCTGACACAGGCATTACAGGCGGGTACAAAGCTGCGCTACAGTCCGTATGATCCAACACAAAATGAACTGAAACTGCTCCACAGCGCCTGTCAGCTCCTTTCGGAGGGGTTGTATGGAGCTGCTTCTCCCGCAAAGAAATTTATCTATAAATGGCTGCGCCATTATCTATAACAGGAGGTCTTTACGATGCAAAAACGCATGACAAAACAGCAATTCTGGTACATCCTGCTCACAGCAGGCATCACACTGGCAACAGGGATCTGCTTTACAGCAAAGCCGGATATTCTGATACACATCTGCCTGATCGCCGGCATTATCTTGTGTGTGCTCGGTATATTCATGGCTGTCACCTATCTGATCTCAAAGCGTCAGTATGGCTCACAGCTCTTGTACGGGCTATGTTTTCTGGTAGGCGGTGTTTTGCTCTGTACCATACCGACACTGCTCAAATTCCTGATCCCTATATTTTTCGGGCTATGGATCATCTTCACTTCGGCATCGGGTATGTACCGGAATTTCCTGCTGCGCAAGACACATTCTCTCTGGCTGGCTGGTTTTATTCTCTGCACGCTGGGTGCGATCGCCGGTTTCTATGTACTCACCCGTTCGGCATATGTCATGGATGCCACGATCCGTCTGATCGGTATCTGTATGATCGTAGTGGGGGCGATCCGTTTCATCTCCGTCATGATGGCAAGGCAGTATTTCGGCACACCGGAAGGTGAAGTCATCGAAACGACCTTGAAAGAGGACTGAATATGTCATACCTTGTCAATTACGGAAACAGCGTATTTGCCGTACCCGGTGCTGTTTCTGACCATTTTCTGCGGCTTGCGGATGAGGTGCAGCTCAAGGTGCTGCTCTGTTACCTCCGGCACATGCAGGAAGAGATCACAGCGGCACAGATCGCTGCTTTTCTGCACATTGAGGAAGCACAGACGGAGGAGGCGATGCAGTTCTGGACACAGGCAGATGTACTGCGGATACAGGGAGCTGCACCCGGACACTTTTCATTCGCCGTCCCACAAGCAGCGCCTGCCGCAAACGCCCCTGCCCCGCCGCCGAAAGCTGTCACACAGCGCAGCAGCAAGGAGATCAAGCTCGACCCCTCCGAGATCACCTCTGCCTTAGAGAACTCACAGACATTGGCGGAGCTTTTCGCACTGGCAGAAAAAAGGCTCGGCAGACCCCTCAATCATATGGAACAGCGTTCGCTCCTCTGGATCTGTCAATACTTGGGAATGCCGTGTGAACTGATCCTGATGCTGCTGGAATACTGCATATCGATCGGGAAATACAGTATCTCCTATGCGGAATCCATTGCCATTCGCTGGGAAAGTGAGGGCATCCTCACGCTGGAACAGGCGGAGGAGGAGCTTGGCAGAATGAAGCAGAAGCACGGTTACATGGAGGAGCTTCGCTCCGTTCTTGAACTAAAACGCAAGCCGACTACCGGACAACAGGCATTCATAGACGACTGGCAGACGGCAGGATATTCCATGGAATTGCTGAAATATGCCTATGAGATCACGGTCGAAAACATTGGCAATCTGAATTTCAAATATATGAATAAAATTCTGAAAAGCTGGGCAGCGCAGGGCGCAGCAACACCAGAACAGGCAAAGGCGCTCCGGAAGAACACACCGAGATCCCGAAAAAAACGAAAGGGATATACACCGATGACAGAACAGGAGATCGCAGAGATGAATGATTACCTCAGTCTCGTCAACCGCTTTGAGGAGGATGATACATGAACGAAGATATTTTCCGGAAAGCCTTGCTGACAGTGCAGGCAAGGCGGCAGCAGGCACATGTGGAGAATGAACGCCGGCAGGAGGAAGTGAGCCGGGAGATCCCACAGATCGCTGAGATCAATTCACAGCTTGCCCAGACGGCTTCCAGACTGCTTGTCCTTGCCCAGAGCGGCAGGATGATCACGGAGGAGCTGAAAAAGCTGGAGCATGAAAACAAGGAAGCCCAGCAGCTTTCCGCCGATCTGCTGATAAAGCACGGCTATCCGGCAGACTATCTGGATATACACTACCATTGCCCGAAATGTCAGGACACCGGCTATGCACAGGACCGGTACTGTACCTGTCTGCAAGCGGAACTAGCTGCTGCCAGTATCCAGAAAATGAACCAGCAGGCACACCTGACACTGTGTACCTTTGAACAGTTTTCACTGGATCACTACCGCAATATCATCGGTCCAAACGGGGAGGACTGCTATAGCGTGATGCAGCAGATCCTGCAATACTGCCAGAAGTATGCCAGAAATTTCCGACCGGATTCGACGAGTCTCCTGCTCTACGGCAGAACGGGGGTCGGCAAGACACACCTGTCCCTTGCCATTGCAAGTGAAGTCATAAAAAAAGGCTATAATGTGATCTACGATTCGGTCATCAACCTGCTTGGCAACATTGAACAGGAACATTTCGGGCGGGCAAAGGAGAATGCCGATACCCTTTCCCTGCTGCTGGAGTGCGATCTGCTGATACTGGATGATCTTGGGACAGAATTTGATACCACCTTCAATGCATCCTGTGTGTACAACATCATCAATACCCGCCTGAATAAGGGGCTGCCGACCATTATCAGCACGAATCTGGATTACATAGGGATCCGGGCACAGTATGATGAACGGATCGTTTCCAGACTGTATGCCCTCTACACATCTCTCCAGCTTATGGGAGCAGACGTGCGCCTGCTGAAGAAAAAGCAAAACGAAATATGAAAATACTGTGCAAAAAACAGCGGTGTTTACCGCTGTTTCACGCATAGATAAGAAAGGATGAGTTCTATGGATCTTCTGACACTTGCGAAAACAAGATGCTCCACCCGTGCGTACACCGCACAGAAGGTCGAGCCGGAAAAACGTGACAAGATCTTGGAGGCTGCCCGCATCGCACCGACCGGTGTCAATGCACAGGCGTTCCGGCTTCTGGTCATCGAACAGGAGGCGGGCTTGCGAAAGCTGGCAGAAGCTGCCAATTTCTACGATGCGCCCCTCGCCATCGTCACCATAGCAGATGTGGAAAACTGCTGGCATCGCTCCTTTGACGGGAAGGTCATATCGGACATCGATGCTTCGATCGTGAGTACCCATATGGTGCTGGAAGCGACAGAGCTGGGGCTTGCTTCGCTCTGGATCTGCCGGTTCAAGGCAGATGTGCTGCGGGAGACATTTGGCATCCCGGATGGGTTCGAGCCGGTGAATCTGACCGTATTCGGCTACCCGGCAGATGCCCTCAAGTCCCCCGACCGTCATGCCACCGAACGAAAGCCGCTTTCCGAGCTTGTCGTTCACGAACATTTCTGAAAAAAGCCCCGCACTGCGGGGCATTCTTTTTTGTCACACCGGGGAACAAAGATCTCAACTCGTTTTCACAAATCCTTTCGATTTTTCAGGACAGACATTTTCAATGAATTTATACAACTGCATCAGCTGCATCTCATCGGCTTTCCCGTGTATACAATTTTCAATATCCTCCGTTTGGATCAGGTCATTGAGTTTCATTTCGTTGTCTTTGATACAAAATCTGATCTCAAAACGGCGTATATCGTCATATCGTGTGCGTTGGGTCGTTATGGTATAATATACGGACTCCATTTCATTGAAATGCACCGTATAGGAAAACCACAGCCATTTCCAGTGGATCTTCTCCGTATCATATTCCACAATTGTTTTTATGCCATCCAAATAAAAACAAATGCCGATCATACCAAACAGGTTCACGAGCAACAGCAATACTGCAAGAAATTGATCCATAACAGAACATATCACGACCGTCAGGACGATCCATACGATGAAAATGGATACTGCTGCTGCATTCATAAAGTCAGGCGTATATTTCACTGCGATCGTTTTCATCCGTTTCCCTCCATTCGATACTATCCCGTTTTACAGCTTTTTGAGCTTGCGGTATTTCGCCATGAGCTTTTTCGTGCCCACCTCGTCAAATGCCACTTCCAGCAAGCAGTCCCCTGCCATCGGTTCCGCCCGGAGGACCGTTCCTTCCCCGAATACGGCATCCTGCACCCGGTCACCGACAGACAGTGCCGGCGCATTCCCGGACGGTTTTTTCTTTGGCTGCTGCAATTCCATCTGCCTGCGCAGACCGCCCGTGCCGCCGATAACAGCCTCCCGTGCATACAGCGAGCTGCCTGTACTGTACTTTCCGGCATGTGCTGTGAAGTCATTCACATGGAGAAGATCTTTCGGGATCTCTGTCACGAACCGGGACAGCGAACGGGAAAGCGTTGACCCGAACAGCAGTCTTGTCTTAGCATAGGTCAGATGCAGCTCCCGCTTTGCTCTGGTAATGGCAACATAGGCGAGCCGCCGTTCCTCCTCCATTTCCGTTTTGGACTCAAAAGATGCCGTTCCCGGAAAAATGCCGTTCTCCATGCCGATGACAAACACCGTGTCAAACTCCAGACCCTTGGCAGCATGTATGGTCATCAGGGATACCACATCCTCCTCCCCGATGCTGTCCGCCTCCGTGTAAAGGGCAGTCTCCTCCAGAAAGCCTTCCAATGTCGCATTTTCGTTTTCCTGCGTGTAGGTGACGATGTTGGAGCGAAATTCCTTGACATTCTCGATCCGTGTCAGCCCTTCATCCCCCTCCTGCTGGAGCATTTCCAGATAGCCTGTCTGCGTCAGCAGCAGATCAAACAGCTCTTCCATGGGCAGCTCCTCTGCCTTTTCCGTGAGCATGTCCATCATTTCAGAGAACTTCAGCAGCGCATTCACACGCTTGGAGAGTGCCGGAAAATCACGGCAGTTCCGCACCACCTCCAGCGGAGACATGCCCAGATCCTGCGCAATTTGTATGACCGTTGCAGTCGTGCCCTCGCCGATGCCACGCTTGGGGACATTCACGATACGGGCAAACCGTACCAGATCGTAGGGATTCTGCAAAACACAGAGGTAAGCCACCACATCTCGGATCTCTTTCCTGTCCAGAAAGCGAACCCCGCCATAGATCCGGTAGGGGATCTTACGGCGCACCATAGCACGCTCGATCGCATTGGAAAGCGCATTCATCCGGTAAAGCACCGCAAAGTCGCTGTACCGTTTTCCCTCTGCGACCCCCGCCTCGATGCTGTCAATGATATGATCGCCTTCCTCCCGTTCCGAAAGTACCTGCAAAAGCGTGACAGGCTCTCCGGCACCGGCTGCCGTCCAAAGCCGTTTTGGCTTGCGGCTCTCATTGTGGGCAATGACAGCATTGGCGGCATCTAGGATACATTGTGTCGAACGGTAATTTTCCTCGAGCCGGATAGTCTTGCACCCCGGGAACTGCTCCTCGAATTGCAGGATGTTCTCGATCGTTGCCCCCCGGAACCGATAAATGCTCTGGTCATCATCTCCCACCACGCACAAATTATGGTGTTCCCCTGCCAGCAGGCTGACAAGACGGTACTGTGCGTAGTTGGTGTCCTGATACTCGTCCACAAGCACATAGCGGTACTTCCTGCGGTATTTTTTCAGCACATCCGGGCACTGTTCCAGCACCCGGACTGTCAGGTAGATCAGATCGTCAAAATCCAGTGCATCCGCTGCTTGCAGCCGCATCTGGTAAGCCTTGTAGATCCTTGCGGCTGTGGTTTTCCAGTAGTCATTCCCTGCCTGTGCGGCAAATTCATCCGGTGAGATCATGCTGTCTTTCGCCGAGCTGACCGCACCCTGCATGCTTTTGGGCGGAAAATTCCGTTCCGGGATGTCCAGCTCTTTCATGACAGCCTTTACCGCACGTAGACTATCGTCCGCATCATAGATCGTAAAGCTCCGGTCAAACCCGAGCCTGTCAATGCAGGCACGGAGGATGCGCACACATGCCGAATGGAACGTTGCCGCATGGATGTCCTGTGCTGTCTCCCCGAGCGTATCCGCAAGGCGGCTTTTCAGTTCACCGGCTGCCTTGTTCGTGAAGGTGATCGCCAGTATCTGCCATGGCTGGATCGGATGTTCTGCAATAATATCCCGCAGCTCCCCTAATGTCATGCTGCCGCCGTCAATGTATGCCTGTAGCCGAGCAAGCGTTCCCGCATCCGGCACAGGTGTCAGCGTATGTGCCGTGTCCCCGAACAGTACCATATTGGCAATGCGGTCAACAATGACCGTTGTCTTGCCGCTGCCCGCCCCCGCAAGCACCAGAACCGGACCTTTGACAGTGGTGACCGCATCTAGCTGCTGCGGATTCATCCGTGCAAAACAGCGTTCCAATGCTGCCTGCTTCATGCTAAGAAATTCGCTCTCTGTCATGTCACCCTCCTTTTCCGTATTCAAACAGCTACCCCGGTTTTCTGCCGGGGTAGCTCCGAAAATTCAATTTTTCATCAGGGCATTCATATCGTAGATACCCGGTCTCTGCTTTGCCAGATAGAGCGCCGCATTGACTGCGCCCACAGCAAAGACCTCCTTTGAGGCAGCACTGTGGGACAGTGTGATCACCTCATCATGCCCCGCAAAAATAATTTCATGCTCACCGACGATCGTACCGCCCCGGATGGCATGCAGACCGATCTCGGTCTTTTCACGCTTCTGCCGCTTGGAGTGACGGTCGTAAACATAGTGATAATTGCCGCCAAGAGACTCGTTGATGGCATCCGCCAGCATGAGTGCCGTACCGGAGGGCGCATCGATCTTCTGGTCATGATGCTTCTCCACGATCTCAATATCGAACTGTCCGCCTAAGATCGATGTCGCTTTCTTCGCTAACTGCACCAACAGATTGATACCGAGTGACATATTGAAAGAAAAGAATACCGGTACGGAAGCAGAAGCCTTTCGGATGCGGGCGATCTGATCCTCATTGTAGCCCGTGGTCGCCAAGACCACAGGCACACCGTTCACCAGACAGTATTCCAGCAAATTGTCCAGCAGTGCCGGATCAGAAAAATCAATGATGACATCCGGTCTTTCCGGAAGTGCCGAAAACTTCGTATAGATCGGAAAGTCCCCATACTGTGCCGTCCGGATATCCACGCCTGCACATACACAGCAGTCCTCCCGTCCGGCTATAGCAGCCGCTACAGCATGCCCCATTTTTCCGGAAGCGCCGCTGATGAGAATTTTGACCTGTTCCATCACTTTCTACCTCCGGGCATTCAGTCAACGACAGAGACCGGCATACCGAGCTTCTGCATGGATGACAGCAGTCTTGCCAGATTGTCAGCGCTCATCTTTGTCAGCGGCATCCGGCAGGCACCCGCAGCCATGCCGAGCTGGTTCATCGCTTCCTTCACCGGGATCGGATTCACTTCGCAGAACAGGCTGTTGATCAGGTCAAGGTACTTGATCTGCATTTCGCCCGCTTTCCGGAAATCATTGTTCAGGCAAAGCTGTGTGATCTCATGTGTCTCTTTCGGCAGGATATTGGACAGCACCGAAATAACGCCCTTGCCGCCGAGTGACATGATCGGCACGATCATATCATCATTGCCGCTGTAAATATCGATCAGATCGCCGCAGGCAGCAGCCACCTGTGCGGTGTAGGCGATATTACCGGAAGCTTCCTTGACAGCAGCGATGTTCTTGTGATGTGCCAGTTTCTCCAATGTTTCCACGGAAATATTCAGACCCGTCCTGCCGGGGATATTGTAAAGGATGATCGGGATGTCCACACTATTGGCAATGATCGTGAAATGATCGAACAGACCTGCCTGTGTGGTCTTGTTGTAATACGGTGTCACCACCAGCAGTCCGTCAGCACCAAGCTTCTGTGCCTCCACGGAAAGCTCGATGGCATAGCGGGTATCATTGCTGCCCGTACCGGCAATGACCGGTACTCTGTGGTTGGTATGCTTGACAGCAAATTCGATGCAGGCACGATGCTCCTCGTCCGACATGGTAGAGGATTCGCCTGTTGTGCCGCAGACAACGATCGCATCCGTGCCGTTGTCGATCTGATAGTCAATATTTGTGCCCAGTCCCTCAAAGTTGACAGTACCGTCCAAATTGAAGGGGGTCGTCAGGGCAACTGCTGAACCAGTAAAAATGGTATGCTTCATAGTAATTTCTCCTTTCAGGAACAGGATCCTTAGTCAAAATATCCCTTGGCTGCCAGCAGTTCTGCCAGCAGGACACCGCCGCCCGCTGCACCTCTCAGGGTGTTGTGGGACAGGCAGACGAATTTGTAGTCATACTGTGTATCTTCACGCAGACGACCAACGGAGACAGCCATACCGCCCTCTAAATTGCGGTCAAGGTGAGCCTGTGGTCTGTTGTCCTCCGTGAAGTAGTGGATGAACTGCTTCGGTGCGCTGGGCAGTCCCAGTTCCTGCGGTTCGCCCTTGAAGTTCTCCCACAATGTGAGGATCTCCTCCTTTGTGGGCTTCTTCTCAAACGAAACAAACACCGCAGCCGTATGTCCGTCCGAGACCGGTACACGCAGGCACTGCGTGGTAATGGAAGGCGCTGCCGCCTTGACGATCTCGCCGTTCTGGATAGAACCCCATACCTTCAGCGGCTCCTGCTCGGACTTCTCCTCCTCGCCGCCGATGAACGGGATCAAGTTATCGACCATTTCCGGCCATGTTTCAAATGTCTTGCCCGCACCGGAGATCGCCTGATATGTACAAGCCAGCACCTTCTGCAAGCCGAACTGCTTCAGCGGGTGCAGGGCAGGTACATAGCTCTGGATCGAGCAGTTGGACTTGACCGCAATAAAGCCTTTCTTCGTGCCAAGTCTTTTCCGCTGTGCGGCAATGATCTCCAGATGCTCCGGGTTGATCTCCGGAACGACCATCGGCACATCCGGCGTGAAACGGTGGGCAGAGTTATTGGAAATGACCGGGCATTCTGCCTTGGCATAGCGTTCTTCCAGTGCTTTGATCTCCTCTTTCTTCATGTCCACAGCGCAGAACACAAGATCCACCTCTGCGGTAATGGTGTCCATATCCGCATTCAGGTCACGCACGACCATGTTTCTGAGCTTCTCCGGGATCGGGACAGTCATTGCCCAGCGGCTGCCGACTGCCTCCTCATAGGTCTTGCCCGCAGAACGGGGGGATGCGGCGAGTACCTTTACATTGAACCAAGGATGTTCAGCCAGCAGAAGTGCAAAACGCTGCCCGACCATGCCAGTCGCACCAAGGATACCCACGTTGTACTGCTTCATAACACATTTCTCCTTACCTCTGACCGCCGGAGCGTTTCAGAAAAAAATTTAGGAATATTGAAAAAACCGGTTGAAAACCGGTCCATCATGCGGTATAATAGAATTATTGGCGACAGTGCCGATAGCTCTCCATCACACATGATGACAGTGCAGTACCTGTTCGGTACAGCACCAGAGCAGGAGCTGCTCACGCTCTGCCCTTCGGCGGCATTGCCTTTCACAGCTCCTCAAAGGGTCTGAGCGCCCTGAGAGCTGCTACTTATCGCAGCCGCACCTCTATCCTACTTACTATCATAGCATTTTCCAGAGGATTTGTCAAGAGAAAATCGCCAAAATTTCCGTGAAAGCCAAAAAAGATGCCTCTGCCCGTTCTGGACAGGGCATACAATGATCAGAACAGGAGTATTTTATGAAAAAAACAGATTTTTACTATGACCTGCCGGAAGGTCTGATCGCACAGCACCCGGTCGAACCCCGCAGCGCCTCCCGCATGATGACACTGGACCGGGATACGGGCGCTATCGGACACAGGCATTTTTATGAGCTGGGGGAGCTGCTCCGTCCCGGTGATCTGCTGGTGCTGAACGATTCGAGGGTACTGCCTGCCCGCCTGTACGGGGAACGTGTCGGTACGGGCGGCTTTGTGGAGTTCCTGCTGCTGACACAGCATGGTGACAAATACTGGGAGATCATCTGCCGCCCCGGCAAGAAATGCAAGCCCGGCGCAAAGTTCACTTTCGGGAACGGCAGATTGACCGCAGAGATCCTTGAGGTGCTGGATGACGGTGACCGCATGGTGCAGTTCACCTGTGAGGGCAATTTCTACACCGTCCTCGAAGAAGTCGGGCAAATGCCCCTGCCTCCCTACATCACGGAACGGCTTGCCGACAAGGAACGTTACCAGACGGTCTATTCCCGTGAATTGGGTTCAGCGGCTGCCCCGACAGCAGGGCTGCACTTCACAAAAGAAATGCTCTCCGATCTGGCGGCAAAGGGGATCGGCATCGCCTATGTAACGCTGCATGTGGGGCTTGGCACATTCCGTCCGGTCAAGGAAAATGACATCTTAAAGCACCACATGCACAGCGAACATTTTCTCCTCCCGCAGGAAACTGCCGATGCGATCAACCGGACAAAGGCAGCCGGGGGGAGGGTCATTTCAGTCGGTACGACCTCCTGCCGCACACTGGAAAGCGCCGCCCAACGCTGCGGCAGCATCCTCCGGGCATGTGAGGGAGATACGGATATTTTCATCTATCCGGGCTATACGTTCCGGGTCATTGACGGGCTGATCACGAATTTCCACCTGCCGGAAAGCACGCTCATCATGCTGGTTTCCGCCTTTACGGGCTACTGGAACACCATGTACGCCTACCGGGAAGCCGTAAAGGAGCAGTACCGCTTCTTCTCGTTCGGGGACTGCATGTGCATCCTCCCGGACATCTCCGGAAAGAAGGACACCCAATAACACAACAGCGGAGCAATGTGAAATGCTCCGCTGTTTAGTTTAATCTACATCTTCGTCCGGAGATGACTTATCGTCCGGTACGGGATCCTGAGCAGGACTTTGCGTCGGCATGGGCGGCGGTTCAAGTCCCGGCTCATCCGGCTCATCCGGCGTACCGGGATCGACAGTTTCCGTGTAGGTCTGGGGAAGATCCGTGGATACAAAACGTGTATCATCCGGCGTGTCATTGTCATAGGTGGTCACACGGGTCGTAACAGTAGGATCCCACTCCGTCGGTTCACTGCTCACCTCGTCCTCATCGCCCGAGATAAATTCCTCAAAAGTCCGGTCATACCCGGAAATGGAAGCAGACCACCCCGAAAGGGTGTGCGGTCCCTCCGTATGCAATTCCGCAGCAGGCAGTGTCTGCACAGCTGCCGTTGTCGCAACGGGCTTTGTGGATACCTGTAGCTGTCTGGTCATTTCCTCCCGCTGGATCGGGAACAGCATCAGGAACAGCAGTATCAGAGCTGTCAGCCCCAAAAAACAAGCGCATGCAATTAGTGTGATCTTGGTCGAAAGCCGGATCAAGCCGGTATCTTGAGCGTTTCTCATATGATCGTGTTATCTCCTCTTGCTTCTAAATTTTATCATCCTGCTGTGCAGCGTGACGGAAAATACGGCGGTATGCTGTCGGGGTGATGCCTGCATGGTGCTTGAACTGGCGCATAAAATACACGTCCGTTTCAAACCCGCATTTCTGCGAGACTACTGCGACCGGATCATCCGTCGTCTCAAGCAGCCGCTTCGCATAGGTAATGCGGCTCGCAATGACATCCTGTGTACAGGATATGCCAAATGCTTCCAAATAAATTTTGTGGAAATACGGGCGGCTGATGCCAAGGTCATCACAGATGTCCTGAATGAACCAGTTATCTTCCGGGTGAAGATAAATGCGCCGCCGCAGTGCTGTCAGCTTGTCATAATGCGGCACAAGTGCAGCTCTGGTCACTGTACCGTCAGATGCCTCTCGCAGCAGACAGAACAGCAGCCCCAGCGCATAGCTGTTCATTTCGTTTCTGATCGGCAGCGCCCTCTCTGCCGGTTCAGTCAGGAGCTTCCAGATCTCCTCTACCACAAGCGGGCGGGCGATCGTGTGTGTTTCTTTCAGGGTCAGACCGCTGCTGACAAGATACTGTAAATAACTGTCAGAGATCTTTAGCTGCATATACCGGCAAGCCGTCGTCCCATGCGACCCTACCTTGATACACCCGTTTTCAAAAGGGTGCATCAGGAAAGTAAACGGCTGCATATAGTATTGCCTGTCATTGATACGAAAAATCGAGCGTACCGCACACAGCAGCAAAAAATAGTGCTGCGGTCCTGTGTCGTGCAGCTCACTGCTTCCTGCCTGTGTCAGCTCTCCATAGGCAACAAGCTGCATATTTCCTGACATTTCTGTCCCCCTCCGATCCCATACATGCCTGTCTTACTTTATCATACTACTTTTTTCAGGGTTTGTCAACTCTCTGACCGGTTTTTCTATAAGTTTTTTGAAAAGAGCAATTCTAAAAAAATTCATAAAAAATTTCTTTCAAATTACTTGACACGGACATATTTGTCATGGTAAAATATAGTAGGGATAGTTTGCCGGAGATCCCTGAACAGTTTTATCTAACAAAGTATCCCTACAGACATTATGACACCGGACCGAAAAGTAGTAAGGGTATCTATGGAAAGAAGGATGATCACATGCCATCAGAAACATTTTTCAGGCTCCCGGAGTCAAAGCAGCAGCGCATCATTGAGGCGATCAAAGAGGAGATCGCACGTGTCCCCTATGAAAACTTTTCTATCGGGAACATCATTCGCCATTGCAGTATCTCCAGAGGCAGTTTTTATCAGTATTTCAAAAACAAGGAGGAGATCTATCTTTACCTGATCTCCGGCTATCAAGATCAGTTCATCCATTTTGCACAGGAAACGCTGGATAAAAACGGCGGAGATTTTTTTGATATGCTCGAAGTGACCTACCGCTATGCCGTCAGGATGCTGTGCTATAAGGACTCCAAGGCATTCCGCCACAATCTTTTCTGCAACATGCGGCTGTATGAACAGATCTGGCAGAAAGCCGGCAGCACAAACCACGGTCAGGAGGAAATAGACCGGCTCCGGGCTTCTGTTGACAAAAGTAAACTGCGTGTGGGGTCGGAAGAGGAATTCTGTGTTCTGTTTGACATCTGCATGATCAATGCGCTCAAGGATGCTGCCGGCATCTTCATAGCCGATGACAATGAGCAGAAGGTGCTTGATAATTTCCTGCGCAAGCTGGCACTCCTCAAAAAAGCTTACAGCAAATAAATACCATTGCCGGAGCGCATGCGCCCCGGCAGTCAAAAGCGGGACGCTTCTGCATAAAGCGTCCCGCTTGCTGCTTATTCCGGCAAGCTGTTTTTCTCACAGCTCATAGGCGGACAAAATACGCAGCGCTACCTCTTTCCGGGTAGAGCGTGTATCCATTGCCTGCTTTTCGATATAGCGATGCGCCTCTGGCTCGGTGAGCTTGAGATACTGCATCAGCGCACACTTGGCACGGTTTATCAGCCGCATTTCGTCAATTTTCACCATCAGCTTTGAATTTTCCCGCTTCAGCCCCAGCATCCGGGAACGGACTGCCTCCACCAGACGAATGGACTGGTGGAGCATGGCACGGTTCATCGGGCGGGGAACGACACATACCCCGTAGTCCACGACCTTGTCTGAAACATCCTCTACCATATCCGCTTTACAAAGCAGAATGACACCTGAGCTTGTGTTTTCAGCCAGAAAGATCGACAGCTCATGCCCGAATTCGTCACTAAGCGGCGCATTGATGATGACAAGTGCATACTCTATGCTGTCTGTCAGCCGGCGGGCATCTGTGCCGCTGGCGGTCGATGTCAGGTTGGTATAACCGCAGTTATGCAGAAAGCCGACAATGCTTTCCATTGCCTTGTCAGAGCCGGAAACGATCAGTGCCCTGTTCAATGAGATACCTCCCTTTCCTGCTGTTATGTTTCCGGTTATTCCGACAGGAAATACTGCTGTTCTTCAAATTTCGCCTTATCCTCAGCCGCATGGTAGAGCGCAAGCTGCTGCTCGATGCTCTGGTAAAAATTCCGGCGGATCTCTGCCGGAAGATTGGCTTCAATGAATGCACTTTCCCTTGCCAGCGCATATGCTTCATCGAGCGTGGCAGGCAAAGCAGGTAGCGGTCTCTTTTCGGCAGTAACGTGCAGATCCTCCGAAAGCTCCATATGCTGCTCCAGTCCGTCCATCCCGGCAGCCAGCAGCAGACGGAATGAAATATACGGATTGCAGCAACAGTCTGTACTGCGGATCTCGATCCCCGGGATCGTACCGACTGCGGCCGGGATGCGCAGCAAAGGTCCCCGGTTCTCAAATGACCAGCCCACTTCATTGGGTGCGCCGCTGTGGCGCAGACGTGTGTAGGAATTGACGATCGGGTTGAGGAATACGGTCATTTCCTGCACATGGGCGAGGATACCCGCAATAAAGCTCCGCCCCTCCTGTGAAAGCATGCCGTTTTCAAGGGCAAAAATATGCTTTCCGTTCTTGCGGGGCGAAAGCATGATCGTCAGCGCACTGCCATACGTGCCGCTCAGCGGCTTCGGCATAAAGGACGCATATAAGCCGTTCTGTGCAGCGATCGTCTTGACCACTGCTTTATAGTGTACCATATTGTCCGCTGCCGTCACCGGTTCTGCACTCCGGAAGTCGATCTCATTCTGTCCCGGTCCGTACTTGTGGCAGGAGCGCAGGGGATCCAGCCCCATTTCCTCCAGTGAGAGACAGATCTCCCGGCGGGTGTTTTCACACTTGTCAAGCGGTGCGATATCCAGATAGCCCGCATGGTCATGCGGTATCTTGGTCGGTCTGCCCTCATGGTCACAATCAAAGAGATAAAATTCGCTCCTTGTGCCGAATTCACACGAATAGCCCCTGCTGTACAGCTCTTGGATATAGCTCTGGAGCGTATAGCGCAGTTCACCGGCATAGTACGTGCCGTCCAGATTCTTGATATTACAGAAGAACCGCACGACTCTGCCGGATTTGGGTCGCCACGGCAGCACAGACAGCGTGGAAATATCCGGCACGAGCAGCAGATCCTGATAGCAGTCCGAAAAGCCAGCCGCATCCAGCAGGATGCCGTGGGAAAAAGCTCTCGGCAGCTCATCCGGCATGATCGCAATATTTTTCAGGTTGCCCTGCATATCGCAGAAAGTCAGACGAATGAATTTGACATCATTCTCCGCTACAAAATTCAAAAGTTCCTTTGGTGAAAAGTCCATAATTTCCTCCATCCGGCACACCGGTCAAGCCTGTTCAAAGGCAGCCAGTATCCTGCCGATGTACATTTTGTGCATCAGGTCTGACTGGTAGAACCGTTCCGCAAGCTCCGGCAGAGCGAAGCAGTCCGCATCCATCATCTGTGCATAGACTTTCTCACAGACCAGCACCAGCCTTGCCTGTGCAAAGCCCACCGCACCGGCAAGCGCAACAGGTGTCAGCCCGGTCTCCTTCGCTTTGTCGCAGTCCCTGCCGGAATGGCTGCCGCAGAAAGAGAGCGCCTTCCGGTAGGCTTCCGGGAACACGCTGACCGTAAACAGAGGACTTTCCTCCAGAAATGTGAATGTATGCCTTGAGGTACGGACATATGCCGTCACAGAAGGCGCATTCCAGATCTCCCCCAACGCACCCCACGAGCAGGTCATGGTATTGTAATGCTCCGGTGTACCTGCCGTCAGCAGGAACCATTCCTTCCCGATCGTAGTAAAGGGATCTACAGTCAGTTCAGCCGTTTTCTTTTCAACAAATGCCATCGTCATTTCATCCTCTCATTCGTAGCTATATACAGGATATGCAGAAGCCGTGTCAAATAGTATAAACAGCAACGGGATGATCCCGCTGCTGCTTTTGTTTATTCTTCGGCATCGTCCTCTGCCAGTGCCTCCAGATCGTTAAAATCAAATGTCAGCTCCTCGCCGCAGTTCGGGCAGATGATCTCGCCCTCCTCCAGCATCTCCTCATCGAGCAGGATATTTTTGCCGCAGGTCGGGCACTGTGTCTCATACTGTTCATCCTCCTCGAACCCGCAGTCCTCGGGGCAGTTCTCACAATCTCCGTAAGGCGGATCTTCGTCCTCGTCCTCCAGCAGGATCTCCTCGATCTCTCCCAGATCCTCGTCAAGGGTATCACACAGCTCCTCCAGCTCAGCGACACGGTCTTCCAGCTCCTGATCACGCTTGACAAGCTCGTCAAAGGCATCGCAGATAGCGTACAGTACCTTCCCCTCTTTGGAATTCTTGTCAATATCCAGTCCGGCAAGCAATCCCTTCAAATATGCAGTTGAATCCATAATTTCCTCCTGTGCTTATGCACGCTCCATGTACTCACCAGTTCTGGTATCGATGCGGATCATGTCGCCCTCATCAATGAACAGCGGCACACGCACCTCTGCACCAGTCTCCAATGTAGCAGGCTTGGTGGCATTGGTCGCCGTATCACCCTTGAAGCCGGGGTCTGTCTGGGTCACTTTCAGTTCCACAAAGTACGGCGGCTCTACACCGAATACATTGCCCTTGTAGGACAGCACCTTGACTTCCATGTTTTCCTTGACGAATGCAAATGCCGGACCGAGCTTTTCCTTTTCGATCGGCAGCTGCTCATAAGTCTCCATGTCCATGAAGTAATACAGCCCGGAATCCTCATACAGGTACTGCATATCCTTGCGCTCGATGTAAGCGGTCGGGAATTTGGCAGTCGGGTTAAAGGACTGCTCCACAACGGAACCTGTGATAACGTTCTTATACTTGGTCCTCACAAAGGCTGCGCCCTTACCGGGCTTCACGTGCTGGAATTCAACGACCTGTACCACCTGCCCGTCAAGCTCAAAAGTAACGCCGTTTCTGAAATCGCCTGCTGTAATCATACAATTGACCTCCGTTGATCTTTGAATGGATCTCAGGAACGCCGTGCGGCATTATCTGAGATCTTTTTACGCATCATCTGCCCTCCGGCAGACCTCATACATTACTATTTTACACCAAAATCAAAATTTTTGCAAGGGGTATCTGAAAATATTACAGACAAATCAGCCTATTTGTCAGATCCGTCAGATCTTCATTTCCATTTTCGGTGATCTGCACAAAATTTTCGATCCGCACCCCGAACCGCCCCGGGAGATAGATACCCGGTTCAATGGTGACAACATTGCCCGGTTCTAACAGGGTCTCCCGCTGCATGGCAGCGATCGGGTATTCATGGATCTCCATACCTACCCCATGTCCGAGCGAGTGCCCGAAATTGTCTCCATAGCCTGCATCCCGGATGATGTCCCTTGCCGCTGCATCCAGTTCCCTGCCGGAAATACCGGGCTTTGCAAAGGCAAGCGCTGCATTCTGGGCAGTCTGCACGATATGGTAGACCTCCCGCATCTCCTCGGTCGGTCTCCCGATGCAGACCGTGCGTGTCATGTCGCTGTGATACCCGTCCACAACAGCCCCGAAGTCCATCAGCACAAGATCGCCTTTCCGGATCTCCCGGTCGTCCGGTACGCCATGCGGCATGGAAGTATGCGCACCCGTCAGTGCAATGGTCTCGAAGGACACGCTCTCTGCGCCTGCCCGGAGCATGTAATGATCCAGTGCCAGTGCCACTTCCCGTTCCGTCATCCCTGCCGAAAGGTTCTGCAGCAGATGCTCCAGTGCCTCCTCCGCAAGCTTCTGGGCAGCTTTGATCTTTAGGATCTCCTCCGGTTCTTTGACAGTTCTCAGGTCATACAGCGCCTGACTGAGGGTATTGTCCGTCAGAAATCCCACATCTTTCATCTTCCGGAATGTCGCAAGCCCTTCGAGGGTCAGGCTCATGGATTCCACGGCACAGGTGCTGGCGTTGTGCTTCTTCATCAGACCTTTGAGCTGGCGGAGCAGCGCCTGCTCCTGTTCGATCACCGTGCAGCAATGTACCACTTCTTTCGCTTTTTCCAGATAGCGGAAATCAATGATAAGATATGCCGCCTCCGGAAATAGGAGCACATAGCCGGCAGAGGACTTCATCCCTGTCAGGTAGCGGCGGTTGATATCATCCGTGATGAGGGCACAATCCGCCTTGCCCTGTATCTTTGCCCAAAGGCGTTCTATGCGGCTGTTCACGACGGCATCTCCGCAAGCGCATGGATCGCAAGCTTATAGCTCAACGTTCCGAATCCGGAAATGCTGCCCCGGCACACCGGCGCGATCACCGAATTGGCACGGAACGCATCCCGGGCAAATACATTGCTGATATGTACCTCGATCACGGGGATCTTGATCGCCTTGATAGCATCCGCGATCGCATAGCTGTAATGCGTGTATGCCCCCGCATTCAGCACCACCCCGAAGTATTCTTTCCGGGCTTCATGGAGCTTGTCGATGATGTCCCCCTCGCTGTTGGACTGATACACCTGCGGTTCCATATCCAGCGAGATAGCATAGTCCATTAGCTGCCAGTTGAGGGATTCAAAGTCCGTTGTGCCGTAGATCCCCGGCTCACGCTCGCCCAGCAAGTTCAGGTTCGGACCGTGCAGGATGAGTATTTTTTTCTTCATAGCATGCTACTCCTTATCATATTTTTTTGGAAGAAAGGGTTTTTCGATCTTGCGCTTGAATTTCAGAAAGCCTTTCTTTTCCAGTTCCATCGGCGGAACATAAATGCATTTTACCCGGAACAGATTCGCACCCAGCACATCCGTGTAGATCTGATCGCCCACCACACAGACTTCCCGGCGGGTAAGCTGCATCTCTTTCATCGCCCTCTGAAATCCGCCGGAAAGCGGTTTCTTGCTCTCACAGATGCAGGGGATACCTAAAAGCCTTGCAAATGGTTCGACCCGGGGCGGGTGGTTGTTGGACACCAGCCGCATCTGGATACCTGCCGCTTTCATCCGTGCGACCCAGTCCGTCACACCCGGCGCAGGGACAGGATCGTCATGGGTCGTCAGGGTATTGTCAATGTCCAGCAGCAGCCCCCGGATACCCATATCCCGCAGCATTTCCGGTGTGATCGCACACACCGAACGGACTGCCTTGGTTGCCTGAAACAGCATAGCTTCTCCTTCCGTGAAAAAACAAGGGCGTACTATATGTACGCCCTCGTGTTTACAACACGCATCAATACTTGCGCTTACGAGCAGCCTCGGACTTCTTCTTGCGCTTTACCGAAGGCTTTTCGTAGTGTTCTCTTTTACGAACCTCGGCAATGACACCGTCCTTAGCACAGGATCTCTTGAAACGCTTGAGTGCGGTATCCAGAGACTCGTTCTTGCCAACACGTACTTCTGCCACTTGTTTATTCCCTCCCTTTGTCACCAAGACAGAGGTTCTATCGCCTCAATGCACTGCATCCCGGTGATAGTTATCCTACTTCCCGCAAGGGAAGACAGTGATCCGCTTCTGTGACGATCTCTACAAAGAACATAGCATTCCCCTGTAAAGCATAAAAATATTATAGCACACAAGCCCTCTTTTGTCAATAGATTTCTCGGATCAGGCAAAAATTTGTTATTTTACTACAAAATTCACCAGCTTATTTTGTACATAAATCTGCTTGACGATCTGTTTGCCCGCAACAGCCTCTGCGACCTTCGGGGCAGCAGCAGCCTGAGCAAGAACATCCTCCTTAGCAGCATCTGCTGGTATCTGCATACGGGTGCGGAGTTTCCCATTTACCTGCACGACGATCTCAACGGACTTCTCCACACAGAGTGCAGGGTCATACTCTGGGAACGGCTGCTCATTGAGTACGCCGCCCAGCTCGCAGACCTCAAAGATCTCTTCTGCGATATGCGGTGCGAACGGGTCGAGCAGCAGACAGAACGTGCGGTATTCCGCACGGTTGATGCTGCCGGTCGCATAGATCTCGTTGAGGAGCGCCATCAGTGCTGCGATCGCCGTGTTGAATTTCAGGGCTTCAATATCCTCGGAGACCTTGCGGATCGTCTTATGGAAAGAAGCCGTCAGCTCTGGACGGTAGCTGTCACCGTCCGTCAGGATCTCCTGCAAAGCCCAGACCCTGTCCAGAAAACGCTTGCAGCCCTTGATACCGGAAGTGCTCCACGGTGCAGTTTTTTCAAAATCGCCGATAAACATCTCATAGGTACGCAGCGTGTCTGCTCCGTACTGACGGATCACGTCATCCGGATTGACCACATTGCCGAGGGATTTGGACATTTTCACGCTTCCCTCACCCAAGATCATCCCGTGGGAAGTGCGCTTGAGATACGGCTCTTTGCAGGGTACAGCACCAATATCATAGAGGAACTTGTTCCAGAACCGGGAATACAGCAGGTGCAGCGTGGTATGCTCCATACCGCCGTTATACCAATCGACCGGCATCCAGTAGTCAAGCGCTTCTTTCGAGGCAAGCGCCTTGTCATTGTGCGGGTCACAGTAGCGCAGGAAGTACCACGAAGAACCAGCCCATTGCGGCATTGTGTCCGTCTCACGCTTGGCAGGACCGCCGCAGCAGGGACAGGTCGTGTTGATAAAGCTGTCCAGCGCAGAAAGCGGAGATTCCCCGTTGTCGGTCGGCATATAGCTTTCCACTTCGGGAAGTGTCAGGGGGAGTTCCGCCTCCGGGAGTGCTACCCAGCCGCATTTCTCGCAGTTCACAAGCGGGATCGGTTCGCCCCAGTAGCGCTGCCGGCTGAACACCCAGTCCCGGAGCTTGTAATTGACCTTGCGGTGACCCTTTCCGGTCTCCTCCAGCCAGTCCTTGATCTTCACTTTGGCATCCTCGACGGAAAGCCCGGTCAGAAAGCCGGAATTTACCATCACGCCCGTTGCACAGTCCGTAAAGGCAGCCTCCTCGATGTTGCCGCCTGCCACGACCTCGATCATCTCGATGCCAAACACCTTGGCAAATTCCCAGTCACGTTCATCATGCGCCGGCACTGCCATGATCGCACCCGTTCCGTAACTCATGAGCACATAGTCGGAAATGAAGATCGGGATCTCCCTGCCGTTGACGGGGTTGACAGCACGCACGCCCTCCAGCTTCACGCCGGTCTTGTCCTTGTTCATTTCCGTTCTGTCGAAGTCGGACTTGCGGGCAGCCTGTTCCTGATAGGCTCTGATGGCATCCATATTGGTGAGCTTGTCTGCCCAGCGCTCCAGCATCGGGTGCTCCGGGGCAATGACCATGTATGTCGCACCGAACAGGGTGTCCGGGCGTGTTGTGTAAACTGTCAGCGTGTCCCCTGTTGTCGTCTCAAAATCGACCTCTGCACCCTCGGAACGTCCGATCCAGTTGACCTGTGTGGTCTTGATGCGGTCAAGGTAGTTGACCTCCTTCAGGTCATCGATCAGGCGCTGTGCGTATTCAGTAATTTTCAGCATCCACTGGCTCTTGACCTTGCGGACGACCTCACCGCCGCAGCGCTCACACCGACCGCCCACGACTTCTTCATTGGCAAGTACGACCTTGCAGGAGGTACACCAGTTGACTGCCATTTCTTTCTTGTAGGCAAGCCCTTTCTTGAAGAGCTGGAGGAAGATCCACTGTGTCCATTTGAAATAGGACGGGTCGGTCGTGTTCACCTCACGTTCCCAGTCAAAGGAAAGCCCGATGGATCTCAACTGCTGCTTGAAGCGTGCCACATTGCGTTCGGTGACGATCGACGGGTGGATCTTGTTCTTGATGGCGTAGTTTTCCGTCGGCAGTCCAAACGCATCCCAGCCCATGGGGAACAGGACATTATAGCCCTGCATACGGCGTTTTCTGGCAACGATATCCATTGCCGTGTAGGGGCGGGGGTGTCCCACATGCAGCCCCTGTCCGGACGGATACGGGAACTCTACCAGCGCATAGAATTTGGGCTTAGAATAGTCTGTTCCGGCACGGAATGTATGATGCTCATCCCAGTACTTCTGCCATTTCTGTTCGATCTGTGCAAAATCATAGCTTCTCATTGGTCTTACCTCTTTCCTTATTCCTCATTGGTATCCAGAAACTGTGTCACATCCACCTGCTGTGCATCTGCCCAAAGCTGCTCCAGACGGTAGAATTCCCGTGTTTCCTGATAGAATACATGGACGATCACGTCCGTATAGTCCAGAATGTACCAGTCCGAACCGTGCATGCCCTCTCTGTGGTGCGGCTCGATGCCCTGCTGGGAAAGCTGGAATTCCACCTCATCCGCCAGTGTCCGGGTATGCGTGGAACTCGTACCGTTGGCGATGATAAAATAATCGCTCAATATCGTCAGGTCTGTCACTTTCAGGACACGGATGTCCTCTGCCCGCTTGGCATCCAGCGCACGGACGGCGATCTTGATCTTTTCTTCGGTTGTCATATGCTCCCTCCTTTATTAGCTGTGTGTATTCCGGTAGTCCTTTGTCAGCGCAGGCGCACCTGTCTTGCCGTCATCGATGTCCTGCAAATTTTCCTCTGTATCGTCAAATGTGGTCGTCTTGTATTCTCCCTCCGGCACAAATTCTGCCATTGTGCTCTGGTCTGGTCGGAGCGGGAGCTGCTGTGTCCGGAATTTGGTGTTGAGGATCTCCAGTGCTGCCGCCTTGTGTACCGACCAGCAGTCCTGCCCGTTGATCCTCGCCGATTCGCCCGGCAGCATAAACATATTGACATTTTCCATTTCGATCGTACCCGCAAGGTCGGCGATCCTCGAAATATCCTCCAGACTGAGGTCTGTTGCGATCAGCTCATCCTTATAGATCCGATCCATCGCCTGCATGATCTCAAACGTTCCCATGCTGATCGCTTTCTTCATCGCTGCCGCAAGGAACAGGCGCTGCGCCTGAATACGCCCGATGTCCGCAAGCTGATAGCCTTTCCGGAACCGCAGCAGCCATTCAGACTGCTGCCCGTCCAGGGTCTGCTCTCCCTCATAGATGACTTTTCCCGGCTCAAATTCCAGCGTATACGGCATATCGATCGGTATGCCGCCGATGATGTCCACGATCTTCACCACATTGTCACAGGTGGTCGTCACATAGGCATCCACCGGCACACCGAAACTCTCCTGCACGGCGTTGACGACACGCTGTATCGGGGAAACATCCGGGTCGCCGCACATGTAGATGCTGTTGAACTTGTAGGTCGGCGCAGGGGAATACTGTGCATAGTCCGGCACAAACGTATCACGGGGGATCTGTAGGATATTCATGCTTGCCGTGTACAGGTCGAACTGTATCAGGTAGTTGACATCATGCAGGTTGCCGCTGCCGTTCGTGGGCGTGTCAAAACCCAGAAACAAAATGGTAAACTGTCCCTCGATCGTCTGATCCAAGTCAAGTCCGTCATTGTGATCAACATCCACTTCCGGAGCGTATTCGATCTCTGACGGATCCTGCCGTGAGATCGCGCCCTCCAGATATTCCACAGGCTTCTTGACTTTGAAATACTTGGTAACGGACATCTGTGTCACCGTGTTGTCCGCTTCCCTGTAGGAAATGATCGGCGCATTGAGGACCATCAACAGTATCAGCAGCAGTGTCAGCACCGCCGCAAGTACCTCCAGACAATGGCTCAGCACCGGAGAAGTCTGCTGTCTGTGTACATTTCTTTTCTGCATCAGCCGTTCTTCCTTTCCTTCTGTTCATGGAGTTTCGCATATTTCTGCAAAAGATAGCCGTTATATGCCGCGATGGTATACTGCGGCAGCAATCCGCCTTTTTTCAGAACAGAACCGATGGCATCGGTCAGCGCCTCCAACATGGCTGCCTGCAAATTCTCCTCAGCAAGCTTTCTCATTTTTCCGACACCTTTATAGTCCCGTTCCTCGGAGATCATATCGGCTATGTAGATGATCTCTTCCAGAAGCGACATATGATCCCGCCCGACCGTGTGGAACCGCACTGCCAACAGGATCTCCTTGTCCGTGATGCCGAATTCCTCCTGTAGGAAATACGCTCCTGCAATGCCGTGCCAGAGCTTTCTCGAATGCAGCTCGGCAATGTCCGGCGCAAAGTCTCCTGCCACCATCAGCCTGTGCTGCTCCTCGAAAGGCATCTCCTTACAGATGTCATGCACAAGCCCTGCAAAATACGCCTTGTCCATGTCAGCACCGTAGCGCTGGGCGAGCTGCCTTGCCGCCCGTGCTACATTGCAGGAATGCTGGAAACGCTTCTTGGAGAGATGCTGCTCTAAAAATGCGATCTTGTCTTTTACCTGATACACCCTGCATCACTTCCCGCATATAAATTTCTCGTTTGTATATATTGTACTATCTTTTCGGGCAAATAGCAAGAATAATTTTGTTTTTTCTGCACCAGTTCCCTGATCTTTGTAGAAGATACCTCAAAACTTTCCACATGCAGCAGGCAGATCTCGCCATATTGATGCAGCTTTTCCGCACATCCGCACAGTGTGTCATACTCTCCCGGCTCTCTGGCGACACAGGCAAGCGCTGCATGCTGCAAGATCTCCTGCCATTGATACCATTCCTGAAAGCTGCGCAGCATATCTCCGCCGACCAGCAGATACAGCTTATCCCCCGGGAACATCTCCGCAAAATGCCGCACGGTGTACACCGTATAGCTCACCTTTGCCTGCCGCAGTTCATGATCATCCGCCCGCATCCACGGGTAGCCTTCTGCCGCCAGTCTGCACATCGCAAGCCTGTCCGCATCCGGTGCGTAGGCTTCCATCGAACGGTGCGGCGAGATACCGGACGGCACGAGCCGCACCTCATCCAGTGACAGCGCTTCGTGAACGCTTTCGGCAAGGTGCATATGTCCTAGATGGGGCGGATTGAAACTCCCCCCGAAAATGCCGATGCGTCTCACCGTGCCGCCTTCAGGTCAATGACCGGCTCCTGTGGATTTCTCTTGAACAGCACGAACCGGCTGCCAATGACCTGCACCACATCTGCCTTTGTCAGCGCTGCCAGTTCCTCTGCCGCTTCACGGGCAGTGAACATCGAATTGTCCAGCACCCGGAGCTTGATCAGCTCCCGCTTTTTGAGCGCACCGTTCACCTGCTCCACCAGATTTTCCGTGATACCGCCCTTGCCGACCTGTAGGATCGTTTCATACGTCGAGGCGATACCCCGCAGGTATGCCCGCTGCTTACTGTTCAGCATGATCTTCACCGTACCTTTTCCTGAATACTTCGCAGAGTTGCCGGAGCGCTTTGCCCCGGTGGCTGATGGCATTTTTCTCGTCCTCTGTCAGTTCGGCAAGCGTTTTCTCCCCGTACAGGAACACCGGGTCATACCCGAATCCATTCGTACCTCGTGCTTCTGTGCCGATGCTGCCATGACATTCCCCGGAGACCGTACCGCTCCCCTGCTCGTCCATATAAGCTACCACACACGCAAAATATGCCCGCCGGTCTGTTTTGCCCTCCATTTCGGCAAGGAGCTTTGCACACTCCTCCCCTTTCGGGGCATAGCGGGCAGAATGTACGCCCGGTCTGCCGTCCAGTGCAGTCACGCAGATACCGCTGTCATCCGCAAACACCGGACAATGCACGATGTCATAAACTGCTTTTGCCTTGATCATGGCATTTTCTGCAAAGGTCGAGCCGTTTTCCTCCGGGTCTGTCTCTGCACCGGCTTCCCGCTGCGAAATGACCTCGATCCCCAGCGGTGCAAGGATCTCCCTCGCCTCACGGAGCTTATTGACATTATTGGTCGCCATTACGACTTTCATGCGTCTGTGTCCTCCTCGTTTTCCTCTGCTTCTTCGGCTTCCTCACCGTTTTTTTCCGGATCCTCCTCAGATCCCAGCTTCACATCCTTAGAGTGATCAAACAGCGCCCTTGCAAAATCCGAACTGCTGAACGGCTGGAGATCGTCGATCCCCTCCCCGACACCGACCAGCTTCACAGGTATGCCAAGCTCATTGTGAATGGATACCACGATGCCGCCCTTTGCCGTGCCGTCCAGCTTCGTCAGGACGATGCCCGTAATGTCAGCGACTTCACTGAACAGCCTTGCCTGACTGACGGCATTCTGTCCGGTCGTCGCATCCAGTACCAGCAAAGTCTCCACGGCGCATCCCTCCGCACGCTGCTGGATGATGCGGTGTATTTTGGCAAGCTCATCCATCAGGTTCTTCTTATTGTGCAGCCGTCCAGCAGTGTCCACGATCACGACATCACATTCTCTGGCAATGGCAGCCGTGACCGCATCATAGACCACCGCAGCCGGGTCAGAACCTTCGGCATGGCGGACGATCGGCACACCGGCACGGTCTGCCCAGACCTCGAGCTGCTCGATCGCTGCTGCCCGGAACGTATCCGCCGCAGCGATCAGCACCTTTTTCCCCTCGTTTTTCAGCTGGTTGCTGAGTTTGCCGATGGTGGTGGTCTTGCCTGCGCCATTGACACCGATCACCATGATGACAGACGGCTTTGTGGACAGGTCAAGCGCTGTGTCCTCCCCCATCATATCACCGATGATCTCCTCGATCAGGTCCATGATCTTCGCAGGGTCTTTCACGCCACGTTCCTTGACGAGCTTCCGCAGACGTGAACAGATCTCCACAGAGGTCTCCACGCCCATGTCGCTCATGATCATGGTCTCTTCCAGCTCCTCGAACAAGTCCTCATCGATCTTCGTAAAGGAATTGATCACACGCTGCATCCGCTGCACCATGGCATCACGGGTCTTTTGCAGACCCTGCTTGATCTTAGAAAATAATCCCATGCTCTGCCTCCTTATTTCTCAGGGACATCCTCCGGCTGCTCCAGTTTCAGCAGCCGGGAAATGCCATCCTCCTGCATTGTCACGCCGTAGAGGACATTTGCCTCCTCCATGGCACTGCGACGGTGCGTCACCAGCACAAACTGTGTATTGTCCGTAAATTGCTTTAAGTAACGTGCATATTTCCGTACATTGGCTTCATCGAGCGCCGCATCGATCTCATCGAGGATGCAGAACGGCGCAGGTCTCAGCCGCAGGATCGCAAAATAGATCGCAATTGCTACAAAACTCTGCTCACCGCCGGACAGGGAGATCAGGTTTTTGATGACCTTTCCCGGCGGGGCAACATTGATCTCGATGCCGGAAGTCAGCACATTGTCCGGCTCGGTGAGCGAAAGCTCCGCCTTGCCGCCGCCGAACAGATCACGGAAAATTTCCTTGAAATTCCGGTTGATCTGGGCAAAGCTCTCTGTAAACAGACGGCACATCTCTGCCGTCAGTTCCTCAATGAGCTTTTCCAGTTCCTGCTTGGAGCTGCGCACATCTGTCATCTGCCCGGACAGGAAACGGTAACGCTCGGAGACTTCCCGGTATTCCTCAATGGCATCCACATTCACGCTGCCGAGGGCACGGATCTTCTGCTTGATCACGGAAAGCTGCTGCCTTGCGGCAGTCATATCCTCGATCGGCTGCGCCTGTGCCTGTGCTTCGGAACGGGTCATTTCATAGACCTCCAGCAGCTTGGCGATGATCTGGTCGTTTTCCGCTTTCAGTCCGCTTTCCCGTTCGGAAAGCCGTGTGATCTCCGCTGACAGCTTTTCCTTTGCCGTGTGAAATTCGTTCAGCCCTGCCTGCATTTCCCGGACACGGATGCTGTGCGTATCGTGGGCTTTGCTGGCATTCTGTGCCTTTTCTTCATTTCCGGTGATAGCGGCTTCGGTCTCGGCAAGCAGTTTCTCCTGCTTGGCGACAGCTTCGGTCTTTTCGGCAATGGTATCCCGGTAGCCGTCCAGTTCCGCCCGGTACGTCTCATCCCGGGCATCCGCCTGTTCCACGGCACTCTGTGCGAGTTTCAGGGCATAGCCGGCAGCTTCATTGTCCTTTTCCGTCTGCGCAAGGCGGATCTTCAGCGCCCCGAATTCCTCCGAACGCCGTTCCCGCTCTGCCTGTATCTGTTCTCTCCGGTCCTTTGCGCCGGAAATATGCTCTTCTGCCCTCTGGATCTCCGCAAGCTTGGCAGCATAGGCAGCTTCTGCGGTTTTTACCTGTGCTTCCGCTGCATCCAGTCCGGCTTTGTACTGCTCTGAACGCTGTGTGCCGTCTGCTATCCTCTGGCGGTATTCCTCCACCGGAAAGGCAAGCCGCTGTGCTTCGGTCTGCGCCATCAAGAAACGCTGCTGGAGCGAGGAGAACGCTTTGGTCTCCCTTTCGAGCTTCTTTTCGGCTGCGGCTGCGACATCGGCGCTGGTGCGTGCCTGTTCCTCGGCATCCCGGCATTGTTCCGCAAGGCGGCTGATGTCGTTCTGCAATTCTGAAAGTTCCGACCGCCGTGTCAGCATACCGCCTGTCTTCTGCACGGAACCACCCGTGAACGAACCACCCGCATTGATGACCTGTCCATCCATCGTCACGATGCGGAACCGATAGCCGTACCGCTTTGCCATGGCTGCGGCACTGTCCAGATCTTCCGCAATGACGATACGTCCCAGCAGGTATTCCGCAGCGGTGCGGAAACGCTTGTCACACTCCACGAGGTCGCTGGCGACCGCCACAAAGCCCGGCTGATCAAACAGTTTTTCCGTCAGCCGCCTGCCCTGTATCGAGGTCAGCGGCAGGAAAGTCGCCCGCCCTGCCCGGTTGTCCTTGAGGAAACGGATGCCCGCCTTGGCGGCAGCTTCGTCCTCTACGATCAGGTGCTGCATGCTTGCGCCGAGTGCCGTTTCAATGGCGACACCGTAAGCGCTGTCCACCCGGATGAGCTGTGCTGCGCTGCCGAAAATGCCTTGCAGTGTGCCCTGCCGGACTGCCCGCATGACTGCCTTGACACTGCCGGAAAAGCCCTCCATGTTATTTTCCAGATCGGTCAAAATCCTATGCCGCTGCTTCTTGTCACGAAGCTGAAAGCTGCACTGCCGGAGCTGTTCTTCGGACTGCGCACGCTGCTGCTGTGCGGCTTGGAGTTCCTGACGGCAGGTGTTCACCTTTGTTTCCTGTGCAGTGACCTGCTCCTGCACTTTCTGCATGGCTGCAAGGGCATCCGCATGGACGGATTCGGCTTCCTCTAATTTCCGGGCATCTTCTGCCTGTTCTGCGATAAAGGCTTCCCTCTGCGAAATACACTGCTGCACCTGCTGCTGTGCGGAACGGATACCGAATTGCAGCTCACTGCGTGCTAAGTACAGGTCGTGCAGCGCTTCATCTGCTTTCCGGGAATTTTCATCTTCCGTGCGGTAGGCATTTTCCATTTCCTCAAAGCTCCGCTTCGCTTCCGCAAGCGCCTGCTCCGTTTCCTGAAATGCTTTCAGGGCAGCTGCCGACTGTGCTTCTGCCTCCTCCAGCCGGGTGATCAGCTTCTGCTGCTCCTGTAATTCCTGTGCATGGCGGGACTGTGCGATCTTCAGCGCTTCTTCGCTGTGTACGATGTCATTTTTCCAGACAGCGATATCTGCCTTTGCCTGTGCAGCTGTCTCCCGGAGCATCCGCAGACGGGCATGCGCCTCCTCTGCCTCGACCGAACACTGCTGCATCAGGCGGTAGCATTCCTGCATTTTTTCCTCTTCGGCAGCGATCTGCCGTTCGGTGTCCTCATATTCCGTGCGGTGCAGCAGCAGTTTGTCGCCCAGCTCCTGCAAACGCTCCTGCAAAGCGGAAAGCTGCTTGACCCAGACAGAGATCTCCAGCGTTTTCTGCTCCTGTGCCAGCACCAGAAACTGTTCCGCTTTCTGTGCCTGCACCCGGAGCGGTCCGACACGGCTCTCCAGTTCGGCAGCAATATCGCCCAGACGCTCCATGTTCTCCTGCGCCTGTGCGAGCTTGCGCTCTGCCTCTGTTTTGCGGTAGCGGAATTTAGAGATCCCGGCAGCCTCCTCAAAAATATCCCGGCGTTCGTTGGATCTGACCCCGACGATCTCTGCGATGCGCCCCTGCCCGATGATCGAATACCCGTCCCGTCCCAGTCCGGTGTCCATGAACAGTTCGTTGATGTCTTTCAGGCGGACGAGCTTGTTGTTGATGCGGTATTCGCTCTCACCGCTGCGGTAGAGCTTGCGGGTGACACTTACCTCGTCACCGTACCCGGCAAGCCTCCCCTCGCTGTTGTCGATATTGAGCGTGACCGCCGCAAAGCCCATGGGCTTTCTTGCCTGTGTACCGGAGAAAATAACATCCTCCATCTTGTTCCCACGCAACGTCTTGGTGGACTGTTCTCCCAGTACCCAGCGCACGGAGTCGCCGATATTGCTTTTTCCGCTGCCATTCGGTCCGACAACGGCTGTCAGCCCCTTGTCAAATTGCAGCTTGATCTTATCCGGAAAGGACTTGAAGCCCTGTATTTCCAAGGATCTTAAATACATACATCCATTTCCTTTTCTGCTAATTTACACTGAAACGGCGGTATTTCCGCATTTCCGGCAATGCGGACAGCAATGCCCTGTTCCCGGAAAAATTGCAGGTTTGCCCGTTTCTGTCCGACCGCCCTGCTGATGCAGGACGGATGTACCGCAAAGGTACAGCGCACCGGCTTTTCTGCGCCGAGTGCTTCTGCCATCTGGCTGCGGAACATACGGCTTTCACACAGTTCACGGAAAGCCGGGTGGTAGGATCCGCCAAGGCAGTTTTCCTCAACGCTTCTGCTGGCGTGAAGTCCGCATTTGATGACACAGATACCGTTTTTCTGACAGGCAAGGAGCATTTCTGCCGTCAGAGCGATCATTTCCTCAAAGGAAAACGGCTGGTACGCCCCCGACAGGAACAGCTCACCGAGCAAAGTGCCTTTCAGGATCACGACCGGATAAATACGCAGCGTATCCGGTCGGATCAGCAGCACTTCCTCGAGCGTGTGCCGTTCATCGGCGATACTGCTTTTGTACAGACCCAGCATGATCTGCAAGCCCAGCGAAAAACCGTTTTCCCGTATCAGTCGGCTCGCCTGCCGCACTGCCTCTGCCGTATGCCCCCGTTCATTGGCGGCAAGGACGGTATCGCTCATGGACTGCGCACCCAGTTCAATGGCGGTCACGCCGTACCCCGCAAGCCTTTGCAGGATGCCCGCATCGATATAGTCCGGGCGTGTGGAAATGCGGATGCCCCGAAATTTTCCCTTCCCTAAAAACGGCTGCGCCGCCGTGAGCAGCTCCGTCTGATAGGCTTCCGGTACAGCCGTAAAGCTGCCCCCGAAAAAAGCGATCTCCGCCTCCGTTGTATCCGGCAGCTCCGAAAGCACCTGCATGCAGACACGCTCCACATCCGCTGCATGCGGCAGCTTTTCCTGCGCCGTGATGGCTTTCTGGTCACAGAAAGAACATCGGTTCGGACAGCCGGCGTGGGGAACAAAAATGGCTGCGTTGGCGTGCTTCATGTCTCGCAGCCCATCAGCTCCAGTGCCTCTTTGGCTGCCATCTGTTCGGCTTCCTTTTTGGATTTTCCCTGTCCCTTGCCGATAACATTGGAATTCAGGCAGACCTCCACCATAAAGGACTTATTGTGATCGGGACCGGATTCGGAGATCAGGACGTATTCGACCTTTTCTTCCGGATTCTTCTGGATGATCTCCTGCAAAGCTGTCTTGTAGTCCCCGAACAGCACTGAGCTGCTCTCCGGGATACGCTCCGGAATGAAATGCAGGATGTGCGTTCTTGCCGCTTCCAGTCCGCCGTCAAGATAAATGGCTGCGATCACCGCTTCAAAGGCATCCGCCAAGATAGACGGACGCTCCCTGCCGCCGGTATGCTCCTCTCCCTTGCCGAGCAGGAGAAAGTCGCCTAACCCGATACGCAAGGCAAATCTGTGCAGGGATCTTTCGCAGACAAGTGCCGCACGGATCTTCGTCAGCTCGCCCTCCGGCAGCTCCGGATAGCGCTCAAAAAGATACTGTGAGACCACCACTGAAAGCACACTGTCTCCGAGAAATTCCAGCCGTTCATTGCTCCGGCGGAGCTTCTTCTTTTCATTTGCGTAGGAAGAATGCGACAAGGCTTCATGGATGAGTTCCTGTTCTTGGAACTGATAGCCGATGCGCTTTTCCAGCAAAGTAATATCCGATCCCATTTACATTTCTCCTTTCATTTCTGCGATCGTGCGGGCGATCTCCTCTGTCATGCTGCCCTCCACACAGCGCTTTGCCTGCCGGATGGCATTGAAAAAGGCTCTGGCATCCGAACTGCCGTGTGCTTTGATGACCGGACTGGCAGCACCGAGGATGATGCCGCCGCCCTCTTCCTTGTAGTCCATCTGCTTCTGGAATTCTTTGATCTGTCCGTACACCAGCAGACCGGAGAGCTTCCCCGGAAAGCCGCTGAACCAGTTTTTCAGCTTGTTCTTGAAAAGCGCCCCCATGCCCTCGTAGAGCTTGAGCACCATATTCCCTGCAAAGCCGTCACAGACGATCACATCATAACCGCCCTCCGGCAGCTCCCTTGCCTCGGCATTTCCCACGAAGTTGACCGGGGCTTCTTTCAGCAGCCGGTATGTCTGTATCTCCAGTTCCCTGCCCTTGGTCTCCTCTGCCCCGACATTCAGCAAGCCGACTCTGGGCTTCTGAATGCCTTTCACACACTTCATATACGCCGAACCCATGACCGCAAACTGCACCAGCATTTCCGGGCGACATTCCACATTTGCACCGGCATCGAGCAAAATGAATTTGTTCCGGGCAGTCGGCAGCATTGCCGTCATGGCAGGGCGCTTGATACCCTTGATACGCCTTGTGATCAGCGTAGCACCGGTGACAAGTCCGCCGGAACTTCCGGCACTCACAAAGGCATCTCCCCTGCCGTCCCGCAGTGCCTGCAAACCGACCGCAAGCGAGGAATTTTTTCCCTCTTTCACGATCGTTGCGGGCTGTGCATGGATGTTAAAGATATCCGGCGCAGGGAGGATCTCAAGGTCTGCGCTGTCCACGCCTATCGCTCCGGCACAGTTCCGGATCTTTGCCGCATCCCCGCTGAGTACGATATCCACACCCAGTTCGTCCTTTGCCATACGGCTTGCCTTGATGACCTCTGCGGGGGCGTTGTCACCTCCGAAGGCATCCATTATGATCTTCATCCGTCTCACTCCTCCAAACCGGAAAGTGCTGTTTTCAGGCATTCCACAGCTTTTTCCGCAATTGCCTGATAACGTTCCTGCTTGCCCCGGATCGGTATTTCCGGCGGCGGCAATAGTCCCATATTTGCCCCCATCGGCTGGAAATCTGCAGCTCCCCCACGGCTCACGTAGGCTGCCAAAGCGCCTGTCATGGTCGTTTCCGGCAAAATGTAGGGAGATCTTCCCAGCATTCTCCTAGCAAGGCTGTTTCCTGCAACGATGCCGCTGGCTGCGGATTCCATATATCCCTCGACCCCTGTCATCTGCCCGGCAAAGAAAAGACCTTCTGCGCCCCGCAGCGAATAGTCTGCCTCCAGCAGCTGCGGACTATCCAAGAAGAAATTCCGGTGCATCACACCGCAGCGCAGAAATTCCGCATTTGCAAGCCCCGGTATCATCCCGAACACCCGCTTCTGCTCCCCGAATTTCAGGTTCGTCTGGAAACCAACAAGGTTATACATCGTGCCATCTCGATTTTCCTTGCGGAGCTGTACAACCGCATAGGGTCTGCGCCCAGTCGCCGGGTCATGCAGTCCGACCGGCTTCAGCGGTCCGAAACGCAGCGTATCTTTCCCCCTTGCCGCCAGCACTTCTATCGGCATACAGCCCTCATACACCCGGAAAGCTGCCTTGTCATGCTCATGCAGCGGCGCTTTTTCTGCTGTCACAAGGGCATCCCAGAATGCCTCGTACTCGTCCTTTTCCATGGGGCAGTTGAGGTAATCCGCCTCTCCCCTGTCATAGCGGGACTGGGCGAAGATCCGGGACATATCCAGACTTTCTGCCGCAACTACCGGTGCAGCCGCATCGAAGAAACTCAGCCTTGCCCCGCAGCGCTTTTCGATCTCCGCTGCAAGTGCATCGGATGTCAGAGGTCCTGTGGCAATGACGGCATTCCGTTCCGGGAGAGCGGTGATCTCCTCCCGGCGCACACTGATCAGCGGATCGTTTTCCAGAATTTCCGTCACCGTTGCCGAAAACCGTTCCCTGTCCACGGCAAGCGCACCGCCTGCCGGAACGGCACAGTTCTTTGCACAGGCGACCAGCAAAGAATGCTGCATCGCCATTT
Source organism: uncultured Clostridia bacterium (assembly GCA_947625155.1). Lineage (GTDB taxonomy): Bacteria > Bacillota > Clostridia > Oscillospirales > Ruminococcaceae > UBA3855. The sequence continues at coordinate 147,871 of CANQNG010000002.1, forward strand.
CCTGTTTGAGCAGTCCGCCTGCTGATGCAAGGCGGGCGGCTTTCAGGGAATTGGAGCAGACAAGCTCTGCCAGATCTGCATTGTGGTGGGCAGGACTGTAGCGGTGCGGTTTCATTTCGTATAGAATGACCGGGATCCCGGCATTGGCGAGCGCCCATGCTGCCTCACAGCCGGCAAGCCCGCCGCCGACAACGATCGCCGGTGTCATTTCAAGCTCCGTTCGTAGCCGCAGCCTTCTTTTTCACAGACCAGCTTGCCGGTCTTGCCGCCCTTTTGGAACAGCGTGGAACCGCACTGCGGACAGCGTTCCTCCACTGGAACGTTCCATGTCATGAAATGGCAGTCCGGGTATCCGCTGCACCCGTAAAAGCTCCTGCCACGCTTCGATTTTTTCAGGACGACCTTTTTTCCGCACTTCGGACAGAGTCCGCCTGTCTCGTGCATGATCTGCTTGGTGTTGCGGCACTCCGGGAAACCGGGGCAGGCAAGGAATTTCCCGAATCTGCCGATCTTGATGACCATTTTCCGTCCGCACTGTTCGCAAACGATGTCCGTTTCCTCGTCAGGTACACGCACATGCTGTCCGTCCATTGCCTCCTCGGCGGTCTTTAGGGTCTGTTCAAAATCCTTGTAAAAGGAATCCAGCATACTCACCCAGTCAGTCGTACCCTGCTCCACATTATCCAGTTCGGTCTCCATCTGCGCTGTGAAATCCGCATCCACGATCCTCGAAAAATGAGACCGCATCACCTGTGTGGTGACCTCTCCCAGACTGGTCGGGCGGAGCTGTCTGCCGTCACGCTCGACATAGTTCCTCGCCAAGATCGTGGTAATGGTCGGTGCATAGGTACTTGGTCTGCCGATGCCGTTTTCTTCCAGTGTCTTGATAAGGGTCGCTTCGGAATATCTAGCAGGGGGCTGCGTGAAATGCTGCCCTCCGTCCAGTGAGATCACCTTGAGCTGATCGCCTATCGCAAGCAGGGGGAGCATTTTCTGTCCCTCCGGCTCGTTGTCGTTTTTCTCCTCATAGAGTACGGTAAAGCCGTCAAACTTCACGGAATACCCAGAAGCCTTGAACAGACACCCGTCTGCCTCGATCTCCACAGCAACGGTATCCAGCAGTGCATTTGCCATCTGACTGGCAATAAAGCGCTCCCAGATCAGCTTGTAAAGCTTGTACTGATCGTCTGTCAGGCTGTTCTTTGCCTTGTCCGGTGTCAGGTCAGGCATAGTGGGGCGGATCGCCTCATGCGCATCCTGCGCATTCTTCTTGGACTTGAACACACGAGGCTTTTCTGGAAGATATGGCTCCCCGTAGGTCTGCCGGATATAGTCCGATGCTGCCTGCTGGGCATCTGCGGAAATACGCAGACTGTCCGTTCTCATATATGTGATCAGACCCACTGCGCCCATGCCGTCCAGGTCGATGCCCTCGTACAGTTCCTGCGCTGCTTTCATGGTGCGCTTCGACTGGAAACCAAGGCGCTTGGATGCCTCCTGCTGGAGCGTAGAAGTAATGAACGGCGGTGCGGGCTGCTTTTTGGTGACACGCTTCTTGATCGCTGTGACCTTGAATCCGGCATTTTCCAGCCGTTTGAGAAGTATCTGCGCCTGCGCTTCATTCTTGATCTCTATTTTTTCGCCGTCTACCGCCGAAAGCTTTGCCATGAACTGCCTTGTGCTGTGCGGTGCGGTGAGCTTGGCATCGATGCTCCAGTATTCCTTTGGGACAAAGGCACGGATCTCCTCCTCCCTGTCCACGATCAGCCGGACAGCGACAGACTGTACTCTGCCGGCAGACAATCCCCGTCTGACCTTTTTCCAGAGGAACGGACTGAGCTTATAGCCGACCAGCCGGTCAAGGATACGCCTTGCCTGCTGGGCATTCACCAAGTCAATATCGATACGGTGCGGATCTGCCATGCCGTTCTTGACACCGGTCTTGGTGATCTCATTGAAGGCGACCCGGTTGTTGGCATTCATATCCAACTGTAACATCTGTGCTAAATGCCATGAAATGGCTTCTCCCTCACGGTCAGGGTCGGTCGCAAGATAAACGGTATCGCTTTTCTTTGCCCGGCGCTTCAGCTCTTTGATCACCTCTTCCTTGCCTTTCATGTCAAGATACTGCGGTGTGAAGCCATGTTCCACATCCACACCGAGACGGGATCTCGGGAGATCACGCACATGCCCCATGGAGGCGATCACTTCATAGCCAGGTCCAAGGTATTTTTGTATGGTCTTCGCCTTTGCGGGCGACTCTACGATCACTAATTTTGACATAAGATCTGCTGCACGATGCAGCGCACGCTCCTTTCTTCCCTGTGTTATGCCTCTGCACCGGGCAGGGTATACATATCACGTTCGCTGTTCCTGATCCAGCCCATCATTTCCATTTCGATCAGCAGTATGGAAGCCTCCTCAAATCTCATACCTGTCAATTCACAAATGGCATTGGTATTCTGCTCGCCGTCTTGCAGGAGCTTTAGTATCGTCTGCTGTTCCGGTGTGGCATGTTCGGCAATGCTCTGCTGCCTTTCCTCCTCCGAAATAGTGACCATACAGGGTGTCCTGTACAAATTCTGTTTTTCCGAAGGCTGTTCCTCTGCGGGCGTCTGCTCCTGCGGCAGTTCTGGATCTGCCGTCTGTACAGCTTCCGGCGGTGCGGAGATCTGCTCCTCCGGTATGGCAGGAGAGGCTTTTTTCGGCTCTTGCTCTTCCGTCTGCTCCTTTTTGACAGGTGGGATGCAGATCTCATCCTCGGAGAATTTGTACTTTCGTTCTGTTTTCAGGTCATCCCCTTTATAGCAGGAAAGCCGGAACGGATATTCTGTCAGCAGGGTACTCAGGATGTCCATAGCACTGTAGGCTGTATAGGCACCGTCACGAAGCAGATCGACCGTTCCTCTGTAGCGCACATCCGTCAGATCATGCGGCGGTACGCAGAACACATTCTTTCCCTGCTCACAAGCCAGATTTGCTGTGATCAGAGAGCCGCTTTTTGCGCCTGCTTCTACGACCAGCACGCCCTCACTGATACCGGACAGGATCCGGTTCCTGACCGGAAAATGGGGTGCATTCGGTCCTGTGCCCGGAAAATATTCCGAGATCAGCAAGCCGTTTTCCACGATCCTTTCACGCAGCGACCGGTTCTCTTTCGGATAATCGAAATCCACACCGCATCCCATCACGGAAATAGTCGGTGCGCCCTGCCGAACGGCTGCACTGTGTGCGCAGGTATCGATCCCGATAGCACCGCCGCTTGCCAAGAGCAAGCCTGCCCGTGCAAGCTCTCCGCATATCTGCTCTGCCACCGTTAAACTATACTGTGAGGGTCTTCTCGTACCGACGACCGTGAAGATGATGCGCCGGAACAGCTCCTTGTTCCCCCGATAGAACAGCACCAGAGGCGGGTCATAGATATGGCGCAGCTGATGCGGATACAGTTTGCTGCTCCATGTGAGGATGTGGATATCATGTTCGTTACAGTATTCCATGACCTGCTCCGCACGATGCAGATCGGTATGCTCCAGACGGCGGCGCTGCTCCGGGGTAAGAACGCCGCATTCCGGGTCGTGCAGCTTGCGGTACAAGTTCCGGACACCGCCCTCATGCTTCAGCATGACCTGTGCGTTCGGGGCGGCTACGCCAAGGACCATTACCAGCCACAGCCAGTATTTTGTCAATGTATCATGTTCCATGCGCTCCACCTTTCCTTCCCCTCGTCATTTCCCACATCAGGATACCTGCTGCCATGGCAGCATTCAGGGATTCCGGACCGCCCCGCATAGGGATCGTTACCGTCTGTCCGCAGGCTGCGATCAATTCATCCGGCAGACCGTTTCCCTCATTGCCGATCCAGACGGCACAGCCGCCGTCAAAGCTGCACTCGTTCAGCGGCTGCGCATCCTTTGCCGGGACTGCCGCATAGGAGCAGATCTGTCTCTGATGCAGCAGCGCAGCCAAAGGCAGCGGTGATGTCTCACAGACAGAGACCCGCAGCAGTGAGCCCATTGCCGCACGCACGACTTTTGGGCTGTACATCTCACAGCTCCCGGCGCTGAATACCGCATCCATCCCCAGTGCATCTGCGGTACGCAGGATCATCCCCATATTGCCGGGATCCTGCAGATCGCACAGCACAAGATACCGCCCATCCTGACGAAGCAATGCCGCCGGAGGGAGCTGTGCTGGCATACGGCATACAGCAAAGATCCCCTGTGTGTGGTATGTATCGGTCATGCTTTCCCCGACGGCATCTGAAATGCGCAGGCAGGCATCCGCTTTCCGGAACTCCGGAAGCGCCCCGGTCCGTTCCGCTGCGGTATCGGTCACAAACACCTGCTGCACAAGTCCGGGATATTGCAGCGCATCGCAGACGATGCGCAGTCCTTCGGCGACAAAGAGCCGTTCCTCCCGCCGGGCACGCTTATTGTCCCGCAGACGCCTGTAGTGCTTGACAGCAGGGTTATCTCTGGCTGTGATACGCAGTGTGCTGTGCATGGGAAGTCTCCTTTCAGAGCAGATAAACAAAACACGCTCTTGATCTGTGTCAAGAGCGTATTTGATTATGACATCAAAGAGCAGCCTTTGCCTTCTCGACGATCGCTGCAAAGCCCTCGGCATCATGAATGGCGATCTCAGAGAGCATCTTTCTGTTCAAGGTGATGCCAGCCTTCTTGCAGCCGTTCATGAATGTGGAATAATTCATGCCGTTATTCTTTGCGGCTGCGGAGATACGGGTGATCCAGAGCTGACGGAAGTTTCTCTTCCTCTGCCGTCTGCCGATATAGGCATACTGACCGGACTTCATCACCGCCTGCTTCGCCATCTTGAAATGCTTGCTCTTTGCGCCGAAGTAACCCTTTGCCAGCTTCAGTGTTTTATTTCTTCTCTTGCGAGTCATCATTGCACCTTTGATACGTGCCATAGTCATTTACCTCCAGTATGATCTCATTTATGAAACGCTGCTTCTTACAGATACGGGATCAGCTTCTTGATAGTCGGCGTATTGGTCACGTCTGCAACGCCTGCGCCTCTTGCGATCCTCTTGCGCTTGGTGTCCTTCTGGGTCAGTCTATGGCGCTTGTTGGTGTGCTGATACTTCACCTTTCCGTTTGCCGTCAGCTTGAAGCGCTTCTTTGCGCCGGAATGCGTCTTGACCTTCACTTTTTTTGCCATGATTACAGTTCCTCCTTTGATTTGGATGCTTACTTAGATGCCTTCGGGGATATGAACATTACGATACTGCGGCCTTCCATCTTGGCAGGCTTCTCGACCGTGCCGAACTCACTGCACGCTTCCCGGAAGCGTTCGAGCAGCTCTGAGCCTAATTCCGGATGTGTGATCGCACGTCTCCGGAAGCGCACGGAGACCTTCAGCTTATCGCCGGCTTTCAGAAACTTGTTCGCCTGGTTGACCTTTGTCTCGAAGTCATGTGTATCGATCGCAGAGAACATGCGGATCTCCTTGATGGACATGACTTTCTGATTCTTCTTGGCTTCCTTCTCACGCTTCTGCTGTTCAAAGCAGTACTTGCCGTAATCCAAGATACGGCACACAGGCGGCTTTGCCTGCGGAGCGATCTTGACCAGATCTAGATCCTTCTCATAAGCGAGCTTCTGTGCGTCCCTTGCGGACATGATGCCAAGCTTCTGACCGTCCGTATCAATGACAAGGATCTCCTTGTCCCGGATCATCTCGTTGATCTGAATGTCCCTTGTTTCCTTACTTATTGCGGGCACCCCCAAGCATTGAAATTTGAAACAAAAAATGAGTGCGGACACAAGCCGGCACTCACACATCTACCGCACGCAGAACACATACGCCCTGCGGATGCAGTCAGATATTGACCGTCTCGGCACCATATTCCCGGGTCAGACGGTGAGGCACTAGGTGTGTCTGCTTTGTTTTCATTTTCTATTATAACCGCTTTTTCCGGATCTGTCAAGTGTTTTTTTCAAATTTTTTCAAATTTTTTCTTAAGTGCTAAAATAGACAAAGATCCTTTTGTAAATTGCACAAATTTTTGTATATGTACTGGTGAAAATATATTGACAACGGGCAAAATATGGTGTATAATAATTATGATCAGCTTATGATGGATCTTTTGTTTCTGCATAACAAGAGGAGTGAAAACAGACAGCAATGGCAGAAAAAACCGTTTCCTTCGGACAGCCGTCCGATCTCCAGAGTATTTTCGGCAGCTGTGACGAAAATTTGAATCATATCCAGCGTGAATATAACGTGATCCTTTTCTGCCGCGGGGCAGATGTGCATATCACCGGAGAAGAGGCACAATGCGAAAAGGCAGCTTCTGCGCTGCGTCTTATGGAAGAACTGCTGCACAAGGGGCAGCATCTGACTGACCAGACCGTGCGGTATGTGCTTTCCATGGTGGCAGACGGCGAAACGGATGCCGTCCGGACACTGGACGGTGACGGCATCTGCATCACCACAAGCGGAAAAGTCGTCCGTCCGAAAACTGTCGGTCAGAAAAAATATGTGGATGCCATCCGCAAAAATACCATCGTCCTTGGTGTCGGTCCTGCCGGAACAGGTAAGACCTACCTTGCGGTGGCACTGGCGGTACGGGCGTTCCGGGCGCATGAGGTACAGCGGATCATTCTCACCCGTCCGGCTGTGGAAGCCGGCGAGAAGCTCGGCTTTCTGCCCGGCGATCTGCAAAATAAGGTCGATCCGTATCTGCGTCCGCTTTATGATGCGCTCTTTGATATGTTCGGGGCAGAAAATTTTGCAAGGCATATGGAAAAGGGCATCATCGAGGTCGCACCGCTCGCCTATATGCGGGGCAGGACGCTCGACAATGCATTCATTATCTTAGACGAGGCGCAGAATACGACCCCGGAACAGATCAAAATGTTCCTCACCCGCCTCGGGGAGGGCAGCAGGATAGTCATTACCGGAGATGTGACACAGATCGACCTCCCGGAAAAGCGGAAGTCCGGACTTGTGGAAGCGATCAAAGTCCTCAAGCACGTGGAGGATATCGCCACGATCCGCTTTACGGAAAAAGATGTGGTGCGCCATAAACTCGTACAGGATATCATCAAAGCCTATGAGAATTACTATAGGGAAGGGAGAAATGCCTAAATGCAGCAGTCAGGAAAATTAAAAGTCAGCATCAAAAACGATCAGAACAGTGTCCGTATCCCATCCGGTATCCGTCTGCTGATACGGCGCTGCTGCCATGCCGTTCTGGTCTCGGAAGGCTTTACAAAGGATGCCGAGGTCAGTGTTTCTTTCGTGTCCAATTCTGAGATCCGCCGCCTGAACAAGACATACCGGGGCAAGGACAGCGTGACGGATGTGCTTTCCTTTCCGCTGACCGGTGAGGACGGCACGATGGAGATCAATGCGGAAAATGGCTATGTACAGCTCGGGGATGTGGTCATTTCCATTGAAACGGCAGTCAAGCAGGCGGAGATCTACAGTCATTCCCTGACGAGAGAGATCGGTTTTCTGACGGTACATTCCATGCTGCATCTGCTGGGCTATGACCATGAGAAAAGTCCCCTTGACGAACGCATCATGCGGGAAAAAGAAGAGGCTGTACTGGATAAGCTCGGCATTTCCAGAGAGATGACGTTTACCAACAACGCAGAGGAGCAGGCATGACAAGATCGGTCTTTCTGACACTTTCCGGCAGGACGAATGCCGGGAAATCCACTTTGCTCAACGCCCTTGTGGGCGAGCGCATCGCCTCCGTGAGCAGCAAGCCACAGACGACCCGCACACGTATCACAGGCATCCTGACAAAGGGGGAAACGCAGTACGTATTCATCGACACGCCCGGTCTGCACAAGCCGCATACCAAACTCAGCGCCCACATGCTGAAGGCTGCCGAGAACAGCGTAAGAGAGGCAGACGTGGTGCTGTATGTCATCGACTGCACCAAGCCCCTGCACGAACAGGATGAAGCCATGCTGCAAAGCATTTCACAGCGTGGCATTACCTGCATCATCCTCGTCAACAAGGTGGATCTGCTGCGGGACAGATCTGCTATGATGCCGCTGCTGCTCAGGCTCGAAAAGCGCTATCATCCCCATGCTATCATCCCTGTCAGCGCCGCTGAAAAGGACGGCATGGATATTATCTTGGAGGAGGCAGAAAAGCTTGCCGGACCGTCGGTGCATTACTTTCCAGATGATGCTGTCACTGATCAGCCGGAACGGGTCATTGCGGCTGAGATCATCCGGGAAAAGCTCCTGCGCAGCCTGAATGAGGAAGTCCCTCACAGCATTGCGGTCACGGTCGAGACGATGCGGGAACGGACAGACAGAGAGCTGCTGGATATTTCCGCTGTGATCTACTGTGAACGTGACTCTCACAAGGGGATCATCATTGGCAAGAACGGTGCGATGCTAAAAAAGATCTCATCCTCTGCACGCCATGAGCTGGAACGTTTTTTTGAGATCCAAGTCAATTTGCACTGCTTTGTCAAGGTGCGGAAAGACTGGAGAGATCAGGAAGCTGCCATCCGCAGTTTCGGGCTGGCTGACGAATAATTTCCAGCTATATATGGCATCCCTGTGCGGATACTATCTGCGGAGGGATGTTTTATGGATGCGGAATGGGAACGATTTGAAGATAGCGGCAGTGTGGCAGATTATCTGGTCTATGCTGCCCTGAAAGGAATGGAACATGCTGACAGTGAACGGGCTCGTGCTGATGCAGAGGACACTCGGCGAGCAGGACAGATTCATCGACATTCTGACGGCTGATCACGGTGTTCTGGAAGTCCTTGTGAAAGGTGCAGGGAAGCTGAACAGCAAGACCGGCAGTGCTACACAGCTATTCACTTATTCGGAGCTGTGCCTGAACGATAAGCGCAATGGGGTGCGGATACTCAACAGCGTCACGCCCCTTTCTGTGTTTTATGGTCTGCGCAGCTCCGTTTCCGCCATTGCACTTGCCTCCTATTTTTCACAGGTGATCCGGTATGCGGTCCTGCCCCGTTCCGGCGCACCGGAAATTTTGCAGCTCGTACTGAACTGCCTGTATATGCTTTCGGAACGAAGAGCACCGGAAACAAAGATCAAGGCGATCTTTGAACTGCGCATCGCTTCCCTGCTCGGTTTTATGCCGGATGTGATCATGTGCCGTAGCTGCGGAAAATATCTGCCGGAGCAGTTGGTTTTTTCCGTTTCCGGCGGTTATTTCTGCTGTGAGGACTGCATCTCATCGCCGGAGGACGAAACAGGTCTTATCCACATGCCTGCCGGTACATTACAGGCGATACGGTTCATCGTTCTGTCTGAGCCTAAGAAAATATTCAGCTTCGCTATTTCGGAACGCTCCTGCAAACCGCTGTACCAGTTTGCGGAAGAATTCCTATGTTACCAGATGGAACGGAAATTTCCGGCACTGGATCATTACCATTCCCTTCAGCAGACAATGCTGCCGGATACATAATTAAAGGAGAAAGTATGCAGACATTTGAAAAGGCACTGGAACTGGATAAGGTGCTTGCCCGTGCGGCAGAATTTACTTCCAACGAAACAAGCCGCCGCATGATGCTGGAGACGACACCATGCAGCGACCTTGCGCAGGTACAGCAGGAGATCAGCAAGGCGGATGATGCTTTGCAGCTTGCGATACAGTTCGGCACACCGCCGTTTACGGGGTGCAAGGATATTTGCAGCCGGGTCACAAGAGCTGCTTCCGGCGCAAGGCTCTCGCTGCGTGATCTGCTGGACGTTGCCGACCTGCTGCGGCAGGTGCAGGGCTTGTATGCGTGGTACGGACATTGCAGCGATACGGCGACCTCGCTGGACTACCTGTTTTCGCAGATCATCCCGGAGGACGATCTGCTGACGATGCTGGAGCGTTCTATTGTTTCAGAAGATGAGATCGCTGACAGTGCGAGCCCTTCCCTTGCGGAGATCCGCCGGAAGCTGCTGCGCTCCCGTTCCCACCTGCGGGATACGCTGGACAATATGGTCAAAAACAAGACCATGCAGAAATACTTACAGGAAAATACCGTCACGCTCCGTGACGGACGATTTGTGCTTCCAGTGCGGGCAGAATACCGCAGTCAGGTAGCCGGGCTGATCCATGATACCTCTGCCACGGGACAGACCATTTTCATCGAACCGATGCAGATCGTGGAAGCCAACAATGATATTCGCCTGCTCGAGAGCAGGGAGCAGGAGGAGATCGACCGCATCCTGCAAAAGCTCTGTGCCGCCGTGGGCAGCCGTGCGCCGCAGCTGAGACGGCTCCATGAGACCTGTGCAGAGCTGGATTATTACTTTGCCAAAGCCAATTATGGGGCTTCCCTGAAAGCTGTCCGCCCGGCGGTCAGCGATGACGGTATCCTTGACCTCAAAAAAGCCCGCCATCCCCTGCTCGACCAGAGCAAGGCAGTCCCGATCAGCTTTGCTATCGGGGAGGATCACAATGCCCTGATCATTACCGGTCCGAACACCGGCGGCAAGACCGTCGCCCTCAAAACAGCCGGACTGCTGACCGCAATGACGATGTGCGGACTGCTGATACCGGTCTCGGACGGGAGCAGGATCTCCGTGTTCCGCCATATCTTAGCCGATATCGGCGACAGTCAGAGCATCGAGCAGAGCCTTTCCACTTTCTCGGCGCATACGCTGAACGTTGTGGAGATCCTCCGCACTGCCGACGACAGCACGCTCGTCCTGCTCGATGAGCTGGGGTCCGGTACCGACCCGGTAGAGGGTGCGGCACTGGCAGTTGCCGTGATCGACTACCTGAAACAGGTCGGCGCAAAATTACTGGTGACGACCCATTATCAGGAGCTGAAACTCTATGCTGCCGACACGCTGGATGTCGTCAATGCTTCCTGCGAATTCAACACGGAGACGCTCAAGCCCACCTACCGGCTGATCATCGGTTCTCCGGGCAAGTCCAATGCCTTTGCGATCTCCGGACAGCTCGGTATGCCGGAGAGCATCCTGAAACACGCAGGATCGTTGATCTCCGAGGAGAACAGGCGCTTTGAGCAGGTCATTTCCCGCTTTGAGGAAGCCCGCAAGGCGCTGGAGACAGAACGAGAGGAAGCTGCACGGCTGCGCCGGGAGGCGGAGGCGTTCCGGGCAGAATGGCAGGAAAAGCATGACACGGCTGCCCGGGAAGAAAAGGAGATCCTCGAACGTGCCGCCGCACAGGCTAACCGGATCGTGGAATCCACGAAGGCACAGTCCAACGCACTGCTCGATGAGCTGGAACAGATGCGCCGGGAAAAGGACAAGGCAGACTTCTCTGCCCGTGTATCGGCTGCCAAGAGCGGCAGCGGGCAGCAGCTGCGGGATATGTACAAGACGGCGAACCCCGTCATCGGTTCGGTGGATGAGAACGGCAGCTATGTACTCCCCCGTCCGCTGAAAAAGGGCGACAAGGTATTCATTCCCGATCTGGGGCAGGAGGCTGTTGTTTCCTCCGAACAGGACAGCAGCGGTCAGATCTTTGTACACATGGGCATGATGAAAATGAAGATACAGGTCTCCCGTCTGCGCCTGCTCGACAAGACAAAAACACAAGAAGGCGCCAAGAAGCAGCGCCGGGAACATGTCTCCACGAAGATCGAACGCAAGGGTTCTATGGAGCTGGACATCCGGGGCTATACCTGCGATGAGGGCGTTTATGAAATGGAACGCTTCATTGACGGGGCAGTCGTTTCCCATATCGGTACGGTCACGATCATCCACGGCAAGGGCAGCGGTCAGCTGCGGAAAGCCATCCGGCAGCGGCTCGGCACGATGAAGTATGTCCGATCCTTCCGGAGCGGACAGTACGGGGAAGGCGAGGACGGTGTGACGATCGTCACATTGCAGTGATGCCGAGATAGCTGGTCTGCACAGGGATGGTATAGGCGGCATTCTTTTGTAAGCTGGAGGTATTTATGAAAAAACGCATATTGACAGGGCTGACGGCTGCGGCTCTGCTGACACAGGTCACAGCCTTTCCGGTGTATGCCGGAGAACAGCTCGGACAGACAGATTTTACAGACGGTGTCGGGCTGCCGTGGCATATCTGCGAATCCATGACGGGAAAAATGGACTTTTCCATTGACGGCGGGGTGTACAATATTACCATCATTGACCCCGGCGGCCGCTCCAACGGCGGTGAGGACAGGTGGGACTGTCAGTTTCGGCACAGAAACCTGACACTGAAACAGGGGCATACCTATCGGCTGACCTACAGCGTGTGGGCAAGCAATTCCGGGTGGCTGTACAGCAAGATCGGCGACATGACGAATGATGATGCCGAACTCTGGCACAGCAACGGCAATATGCTCACCATGAACTATGATGCAAGCTGGTCACAGGCTGACATCGAGAACGCCCTCCGTTCTGCCCAGCCAAACGGGCAGTGGGGCGACTATAATATGTGGCAGGGTGTCAATATCAACGGCAATGCGTGGAATACGTTCGCCTATGAATTCACTCTCGGCTCGAACGGGGAGCGTGCGACTTCGGCGGATGGGACGGGAGAATGGACGTTCCACTTCGGGGGTGACGGGGAATATACACCGCAGGTCTGCTTCCCGGCTGGGACGGAATTGCAGTTCGACAACCTCTGCCTGATCGACATGACGGACGACAGCAGTGACTATATCGCCGAAGAACCGTGGCAGCGTGCCGAGATCCTCACCAATCAGGTCGGGTACTTCCCTGCCCTCGAAAAGAAAGCCACGCTCCTGTCCACGGAGTCCGGAAACATGGAATTCTACCTGAAAGACAGCAGCGGAAAGACGGTCTACACCGGAACATCGCAGCCTATGGGGCTGGATGCGGATTCCGGGGATGCGGTGCATATCTTAGACTTCTCCGATCTCAAGGAGGAGGGGACGTATTACTTAGAGGCAGAAAACGGCGCAGTCAGCCGGGAATTTGCGATCGGTATCAGGGATACCTATTCCGGGATGCTGTATGATGCGCTGAACTATTTCTATCAGAACCGCAGCGGCATCGACATTGAAGCGCAGTATATCACTTCCGGCGATGCGGCTTCGCTTGCCCGTCCGGCAGGGCATTCCAACGATACGGCGACCATTGAACAGACGTGGGGCTATTCCGGTTCTTCCGGTACGCAGGATGTCACGGGCGGCTGGTACGATGCCGGCGACCACGGCAAGTATGTGGTCAATGGCGGCATATCCCTGTGGCTGATGCAGAACGAGTACGAACGTGCCGCTTCCCTCGGCACGGCGGATGCTTATGCGGACGGTACGATGTATCTGCCGGAGAACAGCAACGGCTACCCCGACCTGCTGGACGAGGCACGCTATGAAATGGAATGGATGCTGAAAATGATCGTCCAAGACGGCGACTATCAGGGCATGGCATACCACAAGGTGCATGACATCAAGTGGACAGCACTTGCCGTTGCCCCGGCAGACGACCCGGAGGAACGTATCCTCAAGCCCCCGACAACGGCTGCTACTCTGAATGTAGCTGCCTGCGGCGCACAGGCTTACCGGCTGTGGAAAGAGCTGGACAGCAGCTTTGCGGACGAATGCCTGACGGCTGCGAAAAATGCCTATGAAGCTGCCAAAAAACATCCCGACATGTATGCGCCTTTAGACGAATCTGTAGGCGGCGGTGCTTACGGTGACGACAATGCGGAGGATGAATTCTACTGGGCTGCCTGTGAACTTTACGCTGCGACCGGTGAGGACAGCTACCTGAAAGACATGAAGGCTTCTGCGTATTACCTTGCTGTCCCCACGTCCATGGACGGCGGAGAGGCTGTCGGGGTGGTCGGCAGTTTTGACTGGGGGCATACGGCAGCGCTGGGTTCGATGACGATGGCACTCTTCCCGGATGCCCTCGGCGGAGATGCTTCTGCACTGACAGACAATTTCAAAAAAGCTGCCGACTATTATATCGGCTTGGAAAACAAACAGGGCTACGGCTTGCCCTACGGGCAAAGCACGATCAGCTATGCTGACAAGGATACCGGCTATATCTGGGGTTCCAATTCTATCGTTGCCGACAATGCGATCGTACTTGCCTACGCTTATGATCTGACGGGAGGATCTGACTACCTCAACGGTGTGGCAGGCGCAATGGACTATCTGCTTGGCAGGAATGCCATGGACTACTCCTATGTCACGGGCTATGGCACACACAGCGCACAATATCCGCATCACAGGTGGTGGTCGAACCTGATCTCGGATGATTTCCCGAAAGCCCCCTGCGGCGTGCTGGTAGGCGGTCCGAATTCCGGTATGAACGACCCGTGGGTACGGGGTTCGGGCTGGAAGAAAGGGCAGATCGCCCCGCAAAAATGCTATATGGATCACATTGAAGCATGGTCTGTCAATGAATGTACGATCAACTGGAATACGCCGCTTGCATGGCTGACCTCGTTCCTGTGTGAGCAGGACGGCGGGATTGTTGCCGGAAAAACTTCCAACGGTGTGAACAACGGCGGAAACGGCACATCCAATTCCAGTCAGACCTATGATCCCGAAGCTGCTTCGGAAATGACTGCTGCCAACAATACGATCGGCAAGGATCAAAATGGATCTGGCAGTGATGCAGAAGCGGATGATGCCGGGAAGAAAAGCAGTCTCCCGTGGATCGTCGGCGGTGTGCTGGCAGGTCTGGTCTCCCTCGAAATATTTGCTTTCCAGCTCGTCAAAATGCTGAAAGGCGGCAAGAGCGGCAAGGACAAATCCGGACAAAAAGACACGTCCGGAGAAAACAAGTAAGGCATGGATCGTTCACGGTCCTGCAAATATACACACAGAAAGGAAAATGACGTATGGCATGTTTTATCGTTCCCGCAGCGGAGGCAATTGTGACAACGGCTGCTTCTCACATCCTCAAGACCAAAAAGGCTGCTTCCGGCTTCACCCGCAAGCTGGGCTGGCTGAACAAAATGCTCTGGGGCGGTTCTGGACTGCTTGCCTTTGAGCATGTGTGGCACGGGGAGATCATTCCGGAATTTCCCTTCCTCTCCAATGCGGCAGACCCGGCGGATATGGCTGTGATGCTGGAGGAAATGGCAACTTCCGGTGTCGGCATGGCACTGCTGGTAACGGGGGTCTGGTGCGTGATGCTGGCTGTTTCCCATGTGCTGGAAAAACGCCCGGAAACCGCACCGGCTGCCCTACCCGGTGAGGTACAGACATGACGCTTCTTCTTGCTGCTGCAGCAGCGGCTGTGACAACGATCCTCTGGTATACCAGTGAAAAGGCAAGGCAGCTTTCCCTCGGGACGCTTGCCCTGCTGTACTGGGGCGCTTCGCTGATGTGGCTCGTGGATGCGTTCCATGCCTATCTCGAACAGGGGGCTGCCTATTTCACACCGGCTGCGGCGGAGTTGTGCAACGATGCCTTTCTGGGAGCTTCGGTGATCTTGCTGGGGCTTGTCATCTGGCTGGTGATCGTGCTTGTCCGTGACCCGCTGGGCACTGTCCGGAAGCTGCTGCGCCATGAAGAATAACGAGCTATACAGTCTCCTCTCCCGGGTCGCTGCACAAGAGATACCGGTGGAGGAGGCTGTGCTTGCCTTGAAAAAAGCGCCCTTTGAGGCGCTGGACTGTGCGACCATCGACACACACCGGCAATTGCGGCAGGGTGTGCCGGAGGTGATCTTCGGGGAAGGCAAAACGGCGGAACAGATACTGACCATTGCAAACGGGCTGAAAAACACCGGACAGGAGGCTGTACTTATCACCCGGCTGTCGGCAGAAAAGGCTGCTTTCCTTCAGGAGCGCATGCCCCTGGCCTACCATGAAATGGGGCGGATCGCCCTTTCGGGGGACTTCCCTGAACCGGACGGAACGGGCAAGATCGTCATTTGCACCGGCGGAACGAGCGACATCCCGGTCGCTGAGGAAGCGGCTTTCACGGCGAAAGCACTCGGCAATGCCGTCACGCCGCTGTATGATGTGGGCGTTGCCGGGCTGCACAGGCTGCTGGCACATCTGGACACCATCATGACGGCAAGGGTCATCATCGCCATTGCCGGCATGGAGGGCGCACTGGCAAGCGTGGTGGCAGGTCTGGCAGATTGCCCGGTCATCGCTGTGCCGACCAGTGTCGGCTACGGCGCATCTTTCGGGGGGCTTTCGGCACTGCTGTCCATGCTCAATTCCTGTGCAAGCGGTGTCAGTGTGGTCAATATCGACAACGGTTTCGGTGCTGCCTATCAGGCAAGCATGATCAATCATATACGGGAGGCATTATGAAGCTGCTCTATCTGGAATGCAATATGGGGGCTGCCGGGGATATGCTTACGGCAGCACTTTCGGAACTGGTACCGGAGGCGGATACGCTGTTACAGAAAATACACTTGCCGGGGGTGCAGATCTCACGGGAAGCCGTCACCCGCTGCGGTATCTCCGGGACATCCGTTTCCGTGAAGATCCACGGCACGGAAGAAGAAAGCTGCGATGTACACGCACACACACATCCGCAGGAACACCATCATGCGCATCATCACGAATATCATCATGCACATCATCATACGACTTTAGCAGATATTGCTGACATCATCCGTGAACTGGATATACCGGATCCTGTAAAGGAACAGGCACTTTCGGTTTACCGTCTGCTGGCAGAGGCAGAGGGGCATGCGCACGGGTGTACTGTGGAGGAAATTCACTTTCATGAGGTCGGCACACTGGATGCGGTGGCTGATATTACGGCAGTCTGTCTGCTGCTGGATGCCATTGCACCGGACAGGATCGTGGCCTCTCCGGTCTGCACGGGATTCGGGCAGGTGCAGTGTGCGCATGGGATATTGCCCGTACCTGCTCCGGCGACGGCTTACCTGCTGCGGGATATGCCCGTATTTGCAGGACAGGTCGAGGGGGAACTCTGCACGCCGACAGGTGCTGCACTGCTGAGGCATTTTGCGGACGAATTCGGACATATGCCGGCAATGCGCATCCAGAAAACAGGCTATGGCATGGGAAAAAAAGAATTCTCCGCCGCAAACTGCGTGCGTGCGTTCCTTGGGGAAACAGATGCGGCAGGACAGGTCGTGGAGCTGAAATGTGATCTGGACGACATGACGGGCGAACAGCTTGGGTATGCTGTCACGAAGCTGATGCAGGCAGGGGCGCTGGATGTGTTCACGACAGCGATCGGCATGAAGAAAAACCGTCCGGGCATCCTGCTGACAGTCCTCTGCGCAGAGGAACAGCGGGAACTGCTGGTGCGGGAGATCTTCCGGCATACCACGACACTTGGCATCCGGGAGACTGTCTGCAAACGATATACCCTTGACCGGAAGGAAACATCCATGGAGATGCCCTGCGGCACAGTGCGCTGTAAAAAGGCAAACGGCTATGGCGTGACACGCTGCAAGCCAGAATTTGATGATCTGACAAAACTGGCAGAGGAACAGGAAAGATCGGTCTTGGACATGTTATGTTAAGATCAGGAGGTCAGGTATGGGATAGTAGGCATAAAGAAGTATCAAAAAACAACGAAAGACTGATACAGCAGGCTGAACAGGCACTTCTTATTTGGGGGTGTCTGTCTTTTTCTTTCGGAGGAGTGTACAATTGGCGAATACTATGGTATAATAAAAGAAAAGCCATAAGGAGTTGAAGGAAATGAGAAAAGCAACAATAGAAGAAGGAAAAATATGTCCGAATTGCAAGAAACAAGAAAATCAAATTAAGATAGGGTATAATAAGTCGGGAACACAGCGCTGCAGGTGTAAAGACTGCGGTATAAGGTATACAATTGATCCCAAAAAGCATGAATATCCTGAAGAAACGAAGAAACTGGCAATGAAAATGTATTATTCCGGAGTAAGCGGACGAGGTGTAGGCAAAATTTTAGATAGTGTCCTTATGTGTCATTTACAAAAGTAGATGATCTGGATCTGTATGCGCTGCTTTACAACGGAGATGATGAAGAGGGAAACAATTCACCGGAAGCAGCAAAGGCAGCAGCGGATAAGATGTTGCGTGCAAAGGAAACTGGGGCAGAGACCGAAGTCGATACCACGGAAGCCGTAGAACCGGATACAGCCCCGGCACAGCAAACCAGATCATCTAACTCTAATTTCATGATGATCCTTTTGGTCGGTGTGATCGCATTAGTAGCAATCGGATCTGTATGCTATAAATTTATTTTCTCAAAGCAGAAAAAGAGATCAGATGTTGATCTGAACAGCTTTGATGAAGGTGATGAGCTGGAAATTGATGAAGATGAGGAAGAATAAACAATTGTCCCCAGTGGGGACAAAAGGAAAGGGATCACTTATGTTAAGAGGAAATGAGAATAGAGATCGGCACAGCTTCCGAAAAAGCTGTGCCGATCATAAGGAAACTCAATGTGTTGTAACCGCTTTGCTGAGAGACAGTGCCATGACTTTCTCAACAGATAACTGTGTTGCTTTGGCAATTTCTTCAATGGACAAACTGCCAAGAGCAAGAAGATTGAGGGCTGTTTCTTCCCGGCTCTCCTGACACCCTCCAAAATTTTGTGTAACCGCCAAATAGCGCATAAAATAAAAGGCAAAAAAATCTATGATGAGACCGATG
>CANQNG010000003.1 GCA_947625155.1 uncultured Clostridia bacterium
TTTGCACAGACTGCTTTTGGTTAATACATAGATTATTTTTGTTTTTTGCGCTGTCTACTTGACGGGGGGCGGGTCATTCCGATCCCTCCAGTAACATTTTTCCGTTTTTGACAAGTTCCTCCAGTCGGGCAAGTTCCTGCCGAAGCACTGCTTTGCCGGATGCGGTGATCTGGTATTCCTTTTTGCGTGGATCACGCCCCCCGGGAACGCCCTCGATCCAGCCCTTTTCGAGCATCGTGCTGATCGCACCGTAGAGCGTTCCCGCCGCAAGATGCACCCGTCCGCCGGAAAGCTGCTCCACATCCTGCATGATGCCATACCCGTGACGGGCTTTCAGCAAAGAAAGCAGGATGTAGTAGACCGCTTCCGTCAGTGCAACATTTCCGCTGTTCATGTGTACCTCCTTTATATTGTATCCCGATATATCGGCAGCCGATATATATAGTATAGCATAGTTCTCCCCTGCTGTCAAGTCCTTTTTCAAAATAATTGAAAAAACCCCTGCCCGGTTATCGGACAGGGGTTTTCCCAAAGGAATGCGATCATACAGTAAAAAGCAGATCAGTATAGGAAGGCATCGGCCAATCCTTGGAGGAAACGATCGTTTCCAGCTCATCCACAAGACCACGCAAGTTCTGCATTGCCACAAATACATCGCTGCGGCAGAACTTTGCCTGCGCCTCGGCATTTTCGATACCCTGCGCTGCAATGACCTTCTCATCCAGCACGCCGACCGCCTCAGAAATGCCGGCAGTCAGTGCAGAAACTCTGGATGCATAGCCCACTTCAAAGGCATTGTCGATCCCCAGCTCCTTCTTGGCAAGCGCCGCATCGCAGGCATCCTTTCCGACCTTCAAGCCGGTCGGGATGATCTGCTTCCTTGCCATATCCAGCATGGTGAGGGCTTCGATGTTGATGACCTTTGCATAGTTCTCCAGCAAAATTTCCGTTCTGGACTCGATCTCCACCTTGGTGTAGACCTTGAACTTCTCAAACATGGCAACATACTGCGGTCTAGTGTATTCCGGAACAGCATCCACCGTGGACACCAGATTCGGCAGACCTCTGCGCTTTGCCTCGTCCAGCCACTCTGCGGCATAGCCATTGCCGTTGAAGATGATCTGCTTGTGTTCCTTGATGGTACGCACCAGCAGTGCCTTCAGTGCCTTGTTGAAGTCGTCAGCCTTCTCCAGCTCATCCGCAAATTCACACAGTTCCTCAGCAACGATGGTATTCAGGATCACATTGGTGCAGGAGATAGAATCCGCAGAACCCAGCATACGGAACTCAAACTTATTGCCGGTGAACGCAAACGGAGATGTTCTGTTCCGGTCTGTGGTATCTTTCTTGAAATTCGGCAGTGCATCCACGCCGATGTCAAATTCTGCCGTACTGGAAACGTACTTCTTGCCGCTCTCCAGTGCCTCAATGACCTCTTCCAGCTCGCTGCCGATGAACATGGAGACCACAGCAGGCGGTGCTTCGTTAGCGCCCAGACGGTGGTCGTTTCCGGCAGAAGCAGCACTCAGACGCAGCAGCGGTGCATATTCATGGACGCCCTTGATGATCGCGCACAGGAACGTCAGGAACTGCATATTGTCCTGCGGCGTTGCGCCCGGGTCGAGAAGATTCTGCCCGTCATTCGAGGAGATCGACCAGTTGTTATGCTTACCGGAACCGTTGATGCCGGCAAAGGGCTTTTCATGCAGCAGGCAGACCAGCCCGTGCTTGAGGGCAGTTTTCTTCATCAGTTCCATGGTGAGCTGGTTGTGGTCGGCAGCAATATTGGAAGTCGTAAAGACCGGCGCAAGCTCATGCTGAGAGGGAGCGACCTCGTTGTGCTTGGTCTTGGCATAAATGCCGAGCTTCCACAGCTCCTTGTCAAGGTCTTTCATGAAGTCAGAAACACGCTGCTTGATGTTCCCGAAGTAGTGATCTTCCAGCTCCTGCCCCTTCGGCGGTTTTGCCCCGAACAGGGTACGTCCGGTAATGATCAGATCCTCACGCTGGTCGTAATATTTCTTGTCAACCAGGAAATACTCCTGCTCTGGACCGACCGTTGTCATGACACGAGTAGCCGTGGTATTGCCGAACAGCCGCAGGATACGCAGTGCCTGTTCGCTGACAGCGACCATCGAACGCAGAAGCGGAGTCTTTTTGTCCAACACTTCACCCGTATAGGAGCAGAAAGCAGTCGGGATGTACAGGGAATCATCCTTGATGAAAGCATCCGAGGTCGGATCCCATGCCGTATAGCCTCTTGCCTCAAACGTAGCACGCAGACCGCCCGACGGGAAGGAGGAAGCATCCGGCTCGCCCTTGACCAGCTCCTTGCCGGAGAATTCTAAAATGACCTTGCCATGCGGTGCAGGGGAAATGAAAGCATCGTGCTTCTCAGCGGTCACACCGGTCATCGGCTGGAACCAGTGTGTAAAATGGGTAGCCCCTCTTTCCACTGCCCAGTCTTTCATTGCGTTAGCAACTACATCTGCTACATCCGGTTCGAGGGCAATGCCGAGCTGCTTGGTACGCTGCACAGCCTTGTACACGCTTTTCGGCAGACGCTCACGCATCACTACATCATTGAACACGTTACAGCCAAAATACTCCGCTACAGTAGGTCTTACCTGTTCCATTATAAACTCCTCCTTGTGATCTTTCTAAAACAAAAAGGCGCTCCGGAAGCAGCGGGCAGACCCGAACTGCATTCCGAAACGCCATTGTTTCTTCGTACAATATTATCCTACACCAGATCTCTGCATTTGTCAAGCGGATCCGGATCTTTTTGGCGGCATGCATGAAAAGAATAAACATTTTTCACACAGATCCCGCTAATTTTAACAAATCATTCTGCTTTCCCGGTCAGACTGTAGGCGATCCCCACAGCATACCCCGGCAGCAAACTCATCACGAAGAGGACGAGAAAGCCGTTTTTCGGCAAAGCGGAGACGACCACATCCGGGGAAAGCAGATCGCACACAGCAAGAAACGGCGCACACAGCAGCTTATAGTGCCGGTAGAGATCTGCCGGCAGCTTTCCGAGCCTTGCCAGTACCAACAGCCCCCAGCACGCCAGAAACGGTGCGCTCCCGACAGCCCCATACAGAACTGCCCGTGTAGGAGAGCGCTTCTCCCGGTCAGCCCTTGCCGCTAAAAAACCGCCCTGTAACATCAGCCCGCAGAGAACGCCGACCGTGCAGAACGTACAGACGAGCCGCATGAACGTACTGCCCGAAAAACCAAGCATCCGATCAAGGAACAGCGAAAGCACTTCTGCCGCCAGCGCAAGCAGCAAAATTTGACAGCAATTTTTCATGATATCACCAATTCAAAAAAATGACAGGTATATTTTTCGCCGGCTGCTTCATACTAACCATACAGGCGAAAAACAGCCAAAACGGAAAGGAGCAGAACTATGGAAAACGAAAACGAAAGACTGGGATCCGAGGAACGCCATAATCCCGTTGAGCACGTCCTCAGCGGCTTTTACAAAAATGCCGCCGTCGGTGCGGACAGCATCAGTACCCTGCTGCCAAAGGTAGAGGACATGAAGCTCCGCCGGGAATTATTTGAACAGCGAGCATATTATGAGGATCAGAAGCGGGATCTGAAAGAACAGATGGCAGAGATCTGGCTCGAACCATCTGAGACAGGAAAAATGGCAAGGCTTTGCAGTGATATGACGATCCGTATGAAAGCACGGGGCGGCATCACTACCGGAGAAGCTGCCAAACTCATGGTCGAGGGCACGAACATGGGCATGGTGCAGCTCCACCAACTGCTCAACAGCAACCCCAACATCCCCGACGACTTAAAAGAACAGGGCGACCGCATCCTTGCCCGTGAGCAGCGGTATCTGGACCGCATCACGCCCTACCTGTAAGCTTCGGAAAGGAGACATCCATGACAGAACCGCCGACCAAGGTCTATGAACCCAAAGTCACAGACCACAGCCGCCTTGCTGATCTGGCACAGAGCAATGCGCCCATCCGCATCTACCAGCCTGCCGGAAAGACCGGCACAGGGGAACGCAGCGGACAGTGCTGAATCATTCAGCACCCCGCAGCCTTCCCGCAAGGCAGCACAGCAGGAAGATCCCCACACTGACCACCTCCACGCTGGCACCCGGCGTGAGATCCATTGCCACTGCCGCAAAAAAGCCAAGCACGAATCCGATCACCGACAGGACAACTGCCCCAACGACCACGCCCCGGAAACTCCGACAAAGGCGCATCGCCGAAAGTGTCGGAATAACGATCAGGCTCGAAATGAGCAGCACCCCCATCAGCATCATGCCCATCACGACCGTGACCGCCGTGAGTGCTGCGATCGCCATGTTATACACCCGCACCGGGATGCCTGTCGCCTTCGAGAAATTTTCATCAAATGTCACAGCAAACACCCTGTGATACAGCAGCACAAATGCCGCAATGACGAGCAGCGCCGTCGCCACACAGAGGATAACTTCCGACTTCTGGAGAGACAGGATACTGCCGTACATATAGTGGCTGACATCGTTGGTCAGCCCTGCCTTAGAGGAAACTAAAATACCCACCGCCATAGCTGTTGTGGAAAAGAGGGCGACTGTATTTTCGCCTTTCAGTTTACTGGATGTCCCCTGCCCCAGCAGCAGGAACGCCGCCCCCAGCACGACCGGGATCGCCACATACAGCGGTGCAAGCTCCAGCACAGAAGCCACACACAGCGCCCCGTAGCCCACATGGGAAAGCCCGTCCCCGATCATGGAAAACCGCCGCAGTACCAGCGATACCCCCAACAGTGCCGCACAGACCGAAACGGCGATCCCGCTGATGAGTGCCGGCAAAATAATGTGGTGCAGCAGTGCCGGGCTGAACAGTTCACGTAAATTTTCTGTCATAATAGACCTCCCGCAGGTGAATGTGCTGCCGTCCCTCCTGTGCGATCTGCCGGGCAATATCCGACTGCCGAAATTCACCGATCTCCGCAAAATACTGGACATCCCCGTCCAGATACAGCACGTGCTTGGCATCCTCCAGCCCTTTCTGCATATCATGGGAGACCATGATAATGGCAATGTGATCCTGCTCGTTCAGTTCCCGGATGATGTCGTAAAATTCCACCGAAGCCTCCGGGTCAAGTCCGGTCACAGGTTCATCCAGCAGCAGCAGTTTCCGGGTCGCACACAGCGCCCTTGCCAGCAGCACCCGCTGCTGCTGCCCGCCGGAAAGCGTCCGGTAGCTGCGTTTCCGGAGCTGACAGATACCAAGGCGGTGCATGTTCTTCTCGGCTTCTAGCTTATCTTTTTTCGTGTAGAATGGCAGAAAGCTGTGATTCCCCAGACACCCGGAGCAAACGACTTCTTCCACGGTAGCCGGAAAATCCCGCTGGATGCCGCTTTGCTGCGGCAGGTAGCCGATCTCTTTCCGGGAGAAGTCCTCCGCTGTTCCAATACGTCCGTCCGTCAGCGGACAAAGGCGCAGCAGGCAGCGGATCAGCGTGCTTTTCCCCGAACCGTTCTTCCCGATCACGGAGAGATAATCCCCCGCCTCCACCGAAAAGCTCAGATCGGACAGTACCGTATGTGTCCCGAACTGTACCGTCACATGTTCGCATTGTAAAAGCGGCTTCATTGCATCGCCTCCTTGATCGTCAGATAATTCTGCTCCATCAGCTCCGGCAAAGTCACACCCTCCGCAAGCTGCTCCGCTGAGACCGTGTGACACGGGTAGAGCTTCAATACCTTTGCTCCCGTCATCTCACGGATGCGGTCTGCGATCTTATCGGAGGAAAGATCGAGATACAGCACGGCATTGCAGTCATGTGCCTCATATTCTTCCAGCAGCCGGTAAAGCGAACCGATCGTCGGTTCTGTTTCACTGCTGCACCCTGAAAAGGCAGCCGCAAAATGAAATCCATACGCCGCCGCCAGATACCGGAACGGGAAGCGGTCTGCCACGATCAGAACGGCATCCGGACAGGCATCGGCAAGTGCCCGGAACTGTTCGTCCACCCCGGCAAGCTGTGCGATATAGGCATCTGCCCGTTCCCGAAATGCCGCTGCATGAGCCGCATCCGCCGCACAGAGGGCATCCCGCACGGCTTCTGCCATGGCGATCGCATTGACCGGGGAATTCCAGATATGCTCATCCCATTCGCCCTGCGCCTCGTGTTCGTGTTCATGGGCGTGGTGGTGTTCCTCTTCCGCAAGCGGCTCGGCAATGCAGTCCATCAGCGTGACGACCCCAATATGGGTCGTGTCCACGGCGGCAAGCAGCGTATCCGTCCACACCTCCGACTCACCCCCGATGCGGAGAAACAGGTCACACCGGGAGATCTCTGCCACATCCATCGGGGTCGGCTCAAAGCTGTGGATCTCCTGCCCCGCAGACAGCAGCAAGGACACATCCGCCTGATCGCCTGCGATCTGCTTTGCCATGTCATATTGCGGAAAGGCAGTCGCCACGATCTGCAATTTCCCGGAAGTCTCCGCCACAGCTTGCGTACAGCCTGTCGGCAAAAGCAGCAGCAAGACCGCCAGCAGCAGGGCAAGACGTTTCAAGACTGTCCCTCCCGGCATTTCGCACAGATGCCGTACAAGACGGTCTTGGACTGGTCGACCGCAAAGCCATGATGCGCCAGAATATGCGCTTCCAGCTCGTCCAGCTGCGCACAGGTGACGTGATAGAGCGTCTCACAGCGCATACATTTCAGGTGGAAATGCTGCCGGCACGCCTCCGGCTGCGGTACATATTCATAGCAAGCCCCCGTGCGGGCATCAATGGTATATTTCCGCAGCACCCCGTCTGAAACGAGCTGCTCCAGAAAGCGGTAAATGGTCGCCGTTCCGACCCTTGTGCCGTTCTCGGCAAGGTGGTGTTCCAGTGCCTGTGCCGTGATATGCTGACCGCTGTGGGCGGTCAGGTATTGCATGATCTGTTCTTTTTGTCTGGTCTTATAGCCGCCGGGCTGTTTCATGGAAAGCACCTCTTTTGAAAATGAAAATCATTATCATATTCATATTATACCACAAGGATGCCCGTTTGTCAAGCCCCGGAACAAATAAAACCGCCCCTCTCCCAAAATTGGGAGAGGGGTTTGGTCTATAAACCGCAGTTTAACCCACCTGTTCGGAGATGTACAGGCTGACACGGCTCTGGATATTTTCCGCTGCCTTTTCTGCTGTCCTGTCACCGGCAAAGTACGCACCGGCTTCCTCACTCACAATATCACTTACCTTCTGGTCATATTCCGAAATACTCGTAATACCGTCTATATACGATCTCATCTCGTCAATGAATCCATCCGGCACAGGCGGGATCTTAACTTCCTTATCGCCCCGCATATAAACTACACCGCTCTCATACTCATCGGCTCTTTGTTTCGATCTTTCGCACACCTTGTCAAAGCTCGAACGCCGCACCGGGAATGAATAGTCTAATTCGTCCTGAGAACTCTCACTCAGCAAGGATCCAATAATGCTCCAGCATTCGTCCACATACGGTGTATTGGCAGAGATCGCAACCGTATAGTCACAGTTGAACTTTCCGCCGTTGCCCTTTCCGTCAGCGACCGGATAGCCGACATAGGTCACATCCTCATCTTCAAAGTACAAATACTGATTGCTCCATGTATCGACAGCATCGTAAAGATAGCAGGGATAGAACAGGCTCTTGTCCTTGATATACTGGTAGCTTTCCTCTTCGTTATAGTCCTCCCATTGCTCATCCGTCCAGTTATTCATGTTGTCAGTGTCTGAAAAACGATCGCAGATCTCCAAAAAGGCGATAAACTCCGGCGTGTTGAAATTGCAGGTCGCTGTATTCCGGTCAATAAAGGCGTCGAGGTTGCTGTTGACCAGTCTGTCAAGTGCATACTCTTTCGTCATGGATAAGCCGAACAGTTCCATATCAGAGGGCGTTTCGTTGATCAGATCGAGAAATGCCTTGCTGTCCAGTCCCTGCTGATCGCCGACGTGTTCTGTTTTGGCTGCAAGCGTCTGCACACTGAACGAAGGCGTAATGCGATAGAGCTTATCCCGGTATTTGAGCGCATCGAACACACTTGTGAAATAGGTGTCCTCCGTGCCTGCCATCTTATCCGTCAGGTCAAGGAAAATGCCCTTGTTGGCAAACGACTGGAACTCCAGCCCGTCCGGACAAATGATGTCAGCCACAATGCCGCTTGTCATATCGGTCTTGAATTTTTCCAGCCCTGCCTCATAGTCCTCATCCGTATTGTATTTGTCATAGGACATGACAGCAATGCGGCATTCGCCGTTGCTGCGGTTGTATTCATTGATAGCCGTGCCAAGGTTCGTTGGCAGATACAGGCAAGCCATCGTGATGAGCTTGACATCTTTCAGTTCATCCGGGTCACGGGGAGAGAGTACCCACAGCTTTGAGGTAGAAGAATTTCTGGTGTTTATTTCTTCACCGACCAGAAACCGTCCGTCCGGAAGCTGCAAAACATCACGGATATTGTCCCCCATAAAATCGGAATTGATCCAATTGACCACTTCCTCACAAGTCCCATTGTCCAGATCAATGCCGTACACATATTCCGAAGCACTCACCATAATTTCATAGGGTTCGCCATCTCCAGCAAAGACCGAAGAATACCACTGCGGCAGACCCTCGACCTCGATCTTGCTGACAGTATGGGACGATGTGTCAAGCTTTCCGAAGCAGTTGTCCCAGTTGTTGTCCTGATAGTACAGACAGAGCGAACCATCCGGCAGATAAAATGTGCTTTCCAGATACTGTATACCTGCATCGACATCTGCTACCTTTTTGAAGTCCTTGTCATAGATCACCAGCTTCATGTTGCCGTTGTTGTCATAGACAGAGGCAAGATAATTCCCGTCCGGTGTGGGAAAGAGATTGCTCAGACTGCTGCCCTCAGAAAATACATCTTTGAGCGACTTTGTGTCCTGCACCTCAAGATCAGCATCATAGGTGACGAGTGTCATACCTAAGTCCTCATAGTCCATGCCGTCCTCCGAGGACCAGTATGCCGACCAGAGTTGTAAAAGGCTGCCGTCCGCATTCGCCACAAGCGGATAGGGATACGCCTCCGCACCGTCCTTGAGTTCGCCCGGATACGTCAGCTCCAGCTCCTTGCACTCCCCCGTGGAAATGGTGTAGAGCAAGCTATGATCCTCATAGTCTACCGTATCATACCCGGAGAGCAGCACTGTGTCATCGGTCAGCAGGGTCATATTATTCACGGATATTTCCGTGGATAAGTCCATCTCCTCCGCCTTGTAGGAATGGTCAAGCGAAATGCCGAGTTTTTCGGCGACCGGGTTGCTGCCCCCCGCTTTGTGACATCCGGTCACTGTACCGGACAAGAGCATGACTGCCGTCAGCATCGCTGCCGTGCGTTTCCAATTCATTTTCTGCATGTGTAACTCCTTTCCCAAGTTCCCTTTATATCGGGGCTCTTACACGAAAAGTATACCATACCTGACCGGCATTGTCAAGCAAATTGACTGATTTTTCTCATCATTTTAATTGTATCTTAAGAAAGCTGTTTCTTTTTGTAATTATGCGAAATATGTGATGCATCGGCAAGCTGCCCCTCCCGGCAGTGCAGACCGGAAGGGGCAGCTTTTGTGTAGAGCATAATATTTAGTATCCAGACACTGTCCGGACCCACTCCTAGTATAGCACATCTCCCCGGCACTGTCAAGCGAATTTTGTCGAATGAGAGTGGATAAACAGGGAGTTTTTGAAAGCAGCGTCACGCCGCTATTTTTCTTTATGCCGGCGCAGTGCTTCCCGGATCTCCCCGAGCAGTTCATTGTGCTGGAGCAGTTTCATTCTCGGGAAAGCCCGGATAACACGCCTGTGCTGCAAATTCAGATGCTTGAGGATCCGTTCCCGGCGCTGGCGCAGTGCTTCACGGGAAGGCAGCTCCCTGAATTTTTCCCGTGCCTCATCGACCTTCTCCTCAAAATGCTCCGCAATGGCTTCAATGCGTTCATGGAATCCGATCATGCCACAGAACGTCCAAAGGCAGTCTCCCGTAAACAGCACGAACAGCGCCCCTGCCGCAATATACAGCACCAGAACCGGCAGCCTACCGATCAGCCCTGCCACGAACGGATGAATGAACTGTGTCAGCAGCACCGCAAATGTCCCGAAAGTCACCGCCCCCAACAGACAGACACGCCCGTTCAAATTGAACGGCAGCTCCGAATAGTCCCACCACCTTGCATGGAACAGCTTCTCCATAACGTAGGACGCAATATATTCCAGCGTACAGCAAATGACCGCACTCGACAAAAACAGACTGAGCAAGTTCGTTATCCGCCCGAACAGCAGCAGGATGAGCAGCGCCCCCACCCCATAGATCGGGCAGTACGGTCCGTTCAGGAATCCCCGGTTGACAAATTTCCTGTCCCGGATGATGTACAGCATCACCTCAAAGGACCACCCGGCAAAGCTGTACAACAGAAAACAAAAATAATACAGGCTCATTTCCTGTAACATAACGATCTCTCCTTGTTCGCATGTGTCGGGTTCACCTGTCCCAGCAGCGGTGTTCGTCCTCTTCCGTGATCGGACGGATGACCTTGCACGGGTTGCCGACAGCGACCGAATTGTCCGGAATGTCTTTCACCACGACGCTCCCGCCGCCGATCACGACATTGCTGCCAATGGTCACACCCGGCATGACCTGTACCCCTGCCCCGAACCAGACATTATCCCCCACCGTGATCGGGTAGGCATATTCCAGTCCCCTGTTGCGCCGTGCAAAGTCGATCGGGTGTCCGGCTGTGTGAAATCCGCAGCACGGAGCGATAAATACATTGTCCCCGAACTTCACGCCGCCGCCATCGAGAATGACAAGCCCGTGATTGGCATAGAAATTTTCCCCGACCTCGATCAGGCAGCCGTAGTCACACCAGAAAAGCGGTTCGATATGAATAGACTCCCCCGTTTTCCCGAGGATCTTTTTGAGCATAGTCTTCCGTTCCTCGAGCTGCTGCACCGGGAGCTGGTTGTACGCCTGACACAATGCCTTACACGCAAGGCGCTCGGCTTCGAGTTCCTTGTCATAATTGGCATCGTAGAGCTTCCCGCTGCGCATTTTTTCTTTTTCCGTCATACGCTCTCCTCCTCACAAAAAAACGGACACCATAGCGGTGTCCGGTTCTGGTGTGCCTGACAGGACTCGAACCTGCGCTCTGAGGAGTCGGAGTCCTCTGTTTTATCCAACTAAACTACAGGCACAACAACACAGCACCGCCCTTTCAGCGGCACTGTTATTATTATACCAGAATTTCACCCATTTTGCAATAGGCAGATCTGAAACATTCCATGAACTTACTATGTCTATTTCATGAACTCAGTCAATAAAAAGACCCAGCTATGCAAAGCCTCATCCGTCAGACAGTATGCCGCATAGTACAGCGGACTGTCCTCCGCCAGCCAGCGCAAGGAAAGCGCATAGCTGCGCTCCAGCACCTGTACCTCGGCACGGCTGCCCTCTACGGTGACGCTCGCCATCTGAAGCTGCTCACGGTGTGTGCGGTTGTAGCCCTGCTGATAGACCCGCACTGCACCGAGCAGCACAAAGCTAATGATCAAATGCAGGGCAAGTCCCGTGCAGATCCGCTGCCATTTACGTTTCATCGTCTTGATCCTTTAAGGTCAGCAGCGCCTTTGCCAGAGACTCCCCCACCAGCTCCCCCGCATAGGCTGCCTGCTCCAGTGTGTTTCCGTGTGTGCCCACTTCGATCAGCAGGCTGCCCGTTGTCAGATCCTGATTGTACTTCCGGTAATCAAACAGGATCGGACGTGTCAGCCCCGGATGATCTGACTCCATCTGCTGCTGCCAGAGACAGGCAAACCGAAAATTCAGCAAATACGACGGCATCCCCATCGTCCCGTCGTCACATCCCGAAATGATCATGACCTGACATGCCTTTTTTCCGTTGATCTCCACCGTTGGCTGTAAGATCGTGCCGTCATGCCCGATGGCATCCCGGTGAACGTCCAGCACGACCTTGATCGACGGATAGTCGGCTAAAATGGACTTGACCGTTTCCGCACTCCTTGCATAGGAACCCGTATAAGACGGGTAATCGTGTATGGTAGTATCGTGAATGACCCCGATACCAGCAGCTTCGAGCTGTGCGGCAATGGCATCCCCGACCATGACCATATTCTTCGTGCTGTCTGTCGTGCGGTAGTTGAAACTCGCATCAAAGCTCTCCCGTTCATACGGTTCAAAGCTCTCGGTGGTGTGCGTGTGCATGATGAGCACCTGCGGCTCTCCGTGTGTGGAGATCCAAAATTCCGGTAATTTCAGGCTTTCGGCATACAATTCCGCATTCGGGAGAGATGTCACATTCTTCACCTGTCCGGCTTTCTCCAGATCAAAATACTGCTCCCCCGCAGATCTCCCGTACTGCATCGGCACGACACTTCCGCCGGTCAGTTCCCATGTGTCCGGGTAGGGCTTCGGACCGGGGTCTGCTGCTTCTGCCGCTGTACCCTGCACCGGGATCGGTACGGGCGGCTCGGTCGGTTCGGGGACATAGGGCATCGTCTCCGCCTCGAACACATCCCCGAACCCATGCGAAAGGTGGAATTCCGGCTCTTCCTGTGCCGGAAGCGCCCGGCGCTCTGCCCTTGCCGGGATCAGCGGGATCAGTACCGCTGTTCCCGCCAGCAGAAGCGCCGCTGCTGCCTTTCGCTTGCTATGCCGCATTCCCTCACCTCCAGTATGGTCTTTTCTCTATTACTTTATGCGGGAAACGGGACAAATATACCTTTTCCGGAGGGACATGCAAGCCGGTGCATTTTGCCGCATATACTGCTACAGTCCTCTGACAGAAAGGAGAAATGGGCATGTATCGTTGTTTCAGTGGAAGAAGGCTGTTGTTCCTACTTTCTGTCGATGTTCTGCTTGTGGCATTGTGGCTGGTCTCCTCAGCGGTCGGAAAAGCTGTTTTCACGGATAAAGTACCGCCGGAAGGCATTTTTCTGCCCGTGGTGATGTATCACAGCATTTCGCCGCAGCCGCATGGCGATTATCAGATCACCCCCGAAGCCTTTGCGCAGGACTTGCAATACCTACAGGAAAACGGCTATGAGACTGTCAGCATCGAGCAGCTCCATGCCTACACAGAAGGTACAGGCACGCTCCCGGAACACCCGATCCTGCTGACATTTGACGACGGGTTTTACAACAATCTGTCCACCGCACTGCCGCTTCTGGAGCAGTATGACATGTGTGCCGTAGTCTCGGTGGTGGGGTATTACACAGATGTGACCGCTGCCCGTGACCCGCACAGTGAACGGTATTCCTACCTGACATGGGAGGACATCCGGACATTGCAGGCATCCGGCAGGATAGAGATCGGCAGTCACACCTATGACCTGCACAGCAATGACGAACGGGCAGGCTGTTCCATTCTTTACGGGGAGGACGAGGAAGCCTATGCGGATATGCTCCGTAAAGATGTCGGCTTGCTCCAGACCCGGATGCGCAACGAGACCGGAACGACCCCGACCGTCTTTGCCTACCCATATGGGTTCGTCTGCCGGGAAAGTGTACCGGTACTGCGGGAACTGGGATTTGTCTGCACGCTCACTTGTTACGAAAAGCCGAATTACATTACCCGTGACCCGGATTGTCTGTTCGGCCTGTTCCGGTACAACCGCAGCCCCGACTACACCACGGAAGCATTTTTCGCCAAGGCACTTACACCATAGCGGCAGACTGCCGCCTCCGTTGTGCCTCCCACCGGCAGGCTGCCGCCTCCGTTGTGCCTCCCACCGGCAGGCTGCCGGCTCCGTGGTGCCTCCCAATGCGGCTGCGCCGCAAAGGTCGGCTTGCACGACTGACAGTGCAATTTAAGTCGGCTTGCCCGACTGCTGCTTTTATCTTATCTGGGAGCAGGACGAGGGGGCGCTTTTGGCAAAAAAGCGCCCCCTTCTTCCAATTATTAGGTACTATCCGCTCCGCCCTTGGGCGGAGCAGCATGAATGCACAAAATGACCGCAATTTTTCCATTCCCTTATTAAAAGCATCCCCTACCAGCCCATATGTTCCAGTTGTGTCAGGTCAAAGGGGGTCTGCTGATACACGCAGTAATTCAGCCAGTTGGAATACATCAGGTTCGCATGGCTGCGCCACTGGAAAGACGGTTCACAGTGCGGATTATCCCCCGGAAAATAATTGAACGGCACATCGATCGGCAGTCCCTTTTCCAGATCCCGGTAATATTCCTGTTTCAGCGTATTCCGTTCATACTCCATATGCCCCGTGAGGAAGAACTGCCGCCCGTTTCTCCCTGCGACAATGGAAGGTCCTGCCAAAGGGGAATAGGCAAGGATCTCCAGTCCCTCTGCCTTTTCCACATCCTCACGCCGGATCTCCGAATGCCGGGACTGCGGCATCAGGAACACATCGTCAAATCCCCGCAGCAGCGGGCCGTCCGATTCTGCCTTGTGCGGGAACACACCGAACAATTTCCGCTTCAGCGGATATTTCGGTACGCCAAAATGATAACTCAGCCCTGCCAATGCAGCCCAGCAGATATAGATCGTCGAGTACACATGCCGCTTTGTCCACTCCATGATAGCACAAAGCTCATCCCAGTAGTCCACCTCCTCAAACAGCAGATGTTCCACCGGTGCGCCCGTAATGATCATCCCGTCAAAGTAGCTGTCCCTTACCTCCGGGAACTGCTTGTAGAACGTGCTCAAATGGCTCTGCGCCGTGTTATGGGAGATATGCTCCACCTGTAACAGCTCCACATCCACCTGTAGGGCACTGTTGCTCAACAGGCGCATGAGCTGTGTTTCCGTCTCGATCTTTTTGGGCATCAGGTTCAGGATCAGCACCCGCAGCGGACGGATGTCCTGATGTTCTGCCCGATACTGCGGCATGACAAAAATATGTTCCTTTTCTAAGATCTCATATGCTGGTAAATTTTCGGGGATACGTATCGGCACAGGGATGCCTCCTTTCTATCAAATTTGCCCCCATGCCGCAGGGCAGAGGGGCAAACCGCCAGACCTCCGGAAAGGTCTATTGCTTGACATATTCTAACGTTGTACTGCCGTTGTCCCAGAGCATTTTGTTTCCGGAAAACGTCACCTTGTACTCCGAAACCGTCCCATACTGTGAATAGTTGATACTGATCGTATCTCCGTCAAAGGAAAAAGTATCGGAAGTCTTTGTCTCCATGGGAGGCGGTGAAGTGATCCGGATGACCTTGTCATAGGTCATATCGGCATGGAATGTGATAGTATCCGTCCCGTCCGACAGGGTACGCACCCAAGTACCGACGACATCTTCGGCGCTGTGATCCTTTCCGCCGCCGCAGGCTGTCAAACAGAAACCCAGTACCGCTGCGAGCAGCAGCGGTATCATGCGCTTCACGATGCTCATACGGGATGGATCTGCTTTTCCGGGTCGCCGTGCTTGCCGTCCAGCCCGAATTTGGCATTGCGGCGGTTCTCGAAGAATTTCACAGCCACCTGCCCGAACTGTGCATAGCTGAGTACATCTTCCTCGCTCTCAGCCCACTCGGCGCACTCCTTGCGCAGCTTGTCCAGCTCCGGTTCGAGGAGATCTGCCGGACGGCAGTCGATCGGCTTTTCATCGCCGATGATCTGCTTGCGGAATGCCGGGTCGATCGGAACAGGTGTCTGCCCGTATTCTCCACGGACAATGCCCTTGAACTCCTTCGTGACCATTTTATACCGCTCCCCGTTGAGCACGTTAAACACTGCCTGTGTTCCCACGATCTGGGAAGAAGGCGTTACCAACGGCGGGAAACCGGCATCCTTGCGGACTCTCGGTACTTCAAGCAGCACCTCGTTCAGGAGATCTTCCTTACCCGCCTGTTTGAGCTGACTGAGCAGATTCGACAGCATACCGCCCGGTACCTGATAGATCAGCGCACCGGCATCGGCAGCGAGCATCTTCGGGTCAAGCAGCCCCTCGTCAAGATACTTCTTACGCAGCCCCATGAAATAGTCACGGATCTCATTGAGCAAGATCAGGTCAAGTCCCGTGTCATAAGGTGTCCCCTGCAACGCAGCCACCATGGACTCCGTCGGTGCATGGGAAGTCCCCAGCGCCAGCGGTGACATTGCCGTATCAATGACATCTACGCCTGCCTCAATGCCCTTGAGCAAGCACATAGAAGCCAGACCGGATGTGTAATGCGTGTGAAGCTGAATGGGCAGCTTGACATTGGCTTTGAGCGCCTTGACCAGTTCTTCCGTCTTATACGGTGTCAGGAGCGCAGCCATATCCTTGATGCAGATAGAATCCGCCCCGGCAGCCTCGATCTTCTTGGCATAGTCTACATAGTACTCTGTCGTGAACACCTCTCCGGTCGTGTAGGAGATCGCCACCTGCACTTCCGGGTGCTTGCCGTCACGGGTCGCCTTTTTGGCAGAATTGATCGCAGTCTGGAGATTCCGGATATCATTGAGCGCATCGAAAATACGGATGACATCAATGCCGTTTTCCACGGACTTCTGTACAAATTCTTCCAGCACATCGTCCGCATAGTGCCGATAGCCGAGCATATTCTGTCCCCGGAACAGCATTTGCAGACGGGTATCAGGCATCTCACGGCGCAGTGTGCGCAGACGCTCCCACGGGTCCTCATTCAGGAAACGCAGACAGGAATCAAATGTCGCACCGCCCCAGCATTCCACAGAATGAAAGCCCACTTCATTCATTTTCCCTAAAATGGGCAGCATCTCGTCCATGCGCATACGGGTCGCCAGCAAAGACTGGTGCGCATCACGCAGGACGGTCTCAGTAACTTTAACCTTTGCCATAGTGCAGTTTCTCCCTTTCGTTCTGTCAGCCTACCGTTGCCAGCGTGTCACCGCTCTGTACATTGTCACCCTTCTTGACCACAATGCTGGTGATCGTTCCGTCCACGGGCGAAACGATATCGTTCTCCATCTTCATGGCTTCCAGTACCATGATGACATCGCCTTTGGAAACGGCTGCACCGTTGGAGACTTTGACATCTAAAATTGTACCGGGCATCGGAGCGCTGACCTTTTCGCCAGCACCAACAGCCGGGGCTGTCGGAGCTGCCGGGGCAGGCGCAGCCGCCGGAGCCACTGCCACGGGAGCAGGCGCAGGAGCGCCAGCACCGATCTCCTCAACAGCAACATCATATGCCTTTCCGTTTACGGTCACATTAAATCTTTTCATGCTCATTTACCACCATTCTATAGATTTTCAGCCGTTGCATCAGAACGGGAAATTATTGTGCTTCTTCGGCAGATTTGTCACACGCTTGCCCTCCAGCATGGAAAGCGCACCGGAAATGACCTTCCGCAGGTCACCTGCCGCAAGGACATCATCCACCAGCCCTGTCTGTGCGGCAGCCTCCGCACTTGCAAGAGTCTTGGCATATTCTCCGGCGAGTTCCGCACGCTTGGCAGCAAGGTCATCGCAGCCCTTGAGCTTGTCATGCCACAGAAACTCCACCACAGCCTCCGGCTGCATCGGGGCGATACACGCACCCTCTAAAGCATACGCAAAGTCCGCATTGCAGCCCTTTCCTGCCAGTGCCGTGAATACCGCACCGACTGCCATACCGGTCACAACGGAAATTTTCGCTGTAGTCGCTTCCGCATAGCTGCCGGCAAGCCGTGTCAATGCCTTGACCGCACCGGAAAGCTCCGTATCCGCATTACCTGCAAAACCGGGCGTGTCCACGATCGTGATGACCGGAACGGAAAACGCATCGCAGATACGCACGAACCGGGAGAGCTTTGCGCAGTCGTCCTCTGTCAGGGCAGCATCTGTCTTATTTGTCGCCGCAATAGCGACTGTCGAACCGCACACCGTTGCCAGTGCCGTGTAAGCCGCTGTCCCGTACCCTTCAAAGATCTCGACCGCACTGCCGCCATCAACAATGCTGTTCACGGTCGCCATAAGCCCCTTTCCGCCTGCTGCGGGGGCTTCATATTCCATGCAGGGAACACTTGCCATATTGTTGACCGGGAGCAAATTGATGAGCTTCCGGACAAGTTCTGTCGCCTCTGCCTCATCCTTGGCACACAGGGATGCCGTTCCGTTGGCAGCGCAAGCCTTTGCCGAACCTGCCCCCTTGCGGAGATCAGGCGTGAGGAACAGTTCTGCCCCCTCTGTCATCACCACGAGATCCGAAGCGCAAGCCATCATTGCCGCACTTCCGGCGCAGACACCTGCCACCAGTGCGATCTGCGGCACAACACCGGACAGCGCTGCCGTACAGGAGAGCATTTTACTGTACGCATTGAGTGAAGCCGGCGAACCGTCCATGAACGCACCGTTGGAATCATAAATGCCGACCACCGGCGCACCTGTTTTCGCAGCAAGACCGCAGAGTTTTTCGATCTTTTCCGCCTGTGCAGCGCCGACCGCACCGTGTGCCACGCTCTGATCCTGCGCAAACGCATAGACCGGATCGCCATTGACATACCCAAAGCCCGTCACGACCCCGGCAGGTGCATCTTTCTCCGTCACATACGCACCCAGCTCACTATATGACCCATCGTCAAACAGCGCAGCAAGGCGCTGTCTTGCAGGACTGGCTGCATTTTTCTCCATCTGCATAGTATCGTTCCTTCCTACCTGAAATGTACAGGGACTTCCCAGTCCCCTGAGACCGCACACAGACGTTTTACCCAAACTTCCATGCGGCGGGAGCATACAATGTTATAGTATCATTTTTTTCAGTTTTTTTCAAGTGTTTGCCTGATTTTCCCCACATTTTTTGCAGCTTTCCATAATATCTGCGATCGGATAGAGTATTTTTTCATCATTTTTCACAAAGCCCAGTTTTTGCAGCCGCTCCAGCATTGCCGCATCTTCCACCGGGAAAAATGCCTGCTCTATGCCTTTCAGCTCCGCCTTGAACAGCACCGACCGCACCAGACCGTCGCACTGATCCCAATCACCGCCGTCCGCAACGGTATAGATCACCACCTGCTCCGGCTCGTAGGAATACGCAATATAGCCCTTTACCGCATCCCCGTCCTTTGCCTCCGTGAGGTGCAGCACCGTACCAGCCGGAATGGGCAGATCCCGCAGCAGTTCCGCATAGGCGGACAAGTCCTTTTGTTCTATGATCGTCAGCATCGCCTACTCCTTTCCGATGGCGTTCCGGATCGCCCGGAGTTCCTCCGGTGTCAGGTCACGCCATGCACCGGGCTTGAGCATACCCAATTTCAGCGGTCCGACCGCTGTCCGTTTCAGGCGCACGACCGGAAGTCCGACCGCCTCGCACATGCGGCGTATCTGCCGGTTCCTGCCCTCCCGGATCGTGATCTGCAGGACAGCACGTGCCGCTTCATTCGTCAGCATCACAATGGTCGCCGGAAGTGTTTTCCGCCCGTCCAGCACGATCCCCTCGGACATAGCAGTAAGCTGCTCCTCGGTCACAGGCGGCCGCACCGTCACCCGGTAGGTCTTGCTCACATGGCGGCTCGGGTGCATGATGCCGTTGGCAAAATTGCCGTCATTGGTCAGCAGCAGCAAGCCCTCGGAATTCCTGTCCAGCCGTCCGACCGGGTAGACCCGTTCTCCGACCTCTTCGAGCAGGTCCATCACGCACCGCCTGTCCAGCTCGTCCGAGACCGTCGTCACATAGCCTCTCGGCTTGTTGAGCATGATATAGCGCATCGCTTTCTTCTTCGGGATGCGGACACGTTCCCCGTCCACGGTCAGGATGTCCGTCGGGAGCGCCTTGTCACCGGGCTTGACGGGTCTGCCGTTGCGCTGTACCCTGCCCGCCTCCATAAGTGCCTCTGCCTGACGCCGGGAACAATACCCCGCATCCGCAAGCAGCTTTTGAATTCTGATGGGTCCCATGATATATTTGTATGATATAGTCAGACCTAGATCATACTCTCCTTTCATCAAAATGTAATAGGATAGAAACAGGTGCGGCGTTGTCTTACTGTTATCCTGTTCCTGACTGCTTTGACCACAAAAAATTACTGCAGATCACAAGCTATATGATTTTTCAGCATATTTGTAAATGAGTAATGAAATCTATAATAAAAGCTGATAATATCTACTAATTTTTTGTTCTGAAAAGGAATTTCTCCGTTCTTACTTCTGAGATCAACGCCATTCCACACAAGAACAGTACCGCTTGTATTTTCCGTGATCATTGCATATTCATAGTCATCCGGTTCATCACAGTGTTTAATTCCATCCGAAATATAGGCACATTGGATCATCTTGAAACTGCGTTTTCTGTCAGTCATATAGTAGTCCAAATTTGCATTTTTACAATATCTGTAGTCAACGCTATATTTTTCTATACAGTCCATAAATTGCACTCTGTCATTTTCACTAAGAGGCTCAAAAATAAGATCCTCCGCCAGCAATTCACCCATACCCTGCCATTTTTGACTGTATTTCAGCATGATCTTATGCTGACGTACAATGTTGAGACTGCTCCGCAAATGACTTTCTAAATTGAGTTTTCTGAACAGTTGCCGTTCAAATTCAAAAACACCTGTTTCCTCGTAGAAGCGGATAATTTCTTCCAACTGAAATTTGTCAAGTGCTGTATTTCCCTTGATCTCAAGAATTTCCAAACTTTCTACAAGATGTACCCACCTGTCATTTTTCTTTTCACTTTTAAGACCGATATTGCAGTTTACCTGCCCTGAAAAATTTTTGTATGTAAAAATATATTCTTGATATTCTTGTTCTCCTGAATTGTGTCTGGAAAAACCTCTTGTAAAAAATAGATCATTTTCTTTATCTGCGACCCCATATATGATCCATGGATCTCTTGGTTCATATCTGTTTTTGCTTCCGTACAGCCTGAATGCTTCCATGAGATCTTCTGCTGCAGTATCATCAAAATAAACAAATCCAAGCTCCATATTTACCTCTTTATCTGTATGCCGAAAGCAGATCATCCGTCTCCTGATCCCAGCAGCCCTTTCAGCCAGTCTTTCAGCCTTGCCCAGAGACTGCTCTGCTCCGGCTTTTCTGCCATCATGCCGTCCTCAGCAGCTAAAAGCGGCACGGATGCGATCTTCCGTTCTCCGCAGTAATACGCCAGTTCGCCGAGGACATCGCCCTCTGCCACCGGTGCATACGCAAACGGCGGGAGCAGTACCCTCGCAGTCACACCGGAAGTATCACCGTGCTTCGCCCCGATCGTCACACGTTCCCCGGCTTGCAGTGCGATCTGGTCTGCACAGCCGCCGACGACCGTCTGTGTCAATCCCTCCGGCACAGGGAGTTCCGCAGCGCTCACCTCACCAAAACCGAGATCATACAGTTTCTGATGATCCTGCCAGTCGTCCGGATCGTTCAGCGTCACGCAGAGCAGCATCACTCCGTCCCGTTCGCAAGCCGAGACAAGACACCGCCCTGCTTCATCCGTAAAGCCCGTTTTCACGCCGATCACGCCGTCATACATCGTGAGGAGCTTGTTGGAATTGTAGAGCGTTCGCTCATAGGGGGGATCCCCGAAGCTGACCCTTGCCTCC
The DNA here is from genome assembly GCA_947625155.1 of uncultured Clostridia bacterium. GTDB lineage: Bacteria > Bacillota > Clostridia > Oscillospirales > Ruminococcaceae > UBA3855. The sequence goes on from CANQNG010000003.1 coordinate 21,486, forward strand.
GGCTGCGCACAGATCTCCCGGAAATCCGCATTCTGCATCGCTTCTCTTGCCAAAAGCGCCATATCATAGGCAGAACTGCCATGCCCCTCCCCTTCCAGACCGGACGGGGTAACAAAGCAAGTCCTTGTCATGCCGATCTCCTTGGCACGGGCATTCATCAGCTCCGCAAACGCCGGGATGCTCCCTGCCACCGCCACAGCCGCCGCATTGGCAGCATCATTGCCGGACGGCAGCAGCATCCCATAGCAAAGTACACGCTTCGTGACAATATCATTCTCCTGCAAGCCCATGGAGGAACCCTCCACATGGATCGCTGCATTGTCCACAAGGAATTCTCTGTCAAGATCGCCGCTTTCGAGCGTGAGCAGTGTCGTCATGATCTTGGTCGTACTTGCCATGGAGCGCTTTTCGTAGGCATTCTGCTCAAAAAGCACCTCACCCGTTGCCGCTTCCATCAACACACACGCCTGCGCCGAGACTGTCGGTGCAGCTGCCGCATTCACAGGCACGAGCCCGGTCAGCAGCACCATTCCCATGACAACAGAAAGTATTCGCTTCATCGTTTGTCCTCCTCCTGAACGTAGTTCCCTACCAGTGTATGCGGACAAACGTGGGGGTATGCGGCATTATACCTCTGCCGCATCCTCCTTGACTGCTTCGGTCTCCTCAGCGGGAGTCTCGTCTTTCGTTTTCTTCTTCAGGCTGCTCAGCTTGTCGATCAGACCGGGCAGCATATCCAGAAAGACATTTGCCTTGTCGGCGTTCATGGTGAGCTGTTTCAGCTCAACTTCGCCGTTCTTCACCACCAGAAAACCGATCGGCTTGACACTGATGCCGCCGCCTGCACCGCCGGCAAAATATTCCTTTGCCGTACGGGTCGGCAGATCGGAGCCACCCGATGCAAACCCGACCGAGACCTTGGAAACGGGAAGGATCGTCGTCCCGTCTCCGCATGGGATCGGATCACCGATCATGGTGTTGGTATCCACCATGTTCCGGATCTTCTCCATGCTGACACCCATGTAACTGTTGATCGCACGTTCACTCATAGCGCATACTCCTTACTGCGGCTGTGCCGCTGATATGGAAGCGGGATGCCCCGCATACCTGACTAGATCTTTTTTTCAACGAGCTTCCCGTATTTCCGGCTGTCCAGCAGAAACCGCACGCCCAGCCAGATCCCTGCGGCAAGCACCGTGCCGATCCGCACTTTCACCCTACAGGAAAGATCCCACCGACACTTGTCCTCTGTAAAATCACATTTCACGGATATGCTCCGGCGCTGCACACGAATGATATGCTGCGCCTGCAATGTCATCGGCAGCAGTGCCTGAACTGTGCCATACAGTTTGGCGCAGGCAGCAGCATCCTCACCGCCGATCACAAAGTCTGTCTCGATATCGCACCATTTCACCGAACGCAGCAGCTTCTGGAACGGACCCGGAAGCGCCGACAGCGCACTGCCGCCCAGATCGGCGATCCCGGCGATCTTCTGCGCCAGTTTCCACAGCTTGTCCGTCAGGAACGCCTTGCGCACCTCTTCCTTTTTTTGCTGCTTCTTCGCCTTTTTGGATCCCCCGGCAGCTTTCCGCTTCTTCTGCTTCTTTTCGGGCTTTTCCAGTCCTGACGGGGCTTTCTCCGCTTTCTTTTTCAATGGGAACACGTGTATCCCGAAATAGCTCACGCTCCATGTGAATTTGCTGTCTTTCAGTTTCACAGAGACCACAATATCAGAAAGGCAGACTGCCACGCACAGCAGCACGAAGATCAACAAGATCACCAACAGTACCCGCATCGTGTGTCCGCCTCCTTTCGTTATGTTTCCGGCAGATCATCCGTTTCTGCCAGCTCTTGTTCCGTCTCTTCTGTCTCCACAGTCCGTTTCCCCGGAACAGGCAGTTCCTCGAGAGAATGCAGCCCGAACACCCGCAGGAACAGCGCCGTTGTCCGGTAGCCGATCGGATGCCCGGGCACGTCAATGCGCCCTGCCTCCTCTAAAAGCCCTTTCTCCACAAGGGAATTGATGACGGAGGAGCTGTCGATGCCCCGCACCCGTTCCACAAAGCCCTTGCTGGCAGGCTGATTATAGGCTATGATCGTCAGCGCCTCCATTGCCGCATTGGTCAGCGGCTGCATCCGCTTTGTCTCCATCGCCGTGCGGATGAGGGGGGCAAATTCTTCCCGTGTGCCGAGCTGAAAGGCATTTCCGGCTCTCACCACCTGCAAGGCGCTCCCGGTCTCCGCATAGTGCCGGGAAAGGGCTTCCAGCAGTGCGGAAACTTCCGTTTCCGGCAGTTCCAGCGCCTGTGCGAGCCTTGTGATCTCCACAGGCTCACCGGCTGCGAACAGGATCGCCTCTACTTTCGCATGGTCTGTCATGCCGTTCCCCTCCTCTTAGCGCACAGTGTCAGCATGGTATTGTCCTCGTTCAGGCGAATGCGCCCGAAACGTGTCAGCTCCAGCACGGCTAAAAAGGTCGCCACCCGTGCAGAGCGATCATGCAAGCCCTCATAGAGCGAAGCCACCGCCACATCCCTGCCGTCAAACAAAAGCCGCAGCACATGCACGATCTTCGAGCTGACAGAAACGACCTGCTCCTGTGTCACGGTGTCGGTGATCTTTTCGGAAAGCTTCTGCTTGTCCGGCTGGATCCTGCCGATCTGGGCAAGTGCCTTTGTCAGCATTGACGGGTCATGTGTCAGCCCATAGGTCTGCTGCACTTTCGGCAGTTCCATGGGCTTTCGGACGAACACGTCATCCCCCACAAAGCATTCCCGCAGCTTGCGTGCTGCCTGCTGACAGAGGGCATATTCGATGAGAGCGCCCTGTAACTCCCGCTTCTCCCGTTCAGCCTCCTCCTGCTTGGGCAGGAGAGAGACAGTCTTGATATAGACGAGCCGGGCTGCCATTTCGAGGAATTCTCCCGCAAGCTCCAGATCCTGCTCCTTCGCCTGTGCGATGTAGAGCAGATACTGTTCCAGAAGCTTGGTGATCTCAATGTCATTGATGTTCAGTTTGTGCTTGGCGATCAGGTGCAGCAGCAGGTCAAGCGGTCCGGTGAACACATCCAGATGAAATTCGATCGCCATATCAGAACACCGCCGGGATCCAACCAGTGATGAACATCATCCCCTTGGCGATCAGCCCGACCAGAACAGACAGCGGTCTGCTCAGTATGCCCGTCATCAGCAAGAGCATCATCAGTCCATAGAACACCATCTGATTGCGCATCAGCCACAGCTCCGCCCTCGGCGGCAGGAAATAGGTCAGGATGCGGGAACCGTCCAGCGGCGGCACGGGTATCAGATTGAACACGGCAAGATTGATGTTGATGATCACGAAATAGAACACTGCCAGATAGAGGTATTCGTTCCGGTATAAAGAGACCGCACAAAGCTGCATGATCACGACCCCAACGAAAGCAGCAAGCAGATTAGAGATCGGTCCGGCAATGGCAGTCAGCATCATGCCAAGGCGGCGATCCTTGAAATTCATGGGGTTGACCGGTACGGGCTTTGCCCACCCGAATCCGCAGAACAGGAGCAGCAGCGCCCCCAGCGGGTCGATATGCGCCAGCGGTGACAGGGTCAGTCTCCCCCGTTCCTTGGCGGTATTGTCCCCCAGTTTGTAGGCTACGAACGCATGGGCGCACTCATGCAGCGGATTGATGAGCAGCACGATCATGAGACAGACAAAAAATTCCAGTGTCCGTTCGGTGGAAAAAATTCCCATACACTTCCTCCATTTGCAGCTGTATCTGAACATTCACTTCTTTATTATACTACATTCAGCCGGATTTTGCAAGTGATTTTGCACAAATTCTCAAAAAATTCCTCGCTGCCGCCCAAAAAAGCGGAAAGACAGGGCATTTCCGGCATTCAGGCAGATCTTTTTTGAAAAAATTTGAAAAAACACTTGCTTTTTTTTGAAAGATGTGCTATACTAATATACAGTAGTGTTTTTGGCACAAGGTGAAGGAGGTGTTTTCAATGGCAAAATGTGAGATCTGCGGAAAGGGTGTTACTTTCGGCAACAAGGTGTCCCACTCCCACAGAGCATCCAACAGAACATGGAAGCCCAATGTACAGCGTGTCAAGGCGATCGTCAAGGGTACTCCCTGTCATATCTATGTATGCTCCAGATGCCTGCGTTCCGGTAAGGTGGTCCGCGCAAAGGAAGCATAATGCGCATTCGCAGTGAAAAGAGATCTCTCTGCTAACTGTGGGGAGGTGTATCAGGAGCCGTAAAGCTCCTGATTTTTCATATGCGGTTTTTTGTAAGATCCCTAAAAAACAGTTGACTTTATTGCCGGACTGTGGTATAATGTCAATAACAGACGGACACAGCGCCTTTTTAGGGCTGACCGATGAAATTTTAGAATGAGGTGAAAAGATTGGCAGAGATCAGACAAAGCAAAGTACCCGTGACCAACCCCGGTCTGGTACAGGCAATGGAGGCAATGAAACAGGAACGTACCCCCAAGACGGAGCTGACATTTATCAATCATATGAAAGCAGCACGTTTTCTCGTTCCGGCAAATATACGTCAGGTGCAGAAGGCAGAAGCCAATGAGGACGGTACGGTGGTACTGAAAGATGTACCGGAAGTGCAGATCCTGCTGTTCAACAACAAGAACGGTCAAAAATTCCTGCCCCTGTTTACTGACCCCGTGGAAGCAAGGAAATGGGAGGGTTTTCAGGATCATCAGATGTTCGCATTCAGTTTTCAGGATCTGTGCCGATTCTGTGAGACCAACAAGAATGAAACTTTAGAGGGTGTCGTGGTCGATCCCTATGGTCACAATGTCATCATTAATGTGGACACCATCCAGCGCATGCGTGAGACGGAAAATATCGCCCCCGGCACAAAGGTGCAGATCGGCGACTACAAGGAAGAACCAAAGCCCCTGCTGGATGCCCTGCTTGCGCATCTGCCCAGTGAAGCAGGCATCGTCAAAGCTTATCTGCGTGTGATGAAGCGTGAGGACAAGCCAGCCCCGAATTTCCTGCTCATCGTAGAACTGGACAAAAGCATCATCACCAATTCGGATGAACTGCGTGCTGCGTTCGACAAGATCGCTGAGACCGCAAAGCCCCAGTTGAGAGGGGCAGAGCTTGCGATCGTACCGTCAGACAGCAACTTTGGCGTAGCTGCTCTGCGCAATGCCGTGCCGTTCTATGAAAAATAACAACGCAAGTCCGCCTCTTGGCGGACTTTTCCTTTCCTTTATTGTAAACTTTTTTCTAAAACAGGTTGACAAACAGAAAATTTTCTGGTATACTTAAATCAACAACCAAATCAAAAAACAGATTGACAATAAAGGAGGTTTTACCATGAAAACAAAAGACATTATCCTGACTGCCATGTTTACCGCACTGATCTCGGTGGGAACGTTTGTGCGCATTCCCCTGCCGCTGTGCCCCCTGACGCTCCAGCCGCTGTTCACAGCACTGGCAGGGGTCGTGCTTGGCAGCAAACGGGGCGGGGCGGCGGCATTGGGGTATCTGCTGCTGGGGCTGCTGGGTGTGCCAGTCTTTACGGGCGGCGGCGGCATCGGGTACATCCTGAAACCGACATTCGGGTTCATTCTCGGCTTCTGTGTGCAGGCATACATTACCGGCCTCTTTGCCGAAACAGGCACACCGAAACTCCCCCGCCTGATCACCGGGACATTGTGCGGCATGCTGGTCATGTACGCTATGGGAGCCGTGTATTACTGGCTCATCAGCGAATTTTACCTCGGGAGCTTTACGGGCGTATGGATCATGCTGCTCAACTGCTGCCTGCTGCCGCTGCCGAAAGATGTACTCTCCTGTGTTCTGGCGGCAGTGCTGGGCGTGCGGCTGCTGCCTGTCGTGAAACGTATGGAACGGCATGCGGCATAAGAGATCATTTCAGGGAACAGAGGCTGTGAAAACAAACATACCGACTTGACTTTTCTCCTGAGATCGTGTATAATAGAATTACCGGTCTGACCGGATCATCATTTGCAGAAGGAGAGAATTTTATGACATTTGAGGAACTGTTGGCGAAAGTACGGGGCATGGCTGCCGGGTTTGATCATTCGGGCACGCAATTCCTTGCAGTGCAGATCAACATCACAGGCGATCACGGCGGCGTATTCTATATCGAGATCAAGGACGATCGTGTCAGCATCGAACCCTATGAGTACATCGACCGCAATTGTGCCGTTACCGTCAGCATGAGCAATTTCAACAAGCTGCTCGACGGCAAGGCGGATGCCGTGGCACTGTTTACCGTCGGAAAGCTGAAAGTGGATGGCGACATCGGAAAGGCGCTGGAGTTTGCCAACTTGCTCAAACAAAAGAAAAAATAAAGCAAGGGCTGTCGTGGACAGCCCTTTTTCAGAAAGGAACATCTATGCTTACCAGGAATGATCTTTTCCGCCATGCTGCGGAAACTTACGGCGATACGCCCGAATACCTCTGGCAGCGTGACCCCCGGAGCTGTGTGCTGCGGCATCCGCAGAATGCCCGCTGGTATGCGGTCTTTCTATCCGTTGCCGGTTCAAAGCTCGGTCTGAAAGACAATTCCCCCGTGGACATCATGGACATCAAGCTCCCGCCGGATGACATTGCCCTCCTCACGGCGGAACAGGGGCTGATCCCTGCCTATCACATGAACAAAAAACACTGGCTCACCGTAGTCCTTGACGGTTCAGTTGAGGATATCCTTGTGCTGCATCTGCTGCAAAAAAGCTGGGAGATCACAAGGTAACGCTGTATTACTGCTGACTGGTTTCTTTTAGCTGTTCAAAGGTGATCCCATATCTGCTTGCGATCTCCCGTGCATAGCTCCTGCCGTCCGGCTTATCACAGCGGACACGGAACGCATCCGGGGTATCCCGCTTTCCCATGACAATGCTGACCGCCTCACAGACGGCATCCTCACTCTGGAGCAGTTCCGGATGTTCCGCAAGCTCCAGCATATGCGTATTAAAACAGGTGCGTGCGCCGAGGCAACACAGGTATTTCAGCACATCCTGTGCAATATAGAGCGATTCGGAATGGCTCGTTGTGGCAAAGGATTCGTTGCACAGCAGCAGGCTGTCCGGGGTCGCAGCCTTGCAGATCTCAGAAAAACGCTCCGCCTCCTCCCCCAGTCTGCCAAGGGAAAGTGTCTGGTTCTCATCCGCCGGAAAATGCGTAAAAATGCCGTCGCAAATGCGCAGCTTTCCGCTCCGGCAAGGTACGAATACGCCCTGCTGGAACAGCAGGAACGCCAGCCCGATGCCCTGCGTGTAAATGGTCTTACCGCCCCGGTTCGGTCCGGTCAGCAGAAAAATGCGCCGTTTTCCGGCAAATCGCAGGTCATTGCAGACGATAGGGAGCGTTTCATCCCAGAGAGCGAGCCGGACATTATAGAGATCTGAAAGACAGGTGTCGTCCTCCGAAAATGCCGGCATACAGCAGGGTCGCCCTGCTGCCGTCAGCCGCTGTTCCAGTTCCATGCAGCGCAGGTAGAACACTGTTTCATCCCGCAGCGCCCCCAGCGTGTTCCCGCTCGTGTCTGCATAGCGCCTGAGCACCCGCCGTAGTTTTCCCGTTAGCTGCGGGAGCATCTCCTCGATCAGGTTCGTCAGATTGTTCATCAGCATGTCCCGGTTGTCCGGGGCATTCGATGCGTGGGACAAGATCGTGAACGGCTGCAGATCTGTATCCTCCGGATGCCGTTTCCGGTGGAACTGCATATATTTTTCCAGAAATCCCTTTTCCGTGAAAGCATAGCTGTTCAGAGAGATGATCCCTGCCTCAGCCGGAGCGAATTCGCTGTTGAAATTGATGCCAAGCGTCATGCTGCGGATACCTGCCACATCATCGGCAAGCACTTTCACATCCTCCGAAAGCGCCGCAAAACCGCTGCTGCGGCAGAGCGACTCCACATATCCCGCAAGCTGCCGCATCCCCTCCGATTTGAAATTTTTTCCGGCAAACAGCTCCTGCATCTGCCGCACGGACGTGCTGTAATTCTCCAGTTCCCGCAGCCGCTGGATCAGCTCCCAGATCCCGGCTTTTCCGTGACTGATACGCATCGGATCCGATGCACTGAACTGCATCCGGTCAAAGATCTCCTCCAGTTCCCTGCACAGTGCAGGGTCTTTTTTGAGGTCGGCATACACTGCCCGCCGGTATTCGATGATCTCCCGGTCGACCGGGAGCTGCATCAGAATGCGTTTCAGCACAGTCTGTTCCTGTGTCACCGCCGAAAGCTTCTCTGTCAGCAGATCCAGCGACAGGTCATTAACAGTCGTTTCGGACAATGTAACATAGCCTGTTTTTCCCGCCGGGGCAAGCAGACTGAATGGTCGGCCGTAAGGCTGCATCCTGTGTCCCCCTTTCCCATGATGCTGCATTTAGTCGAGGAAATCCTTGACTTTCTTGCTCCGGCTCGGATGGCGCAGCTTGCGCAGTGCCTTTGCCTCGATCTGGCGAATGCGTTCTCTGGTCACATTGAACTGCGCCCCCACCTCTTCCAGTGTACGGGAACGTCCGTCCAGCAAGCCGAACCGCAGGCGCAGGACATTTGCCTCCCGGTCTGTCAGCGTGGAAAGCACCTCGTCCAACTGCTCCTTGAGGAGCGTATGCGATGCCGCATCCGCAGGGGCAGGCGCTTCCTCGTCCGGGATGAAGTCACCCAAATGGGAATCCTCTTCCTCACCGATCGGTGTTTCCAGCGAGACAGGATCCTGCGCAATGCGCATGATCTCACGTACACGGTCTACCTGCATGTCCAGCTTTTCCGCGATCTCCTCGGCTGTCGGGTCGTGTCCGTTCTCGTGCAGGAGCTGGCTGGAGATCTTCTTCACCTTGGTGATCGTCTCCACCATATGTACCGGGATACGAATGGTCCTTGCCTGATCGGCAATGGCACGGGTGATCGCCTGACGGATCCACCATGTCGCATAGGTCGAGAACTTGAAGCCCTTGTTGTAGTCGAATTTCTCCACCGCCTTGATAAGCCCGAGGTTGCCCTCTTGGATGAGGTCAAGGAACTGCATGCCTCTGCCGACATACTTCTTGGCAATGCTGACGACCAGACGCAGATTTGCCTCTGACAGGCGCTGCTTGGCACGCTTTGCCTGTAAAGGTGTCCCCTCTGCCATCAGCCGTGCCAGCTCGATCTCCTCGTCCCCCGAGAGCAGCGGCACTCTGCCGATCTCTTTCAGGTAGATCTTCACCGGATCGTCTACAGCCAGCCCCTCGGTAGAAAGTGCATCTTCCAGATCTTCATCCGGATTGTCACTGATCTGGATATGGTTCAGGTCAAAATTTTCATCCACGATGCTGTTGTCAATGATCTCGATGCTGAGCTGTTCGCAGCTATCGTAAAAGGAATTGAGCTGATCGGCATCAAAATCCATTTCCTCCAGAGCATCTGAGATCTGCTTGGTCGTGAGTTTCCCGGTCGCCTTTCCTCTCTCCAGCAGTCCTTCGATGGTAGACTTCTTGTCCATTCGTATTCCTCCTTATTGCGCTGCACTGTTTCTCCTCTGCTGATCGGCAACGACCCGCAGCAGGTCATCATCTGTCATTTCCGTACCGGGTACTACCCGGTCATGCCCCTCCCGGAGCACTTCGATGCACTCTTCCAACGCATCCCTGTCCGGTGGGATCTCCCTGCTCCGGGCAGCAATGCCTGTGATACGTCCCATTTCCTCCACGCTGAATTCCTCCGAAAGGAAAGTCAGATCCGTCTGTCCTGTCTCCGCCAGATGGGTGCAAATGGCTTCATACACCCGCCTGTGGAAATTCGTCACAAATCCCTCCGGGCGAAGCATGCCCCAGACCATTTCCCAGTCCTCCGGGCGCAGCAGCAGATAGGCAAGGATCATCTGCTCCGCACGGCTCTCACGGGGATACTGCACCGCCATGGGCTCCAGCTCGTCCCGCTGGAGCGACTGTGCCTCGATCGCCTGAAATCTGGCTTTCTTGGCAAAGCCCTTGTGCTGCTTCACGGTATCATCGACCGCTTTCCGGAGCGTTTCGCTCCGGATGTCCGTTTCCGCTGCCACACGGGAAATATACACTTCCCGCTGGAGCGGATCGGCAATGTCCGCCAGCACATGTTTCACCCGGTCCAAGTATTTCGTCTTGTCCATATCTTCCTGCAAATGCAGCCCGTCCCGGCACTTGTCTATCTGGAAATGGATGGCATCCCCTGCGTCGTCCAGCAGCCTCCGGAACGCATCTGCCCCGAATGTCTTGATGTATTCGTCCGGATCTTTTGCCCCTTCCATGTGCAGGATACGTGTCGGCAGCCCGACCTCCCCGAACCGCTGCAAAGCCCGCTGGGTAGCGGTCTGCCCTGCCCCGTCGCTGTCGTAGGCGATAATGACCTCCTTGGCATACTGTGCGATGCGCCTTGCCTGTGCAGGCGTGATCGCCGTGCCGAGTGTTGCGACCACATTCGGGAAACCTGCCTGATTGACGGCAATGACATCCATATACCCCTCCGCCAGAATGAACGAACTGGAAGCCGCATCCTTGGCAAAATGCAGGGAAAACAGATTCGCCCCCTTATCAAAAACAGGGGTATCGGCTGTGTTGAGGTATTTCGGCTTGCTGTCGTCAAGCACCCGTCCGCCGAAGCCGATGACGTTCCCCCGGATGTCCACAATGGGAAATATCACCCGGTTGCGGAAATTGTCGTAGACATTGCCCTTTTCACTGCGGCGGCAGACCCCGGCAGCGACCATTTCCTCCTCTGCATAGCCGAGATGTTTCAGGTGGTCTGTGAGCTGTCCCCAACTGTCCGGCGCAAATCCAAGCCCGTATTTTTGGATAGTCTCCGGCAGGATCTTCCTGCTCCGGAAATACGCCAGCCCCGCCCTGTCCTTTCCCCGCAGCAAGTTGCTGTAGTAGAAATTCGCCGTTTCCCGGTTGATCTCATAACAGCGGCGGCGCAGGTGGGCAAGCCGTTCCTCTTCCGGATCTTGGGCAGGCATCTGGATGCCGGAACGCTGTGCCAGTGTGCGGACTGCCTCAAGAAAGGGAAGGTTCTCCATTTTCTGGACAAAAGTGATCGCCGTTCCGCCCGTGCCGCAGCCAAAGCAGTAAAAGCTCTGGTCATCCGGGTAGATCGTACAGGAAGGCGTTTTCTCACTGTGGAACGGACAGCAGCAGACATAGGTGCGCCCCCGCCGCTTCACATCCGCATAAGTACGAAATAACGCCACAATATCCGTCGTTTCCCGGATGCGGCGGATAAATTCCTCCGGCAGCCTTGGCATACTCTCACCTCCGGCGCATCATTTCCACGATCTCGGCACAAAACGCTCTGTGTACAGATCGACCGCATACCGGTCGCTCATCCCGGAAATATAGTCGCAGACCGCCCTGTCCACGTCTGTTTCCTTGGCAATGCGGCAGTACAGCTCCGGCATTTTCTCCGGATATTTCCGGAAATACCGATACAGCTCCTCGATCAGGTTCTTTGCTTTCTGCTCCTCATTTTTAGCAGTATGGTTGTGGTAGACATTGGCATACATGAACGTATGCAGGGTATCATGTGCTTTCTGGATATCCTCCGCCATGCCGATGCTTTCCGTACCGTGCGCCACAACGGCTGCCACGAGGGTCGTGATACGCTTTGTATGCGTATCCCCCAGTACAGCGACCGCATCTGCCGGCAGATCTTCCCGGTGCAGGATCCCCGCACGGACGGCATCCTCGATATCGTGGTTGATGTAGGCGATCCGGTCGGCAAAGCGCACGATATTGCCCTCCAGCGTGTCAGCGATCAAATTGGTGTGACAGACGATACCGTTGCGGACAGCCTGTGTCAGGTTCAGCCCTTCGCCGTTTTTCTCGATGCAGTCCACCACCCGCATACTTTGCTGATAGTGCTTGTACCCATGCGGACAAATGGCATTGAGAACCGCTTCGCCCGCATGCCCGAACGGGGAATGTCCCAGATCGTGTCCCAGTGCAATGGCTTCGGTCAGATCCTCATTGAGGAAAAGCGCCCTTGCAATGGTGCGTGCCACCTGGGAAACTTCCAGTGTATGTGTCAGCCGTGTCCGGTAATGATCGCCCACCGGAGACAGGAACACCTGTGTTTTCCGTTTCAGCCGCCGGAAGGCATTGCTGTGAAGGATCCTGTCTCTGTCCCGCTGGAATGCTGTCCGGTAGGGGCAAGGCTCTTCCGGATGCAGCCGCTGCACAGCACCGGCACTGGTGCTCAAGCAGGCACGGCTGTCAAGCTCCCGTGCTTCCCTTGCCTCGAGCTGTTCTCGGATCGTCATGCTGTTCCCCTCCTCCGGGTCTCTTTCAGACCCCTCTATTTATATATACGTATTTTCTGAGCGAAAACCCTTTTTTTTCGGAAAAATTTTTTCAGGCAAAGTCGGAAAAGATCTCCGGAGACGTTTCCATGCGGAGCTTTCCGGCAGAAAGTTCCGTCAGCGCCTTTTGCAGATCTGGCAGCACTTCCGTCCGCACCAGCAGCGAAAGCGTGACCTCTGCCCCGAAATCCGAGGACTGCTCCACTACCCCAAATCGGGGCAGCACATTCGTCACCCTGCCGTACAGCGTATAATCCATCCGCAGCGTCAGCGGCACGCACTGGCACATGTGCAGGATCTTTGCAGCCTCACAGGCAAGGGCAGCACTGTGCGAATAGGCTCGCACCAGTCCGCCGCCGCCAAGCAGGATCCCCCCAAAATACCGCACGACCACGCAGCACACGTCCGTCAGCTCACGCTTTTGCAGGACTTCGAGGACCGGCACGCCTGCCGTTCCCTGCGGCTCGCCGTCGTCAGAATAGCGGGAAATATGGTGATCCCGCAGGATATAGGCATAGACATGGTGCTTTGCCTTGCGGTGGGCAGCCTTGACCTGTGCAATACAGGCAACTGCCTCCTCATTATGCGCCGCCGGGAACAGATACCCGATAAATTCCGAGCGTTTTTCCACAAAGGATGCCTGCACCGGCGCTGCGATCGTTCTGTAGTCCATGTTGCCCCCCATAATGAAAAACGGACAGCAATGAAAAACGGGCAGCTTATCCAAACCGCCCGCTTTACCTTGTGATCACTTGCCCAGATTGAAACGCTTCTTGAATCTGTCAACACGTCCGCCGGTATCGACAAGCTTCTGCTTACCGGTAAAGAACGGATGGCACTTAGAGCAGATCTCGACCTTGATATCCTGCTTCGTGGACTGCGTTTCGATCACGTTGCCGCAGTGGCAGGTAATGGTGGTCTTATACAGCACCGGATGAATATCCTTCTTCATTGCTTTCACTCCTTCTGCACGTTCTCTGCTCGCAGACCGGAACGGCAATGCCCAGCAGTCTACGTCAGGCTGTTACAGTAGCCCATCAGTTCCTTTAGACAGTAGTACTTAACTTAAATAGTATAGCACATTCTCCCGCATTTGTCAAGTCCAAAAACATGAGAACATATATTTTGGCAGTTGTGTACAGATCCCATTTTACACAGTCCCCGATTCACAGGCATTTCTGCTGTGGAAAAAGGTGGAATGTCCAAAAATACGTATCTTTTCTTGACAAGCGGGTCGAAATGCGTTATAATAGAGGGGTATACAAAGTTTTGCCGGAGGTGTACAGCTTGCAAAAGCAGCGTAAACGGAATTTCGCAATGACCCAACAGGGCATGGTGATCCTGCTGATCCTGGTATTGGCGATCATGGTCGTTGGTGTGACCATTATGGTGATCGCTTTCGCAGCCCCCCCTACCCGAAGCCTTGCAACGGAGCTGGAGACGGAGACCTACATTCTCCCGACTTTAGCGCCTACGGAACCGCCGACGGAACCGGATACCTCGATCTCCTACCCGACATTCGGGGAGGATGTACAGCATCCGGAGGATGCGCTCGGCAGCGAACATGCGATCCTGATCGACACGGAGACCAATTCCGTCCTTGCCCTGAAAGGAGAGGCGGATGAACATATCTTCCCCGCATCCATGACCAAGCTGATGACACTCATCGTTGCCATCGAACATATCGACGATCTGGATGACACGTTCACCATGACAGAGGAGATCCTCGAACCCCTGTGGGAAGCTTCCAAAGCTGGCTTTCAGGCTGGCGAGGTCTGCAAGATACGGGATCTGCTCTACGGTGCAGCGCTCGCATCCGGTGCGGATGCGACTTCCGCTCTGGCAATTTATACTGCCGGTTCAGAAGAGACTTTCGTGGAGTGGATGAACCAGAAATGCACCGAACTCGGGCTGCAAAACACCCACTTCGTCACCACGAGCGGGCTGCATGACGAGGATCATTACAGTACCATAACAGAGATCGCCATGATCTTGGAATATTGTTTACAGAATGACCTCTGCCGGAGCATCATTTCGACCTACAGCTACACCACTGAGCCGACCGAACAGCATCCGGAAGGCATTACGATGTACAATACCATGTACAACCATATGTACGGTACAGAGGTAGAGGGCATTTCCATTTTAGGCGGCAAGACCGGATTTACCGATCAGGCAGGACAATGTCTGGCAAGCTACGCTGAAACGCCGGACGGACACAGATATATCTGTGTCACCAGCTTTGGCACAAGCAAATGGCATCCGGTGTTTGACTGCTTCAAGCTGTACGGCATCGTGACAGGTACTTACCCCATGGAAACTGAGGCAGCAGAAGAAGCACCCGCTGCCTGAACAAAATACATACAGAGAAAAATAGCGTGTAGAACAGAGATCAAAAAGAGATGGAGACAAAACAATGAAAAAGAACAAAGCAAAAGTACGGAGAAGGATCTCTCCGGATGGGTTTTTTATCCTCTCGTTCTTGGCAGTCGGGATGGTCTGGCCCATCAATGAAGCACTGCGCACTGTACAGCAGCACAGACTCGCACCCGGAGAGGGGATCATCGTTGACGGGAGCTTCGCTGGAAGCCCGGCGGAAAGCAGTATCACACTGGACAGCCAGCCGGATGAGAGCGAACTGCCAGCCGAAACAGCTGCTGCGGATGATGTCCGCAAAGCCGGGATAGACCTTTCCCTTGGCGGCAGCAGCACCCCTGCTAATTGTGTCCTTATCCAAATGGAGCAAACCGACCTGCATAACGGCAGCCTGCTCCAGTTGGACAGCGAACATGAGTTTACAGGTACAGCAGCAGGGCTGACGACCTTTGCAGAAAAGAATGAGAGCTACCGACTCAAGAATATGGATCTGGAGGTCAAGCCTGTTGTTGTCGAAGCCATGAATAAAATGGCAGCTGCCTACGAGTCTGTTACAGGCAGGGCAGATCTGATGATCTACAGCACGACCTCTGCCTACGGCGTGGAAGGGAGTTTGTACCCTGATGCACTGCCTGACCGAGGCACAGGGCTTTGCGTGGATATTTGCATCCTCAATGATGACGGCACGATCTCCAAGATCAGCGAACCGTATGCGTGGCTGGAGGAAAATGCCTATCAATATGGCTTTGTACGCAGCTATACAGAGGCAGATGCCGATACTTCCGGCATCCCCGCAAATTACTACCACTATCGCTATGTCGGGAAAGTACATGCCGGCATCCTACATGAGCAGGGGCTTTCCCTGAACGCCTACATAGAAATGCTCCGTTCCCATACGCTTTCCGACCCGCTTTACTACACAGATGGCAGCAGTTCTTACACGGTCTACTATGTCCCCGCAGAGCTGGGGCAGACAAATGTCCCCATCCCACTCAACACGAATTATGAAGTTTCCGGCAATAACACTGACGGTTTTATTGTCGAAGCAGAGGGAAATATCGGATAAAACAACAAGAAAAGGGATGCTGCGGCATCCCTTTTCTGCTGTATCATAGAGAAAAAGGAGCGCCGGAAGGCGCTCCTTTCCCTTATTCTGCTGCATTGTCAGCAGTTACGGGCAGTTTGTCGTACACATCGATCACAAAGCACAGAATATCCAGTGCATCTTGTGGTTCGACCTTCGTGTTCAGATCTACATCAGCGTTCATTATCTGTTCATCATCCAGCGTTGTAAGACCCAACAAAAACTTGTTCAGCTCAACGACATCGGCAAGGTTCACCTTACCGTCCAGTTTCACGTCGCCGTATACAACACCATCCGGTGCAGGCTCAGTCGGCGTATCTGTATCTGTCGGCACATCCGTATCCGTCGGTGCATCCGTTTCCGTAACTTCCTCTGTCGGGTCTGTGATCCCGGTATCTTTCTTCACCCAAGCATCCACGATGGAAACTTTTGTCGTATCCGCAGGATCCTTGCCGATACCTGCGTACCAGATCTGCCCTTGGAACGACTTCTGCTGGTTGAGCTGTTCCTTGACAGCATCAATGACCGGATCGTCCTCATCCAGCACATCCGTGCCGAGCGATACATTGTACAGGTCTTTCACAAGATCGACCTCTACGACACCGCTCTTCGTGGTTTCCCACTGCACGTTTGCCCAGTAGTATTCCCCATCGACCTCGATCGAAACACCGAGACAGCCATTTGCGTTATTGATCGCATCATCCGCGATCTCGATCTTCAGGCAGACCACATCGCTCGGCTCAGGCAGGTCGATCTGATAGATATTGTTCTTGCTGTCAAAGGCAATGCTTGCGTGACCCTCTTCCGGTTCTTCCGGTTCGGTATTCTCGACCGGATTCGTAGCATCGGGGTCGATCTCGATCGTGCCGAAGTCCGGCAGCTCATCGAGCGTTATGCACATTTCGCTGTTGTACAGCTCCTTAAGGTCAGCCGGGTCGTTGATATTCGGGTTGCTGACGAAATTGGTGCTTTCCTGTCCGCCGTCATACCACGGCATGTAGTACAGCCATCCAGCCTGATCGCCCTGAATGTTGGCAAGTGTCGGAATGGAGTCGCACTCAAACATAGCGACCATCTTTGCGCTGTTGAAGCGTTCCATAATGTTATAGAACGTATCTGCGATCGAGCTGACATTGTGCGACTGTCCGCCATTGCAGTTGTACTTATCATAGCCCATGATATCCACATACTGATCGCCCGGGTACCAGTTGGCAGAGGTGCTGAAATCATAGCTGTTCCACTCCCAGATGAGGTTGTGGCAGCCCTTGACATTCGTCAAGTAGTCATAAGTAAATTTCCACAGTGCCTTGTATGCCTTAGAGCCCTCTCTGCCCCACCAGAACCAAGAGGTATTCTCACCGCCGTTGCCCTCTGCTTCGTGCAGCGGACGCCAGAGGACGGTGATGTTCTTCTCCTGCAATTTCTGGAACTGTTCAGCCAGAACGTCCAGCGACTGTGTATAGTACTGATTTTCTTTCGTGCCCTCTTCAGCAGCCTTTGACGGAGAGAAATCCGTCTTTTCAGAATAAGTCGTCTTGTCAAAGGCAAGGGAAGAACCGATCTCATAGCTTGCAAAATCTGTCGGCACATTCAGGTGGAACGATGCAGTAACGATACCGCCTTTCTGTCCCCATTCCATAGCACGGCTAAAGCTGCCGTCATCACTGCCGAAGCAGGGATTGCAGTAGTTGCCGAAATCAAAACCACGGATCGCCGGAAGTTTTCCGGTAGTTGCTTCAAGATACTTGAATTCGGTTTCTTCATCATGCGGACCGCCGTGATAGATCTCCTGCTGTCCGACAAGGAACTGCTTGCCGTAAATGCTTGCCAAGTACGCCATGACCTGCTTAGTGCTTTCGATCGCATCGGGGTCGCAGGTGCTTGTCTGTGTCGCCTTGATCTCCGGGCGTGTCGGTGCAACATAATCCGTTACCAGCACGTAGTCAAGGTTTGTCCAGCCCCATGTACCGACAACGGTAATGGTATTTTCGCCTGCCTTGAGCGAAACTCTGCCCAGATCCAGTTCCGTGAATTCCTCGCACTCGTCAAACTTTGCAGTCGTCAAGCCCTCGCCATTGACAGTGACATTGCCCTGCTTGCTGCCGTAGGGGGCAGAGTAGGCAATTTTCAGCGAATAATCGCCTGCCTCCTCGATGTTCACCGTTACGGAAGCTTCCGGGATAGTCCCCTCGTTGTTGCCAAGGAACACATACCCGGTACCGGAATAGCCTTCCCCCTCCGTCTGGACAGTCGCATCGTTCACCGTCTTGCCGTCCTCGAACTCTGCCTTGACATTCACCGCAGCAACCGGCATCGGCATCACCAGAAGCGTGTTCACAAGCATTGCCGCAGCCAAAGTGCCGCCGACACATCTTCTTTTCTTCATCATCATCTTCCTCCCTCAGGATAATATAGGAAAAACTGTAAAACATTTTTCCTGAAAGTAGATTTTTCTACAAATATCATTATACCATTTCTCCGCCAAACTTGCAAGTGCTGTTCAGATTTTTATGCAATTTCACCAATTATTTTAGTGAATTTGCCCAAAACAGCACATAAAAAAAGAGGACAGTTTCCTGTCCTCTTTAGAGCGCTTACTCGTCGATAGAGATGACCACACCAGAACCAACGGTTCTGCCACCCTCACGGATAGCGAAACGCAGATTCTGCTCGATAGCGATCGGAGTGATCAGCTCTACGTGCATCTCAACGTTGTCACCGGGGCGGCACATCTCAACGCCCTCCGGCAGAGTGATGGAGCCGGTAACGTCAGTGGTTCTGAAATAGAACTGCGGCTTGTACTTGTTGAAGAACGGGGTATGACGGCCGCCCTCTTCCTTCTTCAGCACGTATACCTGACCGGTAAACTTGGTGTGCGGATGAATAGAACCGGGCTTGCAGAGTACCTGTCCTCTCTCAACGTCCTTTCTCTGGATACCACGGAGCAGTGCGCCAACGTTGTCGCCAGCCTCGCAGAAATCGAGCGTCTTACGGAACATTTCCAGACCGGTAACGACTGTCTTTGTCTTCTCCTCTTTCAGACCAACGATCTCAACTTCTTCGCCGACATTCAGCTTACCACGCTCTACACGGCCGGTAACAACAGTACCACGGCCGGAGATCGTCATGGTGTCCTCGATCGGCATCAGGAACGGCTTTGCATCGTCTCTCTCAGGCGTCGGGATGTAGTTGTCAACTGCATCCATCAGCTCAAGGATCGGTGCGTAAGCCGGGTCGCTGAGGTCATCCGGAGCTTCCAGAGCCTTCAGAGCAGAACCCTTGATGATCGGGATATCATCGCCCGGGAAGTCATAGGAAGTCAGGGTATCACGAATATCCATCTCTACCAGTTCGAGCAGTTCTTCGTCATCGACCTGATCAGCCTTGTTCATGAATACAACGATCGCCGGAACGCCAACCTGACGAGCGAGCAGGATGTGCTCCTTGGTCTGTGCCATAGGACCGTCAGATGCGGCGACAACGAGGATCGCACCGTCCATCTGTGCAGCACCGGTGATCATGTTCTTTACATAGTCAGCATGACCGGGGCAGTCCACGTGTGCATAGTGACGCTTGTCAGTCTCATACTCAACGTGAGCGGTGTTGATCGTGATACCACGCTCTCTCTCCTCAGGAGCCTTATCGATCATATCGTAAGCCTCATACTTAGCCTGACCCTTCATAGCGAGGGTCTTGGTGATAGCAGCAGTCAACGTGGTCTTACCGTGGTCAACGTGACCGATCGTACCAATGTTCACGTGCGGCTTAGTACGCTCAAATTTTGCCTTTGCCATTGGAATTTCCTCCTTAGAATTCAATTTGGTTTATCCAGCTGCGTATGCCGCAGCATCCGATAACAGTATTATACCACATTTCCCTCCGGAATGCAAGTGTTTTTGAAAAAATTTCTTGCAAGATCCCCAAAAACTTGCATCTCTTCCGGAAATATAGAACGCAGGAGCAGATCAGCCCTTGTTGCGGGATGTCATAATGCCCTCTGCAATATTCTTCGGCACTTCCTTGTAGCTGTGCGGCTCCATAGAATACTGACCACGCCCCTGTGTGTTGGAACGCAGTGTATTGGAGTAGCCGAACATCTCCGAAAGCGGAACGAGTGCATCGACCTGGACCGTGCCGGGTCTTGTCTCCTGACCGAGGATCTCTCCACGGCGGGAGCTGAGGTCGCCGATGATATTGCCCAGATAATCATCCGGCGCAATGACAGAGACCTTCATGATCGGCTCCATCAGAGCAGGGTTTGCCTTGCGCATCGCTTCCTTGAACGCCATAGAACCAGCGATCTTGAATGCCATTTCCGAGGAGTCGACCTCATGGTACGATCCATCATACAGCTCGACCTTGACATCGACTACCTGATAGCCCGCTAAGATACCAGCCTGCATTGCGCCTTGGATACCGGCATCGACTGCCGGGATATATTCCTTCGGGATCGAACCGCCGACAACGGAGTTCACGAACTCATAGCCCTTGCCGGATTCATTCGGGGAAACACGGATCTTGACATGACCGTACTGACCCGAACCACCGGTCTGCTTCTTGTACTTGTAATCCACATCGGCATCGCCCTTGATAGTCTCCTTGTAGGATACCTGCGGTGCGCCGACATCTGCCTCGACCTTGAACTCACGCAGCAGTCTGTCTACGATAATATCCAGATGCAGCTCGCCCATACCGGCGATGATCGTCTGACCGGTCTCCTCGTCCGTCCATGTCCGGAACGTCGGGTCTTCCTCTGCCAGCTTGGCAAGTGCGATACCCATCTTTTCCTGACCGGCTTTGGTCTTCGGCTCGATCGCAAGGTTGATAACAGGCTCCGGGAATTCCATAGATTCCAGAATGACCGGATGTGCCTCGTCACAAAGCGTATCGCCGGTGGTGGTCACTTTCAGACCGATCGCAGCGGCAATATCGCCGGAGTATACCTTTTCCAGTTCCTTTCGTGCATTGGCGTGCATCTGAACGATACGCCCGATCCTCTCGTGCTTGTCCTTGGTGGAGTTGAGTACGCCGGAACCTGCTTCCAGTACACCGGAATACACACGGAAGAACGTCAGCTTTCCGACAAACGGATCCGTTGCGATCTTGAATGCCAGAGCTGAGAACGGCTCATCGTCCGAGGAAGGTCTTTCCTCCTCCTCACCGGTCTCGGGGTTCACGCCTGTGATAGCGGGAACGTCCAGCGGAGAGGGCATATAATCCACAATGGCATCCAGGAGCTTCTGTACGCCCTTGTTCTTGTAAGAAGTACCGCAGGTAACAGGTACCATGGTATTGGCAAGTGTGGACTTTCTGATGCAGGCTTTGATCTCCTCAATGGTAAGCTCCTCGCCCGCAAAATACTTCTCCATCAGTGCCTCGTCCTGCTCAGCAACATGCTCCAGCAGAGACTCATGGTATTCCTGTGCCTTTTCCTTCATATCGTCCGGGATCTCTTCCACACGGATATCCTTGCCGATGTCGTCATAGTACACATATGCCTTCATTTCCACGAGATCAATGATCCCCTTGAAAGTCTCCTCAGCACCGATCGGCAGCTGGATCGGAACGGCATTGCACTTCAGACGGTCGTGCATCATGTCTACGACCCTGTAGAAGTCTGCGCCCATGATGTCCATCTTGTTGACGTAAGCCATTCTCGGCACTTTGTACTTATCTGCCTGTCTCCAGACGGTCTCAGACTGCGGTTCTACGCCGCCCTTGGCGCACAGAACGGTCACAGAGCCGTCCAGCACACGCAGGGAACGCTCGACCTCGACCGTAAAGTCCACATGCCCCGGCGTGTCGATGATATTGATACGGTGACCTGCCCAGTAAGCCGTGGTAGCGGCAGAAGTGATCGTGATACCTCTTTCTTTCTCCTGTATCATCCAGTCCATGGTGGCAGCACCCTCGTGGGTCTCGCCGATCTTGTGGTTGATACCGGTATAGAACAGGATACGCTCTGTGGTAGTGGTCTTGCCGGCATCGATGTGTGCCATGATGCCGATATTTCTGGTCCTTTCCAGACTACAATCTCTTGGCATAGCATTTCCTCCTTATACCGCAGGATACTTACCAGCGGTAGTGAGCAAACGCCTTGTTTGCCTCTGCCATCTTGTGGGTATCCTCACGCTTCTTGCAGGCACCGCCGGTGTTGTTGAGCGCATCAAGGATCTCTCCTGCAAGTCTTTCCTTCATGGTCTTTTCGTTACGAAGTCTGGCATACTTGGTGATCCATCTCAGACCGAGCGTCTGTCTGCGCTCCGGGCGGACTTCCATGGGCACCTGATAGGTCGCACCACCCAGACGGCGTGCCTTGACCTCCAGCTGCGGCATGATGTTTTCCATAGCTTCCGTAAAGACCTCCAGTGCATCTCTGCCGGACTTTTCGGCAACGATCTCAAATGCACCGTAAACAATTTTCTGTGCTACACCCTTCTTACCGTCCAGCATCACGTTGTTGATCAGACGTGTCACGAGCTTGGAATTGTAGACCGGGTCTTCCAGCACATCACGCTTTGCGACATTACCTCTTCTTGGCATTTCGCTTCCCTCCTTCACATTAATTGTGCGGAACTTTCCGCAGGCGTGAATTCATAGGTACTCGTCCGGCAGTTTGCCGGTACGTCAGGGGAGAGGCTTTGTACAGAACGCATCTATATAAAGACCCCACACACCTGTGGTGATCAATGATCCACGTAAATCGAGTAGTTGCGGCAGCTTACTTCTTGCCTGCCTTGGGCTTCTTGGCACCATACTTGGAACGTGCCTGACCACGGTTAGCCACACCCTGTGCATCGAGTGCGCCACGGATGATGTGGTAACGCACACCGGGGAGATCCTTGACACGTCCGCCGCGGATCAGCACAACAGAGTGTTCCTGCAGATTGTGCCCGATACCCGGGATGTAGGATGTTACCTCGTAGCCGTTCGTCAGCTTGACTCTGGCGATCTTACGCATAGCAGAATTCGGCTTCTTCGGGGTGGTAGTCTTTACGACCGTGCATACGCCTCTTTTCTGGGGAGCGCTCTGGTCGATCTGCACCTTCTTCTTGGCGTTGTAGCCTTTCTGGAGAGCCGGTGCTGTGGACTTGGACAGCTGCATCTTTCTGCCCTTGCGCACGAGCTGGTTAAATGTTGGCATTTGGTTTCCTCCTTTTTCGTAAATTTATGCGGCAGACACCGCATACCTTGCTATTATACACCATTTTTCCGTATTTGTCAAGGGGAAACAGAAAATTTTTTTCTTTTTTCCGGAAAGATCGTTCCTGCCGCCTGTTTGTTTGCATGATAGCCAAAAATCATGTGTGGAAATTATGCAGGTCTACAAAATTTGGAGATCCCCTTGACAAAGACTATTATAATATGATAAAATAAATAAATGTTCACTGCGGCAGACCGCCGCAGTCATGCAGAATAGTATAGCACATCCGGCGGGTTTTGTCAAGCCCCGGCGGAAAATTTTTTCTGAAATTTGCAAGGAGGTATCCGCCTATGGTCAATGTGACTGCCAAACAGCTCGGGAAAAACGTCAGGATGAGTTTTGGCAAGATCCCGGAAGTCTTGGATATGCCGAACCTGATCGAGATCCAGAAAAATTCCTACAAGTGGTTCCGTGAGGAAGGGCTCAAAGAGGTGTTCCGTGATTTTGCCGCAACGGATTACAACGGCAACCTTGTACTGACTTTTACCGGGTATCGTTTTGATGACGAACATCTCAAGTACAAGACCATCGCCAAAGCCAAAGAGCATCAGGCGACTTTCGCCTCCGCCCTGCGTGTCACCGCCAAACTCTGGAACAAGGAGACAGGCGAGGTCAAGGAAAGCGAGATCTTCATGGGAGATTTCCCGCTCATGACCGACAGCGGTACTTTCGTCATCAACGGTGCAGAGCGTGTCATCGTTTCCCAGTTGGTGCGTTCTCCCGGCGTTTACTATGACATGGAAAAGGACAAGACCGGCAAGGAGCTGTTCCGTTCTACCATCATCCCGAACCGTGGCGCATGGCTGGAATATGAAATGGACTCCAATGACATCGTCTATGTCCGTATCGATAAAAACCGCAAGATCCCGCTGACGACGTTCCTGCGTGCCATCGGGCTAGGCACGGATCTGGAGATCGAGGAGAAGTTCGGGCATGACGAACGACTCTACGAGACGATCCTTCAGAAAGACACTGCCAAGACCGTCAACGACGGTCTGATCGAAGTCTACAAGAAGCTCCGCCCCGGCGAACCGCCGACCGTGGAAAGTGCGACCAGCCATCTGGATATGCTGCTGTTCGACCCCCGGCGCTATGATCTGTGCAAGTTCGGACGCTATAAATACAACAAGAAGCTCGGCATTGCCGCAAGGCTTTCCGGACAGCTCGTCTCCCGTCCGGTCGTGCATCCTGTCACCGGAGAAGTGCTTGCTGAAGCCGGTGAGGTGCTGACCTATGAGAAGGCACAGGCGATCCAGCAGGCAGGTGTCATGGAGGCTTTCCTGACAGTCGAGTCCAGACAGTTCTACACGGACGAAAACGGACAGACCAACATCCGCATGGTCGAAAAGGAGATCAAAGTCCTCGGCAATGGTATGGTCGATCTGGCAGACTACGTGGATTTCGACCCGGCGGAGATCGGCATCAAGGAGCTTGTCTGCGTGCGTGTGCTCCGGGAGATCTTGGACAGCACTCCCGCTGATGAGCTGAAAGATGTCATGAAACGCCGTGCGGAAGAACTCGTCCCCAATCACATCACCCTCGATGATATTTTTGCCTCCGTTTCCTACTTTCTCAACCTTTGCGAGGGCGTGGGCAATATCGACGACATTGACCACCTTGGCAACCGCCGTATCCGCCGTGTCGGAGAGCTGCTCCAGAATACCATGCGTTCCGGCATGGCAAGAATGGAACGGGGCATCCGGGAGCGCATGAGCCTCCAGACACAGGACATGGATGTCATCACCCCGCAGGCGCTCGTCAACATCCGTCCCGTCACCTCACAGATCAAGGAATTTTTCTGCTCCTCTCCCCTTTCGCAGTTCATGGATCAGAACAACCCGCTTGCGGAGCTGACGCACAAGCGCCGTCTTTCCGCACTCGGTCCCGGCGGTCTGTCCCGTGACCGTGCCGGATTCGAGGTGCGTGACGTACACTATTCCCACTACGGCAGGATGTGCCCGATCGAGACCCCCGAAGGTCCGAACATCGGTCTGATCTCCTACCTTGCCACATTTGCCAAGATCAATGAATACGGCTTTATCGAAGCTCCCTACCGCCGTGTGGACAAAACGACCGGTATCGTAACGGATGAGGTCGTATATATGCCGGCTGACGTGGAGGATAACTTCATCGTTGCACAGGCGAATGAACCGCTGACCGAGGACGGACACTTTGCACGTCCGAGAGTTACGGCAAGATTCCGGGACAAAATTCTGGAATGTGAGAACTCCAAGGTCGATTTCATGGACGTTTCGCCAAAGATGGTCGTTTCCGTTGCAACAGCAATGATCCCCTTCCTCGAAAACGATGATGCGAACCGTGCCCTCATGGGTGCGAACATGCAACGGCAGGCTGTGCCGCTCCTGAAGACCGAGCGTCCGTTTGTGGGCACCGGTATGGAATACAAGGCAGCCGTGGATTCCGGCGTATGTGTCCTCTCCGAAACGGACGGCACTGTCACTTCCGTTTCTGCGGATAGGATCGTGGTGCAGGATCCCGACAAGATCGACCATACCTATGAACTCATCAAGTTCAAGCGCTCCAACCAAGACACCTGCGTCAACCAGCGTCCGATCGTCAGCATCGGTGAGACTGTCCGCAAAGGACAGGTGCTGGCAGACGGTCCGGCAACGGCTGACGGCGAGATCTCCCTCGGTAAGAATGCCCTGATCGGCTTTATGACATGGGAGGGCTACAACTATGAGGATGCCGTTCTCTTGAACGAACGGCTCGTCCGGGAGGATGTGTTCACGTCCATCCACATCGAAGAATATGAGCTGGAGTGCCGTGACACCAAGCTCGGTCCGGAGGAGATCACCCGTGACATCCCCAATGTCGGCGACGATGCCCTCAAGAACCTTGACGAGCATGGCATCATCCGCATCGGTGCGGAGGTCACTGCCGGCGATATTCTGGTCGGCAAGGTCACGCCAAAGGGTGAAACGGAGCTGACTGCCGAAGAACGCCTGCTTCGGGCGATCTTCGGGGAAAAGGCAAGAGAAGTCCGTGACAACTCCCTGAAAGTACCGCACGGTGAGGGCGGCGTTGTCATTGACGTGAAGATCTTCAAGCGGGGCGAAAAGATCGCTGAGGACAACGATGCGGAAGTCTCCGAGTTAGGTACAGGCGTAAATATGCTCGTGCGCTGCTACATCGCCCAGAAGCGTAAGATCTCTGTCGGCGACAAGATGGCTGGACGGCACGGCAACAAGGGCGTTGTGTCCCGCATCCTGCCGGAGGAGGATATGCCTTTCCTGCCGGACGGCACACCGCTGGACATCGTGCTCAACCCGCTGGGCGTTCCATCCCGTATGAACATCGGGCAGGTACTCGAAGTACACCTCGGCATGAGTGCCAAGGCACTCGGCTGGCACATCATGACACCGGTCTTTGACGGTGCGCATGAGCAGGACATCCGTGCCTGCTTCCGGGAAGCCAACGAAAAGAATGCGCCCTACCGTGACGAACCGTTTGAGATCGGGAAAATGGACAAGGTCATCAACCCCCGTGCGCTGGAAATGAACGAGGACGGCAAGTTCACGCTCTATGACGGCAGAACGGGTGAGAAATTTGACAACCGTGTCACGGTCGGCTATATGTATTACCTGAAACTCCACCATCTGGTCGATGATAAGATCCATGCCCGTTCCGTAGGTCCTTACTCACTGGTAACACAGCAGCCGCTTGGCGGTAAGGCACAGTTCGGCGGTCAGCGTTTCGGTGAGATGGAAGTATGGGCACTGGAAGCTTACGGTGCTGCCTACACATTACAGGAGATCCTGACCGTCAAGTCGGACGATACCATAGGACGTGTCAATACCTATGAACACATCGTCAAGGGGCAGAATGTCCCGAAGCCGGGCATCCCGGAATCTTTCAAGGTACTCATCAAGGAAATGCAGTCTCTTGGTCTGGATGTCAAGGTGCTGGACGAAGATCATGAGGAGATCGACCTCAAGCAGCATTTTGAGGAGGACGATGAGATCGTTATCCCGTCTGCGGACTATTCCGACGACTTCCGCAATGACAGCAGCGAATCCGAATTTGAGGAAAACGGCTTTACGACCGGCGATGTGGAGGACATTGACAACTTCACGGATGACGAGGATGAGGACGAAAACGACATGTTCACAGGACCGGCAGAGCTGGATATTGAAGATCCTTTTCATGATGAGGACGAGGACTTTCAGTTCTGATACAGGCAGCGGGCTGTGCCTGCTGTGCCACTACTTTGAAGGAGGTATAAGGTTTGGAATCTACCACGTTTGACTCATTGCAGATCGGTCTTGCCTCCCCGGAGCGCATCCGGGAATGGTCCTACGGCGTTGTAGAACGCCCTGAGACTATCAACTACAGAACACAGAAACCGGAAACCGGCGGTCTGTACTGCGAGCGCATTTTTGGCCCGACCAAGGACTGGGAGTGCCACTGCGGCAAATTCAAGAAGATACGCTTCAAGGGTAAGATCTGCGACCGCTGCGGCGTAGAAGTCACCCGTGCCAAGGTGCGCCGTGAGCGCATGGGACACATCGAGCTGGCTGCACCGGTCTCGCATATCTGGTATTTCAAGGGAACACCGTCCCGCATCGGGCAGGTGCTGGAAGTTTCCCAGAAACGTCTGGAAGAAGTTCTGTATTTTACCAAATATATCGTTTTAGAGCCGGGCGATACTTCCCTTGTCAAGAACCAGCTCATCACGGAAAAGGAATATCAGGAGACACAGGAACAGTACGGAGATACGTTCATTGCGGAAATGGGCGCAGAGGCGATCCAGTGGCTGTTACAGGAATATGACCCGGACAGCTATGTGCGCTTCTTTGAGAAACACATCCAGATGTTCTCCAAGGTCATCGGGCTGTCCGAAAAGGAGATCCACAACTACCTGCACCGCTTCACCTATTATGTGGAAAGTGCAGAGAATTCCGGCTACCATGACGGCGACATTGTCGGCTATGCGGACTATAAGGAAATGCTTCTCCCCTACAACCGCAAGTGTGAGGACAATCCGTCCGACAAGCCCGCTGTCATCAAGACCGGTTTCCCCTATATGCTCGAACTGTTTGAGCAGAATTTTGACCCCACCAATGAGGAATTTGCAGAGATCCGCCGTGAAAACTGGGTCGATGATCTCCAGTACACCGCCAACGAACTGAAAGCGGAACTGCGTGACCTTCCCAGCGGACAGAAGAAGATCAAGCTGCTCAAGCGTTTGGAGATCGTGGAGGCATTTCTCCAGTCCGGCAACAAGCCAGCATGGATGGTCATGGATGTCATTCCGGTCATTCCGCCCGATCTGCGCCCGATGGTCATGCTCGACGGCGGCAGATATGCGACCTCTGACCTGAATGACCTCTACCGCCGTGTCATCAACCGCAACAACCGCCTCCAGAGAATGCTGAAACTCGAGGCACCGGACATCATCGTCCGCAATGAAAAGCGCATGCTGCAGGAGGCTGTGGATGCCCTCATCGACAACGGCAGACACGGCAGACCCGTCACCGGGCCGAACAACCGTGCCCTCAAATCGCTTTCTGATATGCTCAAGGGCAAGCAGGGACGTTTCCGCCAGAATCTCCTCGGCAAGCGTGTGGACTACTCCGGACGTTCCGTTATCGTTGTCGGTCCTGAACTGAAAATGTACCAGTGCGGTCTCCCGAAAGAAATGGCACTGGAACTGTTCAAGCCCTTTGTCCTGAAACGCCTTGTGGATACCGGCGTGATCGCCAACATCAAGTCCGCCCGCAAGATCGTGGACAGAGCAACTGACAAAGCTGTCTGGGATGCCCTCGAACACGTGATCAAGGCGCATCCGGTACTGCTGAACCGTGCGCCCACGCTCCACCGTCTGGGGATCCAAGCATTTGAGCCGATCCTCGTAGAGGGGCGTGCCCTGAAACTGCATCCGCTGGTATGTTCGGCATTCAATGCCGACTTTGACGGCGACCAAATGGCAGTGCATCTGCCGCTTTCCGCTGAGGCACAGGCAGAGGCACGTTTCCTGATGCTGGCTGCCAACAACCTGCTCAAGCCCTCCGACGGCAGACCGGTGGCTGTACCTTCGCAGGATATGGTACTTGGTTCGTACTACCTGACCCTCCTCAAACCTGATGACAAGGGCGCAGGCAAGTGTTTCCGGGATGTGGACGAAGCGATGATGGCTTACTATGAGGGCGATGTCACGCTCCATGCCCCCATCCGGGTACGCATCACCAAGGATGTCGCAGAAAAGAAGCTCTCCAAGATCATCGACTGCACCATCGGCAGACTGATCTTCAACGAAAATATCCCGCAGAACCTCGGCTATGTAGACCGTACCAGCTCGGAACGGCAGTTTGATCTGGAAATTTCCTTCCTCGTCAAGAAAGGGAATCTCTCCGAGATCATTGACCGCTGCATCCGTATCCACGGTACGACCACAACTTCTGAAGTGCTTGACAAGATCAAGGCGCTCGGCTTCAAATATTCCACACGTTCTGGCATCACCACCGCTGTCTGCGATGCGACCATCCCGCCGCAGAAGCAGGATATCCTGAAAGCTGCCGATGAACGCATTGCCCTCATCAACAAGCAGTACGAAATGGGACGTATCTCAGAACTGGAAAAATCCAAGCTGGTCGTTTCCACGTGGAACGCTGCCACCGATCAGGTGACGGATGCCCTGAAAGCCAACATGGATCCCTATAATCCCATCCAGATGATGGCAGACTCCGGTGCTCGTGGTTCTATCTCCCAGCTTCGTCAGCTTGCTGGCATGCGTGGACTGATCTCCAACACCTCCGGTACGACCATTGAGATCCCGATCCGTGCCAACTACCGTGAGGGACTGAACATTCTCGAATACTTCATCTCCTCCCGTGGTGCCCGCAAGGGACTTGCCGATACGGCACTGCGTACCGCAGACTCCGGGTATCTGACCCGCCGTCTGGTCGATGTTTCACAGGATGTCATCATCCGGGAAACAGACTGCGGCACAACAGACGGCATTGATGTCTATGAGATCAAGAACGGGAACGAACTGATCGAAAAGATGAGCGAACGTCTGATCGGGCGCTTCCTCTGCGCCGATCTGCGGGATGCGGAGACCGGAGAACTGGTCGTCAGCAAGGACAGACTCATCACCGAAAAGGAAGCTGCCCGCATCATCGACATGGGCGTGGAACGCATCAAGATACGCTCCGTCCTCAAATGCAAGGCAAAGCGTGGTGTCTGCGCTAAGTGCTACGGTGCGAACCTTGCCAACAACAACCTCGTTTCCGTGGGTGAGGCAGTCGGCATCATCGCCGCACAGTCCATCGGTGAGCCGGGTACACAGCTGACCATGAGAACGTTCCATACCGGCGGTATCGCATCCGGCGGTGAGGGCGATATCACACAGGGTCTGCCCCGTGTCGAGGAGCTGTTTGAGGCGAGAAAGCCGAAAAATGCTGCCCTGATCGCAGGGCGTGACGGTGTGCTGGAACTGCGTGAGGACAAGAACATCCGCACTCTCATCATCCGTGACCCCGAGACCGGCGATACCGAAGAAGTCAATGTCCCCTACAACTACAAATATTGCCAGAACGTCCGGGACGGCGCTGCCGTCAAAAAAGGCGACCGCCTGACCGAGGGCAATGTCTATCCGTCCCGTATCCTTGAGGTACTGGACACTTCGGCGGTGCAGGACTATATCATCATCGAAGTGCAGAAAGTGTACCGTTTACAGGGCGTTGACATCAACGACAAACACATCGAGGTCATTGTCCGCCAGATGCTCCGCAAGGTACGAGTGGAGGATCCGGGCAGCAGCAACGACCTGCCGGGCGTGGAGTATATGCTCATCGGCAATCTTGTCGAGCGCAAGCGAGTGGATGAGATCAACGAGCGCATTCAGGCACTCATTGATGCCGGGGAACCGGATATGCGCCTGATCGAGACTTCTCCTGTTTTGCAGGGTATCACGAAAGCAGCCTCCAGCTCCGATTCGTTCCTGTCTGCGGCTTCTTTCCAAGAGACCACCAAGGCGCTGACCGATGCTGCGATCCGCGGCAAGATCGACGATCTGCAGGGCTTGAAGGAGAACGTCATCATCGGCAAGCTCATACCTGCCGGCACGGGCATGGACATCTACAACAATGTCCAGATCGTCAAGACCGCCAAGCCGGAAAACAGTCAGCATGAACACAATCCACTGAACACAATGGTATGACCGTAAAACTCCCCTGCCGGACGGCAGGGGAGTTTCTGTATCACCTATTTTCTTTCCGAAAGGTAAAGCTCTGCCCGGCTCTGGATCTTTTCCGCTGCCTGTTCCGCGGTCTGGTCGCCGGCAAGATACATCCCCAGTTCCTCGTTCAGGATCTCATCTATGTGGAGATCGCTGTAGCGGCTTGCGGTCGTATGTTCGAGCATTTCCATGAACTGTGTCATTTCCGCATCGGTGGCTGCACCGCTTAGTACTTCATTCTGGGTGAGCATGTCCCATGCCCTGTGGGTGCTGTCCTGTTTGGCAGCTTCGATCTGCTCGGCAAGCGCTTCCCGGCTCACAGGGAGCGAAGTTACCCCCTGCTGGTACTCGTCCGACAGCATATAGTCCATCCACTTCCAGATCAAGTCCTGCTCTTTGGACATGGCATTCACAGAGATCGTAAAGTCCGGGTCGAACAGGTTCCCGGCTGACGGATAGCCCACTGCCGTGACATCGTCACCCTTGAACTGTACAGCATGGATATCATGCCAATCGATCGGACTGGATATATAACTTCTTTGCAGCAGGGCAGTGTCGCTCTCCACATTTGTACCGTCTGCATAGCTATAAGTCCCCTGCTCTAACACCGCTAAAGAAGGCATAGATGCACTCAATGACAGGAGCTGTGCAAATTCCGGCGTTTGAAAGCTGCACGTCCCCTGTTCCCAGTCAATGAAGCTGCTCTCCGCAGGCTGCACAAAGTAATACAGAAAATTATCCGCAGGTGCGCCGCTTTCCAGCAGTGTCATATCCTCCGGGCGATCCTGCGCCATTGCCGTAAAATCGGCAACTGACAGTCCTGTCTCCGTTCCGACACGCTCCGTCCTGCCGGTGAACGTATCCAGAAAATAGGAAAACCCGATCTGCTGCAGCTTTCCGCTGTACTCCATGCTGTCAAAGAAATTCATCAAGTGATCGTCCGGGTCGATCTCTTTCTCCAGTCTCGGGCGGAGATCTTCAAACAAGCCCTTGGAAGCCAGTTCCGGGAAAGGCAGATCATCCGTGCAGATCACGTCCGGTACGACCCCGGAGAGCAGATCTTTCTGAAACGCCTCTACACTTGCCGGATAGGGGTAGGGATCATCCGGCTGAGCATAATCTACTGTCACAATGCGTACCTCACTCTGACTGCGGTTAAAATGAGACACGGCATCGATCAGTTCGTCATCCAGAGCCACGCCTGCAAGGCTGATGAGCCGGATATTATCCTTTTCCTCCTGTGTACGTTCCCGTGCCAGATAGCAATTCCATTGATCCTCGGAGAGGGGCTGCTCTGCTATAAATAAACGCCCGTCCGGCAGTGCTGTCACGCCCATGGAACTGCTCGAAAAGTCCGATCCAATGGCATCCATGAGCAGTTCTTCCTCTGTCTGTGTACCGTTGATCTGTATGCCGTAGACATCAAAATGCCTTCCGAGCAGAAGCAGTTCATAGTCTCCGTATCCCGTCTCAAGGCCGAACATACTGAATGACGTTTCTTCCGTGTCGATCTCCTCCGTTTCCGTACCGTCCAGCCGCAAAAGCCGGATAGCATCCCCGCCGGATGCCGGCGCCCACAGTGCCGCATACACTGCCCCGGAAGCCCCCCTTGTCAAGCGATAGATCTCCCAGCTGCCAAGATCGATCTCTCCCATCTGCTGGAGATCACTGTCATAAGCAAACAGATGAGACACGCTGTCGTTCCCATAGTAAGTCAGATACAAACGTCCGTCCGCATCGGCTGCACCGTCTCCCATGCTCTGACAGTCCTCCGGGAGTTCCACGGAAATGATCTCCTCTTCCTTGCCGTCGGCTGACATTTTGACAGCGGCACAGCTGTTCAGCGTTGTATTCCAGTTTTTATCGACCGCAATATCCTGCCGGAACTGTAACAGTTTGCCATCCGGCAGCGGCAGGATCAAACCGCTAACTTCCAGCGGATAGCTCCGGCTCTCGCCCGTTTCCGGATCTAAGAAAAGCAGTTCCTCCCCTGACTTTCCCTGATAGCTGACATCCAGTGCGACCTCCGTCCCGACAGCAAACAAGGGTGAAATGAAGCTGACATCGCCGTCAAGCTCGACCTGCTGTGACGTGTACGAGTGGTCAAGGTTGACCGCAAGGGTCGCCCCGGTCTTTTCCCTGCGGCAGCCCGTAAAGCTGAAAAGCAGTACCGCAGCGGTGAGACATGCCATTCCTTTTTTCATAGATAGACCTCCTTTTTTGCCTTTGTGAAAAAGGCTTCTAGTTATTAGAACACATGAGAAAAGAAAAACCTGACACATTTCCGGGAACTTTGTAACTATGCACAGATCCCGGAACTCAATTTGGGCAGATCGTATAGGTGCTGTCGCTGTCCGGCTGTGCATATACTTATATGAAGCACTGGAAACCGTTGGAATTTCCGGCATAGCCCTTTACAGATCCCAAAAAGTATGGTATACTGAAAGTAAGAAATTTGTCGAAAGGAGAGACCCATGCACGATCTGAAACTCATTACCATTTTCCAGTCCATACTCATTATCCTGCTGCTGTGTATCGTTGTATTCCTGCTGCTGCGGGGCAAGCCGGAGAACGTACCCGCCTCTCTCGAGGCAACGGATCCCCCTTCCCCCACCGAAGCAGAAACCACCGCCGCAACAGAAGCATCCCCCTTTTACCGGACAACGGGAGAAAAGATCCTGCTCGAAGAGGGCGGCTACGGGGAGATCTGGCTGCCTGTACTGGCGGACGTGCCTGCCTGCTCCCATGACCCGGAACAGACAGTCAACCGCAACGGGCTGAATTATTACATAGAGGACGGAAAGATCACCTCTGTTGTGGGCGTGGACGTGTCTGCCCACCAGAAAGAGATCGACTGGCAGACCGTCAAGGCTGCCGGTGTGGGATTTGCCATGATCCGCTGCGGCTTCCGGGGGTACGGTTCGGGGGAGTTAGCGATCGACCCCTATTTCGATGCCAATGTACAGGGCGCAATGGCTGCCGGACTGGATGTGGGCGTTTATTTCTACTCACAGGCGATCACCCCGCAGGAAGCCGTTGAAGAAGCGGAAATGACACTTGCCCTTGTGGGCGATTATCCCCTCACCTACCCGATCGTCTACGACTGGGAGACAGTCTCCACGGATACTGCCCGGACGGACGGTATGGCAGTGGATACGCTCACGGACTGCACCATTGCCTTCTGTGAAACGATCAAGGCTGCTGGCTTTACGCCGATGGTCTACCAGAACAAGCGGACAACGCTCCTCAAGCTCGAACTGCCGGCGCTGACAGACTACGACTTCTGGCTGGCAGAATACAATGATGCAGCCACCTACTACTACGACTACCGTATGTGGCAGTATTGCTCAGACGGGCACATTCCGGGCATTGCAGGCGATGTGGACATCAACATCTGCTATCAGCCCTATGGTGAAACGTCATGAAGCTCAGGCGCTCCACAAAGGTCATGTTCCTCCTCTGCCTGCAGATGCTTGCCGTTAATGGCTTGGCACGGCTCTGTCACCCGGCAGTGGACTGGTACATTGCGCACGTATTCCCGCACTTGTCTGCATTCTGGTGCAGGATCTCCGGCATTCTCCCCTTTTCCATCGGAGAATGGGTGATCGTGGCAGGGATCGTGCTGGCGGTGCTGGTCATCGTGAGCTTTCCGCTGTGCATGATCTTCGGGAAAGGAAAACGGGGCAAGATCACCTGCTTCTACGGACGGTGCTGCGGCTGGGTGCTTACGTATGTGTTTTGTGTGGCAACGATGCACTTTTTCGTACTCTATCAGGGTACACAGAAAAGCAAAACACTGGGAGACTGCACCTATGAAAACACGGAAGTGCTCCATGTCTATGCTTCTCTTGTGGCACAGGCGAATGCAGCAGGCGAACAGGTCGCACGGGATGCGGACGGCTATTTCACCCTGACGGACGACCTCATGGACGAGGCGAAAGCTTGTATGGGACGGCTTGCGGAAAGTGAACCGCAGTATGCAGGGTACTACCCGGATGCCAAGCCGATCTTTCACAGCTACTTCTTTTCGCAGCAGGGGCTGCTGGGCATCTACTATCCGCATTCCATGGAAGCGAACTATAACCCGGATGTTTACCCGGTCAATCTGCCTGTCACGGTCTGCCATGAATACACCCACCTGAAGGGCAATATTTTCGAGGATGAAGCTGGATATTATGCATTTCTGGCGTGCATGACAAGTGAAAGTGCAGATTTCCGCTACTCGGCGCTGATCAGTGCGCTGGAATGGCTGGAACTGGATCTCGGGGACGATGAAGCGGCTTGGGCGGAGTACAAAGCCATTTCAGCCACCATGTCCGATGGCGTGCGGCAGGATATGTATACCTTCGTACCGGCGGATTACTGGGAGACCAATCAAGAGAAAGAGGTCATCCCGACAGATGTTGTCAACCAGACAGCAGACAAGGTCATGGACACCTCCCTGAAAGTCAACGGCGTGCCGGACGGGGTGCATTCCTATCATGGCATGACGGCATTGCTGCTGCATTATTATCTGAATGAATGAAGAGTGGCAGGCGACAGGCTCCGTTGTGCCTCCCAATGCCGGGCTATGCCCGGCAAAGGTCGGCTTGCTCGATTGCTACTTAATCTTAACTGAGAGCAGTCGCCCTTTGCGCCGAAGGTGCATTGGGCGACAAGACAAAAGTTTTTTGCTCCAGCTTTTTTTCAAAAAAGCTGGCGGGTGTCCAGAGGGCAGCGCCCTCTGGTCGCCGCCCGCAGGCGGCGAAACACTTCTATACTTCGCCATTTTCAGGGGTGAAGTCCAAAAACAGCATGGATGCTGTTTTTGGACGAGGGGGCACTTTTGGCAAAAAAGTGCCCCCTTCTTTCCTCTTATTTGAACTATCCTTTCCGCCCTTGGGCGGAGCAGCGTGACGCTGCACCCGTCCTGCCTCCCAATGCGGCTACGCCGCAAAGGTCGGCTTGCTTAACTGCTGCTTTTATCTTACCTGAAACAGAGTAGATGCACATAATAACCGCAATTTATTCACTCCCATATTTTCCCAGCGCTTGACAAGATCCTTTTTTTGTGGTAAGATAGTAAAGTACGCTATTCCCCGCCCTAAGGCGGCTCCATAGAAAGGATACATTATGCCAAGGAAAAAAGAACCCCCAAGACCCAAAAAACCAGCCATGGATGCATGGTTCGAGAACGAAGGCACTACGCAGGAGGAGGAGATCACCGACACCCTCGAAAAGAACTACCTCCCCTATGCAATGAGTGTCATCATTTCCCGTGCGCTTCCGGAGATCGATGGCTTCAAGCCCTCACACCGCAAGCTGCTCTACACCATGTACAAAATGGGCTTGCTCAACGGTCCACGCACCAAGTCCGCCAACGTGGTAGGACAGACCATGCACCTGAACCCTCACGGCGATCAGGCGATCTATGAGACTATGGTGCGCCTGACACGCGCGAACGAATGCCTTCTTCACCCCTACGTGGATTCCAAGGGAAATTTTGGTAAATATTACAGCCGGGATATGGCATTTGCCGCTGCCCGTTACACGGAAGTGAAGCTTGCCCCTATCTGTGAGGCATTATTCTCGGAGATCGACAAGGAAACGGTAGATTTTGTCCCAAATTACGACAATACCATGACTGAGCCAACGCTGCTCCCGGCAACGTTCCCGTCCGTTCTCGTCAACGCCAATATGGGTATCGCCGTCTCGATGGCAAGCAATATCTGCCCGTTTAACCTCGAAGAGCTGTGCAAAACGTGTATCAAGCTCATGGACGACCCGAAACACGACATTCTCTCTACCCTCAAAGGACCGGATTTCCCCGGCGGCGGCATTTTGCTCTATGACGAAGAGGAAATGCGCAAAGTCGTGGAGACCGGGCGGGGCAGCCTGAAACTTCGGGCAAAGTGGAATTACGACAAGGCAGCCCGCTGCATCGAGATCACGGAGATCCCCTACACCACAACACTGGAGCAGATCAAGGACAAGATCACGGAACTTGCCAAAAACGGAAAGCTGCGTGAAGTCACCTATGCCCGTGATGAGATCGATGTGAACGGCTTCCGTCTTGCCATTGATGTGAAGCGGGACATCGACCCCGAAAAGCTGATGCAGAAACTGTTCCGTATGACACCTTTGCAGGATACGTTCGGCTGTAATTTCAACATTCTGATCGGCAATATGCCACGGGTCATGGGTGTGCGGGAAATTCTGGAAGAATGGCTCTCTTTCCGCATGGAATGTGTCAAGCGCCGGGTATTTTTCGACCTCAACAAAATGAAAGACCGCCTGCATCTGCTGCTCGGTCTGAAAAAGATCCTACTGGACATCGACAAGGCGATCGCGATCATCCGGGCTACACCCGAAGAGGTGCAGGTCGTTGCCAATTTGATGGACGGCTTTAGCATCGATGAGATCCAAGCGGAATATGTGGCAGAGATCAAGCTCCGTCACCTCAACCGGGAGTACATCCTCAACAAACTTGCCGATGTGGACAAGCTGACGGAAGAGATCTCTGACATGGAGGATATTCTTGCCAAGCCGGGGCGCATCCGCACCATTATCAAGGAGGAGCTGAAAGCTGCGGCTAAGAAATACGGTCAGCCCCGCCGGACGCTCATCATGGATGCCGTTGACGAAGAGCCTTACGTTCCGGAAGATGATACACCGGATCATCCGGTACACATTTTCCTCTCCAAAGAGGGCTATTTCAAGAAGATCACGCCGCAAAGCCTGCGCATGAGCGGTGAGCAGAAAGTCAAGGACGGCGACAGTCTTATTCTCCAGCTCGATGTCACGAATAAGACCGAGCTGCTGTTCTTTACGGATAAGGCGCAGGTCTACAAGGCAAGGGCAAGTCAGTTTGAGGATTCCAAGGCAAGTTTGCTGGGCGACTTTATCCCGGTCAAGCTTGAATTTGAGGAAAATGAACATCTAGTCGCCATGCTGCCTGCCGGGGACTACACCGGTTCGCTGCTGTTCGTCTTTGAAAACGGCAAGATCGCCCGTGTGCCGCTTTCTGCCTACACGACCAAGACAAACCGGAAACGCCTGACGAACGCCTTTTCTGACAGATCCCCGCTTGTCAAGCTGTTCCACATTGCGGAAGATGTTCCCCTGCTGCTTCGCTCTTCCGGAAATCGTGCGATCCTTGTGCAGACCGGTCAGATCCCGGAGAAATCCACACGCACTTCTCAGGGCGTACAGGTCATGACTTTGAAGGCAAAGCAGACCGTCACCTCTGCGGAACTCCCCACCGGAGAACGGCTCGCACAGGTGGAGACCTTTGCAGCCCCGAACATTCCGGCTGCCGGAAAGCTGGCAAAAGACCTCGAAGATGCCGGACAAATTTCACTGATCTAAAAAAAGCCCCCTGCCGGAAACGACAGGGGGTAAGTTGATGTTTTGCGAATTGGGAGTCATTACTCCTTGACACCGCCGAGTGCAACGCCGGCGATAATGAACTTAGACAGGCAGAAGTAAATAATAACGATCGGCAAGATCGACAGACATACGCAGAGGTAGTTTACACCATAGTTCGGTGTTCTGTCGAAGCCCAAGATGGAGGATACCATGATCGGTATCGTTTTCTTGCTCTGATCCTTGAGGATCATGTTCTGCGTGTAGTAGTTGTTCCAGTTTGCAACGAATGCGAAGATCGCCTGAACTGCAATTGCGGGCTTCATCATGGGAAGTGCAATTGTCAGGAATGTCCGATACTCGCCACAGCCGTCTATTCGGGAAGCCTCCACGATGTCCAGTGGGAAACTCGACTTCATGTACGACTTCATGAAGAAGATGACCGCAGGTGCCGCAACTGCCGGAATGATCAGCGGGATGAAGCTATCGATCAGGTTGAGCTGATACATAAAGTTTACGAAACCAGCCGAAGATACCTGTACCGGGATCATCATCACAGCGATGATGAACGTATAAGCCGGACCGCTGAGTTTGAAATCATAGACTGTCAGACCGTAAGCTGTCATGGCGGAGAAGAACACCGTCAGCAGCGTGGTGCAGCCCGCAATGATCAGCGAGTTTATGTAACCTTTGACAACATTGAACTGACCAGCATACATCTGAGCAGTATTCTTGTCGGTACGGCTCGCATCCTCCGGGAGCTTCTCCAACAGGAAGTTGATGTTCGTCATCAGAGCATTGCCGGGAAAGAACTGTGAAGCGTTTCTGCGGAGTTCCTCAGACGTGTGTGTCGCATTGACGATCAGAATGTAGATCGGCACAAGGCATAGCAAAGTCAGCAAAATACACACAATAAATACTGCAGTAGATTTCGCAACGATCTTTGCATGATAATTATCCTTGGGCTGAGCGTAAATGTCCTTTTTACTCATAGCGTCAACCCTCCCTGCTTCATCTTAGCTTTGTACTGCTTTTCAGCTCTCTTGCGCTGCTTCTTCTTCGCGATCTCGTCCTTATCACGGTTCATATAGAACGTGATCGAGCCTAGTATCGCCGTTATGACGAAGATGATCATGGAGGCAGCGCCCGCCAGACCATAGTTGGATACATTGGCAGGACCGTTGTT
This sequence comes from uncultured Clostridia bacterium, assembly GCA_947625155.1. Lineage (GTDB taxonomy): Bacteria > Bacillota > Clostridia > Oscillospirales > Ruminococcaceae > UBA3855. Next base: position 61,187 of record CANQNG010000003.1, read on the forward strand.
GAAGTTAGCATATACGAAAACTGCGACCGTTTCCAGATTCTTGCTATACTGAGCGCCAGTCCTCAGCAGATAAGGAATATCGAACATCTGGAGACCACCGATCATGGAAGTAACGAGCGTGTACACCATGATAGGCTGCAGCAGAGGCAGAGTTACCCTGAAGAAGATCTGTGACGAGTTTGCGCCGTCGATATCGGCAGCCTCGAACAGAGATGGGTTGATACCCATGATACCGGACATGAGCATGATCATGGTATTACCGAACCACAGCCATGTCTGAATAAACATGACAAGGATACGTGCCGGCCAAGGTGTGGAAAGGAACTTGATCGGATCTTCCATGCCAAAGTTGTGCATCAGCAAGGAGTTTACGAAGTAACGCTCCGAATCACCGAAGAGGTTCACATACAGAGCTGCAACGGATGCAGCCGTGATGATATTCGGCATGTACATAACGACTTTGAAAAATCCCTTGCCCGGAAGCTTGAGTTTTGCATCTGTAAACCATACAGCAAGCAGCAAAGACAGCAGGATCTGCGGCACAAAGTTACCGAACCACAGGATAAAAGTCTGTCCGAGCGCTTGTAAAAATTCTGCCTTGATGTTGGCAGCACCGGGAGCAAGACCTTGTCCAAGCACAATGGTGGTATAGTTATCAAGTCCTACCCACGCACCACAGTTGGACTGGTTGCCCTTGAAAGAAAGAATAAAGGTGTAGATCAGAGGCCAAATCTGGAAAAAGGCATACACAAGGAAAAAAGGTGCAATGAACATATATCCGTATTTGGCATAACTGATAGATTTGATGCGACGCTGTGCAGCTGAAGCCATTGCTTGTTCACCCTCTCAACATGAATTTACAACATGTTGCCTATGGGGGCAGAATACCCCCACAGGCGACATATTTAGTATTTGGTTTCCTAGTTCTAAACAGAGGGCTTATGCCTCAGGAGCAGACAGGTCGGTGTTCTTGGATGTAGCATCAGCCACGAAGTCAGCGATGACAGTGTCAACATCTTTGGACTCGATCTCATCCTTCAGTGTGTTCAGGAAGCTATCCTTCAGGCTCTGGTCATACTTGGAGATGGAGTCGCTCATGTTGATGCCATCAGCAACTTCCGTCAGTACAGCGAACTGATCCTGACCGCCCAGCAGCGGGTTGGAGTTGGACTTTTCTTCCACGATCTCAGCCATAGCAACCTTGTTGTTTACAAAGTCGCCGGAGCTCAGAGCGTATTCCTTCATAGTATCCTTGTTTACAGTGAAGTATCTGATGAAGTCAGCAGCAGTAGCCTTGGTGTTGATGGTCTTTGCAACGCAGAGCCAAGAACCGCCCCAGAAGTATTCCTGCGGACCTACAACGATGTTCCAGTTACCTTCTGTACCGCAGTTACCCTCGAGCTGTGCACCCTGAGTCAGGCACCATGTGGAGAAGAAGTAGCCGAGGCACTTACCGTCTACACCGTAGTTGAACCAGTCGCCATCCCACTGTGCAATAGCAGGATTTACATAACCGTTGTCAACATACTTCTTTGCCATCTCAGCAAAGTCCCTAGCGGTAGCAGTGTTGATCACGCCATCCTCTACCCATGCACTGTCGATAGCGGTGGAGTAGCACTGCCACATACCGCCCAGAGAGCAGGTCATGTATACATCGCCGCCAGTAGCATCCTTCAGCTTGCCAGCAGTCTCCTCGAACTTATCCCAGTCAGCAACAGCTGCCTGCATATCCTCAGGTGTCTCGATACCGAGCTGCTCCTTAGCAATGTCGGTATTGTAAGCCCAGCCGCCTGCTGCTGCCTGCCAAGAGCAGCCCATCAGGTCGCCGTTCTCGTTGGTAGCAACGTCTACGGTGTACTGATAAGCGTCCTTGTAGTCATCCTTGGTGAGACCCAGCTCGGAAACCGGCAGAGCATACTCATCGGTGATGTAGTTCAGGATCCAGCCAGCTTCTGCAACGAACAGGTCGATGTCCTTACCGGAGCCCAGGAATGTTGCATACTCAGTGGAAGCAGAAGTACCGTCTGTACCGGACTGTTCCCACTTTACGTTCTCGTTGCCGTACATATCCATCATCGGACCGAGGTCGTTGTTGTTCCAGCAAACGATGGTCAGTGTAGGATCGTCATCGGTCAGGTCAACGGAAGGTGTCTCCTCGCCAGAGCTTTCCTCATCGGAACTCTCATCTGCGGAGCTCTCATCTGCGGAGCTCTCATCTGCGGAACTTTCATCAGCGGAACTCTCGGTAGCGGAACTGCTGTCGTTGCTGGACTCGCTGCCACCATTACAAGCTGTGAATGCAGTAGCAGACATAGCCAGAACAGCGAGCAGAGCCAGTGTTCTTGTCAATTTGCTCATTGGTATTTTCCTCCTTAAGATATATATATTATATTTCCTTGTGAAATATAATATGCTTGGGTTTCGGCACGGTCAAAGGCGTGCCACGGTCTTTCCTTTCAGCAATTCGGTCTGCACCGTGCAGATGCGTTCGCTTTCGGGAATTTCATCTTTCTGAAGCAGCCGGAGCATGAGAGCCGCCGCACGCTCACCGATCTCTTTGGTATCCTGCCGGACAGTTGTCAGGTACGGACCAGCCATTTGCAGAAGCGGATTTCCGTCGAATCCAACGACGGACACCTCACCGCCTACCACAAGATCGGCATCCCGTATCGCCTGCATACCTGCTACGGCGCTGATATCATCGGGATAGAAAATGCAGGTCGGCTGCAATTTCCGGAGAAGCTGCGTGGTCAGTTCATAAGCAAGTGCTGAGTGGAGATATTTTCCCTGCAACAGCATGCTGCCGTCCACTTCATGGTGATGTTCCGCAAGCACTTCGCAGAACACATTTCTGCGTGCCGCCGTGACCTGTGACTCCTCACCATAGATATAGGCAAGCCGGGTATGTCCCATTTGCAGTACATATTCGACTGCTGAACGAATGCCCTGCGCATTATCGGAAACCACCGCATATTTCCCGTCACTCACATGGTCTACCGAAACCACCGGAAGGCTGCTGCCGAGCAGTTCCTGTATCTCGGCGGAGTCAAAATCGACACACGCCGCAAGAACACCATCCACGCTCCGGTAAAGGCAATGTTCGTAGTAGGAATTTTTCTGGTTGCTGATAAACGTCAGGTCGTAACCGTTCCGTTCCATGACCACCTTGAAGCTGTCGAGAATGGACGCAAAGAAGTAGTGATTCAGACCACTGCCTGCCTTGTCCGCCAACAGGACACCTATATTATATGTCTTATTGGTCTTCAAAGCACGTGCTGTAGCGTTCGGCAGATAGCCGAGCTGCCTTGCAGTCTCCTGCACACGTTCTCTTGTTGCGGTATTCACATCCTCACGGTTGTTCAGTGCCTTGCTCACGGTCGCTGTAGAAACTCCGCATGCCTGCGCAATATCTTTGATCGAAACCATTTGCTACACTGTCACCCCATCTTCCTGCCCTGCTAGATACCGCAGGACATAGTGCTTGCTTTCACTAAATTAAATATACAACACTCTGCGTAAAAAGTCAATGCTTTCATCCATTCTTTCATTTTTTTTGAAGTATATGCACAAATATAACGCTATTTTTTTGTGCATTATGACGTAAATAATCACGCTTTTTCTCATTTGTTACAAAACGGTAACTGTGTGTAGTTTTTATGGAATTTGTACGGAAGGACCACCATTTTGGGAGCATCCGGCATCCTTTCCGGATGTTTTTTCCGTCACTTTGCACGATCCGGCATATTTTCACCGCCGTGCAGTCTCCCGGTGCAGCACCACAGCTACACCGGGAGCATGCTTTTCTTATGTTAAATTCGTATATCCCATCAAAAATTCATCCACTTCCCTTGCAGCAGCTCTGCCGTCAGCGATCGCCCGCACCACAAGAGACTGTCCCTTGTGCATATCTCCAGCAGTGAACACTTTCGGGACGGCAGTCACGTGCGAACCGCCAAGCGTAGCCACATTCGTTCTCCCGTCCAGTTCAGCCCCGAACGCATCTGCCACATACTGCTCTGCCCCTAAGAACCCGGCAGCGATCAGCACCAGATCGGCTTCCATTTCGCTTTCCTCGCCATAGATCATTTCCCGTCTGCCCGTCTCCGGGTCTGTCTCGAAATGCACCTTCACCAGCCGCACGCCCCGGAGTTTCCCGTTTTCGTCCTTGAGGAATTCCCGAATGGTCGCCTCGTAGATCCTCGGGTCATTGCCGAATACGGCAATGGCTTCTTCCTGTCCGTAGTCCGTCTTGCATACCCTCGGATATTCCGGATAGGGATTATTTTCTGCCCGCACGTCCGGGAGCTTCGGCATCATTTCAAGCTGTGTCACAGAAACAGCCCCCTGCCGGATGGCTGTACCCACACAGTCGTTGCCCGTATCGCCGCCGCCGACCACAATGACCTTTTTGTCCTTGGCAGTCACCGGCGCATCTGCCGGATCTGCACCGCTCAGGAGCGTTTTCGTAGCAGTCGTCAGGTAATCCACCGCAAAGTAAATTCCCTCCGCATCCCGACCGGGTGCGTCCAGATCTCTCGGGTGCGATGCCCCGCATGCCAAAACGACCGCATCAAATTTTTTCAGCACCTTAGAAGCAGCCACATCCCGCCCGATGTCCGTATTCGTGCGGAATTCCACACCTGCCTCTTTCATCAAAGCGATGCGGCGGTCGATGACCGATTTGTCCAGCTTCATGTTCGGGATGCCGTACATCAGCAAGCCGCCCACCCTGTCGGAACGCTCAAACACCGTGACACTATGCCCCCGCCCCGAAAGCTGATCGGCGACTGCCAGCCCCGCAGGACCGGAACCAATGACAGCCACCCGCTTTTCGCTCTTTACGGGGGAGTGCTTCGGCTTCACAAAGCCATGCGCAAAGGCGTGTTCAATGATGAAATGCTCGTTGTCATGTGTCGTCACCGGGTCACCGTGCAGCCCGCAGATGCAAGCTGTTTCACACAGTGCCGGGCAGACCCGTGAAGTAAATTCCGGGAAATTGTTGGTCATCAGCAGCCGTCTGGCTGCCTCGTCATATTCGCCCCGGTACAGCAGGTCATTCCACTCCGGTATCAGATTATGCAGCGGACAGCCGTAATTCGACTGACAGAACGGCACACCGCAGTCCATACACCTTGCCGCCTGCTCCCGGCGTGTTTTCTCCGGGAGAGGACTGTGCAGCTCCTGAAAATTCTGAGTACGCTCCTCGACCGGAACGTCATAATTCCGGACACGGGCATATTCCATAAAACCAGTCGGTTTACCCATTGCGATCCCTCCTCACGCATGGTGTACGGTCAGATAGAATGCCTCTATCTCCGCCTGTTCGGTCTGCATGCCCTTTTCTTCCATGGAAAGGATCGCCTGCCGCATCCTTGCGTAGTCATGCGGCATGATCTTCTTGAAGTAGGGCAGATAATTTGTAAAATCGGCTAAAATGCGCTTTGCCTTTTCCGAGCCTGTCGCTGCGGCGTGTTCCTCGATCATGGTCTTGAGTTCCAGCACATCGTACTTCTCCGTGACTTCCTGCAACGAGACAAGCTCCTTGTTCAGGCGCATATACAGGTCTCTCTTCTCGTCAAGCACATAGGCGATACCGCCGCTCATGCCGGCTGCAAAGTTCTTCCCCGTGCGCCCTAAAACGACCACACGTCCGCCAGTCATGTATTCGCAGCCGTGGTCGCCCACGCCCTCTACAACGGCATATGCCCCCGAATTCCGGACGGCGAACCGTTCTCCGGCGATACCATTGATGAATGCCTTGCCGGACGTTGCGCCATAGAGTGCCACATTGCCGATGATGATATTTTCCTCTGCTTTATAGGCAGCATTGGCAGGCGGATAGACGATCAGTCTGCCGCCGGACAGCCCCTTGCCGTAGTAGTCGTTGCTGTCGCCGCAAAGTTCCAGTGTCAGTCCTTTCGGGATGAATGACCCGAAACTCTGTCCGCCCGAACCGATGCACTTCACATGGTAGGTATCGTCCTCCAGTGCCGTGCCGAATTTCCGGGTCAGTGCCGAACCGAACATCGTGCCGAACGTTCTGTCCGTGTTGGAAACATGGACTTCGATGGTCTTTTTATGTCCGGTCAGGGGCATTTTTTTCAGAAGCACACGCTCATCGAGCGTTTCCTCCAGTTTGAAATCATACGCATCCTTCGGTTCAAAGTGACACGGCTGGCTCTCGCCAAGCAGTGCGGAGAGATCCATTAAATGCTCCCGGCTGCCAGCCTCAGCATCCCGCACCCGCAGCAGATCTGTTCTGCCGATGAGTTCATCCACAGTGCGCACACCGAGCTTTGCCATGTATTCCCGCAGTTCCTCCGCTACAAAGGTAAGGAAATTGATGACATATTCCGGCTTGCCCGAAAAGCGCTTGCGCAGTTCCGGATTCTGGGTCGCAATGCCGACCGGGCAGGTATCGAGGTTGCAGACACGCATCATCATGCAGCCCATTGTCACCAGCGGTGCAGTCGCAAAGCCGTATTCCTCCGCACCAAGCAATGCCGCAACGAGCACATCCCGTCCGGTCATGAGCTTGCCGTCCGTCTCCACCACAACACGGGAGCGCAGACCGTTCATCATGAGCGTCTGATGCGTTTCCGCAATGCCCAGTTCCCACGGCAGCCCGGCATGGTGAATGGAAGTCGCAGGTGCTGCACCCGTGCCGCCGTCATACCCGGAGATCAGGACAACGCCTGCACCGGCTTTCGCAACACCGGCAGCAACTGTGCCGACACCGGCTTCGGAAACGAGTTTGACGGAAATGCGGGCTTGGGTGTTGGCATTTTTCAGGTCGTAAATGAGCTGTGCCAGATCTTCGATGGAGTAAATATCATGGTGCGGCGGCGGTGAGATCAGCCCCACACCGGGCGTGGAGTGCCGTGTCTTGGCGATCCACGGATAGACCTTTCCTGCCGGCAGATGTCCGCCCTCGCCGGGCTTTGCACCTTGGGCGCACTTGATCTGCAATTCTTTTGCGCTGACGAGGTATTCGGAAGTGACACCGAACCGCCCGGAAGCCACCTGCTTGATGGCAGAGGAGCAGTCGTGGTCGGTTCCGGCAGTGGCAAGGCGTTCTTCGCTTTCGCCGCCCTCACCGCTGTTGGACTTGCCGCCGATGCGGTTCATGGCGATCGCAAGCGTTTCATGCGCTTCCTGTGAGATCGAACCGTAGGACATTGCCCCCGTCTTGAAGCGGTGCAGAATGGTTTCCACGGGTTCGACTTCTTCGAGCGGAATACCGCCGTCCTCCGGGTAGACAAATTCCAGCATATCCCGCAGCTGCATGCTTCTGCCCTCCACATGGACGGCAGCGGCATACTGCTTGTAGATCTCATAGTCCCCCGTCCGGCTCGCCTGCTGAAGGAGGTGAATGGTCTCGGGGCGGTAGAGGTGTTCCTCACGGTCGGCACGCATTTTGTGCGAACCTAAGCTGGAAACTTCGGTCTCCGTACCCAGTCCGAGCGGATCAAATGCCGAGGAATGCAGCGTTTCCACCCGTTCGCCGATCTCCTTGAGGGTAATGCCCCCCACTCGGCTGACAGTTCCCGTGAAGTATTCGTCGATGACTTCCCGGCTCACACCGACCGCTTCAAACAGCTTGGATCCCTGATAGGACTGCACGGTGGAAATGCCCATTTTCGAGGCGATCTTGACAATGCCGTGCAGCACACAGGCATCATAGTCCGATTCGGCTGCATAGTAATCCTTGTCAAGAGCGCCGTTCTCGGTCATTTCCCGGATCGTCTCATGGGCAAGGTACGGGTTGATCGCACACGCCCCGTAGCCGAGCAGCGTGGCGAAATGATGGACTTCTCTCGGTTCGGCGCTTTCGAGGATGAGTGCCAGCGCCGTGCGCTTTCTTGTGGCAACAAGATGCTGCTGCAATGCCGAAACAGCAAGCAGCGACGGGATCGGCACATGATACTCATCCACCTCACGGTCGGACAGGATCAGGATATTCGCCCCGTCCCGGTATGCCTTATCCGCACGGATAAAAAGCTGCCGGATGGCATTTTTCAGGGAAGTGTTCTTATAATAGGTGATCGGGATGACCTCGGTCTTGAGACCGGGTTCGTTCATGTATTTGATCTTGAGCATGTCGGTGTTGGCGAGAATGGGGTTGTCAACACGCAGGACATGGCAGTTTTGCGCATTTTCCACGAGGACATTGCCGTCCGAACCGATATAGGTCGAGGTGTCCGTCACGACTTCTTCCCGGATCGCATCAAAGGGCGGGTTGGTGACCTGCGCAAAGAGCTGCCGGAAATAATCGAACAGCGGCGGCTGCATCCCCGAAAACGGCGGCAGCGGATCGTCTGCTCCCATGGAAGCAATGGGTTCAGCGCCTTTTTCTGCCATTGGCAGGATCGAACCACGGATCTCCTCATAGGTATACCCGAATGCCCGCTGCATCTGGGCGAGCTTCTCGTGGGAGAAGCGTTCGATATTATGATTTGGGATGTGCAGCTGTTTCAGGCGGACAAGATTGCTGTCCAGCCATTCGCCATAGGGCTGGCGGCAGGCGAAGGAATTTTTCAGCTCTTCATCATCGATCACCCTGCCCTGCACGGTATCGACCAGCAGCATTCTGCCGGGGCGCAGTCTGTCTTTCTGGAGAATATGCTCCGCCGGAAGATCCAGCGTGCCGACCTCGCTCGACAGGATCAGGAAACCGTCATCCGTGATATAGTACCGGGAGGGGCGCAGACCGTTCCGGTCAAGCACCGCACCCATGACATCGCCGTCCGAGAACAGGATCGAAGCCGGTCCGTCCCACGGTTCCATCATCGTGGCATAATACTGGTAGAAATCCCGTTTCTGCCGGGACATGGTACGGTTATTTTTCCACGGTTCGGGAATTAAGATCATCACAGCAAGCGGCAAAGGCATACCGGACATGACCAAAAATTCCAGCGTATTGTCCAGCCGTGCCGAGTCTGAACCGTTCACGTCTAAAATAGGCAGCAGCTTGTGCATTTCCTCACGCAGCACCTCACAGCCGACCGATTCCTCACGGGCAAGCATTTTGTCGGCGTTGCCGGTGATCGTATTGATCTCCCCATTGTGGACGATAAAGCGGTTCGGGTGTGCCTTCTGCCAGCTCGGGATGGTATTCGTGCTGAAACGGGAATGCACGGTCGCAATTGCCGACTCGTAGTCCGGGGACTGCAGATCGGGGAAGAACTGCCGCAGCTCCTTGACAAGGAACATGCCCTTGTAAACGACCGTCCGGCTCGACAGCGAGACAACATAAGTATTTTCGTTGCTCTGCTCAAACACACGGCGGGCAACATATAGTTTCCGGTCAAAGGGCAGTCCTCTATCGCAGTCCTCCGGTCTGCCGACAAAGCCCTGCCAGATGCTGGGCATGCTCCTGAGTGCCTTTTCCCCGAGCACTTCGGGTACAGTAGGCACTTCACGCCAGCCGAGGAACTGCATGCCCTCCTTGGCAACAATGATCTCAAAGAGCTTCTTTGCCTGCCTGCGTTTCAGTTCATCCTGCGGGAAAAAGAACATTCCCACGCCATAATCCCTTGCTCCGCCAAGCGCAATGCCTGCCGCAGCGGCAGCCTTGGTGAAAAAGCTGTGCGAGATCTGGAGCAGGATCCCCACGCCGTCACCGGTCTTGCCCTCTGCATCCTTGCCGGCACGGTGTTCCAGATTTTCCACGATGTGCAGTGCATCCTCCACGACACGCCTTGAAGGAATGCCCTTGATGTTGACCACCGCACCGATGCCGCAGTTGTCATGCTCGAACTGCGGACGGTACAAGCCCCCGGCTTTTCTCTGTTCTTCCATACGCTCACTCTCCCATAGGCGAAAAAACATAAACCGACACCTCTCCCCTCCTTGCGGAACAGGAAAAGCGCCGTTGCTTCCGGTATTTCATTTGTGGACACCTGTTGTCAGCCCACGGACATTATTTTACTACATATTTTGTAATTTGTCAACAGAAACAAAAATATACCTTATTTTTTTAAGCAAAATCGAAAATAACTTTATTTTTTTAATCATTCGTAGCGATACATGGGAGAGCAGAGAAACTCTGCTCTCCACATGGAAATGCGTCAGACAGGCAGTTTGTCGATCACATCGATGACAAAGCACAGGATGTTCAGCGCATCATTTGGCGCAGTGCTGCCGTCCAGATCGACATCGCCCCGTTTCAGGGCATCGACATCCAGATCGTTCAGATTCAGCAGATACAGGTTCAGGGCAACGACATCCGACAGCTTGACCTTGCCGTCATCATCCACATCCCCATAGATAATATCTGCCGGTACGGTCTGCTCTGTGGTATCCTGCGGTGCTTCTGTATCTTTCGGTGCTTCCGTATCCGCAGGGGTCTCCGTCGGAGGGATCTGCGGATCGACCGGATCGGTCTTGCCGCCCGCATCGAGGTTGCTGCCCTCGCTGTCTGCGTAGCTTGCATAGTACTCCGAGACCGTGATGCCCGTGCCGTTCTCTCCGAGCGGTGTCTCGTGGTCAAGTCCGATATACTTGCCGGACTTCGATGTCTGCCAGAGGGCTTCCTCCATCAGTCCGTACTTGTCCGCATCCCATTCGATCGAAGTACCGCTTGCTGCCGTGAAGCCAAGACTCGTCCACAGACCGCCGGTATCACCGGAGTTGGTATTCAGACACCAGAACGTATGGTTGATGTGGTGTGCGATCATGTAGTCCCGCAGCAGCTCCATCCATTTCTGGTTCTTGTCGCCGTCCATGTGACCGCCCCACTCACCGATCAGCAGCGGTGCGATGTCCTCGGCATTGACATATGCCCATGTATCATACCAGTAGTCATCCAGCAGTGTCTGTGTCGTGAAATCCTTTTCAAACCACGTCTGTGCAAAAACGGACGGTCCGTAATCATGCGGCGAATAGACGATCTGGCTCGTGCCGCTTTCCGGCTTGATCGGATAGTCCCGCACGCCCCGCAGATTGCCGCCCCACCATGCCGGGATATAGGGGGAATCGGTCAGCGAATCGGGCATGCCCCAGTAATCAGAAGTACCCGGGCGTTTGAGGGACTGTTCCACGCCCTCGATGAAGATCAGGACATTGGGGTTGACGGCAAGGATAGAATCGGCACACTGCGTTGCAGCATATGCCCAGTTGTTCTCATCCTTAGAACCATCCCACTTGGCAGCCTCAGCGCCTTCCTGCCCCTTTCCATGCGGCTCGTTCTTGAGGTCATAGCCGATGAGCGTATCGTCATTGCTGTACTTCTCGGCAAGCCATGTGAGGGTCTCGATCCAGATCTCTGTTGTGACCATTGTGCCGTCTGCGGTCTCTTTGCCGTACCAGAGATTGTAATTGTGCCCGGAATTGTCAGCATGGGGGCTATGGATGTCAATAAACGCCTTGATGCCGTACTTCTTGCACTTCTGCATGATGATGTCGAAGATCTCCATGCTGTTTTTCAGTGTCTTGCCGTCTGCCTCACAGAAATCCGGGTTGATGGTAAAAGCCGGGTCGGTGTTGGCAGACACGCTTGAAACGGGGTTCGGCGTACCGTTCTTCCACGAAAGCAGCAGTTCGGTAGAGATCGGAAAACGGATGACATTGATCCCGTGATCGGCAACAGAGGACAGCACCTCATCCACATCCGCACTCCAGAGGTAGTGTGCGCAGTTCTCCGAGCAGTTGAACCCGAACCAATTCGCTCCGGTGAGCCACACTTCATTGCCGTCCTTGTCGTACAGACGGCTTCCGACGGCATGGAGCCAGTCATCATTATTGGTGTCCACCGCATTCACGGGAAAAGCGGAGAACATCCCGGCGCAGAGCGTGAGTGCAGTCACACCTGCTGCCAGCTTCTTCAGCAGCTTCATAGAAATACCTCCTCCTTGAATGTACTGATACTTCTATTGTACCGCATTTTTCGGGAAATGTCAAGTACCGGAGAAGAAAAAAGCCGGCAGTCAGCCGGCTTTGACGGGATCTCTCAGGTACTGCCCATGCTGTAGGCAGCCGCCTCGAGCAATTTGGCATCGATACGGAGCATGACTTCCGTGTAGTAGGCATATTCTGCCGGGGTCATGCTGTCCTCATCGAGTTCGTCCATTTTGTCCATCGTTTCCGAATATTGCAGCATCATTTGCGAATATTCCGCCAGCATCGAGATCGGGTCACTGGCTTCGCTGTAAGATCTCAGGAAAGCCACATACTCGTCAAAAAAAGCCTCATAGCTGTCCATCATCTCCTTGAATCCCGGCGAGACCGCCTCTGTGGTCTCCTCGGCAGTTTCCGGGATGCTTTCTCCGGGAGCGGTGTCTGTTTCCGGGACGGGATCGGTTTCCGGCGAGCCTGTCTCTGTTACGGCGGCTGTTTCCGTCTCAGCAACTGTTTCCGTCTCAGCAATTGTTTCAATCACAGCAGCCGTTTCTGTCGGTGTTTCCTCCTGTTTCCCCGACAGTCTCCCCATACAAGAGCCAAGCACCGCAAGCAGGAACAAGATCCCCAGCGCTGCCAGACAGCCGATACAGCCTTTTTTTGCTTTACCCATATACATCCTCCTTTATTCTGTTTGCAACAACATTTCTTCCCTTGTGGGGACTTCCTGCACCGTTTCACAGTAGACCGCAATGGCTTTCCCGATGAAAGCTGCCGTTCCTGCCCCGAATGCCTTGTCGATGTCCTCCGCAAATGTTCCGTCCGCTGCAAAGCACTTCCCCATGTTGCGGAACGTGTACAGCGTGGCAGCTTTCAGACGGTCCAGTTCCTCCCGGAACATAGCGATCAGCTCCACAGCCACGGCTTCGTGCGGGTCAAGCTCCCGCATCAGACTGAGCGCAAAGAGCGTTTCCGTCAGTGCCTCGATGTCCGCAACGGATGAAAACCGCATCTGCCCGGCGTTGGCTTTCCGTGCTTGATCCAGATCAAGCACGGAAACGGCTGCCTGTATCCCCTCCTCTGTTGGCATGTCCCGAAAAGAGGCATACTCCTCCGGCATCAGCCCGGTGAGCTTCACAGCTCTTGCAAATCCGGTCAGCTGTGCGTTCCTTACCTGCTGCTGCTCCAGCACGCCGATCTGCGCAATGACTGCCTGCCGGAAACCGGAAGTCGCAAGATGCTGCCGTATCTCCTCCAGCCCCATGCCCAGCTCCCGCAGCACCAGTATCTGCCGGAGTTTTTCCACATCCTCTGCCGTGTAATAGCGGTAGCCGTTTTTCGGGTCACGTACAGACGGCGTAAGCACGTTCTCCCTGTCATACAGCCGCAGCTTGCTTTCTGAAACGCCTGTCAGCCGGCAAACTTCGCCGATGCGCAGCATCCCCTCATGGCTTTCGCCCTGTTGCATAATGCTCCCTCCTTACCGGGATCGCCTGTCTCACAGGACATAGCGTCCGATGATATTACAGATCTCCGTGATATTGCAGCTTTTAGAAAACTCAAATTTCACTTTCCCAAGGCTGCTGAAATACAGCTCCAGCTCGCTGTCAAGGTCAAATGTACCGGCGCTTTCCACAGAAAACACCTGTATCTTGCTGTACGGCATGGAAGTAAAGTCTTTCTTCGCCCCGGTAAGCCCCTGCACATTGATGGAAATGATGCGCTTATTGGTGAACACAACACCATCCCGCACGGAAACATAGCTCGAAATGATGCCTTCTCCGTCCGTCAGCAGCGGTGTCAGCATTGCCGCATAGGTTTGGTTATCCGCCTGCCGGAGTTTGATGAATGCCTTGTTCTGAAAATCGATCATGATCTTTCCCTCCCAGATCTATTATGTATCCAGTATAGACCCTCACCCCGGATGAGGGTCAATACTTTCCCGGAAAATTTGGCAGGATGCCTAATTTCGTATAGTGAGTTCCGACAAAGTATACAAAATTTGCCGGACAGATACCCGATACTGCCGGAAAGGGGCTTGCTTTTTCTGCCCGGATGTGGTATAATGAAGATACTGTGTTTCCGTAGCTCAGCTGGATAGAGCGGCCGCCTCCTAAGCGGCAGGTCGGGTGTTCGAATCACCTCGGGAACGCTGCAAAAAAACAGGAACAACATGTGGAGCTGTCCGTTCTGGGGACAGTTTTGCATGTTGTTCCTGTTTTTGGGGGTAGGCAGCGTGATGCTTTCCGCCCAAGGAAAGCAGCAGTCGGGCAAGCCGACCTTTGCCGCCGCTGCGCCGCCTAAGTCCTTATCCGATATGCGCTGCATAGCGCAGGCAAATATAAATCGTACTGATCAGCAGAACGATCAGCGTAGCAGGTACCATTTTCTTGCAGTATTCGCCCCAGCCAATGGGGTGTCCTGCCTTAGCAGCAGCGGACGTGCCGACCACATTGGCAGAAGCTCCGATCGGTGTTGCCGAACCGCCGACATCCGTACCCATTGCCAGCGACCAAGCCAGCATGGACAGGACCGAAGCATTACCGCCCGACAGCTCCTTGATGATCGGCACCATCGTTGCCGCAAACGGGATATTGTCGATAAACGCACTTGCAATGCCGGACACCCAGATGATGATCGCTACCATCAGATAATAATTCGTCCCACAAACCTTGCTGATGCAGTTTGCAATGATCTCCAGAACACCCGTCTCTTCCAAGCCGCCGACCACGATGAACAGCCCCGTAAAGAACAGCAGTGTCTTATAGTCCACACCTTTCAGGACTTTCAGGGCATGCTTGCCGGATGTGATGAGCGTGACGACCGCAATGACAACGCCGATAAATGCCACCGTCAGCCTTGTGGTGCTGTGTGTGATGAGCAAGGTAACTGCACAAAGAAAGATGATCGTACTGATGACAAAACCGACCTTATCCGTGATAAAGCTTTCTGGGGACGGCATAGCGGAATGATCTGTCTTTCCGCTTCCCTTTCCGGCAAGCCCCTTGCGCATGACAAGGTAGAAATACAGGAGAATGAACACAAACGAGATCAGGGCGGCAACACCTGTATTCGTCACGAAATCCATGAAGGAGTAGTGCAGGTTCGAGCCGATGATGATGTTCGGCGGGTCGCCGCACATGGTCGCCGAACCGCCCAGATTGGCACAGAAGATCTCGGACATGATCATAGGGACAGGGTCGAATTCGAGCAGACGGGACAGTTCGATCGTCACCGATGCCAGAAACAGGATGACCGTAATGGAATCGATAAACATTGCCAGAACGAAAGACATTGCCATAAAAGCAAAGAAGATCGGGATCGTCTTGTAATGTACCAGTTTTGCGATACGCCGGCAGAGCCAATTGAAAAAGCCGACTCTTGCCATACCCTCGACCATGATCATCATACCGCCAAGGAACAGGATCGTTGCCCAGTCGATACCGCCGGATCCCGTTTCCGCACCGGAGATACGCCAGAACTCCAGCGTCAACAGAGATCTGAGGTTGACCACGTGCCACAGTTTCTCCATATCGTGCATACAGATGCCGAACACGGCGACCAGCGTCAGCGCACCGCACCCCAGTGTGACATAGTGTTTTTCGATCTTGTCCATGATGATCAGAACGAACATCGCCACAAAGATCACAATTGCGACGATCTGTGCTGCCTGCATACTAAGACTTCCTTTCCTCCCAGAATGTACAGACTTTTCTGCCATACTTATTATATCTGTTAAAAAAAGATATGTCAATGCCAAAAACACAGGTTTTCCGGATTTTTGGCGATATGCACAGTTTTATGCGGTTTCGGTGTGAAATTTCCAGAACGATCCGGAAAGTAACCGGCGGGTGAAAAATTTTTTCTGTTTTTTCAAAAAAAGGGTTGACAAGTTCTCTCTTTTGTGCTATAATATAAAAGCTGATTAGGCAGACTGGGGTGTCGCCAAGCGGTAAGGCAACGGACTCTGACTCCGTCAGTCGGGGGTTCGAATCCCTCCACCCCAACTGATGCACCGGTTTTCCGGTGCATTTTTTATTGTCCAAAAGAAAAGACCGACAGGCAAATGCCTGCCGGTTTTTTTATCCGACCAGCCCGGAATGCTCAATGCCCTCCGTAAAGTGTTTCTGGAGGAAAATGTACATCAACAGCAATGGAAAAACTGCCAGCAGACAGCCTGCCTCCATCCAGAGTATCTGCTCACGGGGAGAGACCTCCACGGTCGCACTGTTGAACAGGACAAGGCTGAGCTGTGTGTTCAGGTTCTTCAGCATGAGTGCCATGGTAGAATTCTGAGTGAAGAACGTGGAGCTGACGTAGTAGTCATTCCAGTACCAGACCACCGAGAACAGGAACACGGTCAGGAACGAGGCAGAGGCATTCGGGGTCATGACCTGCAAAAATGTCCGGAACGGTCCGCAGCCGTCCAGATATGCGGCATCCTCCAGCTCCTGCGGCATGCCCTTGAAGAACTGCCGGAAAATATAGATCATCAGCCCTGCCCGTATGCCGTTGCCCATCATGGCAGGCAGGTACATTGTCAGCGGACTGTCGATCAGGTTGAACGCACTGCCGAGTGCCGGGCTGATACGCTCCATGACCGGCTGCAAGCCGAGACAGTACCGGAATTCCATGTACTGCACAATGGAAATGATCTGCGTCGGCACAAGGATCTGCAAAATGACGATGCCGAACAGCAGGTCTCTGGATCGGAACCGAAACCTTGCAAAGCCATACCCCGTAAGGGCACAGACTGCCACCTGTACGAACGAGCAGCCGATGTTCAGGAAGAGCGTCCGCACAAATGTCTTGCCGTAATCCATTGCCGACCATGTCTGCTGCAAGATCGACAGTGTCAGATGCCGGGGGATCCACATCACGGTCGGGTCATGCATATCCTCCTGCGCCCGGAACGCACAGCTCACCATGTAGAGCAGAGGGTAGAGGATGATAAAGCAAAGTCCGAATAAGATCAGAGACCGCCCGATGCGCCACAGCATATCCAGCGCTGCCCTGCGCCGGAGCGAGATGATCTCTTCCCGGCGCATCGTCTCCCGGTGTCTGCGGCGTAATTCTTTCCGGGAAAGTGCACCGCCGCCGCTTTTCGTGTCCGGTGCAGATGTCTGTGCTGCCATAGCCATACCCCCCTTTCAATCGACCTCGTAGTAGATAAAGCAGTTCATCAGCAGCGTGATCAGCCCGACTGCCGCCAGTATGATGCTGAAATAGACCCACGCCATCGCAGAGGCATAGCCATACTGCCATTCCCCCCGCATATCCAGCACATGCCCCATGACAAGATTATCCGGTGCGGTAAAGCTGTCAATGACCGTGAAGATCAGGCAGGCTAAGATCATCGGGCTGACATAGGGCAGCGTGATCTTCCAGAAAAATTCCCATGCCGTTGCGCCCTCCACCTGTGCTGCCTCTTTGGCAGAGACCGGGATATTCTGCAGCGCCGCCAGAAAGATCAGGATCTGGATACCGGAACTCCACACAAGCCCGAACACATCATTTGTGATGAATTCAATACCGGACTGCACCTTGTCACTCAAACCATAAATTCCCAGAAACTGGAACAGCTCCCCCACAAGGTCGGTCTGGAACATGGTCGAGAACTGCCCGGCACTGCTTGCGCCCGTCTTTGAAATATCGCCGTTGATGATGTTGTACACCGGACCTGTGGCAATGATGACAGGCAGGAAGAAGACCGCCCTTGCAAACCCTCTCCCCTTGAATTTCTGGTTCAGGATGACCGCAATGAACAGGGAGAAAATGATAATGAGCGGTGTCCGGATCGCTGTCTCCCCCAGCACCTTGACAAGGTACTGCGTATACTTCGGGTCAACGGTGAAGATATAGCTGTAATTCTCCAGCCCGACATAGCTGCCCTGCATACCGCCCTTTTCCGGCTTGACGTTCATAAAGGAGTACCGGAGAGACTCGGCAAGCGGATAGAGGAACCAGATCACCGTCCCCACCAGCCACAGCGCAATAAAGCCGTACCCGTACAGCGCCTTGCGCTTTTGATAAGGCAATTTCACGGTATCACGCTCCCTTCAGCACTTCCTCGAGCACCCATGTCTTTCCGCCGGCAGTGATGGTCTCCTCCGCATAGTCCACAGTGATCTCCGTCCCGTCCGCATAGGTCGTCACGGAAATATCACCGTCCCGCACATAGTCTGTGATATACTGGTCGCTCACGCCGGAAAGGATCTCCTTTGCCAGCTCGTATTCCTCAGCAGCCGTGTCCGTCCAGAACGCATGATCCGCATAGAAATACCGATCCAGCTCTGTATCTTTCAGTTCGCTTGCCTCAGCATAGATCATATCATAGGACGGATCGCAGCCTGTTGCAATGCAGTTCAGGAACGCCTCCGGCGCATCTGCGCTGGCATTGATCGCCGTCCCCGCATAGGGAATGACCCCGTGCATCACGATCTGATAGAACGGGATGTCCTCATTCAGCACATCAAAGCCGCTGGACTGCAGCGGGACTTCCGTAATGCGGTCCACATACGGGAACGCATATGCCGCACAGCCGTCCGCCAACAGCGAAAGCCCGGCATCCCTGATCTGCTGGTAACTCTCCTGCAAGGTCCGCATGGTGCTGTCGCAGCCCATGTTCTGCTTGCCGTGATCGCTCCAGAGTGAAGCTGTCATTTCCCCAAGGCTGACCCCGGTCAGTCCTTTTTGGGCATAGCGCTTTGCCAGCTTGCTGTAGATCCCTGCAAATGTGCCCGGCGACAGAAGGCTCTTCGTCTTTTGGGAGGTGTCCTGCACCCCGTAGGCAAGGTCATAGGGGATCTGTCTGGCATACGCACCGGAAATGCGGATAGCAGTATGAAAGAACGGATAGTAGCCGTTCCCGGACTGGAATACAACGTTGTTCACAGCCGGATAGAATGCGATCCCCTGCTCCGTGAAAAGATCCGTCATCCTGCGGAATGCGCCGTTTCCGCCAAGCGTTCCGGAGGGCTTTGCCTTGTTGTCCACTTTGCCGGAAATGCCCTCGTCCGTCCAGTTATGGTAGATAACTGCCACATCCGTGATCCCCCGGTCCGTGAAGCCCTGCACGATCGTCCTTGCCTCGTCAAACCCGGTGACAGCCGTTTTCAGCGTAACAGGGATCCCCAAAACCGAGCGTGGTCTCATCGTGCCGCCATACAGATCAAGGTACAGTTCTGTCCGGTCAGACTCTGCCTTTGCCGTCACACCGCCGTCATTCAGCAGGTACGTCCGGTAAGTTTCGGCAATGTCCATATAGCTTGCCGTCTCATCTGCGGTCGGGTAGTAGCGGAGTTTCAGTTCATCCTGCTGGGTCTCGCCCTTCTCGAATACCGTCAGATCGCCGTAGTCCCCTGCCATGTAGAACGTATCCGACCCCCGCAGCTGAAAAGAGAAGCTGCAAATATTATAGCTGCTCAAGGACTGCCCGGAAACGCTGGCATTCAGGAACACATTCCCGTCGCCCTTTTCCACGATGACCGTCATGGCATTGCCTTCCTTGACGATACCGTAAACGGGCATGTAAATTTTTTCCGTCACCGCAGGCTTTGTGGTCGGAACGGCAGTGATGTCCCTGCCGTAGACCTTGGCACTGTAACTTTTGGTATCGGTCTTGCCGTTGTTGAACCGGAGCAAAGCCCCGCAGCCGTCCGGAATGACAAAATACCCCTCCTCGTCCGCTGTTCCAGCCCCGAAGCTCCCGAGCAGTTCCAGCTCTGTTGCCGTAATGCCCTCCTCTGTCCGGCTCTCCCGGATGGCGGCAGTCTCCACGCTCACAGAAAGATAGTCGTCACAAAGGGTATATGTCACCGGCACAAGGATGCCGCTCTTCCCGAAATCATAGGTGATCTCCAGACCGTCCCCCGTCTCCCGGCACTTGACTTCCGAACCGTTCCGGGAACGCTGGATAGCCGTACTGCCGGCATTTCTGTCCCCGTAAGTCAGCACTGCCGAAGATCCCAGTTCTGCGACTGTCAGCGCCTTCGCACGGGTATCACGATCACAGCCAAGGGGCGATGACCACCAGAGATAGCCGTTCGCCTTGTTCTCCAGAGCGATCACAGCGGTATCCTCCTCATAGTAGAGGACAAGCTTGTCGTTCTCCGCAGCCTGTCTGACACAAGCCCATGCCTGATCTTTCTCCGCATTCAGAAATGCCTGATACCCCCCGTCAGCGGAACGGTAAATGCACTGTCCGTCTTTCGTCTCGTCAAGCTGCATCACCGCACGCAAGGACTCGTAGTCCGTGCTGTACAGCTCCAGCGTTTTTTTATCCTGTGTCAGGAACAGGAACGCACTGTCCAGTGTAGATACCCGGTACCGGATACGCAGCACTTTATCCCGGTCAGCATTGAGTACGACCAGATACCGCCCGGCATGGCTGAGACAGACCGTCTCCTCCTTGCTGCTGCCAGCTTTTTCCAGTTCTGCGACCAGCTCTCCTGCCTGATCTAAAAGGGCAAGTTCCACGTTCCTCAGGCGTTTTTTCGTATCGTCTGCCGCATCCACATCCGGCTGCTTTGCCTCGATGACATCCTTATAATTCTCCGGGCGCAGCCAGACAGAATAGCCATCCGCCTGCCCGACCTCAGAGAAATAGGCAGTGATATCCGCCGGGGTCGCATCCATTTCCTCCTGTTCTTCCCCGATATCAATGGCTTCGCCCTCATCCGCTTCTTCCGTTTCTGAAAGCGCTGTTGTCTCCCCTGCTGCAAAGGCAGCAAGACTTCCGGAAACCACAAATAAAACAGCAGCAAGGAGCCATGCGAGCGATCTTCTTTTCCGTTTCATCTGCACACCCCTCTACACTTTCAGCCGGTAGGCGATCTCTGTATAAATGGAATATGCAAACACATACACCTGCTCAAACAGCAGCAGCAGCATGACAAGCAAAAACAGCATGACCGCCATCGCTGTGACTGTCAGGCATATTGCTGCAATGGTTTTCAGGAAACAATACTGATGCACCGACCGGATCGCCGAGAACAGCAGCAGGAGCGTCCACCCCTGCCCCAGATAGGCGATCACCTGCAGGAAGATATACTCATCCCGGATCAGGAAATGCGACAGGAACGTTTCCAGATAGAGGCTCGCCACATAGGGGATCAGCGCATAGGCACTGTAAATGTAGATGTTGCGCATCGTCCCCTCGCCGTCCAGCAGCGTACACACCGACCAGTTGCCGACCGTCCATGTCAGGAAAATGACGATCGTCTGCACAAAATAGGGAATGACATTGAAGATCTTATCCGGCACACTGTAAAACTGAAACCCATACAGGCGGTCGTACAGAATGGCAACCACGAACCACAGGCACACAACGGCTGTCGCAATTTTCACCGAGCCGGCTTTCTTCCAGCGCATATCCTCAAACCCTGCAAAGGGGTGTGTCACGGCATAGCTTACCCACTGCCGGTCTGTCAGATCCATCACGGCTGCTCACTCCTCTCTGCCGTATCTGCTTTGGTGATGTGCCTGCGGTGCTTCTTCCGGTAGAAATGCAGCCCGGTCAAAGTCACAGCGATCAGGACCACAACGGCTGCCGCCAGCGTGAAATGCTCCGACAGCCACTCCTGCCGGTATCCCTCAAATGCCTTGTTATAGCGGGAATTGAGATCCGCAAGTTTTGCATACCGCATCGAGCCTTCCTGATCGCCCTTGACCAGCAGCCCTGCCGCAATGCCCTCATATGCCCTCACATAGTTGCCGTCATACTGAAGTACCTGATACCACGGCGTAAGCGCTTCTTCATAATAGCCTGCATTGTACAGTTCCGTTGCCTCATGAACGAGCGAACCAAAAGCGGTCTCTGTAAAGACCGTGACCGTATTTTTCTGCTTGTCTAATACATAAATAGACTCTCCGCAGGATTCCAGCGCCGTAACTTCCGTAAAGCCCCCCAACTGATCGGACTTGCTCCCGAAAATGAACAGCAGGCTGCCCTCCTTGTCATACTGGAACACCCGCCCGGTCGTCATGTCAAGGCAGTTGATGCTCTTGTCATCGGAAATTTCAATGTCACAGATCCTCGGCTGATAGTTCGTGTTCGTGTTGGTGTCGTAGTAGGAGCGGATATCCCCCCACGTGATCCCGAGCGGCGAGAACAGATCCACCCCAGCCGCATTGAGCTTTTTCACCGTGTCCTTTGTCTGCGAGGTGGACTGTGAACAGGTATAGATGAAACCCTCATCGTCCAAGTCAAAATTCGTGATGCCGGACGGCACTGTCCTTGCCTGCCGGGAGCGCATCTCATCCGTTGAGAACATTTTCCAGAAATGATCTACAATGACCTCCGGGGTCGTCTGCACGGTATTTGCCCCGTAGTACCCCTGAAATGCCCCGTCACTGCTGAATATTGCCGCACCGGTGGTGATATTGCCAAGCACGACGTACACATTTCCTGCCTTGTCGGCAATGACTTTCTGCGGCAGGAACGTCAGATCCTGCGAGAACAGCCCGGGATCCGGCTTGGTGATCTCCCTCTGCACGCTGCCTTCATAGTCGGAGATCAGCACACGGGAATTGTCGTAGTCAGCGATATAGAGCAGCTCCGTTTCGGGCGCAACATACACGCCCTGCGGACTGTTCAAAGTCGTTTCCGAGCCGTCCGGCATGGTGAACGTGTCAAACACTTTCTCCACCGTTTCGAGTTTGGCATCGGTCACGACGATTCGGTCATTCCCGGCGTCCACGATATAGATCCGGTCATGGCTATCCCGGAAAATATCCGCCGGCTCTGAAAAATTGCCGACACCCAGATCGTTCCCGCTGACAGCACGTTCCGCCGTATAGCCTGCCTGTGAGGGGACTGGTTCCGACCAGCAGTCATAGTGATAGACATCATAATGCTCTTCCGCAGCGGCTGTCACGCTGCCGGACAAGAACAGGCTCAAGGCTGCGGCAAGGGCAGCTATAGCGATCTGTTTCAGCAGCATGCATTTCCCTCCTTTAGTCCTTGATACCGGAATGCGCCATCGTTTCAATGACCTGCTTCTGGGCGATCATAAAGATCACGACCGGCGGCACGAGCATGAACACGGCAGAAGCCATTGCCACGCCTGCACGGGCAAGCCCTGCAGCAGCAGCCTGCTGCACAACGGTCGGCAGTGTCTTGAGCGCTTCATTGTAAACGAGTGTGCCGCCCTGTATATTCCACGCCGCCTGAAAAGCGAAAATGATCACCGTCATCAGCGCCGGTCTCTGGTTCGGCATGACGACCTGCCAGCAGATGGTGAACATCCCTGCACCGTCCACCTTGGCAGCCTCGATCATGGCATCCGGGATGTTCAGCATGGACTGCCGCATCAGGAACAGGCACATCGGCGAAGCCACCGACGGCAGGATCAGCGCCCAGTAGGTATCGATCATATGCAGCTTTGCCATGACAATGTACTGCATGATGTAGATGACACTGCTCTGGTAGAGCAGAGAAACGACGATGAGCTTGTTGAGGAGCCCTCTGCCGGGTGCTTTGCCCTTTGCAAGGACGAATGCTGCCATAGATGCAAGAACGCACTGCGCCACTGTTACGCTGACTGTCACCAGCACACTGTTGCACACATACCGGGAGAAAGGCACCCACATTTCGCTGAGGGTCGTAAACATATCCCGGAAATTGTCCAGTGTCGGGTCGATGGCATACAGTTTCGGTGGAAAAATAAACAGCTCATGGACAGGCTTGACAGACATGACACAGGCAAGGTAGATGGGCAGTGCCATGAACAGCCCCAGCACCAGCAGAAAGAGAAAGATCACCACTGTCCCGCCGATGTGCCGTCCTGCCTGCCGTTCAGAGGCTTTCAGTTTTTTGGTATCGGTCATGCAAAAGCCCCCTCAATCCATGTAGCGGCGCAACAGCTTGCTGATCAGTCTGTTGCAGACGAGCATGGCAAGGAACAGCACCGTACAGATCGCTGATGCGTAGCCCATTTCGTATCTGACCCACCCGTAGTCATAGGCATGGGTCATGATGGTGTGCGCCTTGTAGTCCGTACTCGGAAAGCCCACAAGGCTCTGTGCCACCGTGCCTGCCGTGAACGAGCTGACGATCTGCATGACTGCCGCAAACAGGAGCTGCGGTCCCATAGCAGGTATGGTGATGTAGATCAGCTCCTGCCACCGGTTGCGGATGCCCTCAATAGCGCCCGCTTCATACAGGGTACGGTCAATGCTCTGAAAGCCTGCTCTCAGGGCAAGAAAGCCTGCTCCGAGGGAGAGCCAGAGCTGCACCACGATGACGACCCCCAGCACATAACGACTGTCGGTCAGCCACTGGATCGGCTTTGTGATCAGCCCCAGATCCAGCAAGACCGAATTCAGATAGCCGTAGGAGTCGCCCGAAAAGATGATCTGCCACACGGTGTAGACATTCGCCATAGAGGGCGCATAGAACACCAGTGTAAAGATAGTCTTCAGCTTTTGGGGCAGTTCGTTGATGAGCCATGCCAGCAGGAAACACAGCACATAACTGATCGGACCTGTGAACAGGGCAAACACCAGCGTCACCCGGATCGACTGTATGAAAATACTGTCATTCAGGAACAGCGTGACATAATTGGACAGCCCGACGAATTTGGGGAACTGCACCATGTCAAGATCGGTAAAGCCCATCGGCAAAGACATGGCGACCGGAACGACGGTGAACACAAAAAACACCAGCATAAAGGGCAGCAGCATCAGATACTCCTCCCGGTGCTGTCTGATCCGTTTCCAGAGCGTGCGGCGCTGCTCCTGTTTGGTGCGTTTTCCGATCTCAGCAGGATCCAATTGGATCGCCTCCTTCCGCAGCACTTTGCTGTGTCATTGTGCATCCTCCCCTGTCGGAAGTCCGAGGTCTTGCCGCTTCCGGGTAATTTCACTGTTGATGTCACGGTCATACCAGAGGAGCGTTTCACGGGGGTTTTCATGTTCGTTGACGGTCTCCCGGAAGGCATTCATGATATTGCGTGTCACAGCGTAGGAAGCCGGGATGATCGGGATCTCCTGCAATTCGTCCTGTGCATCGGAAAGCTTTTGCAGCTCCGCTTTCGACCACGAAAGCTGTGCGAGCGCTTCCCGGTTGGCAGGGGCATATCTGCCGAGCTGCCCGAGCAAGCCCTCGACCTGTGTGCCGTATTCTGCCTGTACCTCTGCCGATGCGAACCATTTCAGGAACTCCCACGCCCCGTCGATGTCCTTGCACTTGTTGAAGATCACCGCACCGGAAGTGTTGGAATTCACCGCATGGGAGACCGTACCGTCCTCCCGCAGCGTGCCGGGGATCTTCGTGAAGTCCCACAGACCATTGATCTCCGGCGAAGCTGCCGTGAGCTGGTTGAAGAAGCCATAGTCTGCGATCACGATGGGATACTCCCCCGTCCGGAAACGGGAAAAGCTGTCATAGGTCTGCTCAAAGCCGTACTTCGTGTAAAGATCCGTCCACTGCTCGAACGCCTGTTCTGCGGTCACGCTGTCAAAATTCGTCTTGGTCTGCGCTTCGTTGTAGTAATTCAGCCCGTTCTGCAGCATCAGCGCCGCAAAGGTATGCCCCGACTCCGTAGCCGCAGAAATGGTCGCATTCGTGCCCGAAACGACCGGCAGCACCAGACCGACATACATATAATTGCGCTGCAAAGCCGGCAGCATATCCACCATATCCGTCCACGTCTCCGGTGGTGCGGTAAAGCCAAGCTCCGCAAGGATGTCTTTCCGGTAGAACATCATCGCCCAGCTTTGTGTCAGGGGCAGTGCATACGTGCCATTGTCGTATTGATAGGGGACAGCCGCATTTTCCTGATACTGCTCCATGACTTCATCATAGTCGTCAAACTGTTTCAGATCGACCAGCAGCCCCCTTGCTGCCATATTGACAGGAAATTCTCCGCCGAGGAACAGTGCCACATCCGGACCTTTTCCGGCGAGGGTCGCCTCTAAAACGCCGCCAACGACAAGGTTGACAGCTATATTGGTGTCATGCTGTGTGGAAAACTCCGACTCCACGAGATCTTTGACCACAAGCGCCTGTTCCCGTCCGAGACTGACCCAGACATTGACAGCATCCTCTCCCTTGTCCTCTGACAGGTTGGTGTAGTCCTCAAAGAACGAGCTGACGAACCGTTTCCAGCCGAAGCTGACGGACCGGAAGAAATTTTCCTCGACCGAACTGAATGTCTGACCGGCAGAGGCGATCTCGATATAGTCCACCTCTAAAGGCTGTCCCCTGTAGTCATACATCCATGCGGAAAGCGCTGTGATATTGTCCTTGATCTGTGACAGGTAGTCCGGGATGCGCAGCGGGCGCTCGATACACTTGTCAAGGATGATGTACATCCGCTCGAGCGCAGCGGCTTCCGAGCCCTCCGAATCTGCCAGTGTCTCGATATCTGCCTTGATGGTCTTCAGGTCGGTGGAAAGCCGTTCCCATTCCCCGAGCAGCTCCGGGATGCGCTCATGCACATAGTAGTCCGTGTACTTGTCAGGGGTCGGACCGGTGATCATCAGGATCTTCCGGTAGTAGGTGTTGATGTCCGCTACTGCTTCTTCCAGAAGCCGCATCGATCTGCCGATCTCACCGGGAACGACCTCCATGGAAATGGTGTGATCCTTTCCGCCCTCTAAGTAGACATACAGCGCCTCTCCCCCGGCATCGGTGGGCGTGACCAGCTGCCAGTCATTGTCATAGTGGAATTTTACCTGATCGAATTCCTCACAGGGTACTGCACCGTCTATGTAGATCCTGCGGTCAGAACAAAAGCCACGCATGGTGTTCTGCCTTGCCTTTATGCCGAGCTTATACCAGCCATCCGCCGGCAGTTCCGAAGCAGGTATCTCCCATGTGACCGTCTGCAATGCCTTTGACCAGTTCCCTGCCCCGATCGTATTGAACACCGTTTTTTCCGGGTCGGACGGAGAAGCAAGATAGCTCGCATTGTCAGCTGTAGCGTACAAAGTCGCATCGCTCTTATAGGCAGCCGCCTCCCCCTCGATACGCACCAGTGTGGCAGGCGTGCTTTCCGGTGTCACGGCGGCAGAAATGCTGTCCCGGTATGCCGCATAAGACGGCAGTGCTTCCGGCGTGTACAGCCGGAACTGCTCCAGCGCAAAATAGCCCTTGACAATGGAGAACGTCAGCGCATGGCTGCCTTTCTCCAAATAGAAGATCAGCGGGTCATTGAACAGCCCGTCCGGGTCATATAGGGGCGTTGTCAGCCACAGTGCCGTCTGCTTCTGCGGCGGGCGTATCTGATCGCCCCGGAAGTCAAGGGTGAACGCCCCGTCATTCACGAACACCTTGTTCAAAGCTGCACGGGATGCCGTATCATAGGGCGATGCCCCGTCGATCAGAATGGAAAATTCGATGCTGGACATAGAGGACGGGATGGGCATATAGGAAAATTCCATGCAGTAGATGCCGGTCTCCGGGACATCCACCTCATAGGTGATCTCACCGTCTGCCGTGTTCCAGATAAGCACGTTGTCCTTGTTTTCCTGCCCGTACTCACTGCCGAAGCTCCCGACCGAAACGCCTTCCTCTTCCGGGAAACGGACAGAACGAAAATTCTTGCCTGCGGTCACGATCTCCTGTGCCGGGCGGTTTTCTCCGGAATAGGTGTCGTAATAGTCGCTGTAGCTCTCTTGCTCCGTGTAAAGCGATCCTTCCGGCAAGGTCTCAGGGCTGTCTGCTGTCCCGTTCTCTGCGGATGCGGGCACAGCGGCGCAGGGCAGCAGGAGCATTGCCGCAAGGAGCAGCCCGATAAACCGCATCCGCCTGTTCTTCTGTTTCAGCATGTTCTCCGCCCTTCCCTGCCGCTGTACACCGGCAGCGGCTTTCTCGCCAAGACCTATATATAATCATTATACCAGTATCCGCCCCATTCTGTCAAGCCTTTTTCGCCAATATTACACAAATTATTTATCCTATCTTTCTCTCTATCTGTACAGATCCATAAATTTTTGGCTTTTTTGGGAATTGGTCAAAGCATTTGCTTCCTGTAAAAGATCTGTCATTTCCGGCAGGATAAAGTTTTTCGGACTTTTTTTGAAAAAGGGGTTGATTTTTTCTGAAAATATGTTAGAATAGAAGTAGTAGGGTGCATCGCATCCTCAAATACTTAACGGAGGTGTATCATCATGGCATATCAGATCACAGATGCATGCATCAGCTGCGGTGCTTGTGCTGACGAATGTCCGGTAAGCGCTATCTCTGCCGGTGATGACAAGTACGTCATCGATGCAGACGCATGTCTGGAATGCGGCGCTTGCGCTGGTGTTTGTCCTGTAGAGGCTCCCCAGGCAGGCTAAACTTTCAGGAAAAGCACAGAAAACAGCCGTACTGCTCCAGTGCGGCTGTTTTTAAGTATACACAGCACGGAAAGGAATACACCATGAAACAAGTCTACAGTCCCTTTTTGCCCCTCTCAGAATACATTCCCGACGGCGAACCGCATATTTTCGGCGACCGGGTCTATCTGTTCGGCTCGCATGACAAAGAGGGCGGCGAAACGTTTTGTATGCTGGACTACACCGTCTGGTCTGCCCCTGTCAGCGACCTGACAGACTGGCGGTGTGAAGGTGTCATCTACCGGGCTTCCCAAGACCCCGGCTATCCCGACCGGAAATATATGTATGCCCCCGATGTCGTACAGGGCAATGACGGAAAATTTTACCTCTACTACTGCATGTCCGGCGACTTCGGTGTCGGCGGGTATCATGGACCGATCAGCGTAGCCGTCTGCGATACACCGGCAGGAAAGTATCAGTATCTTGGCTTTGTCCGTGACCCGGACGGCTCTCCCATGCAGAAATACATCTGCTTCGACCCGGCGGTCATGAACGACAACGGCACGATACGCCTGTACTACGGGACACAGTACGACTTTGAGGAACGGGATGATCTCGGGGAAACGGAGATCCGGTCTGAAATGGAGATGTTCGCCAAGTCCCGTGAAGAGATCCTCGGCACGCCGGAAAGTGTCATGGGGGCAAATATGCTCACGCTCGAAGAAGATATGCTGACGGTAAAGACCCCGCCTGTCCGCATCATCCCCTACCGGGTAAAAGGAACAGACTTCGAGGCGCATCCGTTCTTTGAGGCGGCATCCATGCGGAAAGTCGGGGAGAAGTATTACTTCATCTACTCCTCCCAGCAGAATCATGAACTTTGTTATGCCGTCAGCGGCTGCCCGGACAGGGGTTTCCGGTTCGGGGGGACGATCGTATCCAACGGCGATGTCGGATTCCGGGGCAGAAGACCTGCCGACCGCCTGAACATGACCGGCACGACACATGGCAGCATCATCGAGATCAACGGGCAATGGTACGTGTTCTATCATCGTCTCACCCACAGATCCGACTACAGCCGTCAGGCTTGTGCGGAGCGCATCCAGATACTGCCGGACGGCAGCATCCCACAGGTGGAAGTCACCTCCTGCGGGCTGAACGGCGGAGCGCTGAGGGCAGAGGGCACTTATCCGGCAGCCATTGCCTGCAACATCACCAACGGACATATGCCGCACGGCTCGAACAAGATCTTCCGGGAGCATTTCCCGCATGTCACCCATGCCGTTTCAGCGGACGGCGAAACAGAACGCTTCATCGCTGAAATAGCAGATGGCACGCTGGTCGGGTATAAGTATTTCGCCTTTTCAGGGGCGACCACGCTCCGGCTCATGTACCGCAGCAGCGGAACGGGCAGCTTTACCGTTTCCGACGAAAGCAGAAAGCCGCTTGCAAAATGCAGCATTTCCCCCGCCGGGCAGTGGACGGAATGCAGCGGCAGCTTTACGCTGAACGGAGACCATGCCCTGTTCCTCACCTATCACGGCAGTGGCGAAGTCTGCCTGAAAGAGCTGTGCTTTACCTGAGATGCAGTCTTACACGCATGCCTACAAATATCCCGGCAGGACGGACCTGCCGGGATATTTTTGTGTCATTCAGTTCTTGAAGATAAATCTACAGAAGTTGTACAGATGTGCATGGATGCTGTTGTCTCCATGATAACCTGCCTCGTAGTAGTGCCAGATGTGGGGCACATTGTTGGTATTGAAGTTATTGTGGTAGCCCTCCGGTGTGGAGTATACGACCGTATCATTGCCGCCTGCGGTGATGTAGACCAGCCACGGTGTCTCGGTGTCAAATTTCCATGGACCGGATGCGCCCGGTGCAGGGCAGATCGCACCGACATAGCCGAACAGGTCGGGGTGCTTCATGCCGATGTTGAGGGATTCTCTGCCGCCCATGGAGAAACCGGTGATGGCAGTGTTCTCCTTGCCGGTCTTGACGCTGTACTCCTTTTCGATGAGGGGCATCAGCTCCGTTGTGAGGACGGTATCGAAGTTATCGTATGCAATATTGTTGGCATCATCCATGGCAGAGCAGTCATCCTGTGTCTGGCTGGAATAGATGTACGGGAACACAACGATCATTTCCTCCGCAGCGCCCTCGGCGATCGCATTGCCGATGATCTGCTTGGTGTACATTGTTCCATTGCCCTCGATGATCATTCTGTCCTGATTTTCCCAGTAGCCGTGCATCACATAGAGTACGGGGTACTGCTTATCCTTGGAATAGCCGGCAGGCAGCAGAACGTTGTACTTTTTCTCCCGTCCGCAGAATGCGGAATAGTAGCTTTTCTGCTCCAGTGTACCGTACTGCACGCCCGGCACTTCTGTTTTTGCTTCATTCGGTTCAGACATGGCAAGCTGTCCGTTTGCCCAACTGGTAAATGCTTCACGGCTCAGACCCATACCAGCAGTATCCCCTTTATCCGGTGCATCTGTCGGCATAACAGGCGCTTCACCCTGCGGGAATGCCTTGATCTGACCGAGCAGGAATTTCTGGATCATAACAATATCTGCCAGATCTGTCTTGCCATCCTTTGTCACATCGCCTGCCCGCTCCTGTGCAGCATCCGCAAACCCGTTGATCACACCATATTTCACCAGTGCAAGGTCGCAAACGTCGATCACCTTGTCACTGTTCAGATCACCTGCTGTGACGGATACAGGCGGATCGGTGATCTCCGGAATGATGTCCGGAATACCAGCGCCGGGGATCTCTGTTCCCTCCGGTGCACCGATCGCTTCATCGATGTAAAGATCATTGGTCGTCTCCGGGGTCTCCACGTAGATCATCAGATCCTTTGCGCCCTCCGGAATGGTATAGCTCTTGTTGGAAAGCTGTACCCATGTGCCCTTCATGGTCTCTGCCTCTGCGATGGTGTCATAATGCGTTTCCCCGTCGCTGCCGGTGTACTGGAGCTTGAAAGAGATCGTGTCTGTAGCGTTGTCGCCGTCCAGATAGGTCGCATCCACGCTGAAGCTATACGCTGTGCCGGGCTTGAATACCTTCTGGCTGATGGACTTTGTACCGCCGTGCCATGCGGAAGTTCTGCCGGAGATCAGCAGGGCTTCTTTGCCGGCATAGTTGGTCCTGCCGGACAGTTCCACAGCTGCTGCGCCTCTGCCCGTCCATGTAAAGGTGTCGCCCTCAAAGGTATCATGGAAGTAGTAGCCGTCTGCATCCACAGTCGGTTCGGAAGAACCGCCGCCCTCCAGTGTCACCACATAGGTGGAAACGCTGTTTGCCGGAAGCTGCGACCAGAAGCTGCTGCCGTCAAATTCCATGTCATCGGTCAGTGCAAGGTTCTCCGATGCGGATGTTCTGTAGCGGTCAACTTCGGCGATCTTCTCGCCGCTGCCCAGACTGAACTGCTGGGAATATTCGCTGCTGCTCTTGTTCACAGCCACGATAGCGACCTGTCCGTCGTCATTCTTGAAAGCAGAAATATACAGATCCTTCTGGGGGGATTCCGTTGCCCCGATGCGGACATCGCCCGGACGGACGTACTTGGAATACTGTGCCATGCAGTAGCCGCGCTTGGAGATCTTGCCGTCCTCGGTCATCAGACCATAGCTCCGGCGGATATACCACCATGTGTAGGCGCTCATATTGCCAACGACCAGCGCATTATGGATATTTTCGGAGACTTGAACGGCTTCCGGCCACCTGTTGGCGGAGTCTGCTTCGCTGTTCGGTACATAGACTTCTGTCATCCAGATCTCTTTCCCGGAACTTTCGAGAGCCGGGAAATCCATCCAGTCTCTTGTCGTTCCGTACATATGCGTACCAAATACATCGCAGTTAGCCATTGCTTTGGCATTGTTCAGGATCTTGGTATAGAATTTCTTACCGCCGTCCGGGACCCAGCTTGCATTTTCAGGCGCATACTGGAACGATTCCGGCGACATCAAGCGGGTACTTGTGATCTGATCGCCATAGTTCGCAAGAAAGTCTGTGGTTTCATCCGTGGACCAATATGTCCACTCACTCGCATAGTCCGGTTCGTTCTGCACGGAGATCGAGTAGAGATCGACCCCCTGATCTTTCATGAACGTGCCGAAATCATTCAGGTGCTTGGCATAGGCACCGTAATTCTGCTTCGGAAGATGCAGCTTGCCGTTGCTGCCGCCGGATTCTGCTAAATTGGACGGCGGTTCCCACGGGGTCGCAAATACCGTTGCACCCTGTGACTGCGCATACTTGGCAGTCGGCACGCACTTGTTCCACTGGCTGCTGTCGGGGTTGACAAAGACACGCAGTATTGTCAGTCCCAGTTCACCGTCTCCGTTTCCAAAAGCGGTCTTTCGCTGCGCATCGCTCAAATCAGAGCCTTGCCACTCCGGCAGATTCATACCGCCAAAGCCACGAATGGTCTGGTACTCTTTCCCCGTGTCGATCACACAGGGGTCAGCTGCCTGTGCCGGAAATACACTTACCATGCTCAACAGCATTGCCGCAGCAGATATACCTGCTGTCAAACGATCCCATTTCATAGAAAAACTCCCTTCACGTTTTTGGGGGAACGGGACGCTGCGGGGCAGCGTCCCCTTGGATCAAAGCTCATAAAGAGCTGTGTGATGTTCGCCTTTGAAATGTGCCGCCCTGCACCGGACGGCACATATCCATTTTAAGAGAAGCTCCAGCTATCAAATTCCATATCGCCGGAGAATACAAAGTACAGATCTTTCGAGCCGCTGACATTGTTGACATTGACAGTCACATCTGTCATGCCACCTGCCGGGATCTCTGCATAGCCGATCACATCACCGGTCGTACCGCCTGCGCATACCTTGATGCATGCACCTGCTGTGGAAGAACCACGGACTGTCATGGACTTTGCACCATTGGAGAAGTTCACGCCGGAAACTTTGAGCCAGCTCCCCTTGTGTACGGAAACGGTGGTGTTGCCCAGACCATTGACAGCGATGTCCTTCGACTGGCTGGACATGGTCTCAGCCTGTACGGTCTTGTAGGGGTCGAGTTTTTCCAGCTGTGCCACACCCGTGAGCGTGCCCTTGCAGCTGATGTCCAGACCGTTGACGGTGACTTCATCGATCTGCGGGGTACGGTAGTTGAGGTTGACACCCATTCTGTCCTCGACGATCCTCGAATGATAGAGCATATAGTACTTGCCCTTGAATTCTACCAGAGAGTGGTGGTTGTTGCCGCCGCCGCCCATGTCGCCGGGGTTCGGGAACATCATGCCCTTGTAGGTGAACGGTCCGAGGGGGTTGTCGCTGGTCATGTAAGCAATCTGCGCATTGCTGAAGCCGTAGGGATTGCCGCCGGTATTCCAGTTGGTGCAGTAGCTGTACACGTAGGTATCACCGATCTTGTTGATGCCGGAATCCTCAAAGAGGTAGGGCGGGTTGATCCTGACGGGATCACCTGCGAGGGAGATCATATCATCACCGAGCTTGACAGCACGTGCTGTGCCGGGGTCTGCGGACTTTCCTTCCGGAACGCCGCCGCCGAAATAGAGATAACCTGTTCCGTCATCATCTACGAGCACTGCCGGGTCAAACATCCACGTTACATCGCTGCAATTCGGAGTCTGCCCAGTCACGAGGGCATGACCGATCGGGTCTGTCCACGGACCTGTCGGGCTGTCTGCCTGCAATACGCCGATACCGCCAGCGCTGTTAGCGAAGTAGAGGAAGAATTTCTCCTTGCCGTTAATGGTCTTGTGGCAGGCACAAGGTGCCCATGAAGCAAATGCCCACTTGGCAGCACCGCTGCTGCCTGCGACTTTGATCAGACCGTGGTCTGTCCAGTTCACAAGATCCTCCGAGGAGATCACGCTGATCTCCTGCACGTCATAGGAATTCTCTTTGATCTGTCCGTTGCTGTCATACTCAAAATCATCGTTGGTCATGTAGACATACAGTCTGCCGTCATAGACCATATAGCCGGGGTCAGCACCGAAACGCTGGGTATACAGCGGGTTGTTCTCCCCGTCCTTTTTCAGGCTGGCTACAGGGGTCACGCCGGAAAACAGGGCTTCCATTTTTGCATTGTCCACGGAAACAGTCGGTTTCTCTGCTGCCGGGAACTTGTCGATCACTGCCAGAATGTATTTTGTCAGGTTCACAATGTCAGCAACATCGACTGTACCGCTCTGGTCAACGTCTGCGCACTTTTCAGCATTCTTGTCAGCAAAGCCGTTGACAAGCCCGTTCTTGGCAAGCGCAAGGTCGAATGCATCGATCATGCCGTCGCCGTCCACATCGCCAAGTACATTGTTTCGGATGGTCGGCTGCCCTGCGCCCTCAATACCTGTACCACCGACTGCACCGATGGCTTCATCCATGTAGAAGTCGACCGTGCTGCCCTCCGGGGTCTCCACGTAGATCTTCATATCCGACGCATCTGCGGGGATCTCGTAATTGGTATTGGCAAGCTGCATCCACTCGCCCTTGACAGCAGTGCCCTCGGCAATGGTGGAATACTGCGGATCACCAGCTGCATCTACATACTCCAGCTTGAGGTAGAAATCCTCCGTATCCGCACCGTCCGTGTAGGCAACATTTACGCTGAAGCTGTACGCATTGCCCGGCTGGAACGCACGCTTGCTGAGGGAATATGCTGCACCGTTCCACGCCTCTGTTCTGCCGCTGACATACAGAGAACCATTTTCCAGATAGTGCATCGCATCGCTCGGCTCTACTGTGGCAGCGCCTCTGCCCGTCCAGCCCTCTGCATCGCCCTCAAAGCGATGGTGGAAGTACCAGCCGTACTCATTCGGTTCTACCGGAGTCGGTCCGCCGGTGCTGCCTTCAAAATCAGGATCTGTGCCGTCGCCCCACTCGGACTGTGGGATCATCCCGGTCAGTGTGGTGTAGGCAAGTTTTGGCTGGTTATTGGCATCATACAGCAGCGCATTCGAGCCGGCACTCAGCCACGAATTGGCATCGTTCGGTCCCCAGATGCAGACAGCCGTTACTCTGCCCTCGGACTGCGGGTCATCGTTCCAGTCCATCGCAGCTTGGAAGATCGCCTTGTACTTATTTGCCTGATCCTGCAAACTGTACTTGCCGTTTTCAAGAGAAATATCCAGCTCCGTGATCTGCACATCGCAGCCAATGGAGAGGTACTTCTTCATGGCTGCAATATAGGAATCCGTTCCTGCAAAGCCGGTCGCATTTGCCGGAACGTGAGACTGCATACCGACACCGTCCAGCAATCCCTTTTCATAGAGGTCTTTTGCCTTGGCATAGATATTGTCACGCTTGTGATCCCAGTACTCGTTGTAGTCGTTGTAGTAGAGGTCGCATCCCTCCGGGGCATACTTTCTCGCATAGGTGAATGCCTTCTCGATGAAGTCATTGTTGCCGTAGACCTGTACCCATGCGGACTTGCCGTTGCCGTCACCCGGCTCACGCCACGAGATGCCCTGTGCGCTTCTGCTTTGATCGTCCGTCATGCACTCGTTGCAGACATCGTATGCGTAGAGGTCCAGATCGGGGTACTGCTGTTCGATCGCAGCGAACATATTCTTGATATAGCTCTCCATGCGGGCATCCATGGTCGATTTATCGACCCATGCACCGTTGGCATTGAAACCCTCCTTGAAGAACCACACCGGTGTCTGGCTGTGCCATACCAGCGTATGACCACGCATCGCAATACCGTTCTTGGAGCAGAAGTCCATGATCGCTGCCGCACTGTCCAGCTTGACACCGATATTGGTGCCGCTGCACTGCGACTGGTTGAGGGTCGCATCCGGCTTGGTCTCGTTCTCGCACTCAACGGAATTGAAGTCCTTGATGATGTTGGCAGTGATAGCAGAATTCCGGACCGTACCGCCGTTGAGGATATTGCCGACACGGAAATAGTGTGCGAACTCATCCTTCAAGCCCTTTTCTGCCGTTGCTGCGCTGACAGTGTCCGTGCGCTGTCTGGTGGTGATCTCCAGCTCATCGAAGCTGAAATCTGCCGTGCTGTCGGTCGTGACGGTCAGCTCAAATTCATAGCTGTTCTCCGGTGCCTTGTACTTACCGGAAAGTTCCGTCCACTCCCCTGCCTTTACCTCTGCGGTGTCGATCTCGGTCAGTGTCTCCGCACCAGTCTCCTCGTCGATCGTCAGCAGAGACAAGCGGAACGTCTCATCCGTTTCGCTCATGACTTCCAGACGGTAGTCATAGGTGATACCGCCATACAGATAGAAGCCCTTAGAGGAAGATGCGCCGTCCTCTGCGGAGGAACGCCCGGTAACGGTCATGCCTCTCGAGCCGTTCACGCCTGCGCCTTCCGTTGCGGTAAGAACGACAGTATCGCCCTTGCCATGCCAGCCCTCATAGCTGGTCTCAAAGTCGTTATGAACGGCTTCTGCTGCTTTGGTCTGCTGCATCATGTCCGGAAACGCCGTGAACATGGTCGAGCAGCAGAGAATGGCGGTGACAGCCGCCGCCAGTCTTTTCATTTGCATTTGATCCATCCCCTTTTCATAAATTATATTACATATAATTATGCACTTATGTTCATACTGCCCACGTATTCGCAGTTTAGACATAACTATTAAACTATTTCATCATAAATTATACATGATTTTTACAATTCTAGCAACCCACAAAATGAAGAAAAGGTGGACAAAATGAAGATTGCGCCAGTTTTTTTCTTGTTCCCATACAGAAAAACAAAAAGGATCCCTTCCCAGCGGAAGGGATCTTCTTACTATCATCCGGAGATCCTGATCTTAGAATGCTTCTTGATCATCCACTCCAGCCAGAAATACAGGACAAAGAACACCACAAATGCGATCCCCCATGTCAGCATCGTGCTTTCCAGCCTTGGGAACTCCACACGCTGTGTCGGCTGATCGGCATTATAGGCGATCGGGATATGACCGCCTACCGTGTAGCTCTCCCCGACCGGGAAGTAATAGAACAATTTCGGCTGTGACATAGTACCTTTATAGACAGTCTTGGTTTTCTGCTCGGTGTACTCATAAAACAGCCCATCCGTATCCGTCACCAGCGTAATGGACGCATCCGTCTTATGCCAGAGCGTCTGCCCCCGCACCCACTGGAACGAATAGGTACACAGCAGCAGCAGAGAGAGCAGCATACAAACCAAAAACGGCGTTGTTGCAAACTTGCGCAGCATATAGGCACGGGTGACAGCCTTATCTTCAATGGACATTGCCATGGGAGTTTCCTGCCTTTCCTGAAGATCTCACAAGCATATTATACCATAACTTTTTGCGAAAGTCAATAGATTTGTTGGATATTGCCAAACTTATCCCCGTGTCTGTCTGCTCCTGCGGCGGTCTCGTCTTTTTTTGCGCTTTCCTATGATCAGGACGACAGTCGTCACTGCCCCTATCAGGATCGATCCTCCGCAGACCGCAAGTGCGATCGTCAGGTGGCTCACCGCTTGCAAAGGACGGCGCAGATACAGATCCCCGTCCTCCGTCAGCAGCTTGAGACCTGCCTGATCCATGACAAAACAGCTCTGGTCGGTCGATCCCTGCACCAGCAGGAGCTTTCTGCCTTTTCCGCCGGTAAAGCCAAGACCGGTCCTTCCTCCCTGAAGTCCGGAAACATCCAGTCTGCCGCCGCCATAGATCCTTGTCTCATCGACCCAGAATGTCAAATTGCTCTGCGAATTGTCAGAAAGCTTGTTCATCAAAACTTCCGGCGAACCGTTCAGCTTTACCGGACGGGAAGCCATCGCAAAAATGCCGCCGCCTGCCTCATTCGCCGTATTGCTGCGGATGCTGGTGTCCTTGAGTGACAG
This sequence comes from uncultured Clostridia bacterium, assembly GCA_947625155.1. GTDB lineage: Bacteria > Bacillota > Clostridia > Oscillospirales > Ruminococcaceae > UBA3855. The sequence goes on from CANQNG010000003.1 coordinate 99,089, forward strand.
TGCAGCGTCGGGATCTATGCAGATACCGCCACCGCTGCCTGCGCTGTTGCCCTCGATCGTGATGCCCTGCACATCGGCGGAAACGTTCTGCACATACAGACCGCCCCCGTACTGCCCGGCTGTGTTGTCCGCTATCTTACCGGAGACCAGCTGTACCGTTCCGCCGTTCAGTGCAGCACCGCCGCCGTTTTCTCCTGCCTGATTGCCGATAATGCTGCCGCCGCTCATGTAGAACAGCGCCCCTTCGCCGTTCAACTGGATGCCGCCGCCGCTTGTCAGTGTGGTGTTCCCGGTAATACTGCCCCCCCAGAGGTTGAGCGTTCCGCCGGACTCGATCTGGATACCGCCGGCACTGTTGGTGCTCTTGCCGCCCGTGATCGTTCCGGTGCTGCCGGAAAGGTCTGTCAGGTTGAGCGTCCCGCCGTCCTGTATCACGATCACTTCCCCGTTGGAGATCTCTGCCACCAGTGTCCGGTCAATGTGAAAGCCGTTCAGGTTCAGTGTCACTGTATGCCCGGACGGCACACAGATAGAACCCTCAAAGGCGCAGCCGTTTCCGCTTTGAACTAGATAGCTGCCATTCACTGACTTCCAGTCGGCATACAGTGTGACCGTTGCTTCACTTGCGGAAACAGCCGCATCCCACATGGCAGTCGCCCCGCCGGATCCGCTCGTGTCGTAGAAAAACACGGTAGTCCCGTTTGCAGAGACAGAACCGATCGCCCCCTCCGGAACACTTTCCGCCGAAGCCTGCACAGGCAGCAGCAGACTCACCGCTGCAAGTACTATCCCCCATACCGGGATCCGGTACGACCGCATATCTTCGCCTCCTCCTTCTCTTGGCAAAACAGTACCCGGCTCTGTGAAGCATCACAGGAAGTTCCGGTATCAGCCGCACAGCCATTTCCGGCTGCCCTGTCAGTTGTGTTCAAAATAGCCCGCTACCGTTTTCAGGTGTTCGATGATCGGCAGGTGCTGCGGGCAGACACCTTCACACTGTCCGCAGGCGATGCACTCGCTCGCCTTGCCGAACGTCTTGGTAAGATTGTCGTAGTACTCTCCCTGCGGTGTCCAGCCCTTTGTTTCCGTCTCCTGCAGATCCGCATTGTAGAGGGAGAAATATTTCGGGATGGCGATCTTCATCGGGCAGCCTTCCGTGCAGTAGGAACAGCCCGTGCAGGGAATGGCAATGCCGGAATTGATGATCTCCGCAGCCTGCCGGACGAGCGCCTGTTCCGTCTCGTTCAGGGGCTGGAATTCCCTCATGTAGCTGGTATTGTCCAGCAGCTGCTCTATATTGCTCATGCCGGAAAGCACGACCATAACATTTTCCAGACTTGCCGCAAAGCGGATCGCCCATGACGGAATGGACAGCTCAGGTGCATAGCCCTTGAACAGATCCGTAACTTGCTGCGGTACATCGGCAAGCGTGCCGCCCTTGACGGGTTCCATGACGATCACTTTCATGCCGTGCTTGACAGCGACCTCGTAGCACTTGCGGGACTGTACGCCCTCGCTCTCCCAGTCGAGGTAGTTGATCTGGAGCTGCACAAAATCCAGTCCGGGCTGCTCCGTCAGCACCTGATCGAGCAGTTCCGCATTGTCGTGGAAGGAGAAGCCGATCTGCTTAGCAAGTCCCTTTTTCTTGAGGTCACGCAGCCATGTGAAGCAGTCCAGTTCCTTGTAGATCTCATAATGATGCGAGCCCATATCGTGCAGCAGGTAGTAGTCAAAATATGCGACACCTGTCTTTCTCTGCTGCTCGGCAAAGATCTTGTCCCTGTCCTCTTTGGTCTTGATAAATCCCGCATGGAGCTTATCGGCGAGGGTGTAGGTGTCACGGGGATGGCGTTTCACCAGTGCCTCACGGGCAGCCTCCTCGCTCTTGAAGGCGCAGTACATCCATGCTGTATCAAAGTAGGTAAAGCCCTGTTCGAGAAAGCTGTCCACCATCCGGCAGACCTGCGGGATATCGATCGAACCCGCATCATTCGCATCTGTCAGCGGCAGACGCATCAGCCCGAAACCCAATTTTTTCATACCGTTTCCTCCTTGTCCGTGTCGGATCTTTTCTTAGCCCCCAGAAACTGCATCCCCAAAATGATCACACCGCCGATGACGAAAAACAGAATGCTGAACGTAGAAAAACTCAGCGGTGCCAGACCCAGCGGCTGCTTATTTTCATCCGTCAGCGTGGCAGGCCCCATGACAACGGAATACAGCGAACCCAGCATCATGCCGATGATGAGATACACCGTTGCGCTCCGCCATTTTTCCAGTGCGATCCGTATCAGGCGCACGATCGAAACAATGCCCGTAATGATCCCCAGCCCGAAACAGATGAGCAGCGGCACATACTGAAGGTCAAGTGTCAGTGTCGCTTTGATGGCACTGATCACGGAAATGTACAGCCCGAAGATCAGCAGCAGTGTCGAACCCGAAATGCCCGGCAGCACCATGGCACAGATCGCAATTGCGCCGGCAACAAATACGTAGATATACGTTCCCACGCCCGGATGCTCCAGTGAGACTGCCGGCGTGCTGCCGCCTACTGTGAAGTAGGTCAGTGCAGCCACACCTGCTGCGCCGATGAGCAGCGTGAAAGCCGTCCACGGCTTCTGTTTCAGACAGTCACGTTCCTCGTAGACAACGACCGGAATGGCAAACAGGATAAAACCAATGAACAGGGACGAAATGTTATAGATATGCGCTTCAAACACTGCCGTCAGCACCAGCACCGAGGCAATAAAGCCGATCGCCCAGCCCACACCGAGTTTGATGAGATAGAGAAGGGCTTTCTTCTTGGCTGCCATATTGCCAACGAGCAGATCATTGAGTGAACCAATGAAGTCATCATAGAAGCCCATCAGGAACGCTACCGTTCCCCCTGAAACACCCGGTACACTGTCCGCCAGTGCCATACAGAAGCCATTGATCATGGTCATGATCAGTTGTTTTACTTTCAAGCTGTTTTCTCCTTTCCGATCGTACCCGGTCTACTGCTGTGCCGCAAAGCGTTTCAGGGTCTCCATCTGATCGCCGAGGGCTTTCATATTGCTGAGGAATGCCGGGATAAATTCCTCTTTCTTCAGTCCGCCGCTGCACAACAAGCTTGCCCGGTCGCTGATCTCACCGTCAAGGGTATCCACCATGAACGCCCCGAGTCTGCGTGAAAAATTCAGCGTACACAGTTCCGTACAAAGCTGCGGCATCTTTTGCAGATCTGCCCGGAACGGGACAAAGAACAGGATGGTACAGAAGCGGGGAGCTAATTCAAGCCGTATCACGACCCTGCACGTTTCTTCATGGATACGCATCCCGAAAGAAAAGCGTTTGGAGCGCTGTGCTGTATCATTGGTCAGACTGAAAGAGATCTGGTTCTCCTTGAAGAAGTCCCGCAGCATATCGACAGAACTACGGATATATTGCTCTTCATCCTCCGTGAGCTGTACCTTTTTGCCGTTCTCGTAGAAATGATAGAGCTGCTCCTCTCCCTGCTGCTGCAAGGCTTCGTCCCGGCGCAGGGAATTGGCATCCATTTTGGAAACATACAGCACATATTCCATTGCTGCATCCAAGAGCTGTTCCGGGTCGCCCTCCATGTGCAGCAGGATATTTTGCAGCACAATGGCAAACAGTACGCTCCACTCATCGGCGGACTTGCAGTACACGCCTGTCATGTTCTGGTAAATGCCGCCCCAGCAGTCCTGCACCGTCAGGTACACATCTGTCGGGTGAAAGCGGTTCTGGAACATAAAATCCTTATTGGCAATGTTTTCCACGCCTTGTTTCACGAGTGCGTGTACTTTCTGACTGATCTCCTCTTTCACGTCCTGCTTTCCGGTCATGTGCTGATAGCAGCCGACCAGAAAATTCCACACACAGAACGGATTTTCGAGCAGATAGAAATTCACGGCATCGCCGTAGTAGAATTTCATGCCGTCCTTTGTGCCAAGCTCCACAAACGGTTCATGATTCGCCTTGACAGCCTGATGACAGGCAAACCCAGCCATACCGGCAGCAAGCATCAGCCGTTCTGCCGGGTCTTGCTTGACGTTCTCAAACATGGCAACGATGCGCCCTGCATTTTCCGCAAGCCGCTGTACATCTGCCTGTGTGACAGTCACCTGTTTCTGAAATGCGGTGCCCTCTTTCGAGTCCTGCACCGGGTCGTTGGGTTTGGATCTGTTAAAAAATGGGAAAGCCATTCTGATTCCTCCTTACAGCCCCACAAATTGCAGCAGGAACCACCCCAGCCCCGCTGCCAGTGCTGCCGATACAGGCAGCCCTACGCCAATGACGATATAGCTATACCAGTCCAGCAGAATATGCTTTTTGCCGATCTTGCGAAAGCGTGCGTCATAGGTTTTTCCCTCGTGGTAGATCTTATCCACAAACATGATCTCCGCCGGAAAGGTATTGTGATACTCCTCCCCGTCAATGCGGTAGACCGCAAACGTCCCCACAATATCTGAAACGTAGATACGCAGGAATTCCGCTTTGATCGGACGGGCGATCAGCAGCAGCACCAGCGAAAAAATAAAGAATCCGGTCATCAGCACCAGCCCCAGTTCGATCAGCACCAGTACGCCGCCCATGATGATCCCGGGTGAGACTCCTAAGATCAGCAGCAAGACAATGATGATCACAGCCGCTATGACAAATTCCATGTGTATCCCTCCTGCCGGAGATACCAGCCAGCCAGATACAGCGAACCGCAGATCACAACAGCCCCGTGCGAACCCTTTGCCCACTGCACAGCGTAGGGCAGGGCTTTCGCAATATCATACGTGACCGCCATCGCATGCTGCTGTTCAAAGGCTGCCTGCATCTGTTCTGCCGGTACAGCACGTTCCGTGAAGCCGTCCACGCACAGCACCCGGTTTAGCACCAGTGCAAGCTGAAATGCCGCTGCACCAACATCCTTGCCGCTTGTCATGCCGCAGATGCCGATCCAGTTTTCCACGCCGCTCTCACTCAGCGCATCCACCAAAGCCCCCACGCCGTCCGCATTGTGACAGCCGTCCAAAATGACGAGCGGCTCGGTGGAAAGCACCTGCATCCGTGCAGCAAGCTGTGTTCTCTGCAAACCGCTCTGCACGGCACTTTCCGGGATCGTGAAGCCCTTTTCACGCAGCAATGCCACCGTCCGCAAAACGGTCAGCGCATTGGAGATCTGTTTCCTGCCGCCCATTCTGGTCTGATAAGAGCCGCTTTGATAGAGGAATCGGTTGCCAGTCATGCTGCATTCCGTCACGACACACAGATCCATATTCGGCAGATGCAGAGAAGCACCGACGTTTTCTGCACGCTGCCGCAGCACCTGTATGACAGCTTTGCCGTTATCCGGCGAGACCGCAACAGCACAGTGCGCCTTGATGATCCCGGCTTTCTGTGCAGTGATCTCTTCCACGGTATTGCCGAGGAGCTGCATATGGTCTTTAGAAATGGACGTGATGACGCAGACTTCCGGCGGCAGGATGACATTGGTCGCATCGAGCGAGCCGCCGATGCCTGCCTCCAGCACGACGATATCTGCCTGTTCCTGCCGGAAATACAGCATGGCGATCGCCATAGTGATCTCAAACTGTGAATAGGGCGCATCCCCTGCCGCTGCCTGCACCGTTTCACAAAGTGCAGCCACAGCCGCCTCCGGGATGTCCTCCCCGTTCAGCCGTATCCTGTCCCGGTAATGCCGGATGTACGGGGACGTGAACGTCCCCGTTCGGCAGCCGCTGTCGGTCAGGATATTCGTCAGGTACTCCGCACACGAACCCTTGCCGTTCGTTCCGGCGATGTGGATAAAACGCAGATCGTTCTGCGGGTCGCCAAGGGCATGCAGAAGTCCGGCGATCCTGTGCAGATCAGTCACCGGCGCACCGCTCCGGCTGAAACCATTGAGGTACGCCATCGCCTGTTCGTAAGTCATATTGCCACCCTCAGGAAAAGCTGCGTATCGTCTGCTGGATCTTGTCCATCTTCTCCTGCGCTTTCGCAAGTTTCTCCTTTTCGGCTTGGACAAGCGCTTCCGGCGCTTTGGCAAGGAAACCGGCGTTGTTCAGTTTCCTGCTCAGGAAGTCAATATCTTTCTGCACCTTTTCCTGCTCCTTTGCAAGGCGTGCAAGCTCTTTCTCCTTGTCCACAAGCTGTTCCATCGGGATAAAGATCCTTGCGGCATCCGTCACCGCACCGACAGCATCGGGCATGTCGAACTTTGCGCCGACTTCCACACTAGAAGCGGATGCCAGTTTCTCAAAGAACGGCGCTGCCCCTGCAAAGAGGGCTTCCTCTGCTGTTTCGATATAGAGCTTTGCCTTGACGGACGGGGGAACGTTCAGCTCCGTCCGGGTATTGCGGACAGCACGGACAGCGGCGATGATCTTCTCGAGATCTGCTTCTTCCTGTGCAAAATTTAGCTTGGCATCATAGACCGGATAGGGCTGGAGCATGATCATGCTGCCGTCAGCGGTAAGCACCTGCCAGATCTCCTCCGTAATGAACGGCATGAACGGGTGCAGGAGTTTCAGGATGCCCTGCATTGCCCAGACAAGAACTGCCTGTGCGGTCGCCTTCGACTCGCCGCCTGCCTGGATGCGGGGCTTGGTCAGCTCGATATACCAGTCGCAGAACACATCCCAGATAAAGTCATACAGCTTCGTGCAGGCAACGCCCAGTTCAAAGGCATTGAGGTTATCGTCCACTTCCTTGGTCAGGCGATTGAAGCGGGAGATCAGCCACTTGTCCTCCATGGCAAGCTGTTCCGGCAGTCCCTCAAACCGGAAATCGTCTGGGAGATTCATCAGGATAAACCGGGAGGCATTCCAGAGCTTGTTGGCGAAATTCCGGGCAGCCTTGACCTTGGCGTCGATATAGCGCATATCATTGCCGGGTGCATTGCCGGTCGCCAGCATGAAGCGGAGCGCATCCGCACCGTACTGCCGGATCACTTCCAGCGGGTCGATGCCGTTGCCGAGGGATTTGGACATTTTCCGTCCCTGCGCATCCCGGACAAGTCCGTGGATGAGCACCGTGTCAAAGGGCACTTGCCCTGTATTTTCCAGTGCGGAGAACATCATGCGGATGACCCAGAAGAAGATGATATCATAGCCCGTCACGAGCGTGTTGGTCGGGTAGAAATAGTCCAGTTCCTCCGTCTGATCGGGGAATCCGAGCGTGGAGAACGGCCAGAGCGCCGAACTGAACCACGTGTCGAGCGTATCCGGATCCTGCCGCATGGGCTTGCCGCATTTCGGGCAGACAGCGGTATCTTCCCGGGTGACGACCATTTCTCCGCAGTCGTCGCAGTAGAATGCCGGGATCTGATGCCCCCACCAGATCTGCCGGGAAATACACCAGTCACGGATATTTTCCAGCCAGTGGTAGTAGATCTTGTCAAAGCGTTCCGGCACAAACTTTGTCTTGCCCTGCTTGACAGCTTCGATGGCAGGACCGGCAAGGGGCTGCATCTTCACGAACCACTGTGTGGAAACTCTCGGCTCAACGGTCGTGCCGCAGCGGTAGCAGGTGCCGACATTGTGGGTATGTTCCTCAATGCGCACGAGTGCGCCCTCTGCTTCGAGGTCGGCAACGATCGCTTTGCGGGCTTCGTATCTGTCCATACCGGCATACTTCGGATGATCGTCCGTGATGCGGGCATCTTCGGTCATGACGTTGATGATCTCGAGCTTGTGCCGTCTGCCGACTTCAAAGTCGTTCGGGTCGTGGGCAGGGGTGATCTTTACCACACCTGTTCCGAAATCCATTTCCACGTATTCATCTGCGACCACCGGGATCTCCCGATGTACGATCGGCAGGATGACCGTTGCGCCGATCAGGTGCTGATAGCGTTTGTCCTCCGGGTGAACGGCAACTGCCGTATCGCCGAGAAGCGTTTCCGGACGGGTGGTCGCAAGTTCGATATACTCGTCACTATCCTTGATCTGGTAGCGCAGGTGCCAGAAATGTCCTGCCTGCTCCTCGTAGTTGACCTCTGCATCCGAAAGGGAAGTCAGGCACTGCGGACACCAGTTGATGATGCGTTCGCCCCGATAGATCAAGCCCTTTTCATAATAGCGGACAAACACGTCCTTGACTGCCCGTGAACAGCCCTCATCGAGCGTGAAGCGCTCCCGCTGCCAGTCGCAGGACGAGCCGAGCTTCTTCAGCTGCTCCACGATCCTGCCGCCGTAGGTCTTTTTCCACGCCCACGCACGTTCCATGAAGGCTTCTCTGCCGATGCCTTCCTTTGTCAAGCCCTCTTCCCGCATGGCGGCAACGATCTTTGCCTCCGTTGCGATCGCCGCATGATCCGTTCCCGGCAGCCAGAGCGTGCAGTAACCGGACATCCGCTTCCAGCGGATCAGGATGTCCTGCAATGTCTCGTCCAGTGCATGCCCCATATGGAGCTGCCCGGTGATGTTCGGGGGTGGGATCACGATGGTGTAGGGCTTTTTGCTTCGGTCGATCTCCGCATGGAAACAGCCCTTTTCCATCCATGCCGCATAGATCCTGTCCTCAAATCGTTCGGGGGCGTAGTTCTTTGCCAGTTCTTTCGCCATGATACTTTACTCCTTATTCTAACATTCCAAGGGAGAACCCCATATTAACCAAAAACAGCCTGATAGCAGACACCGAGCCATTCCCGCACCCAGTAGCCGGGCACGAGATACCACGAAGTCTTTGCCGAAAGCCCGTCTGTATCGATATGCAAACTGCCTGCGATCATAGAAGCCCGCAGCTGATGATACCCGTCCGTCACGAGGGTGATCTTATACGCCCAGCCGTTTTTTTCCAGAATGGAACGGGCATTGACGAGATTTTCGTAGGTGCTGGTGGAGGTATTTTCCTGCGTGATGCGCCCGGCATCGATGCCCTGTGCTGTCAGGTAGTCAAACATACACTGCGCCTCACTGATCCCCTCATCCTTACCCTGTCCGCCGCAGACGATGACAGGGACTTCCGGGTGTTCTTTCAGGTAATCTGCTGCCACATCCAGACGGCGTTTCAGCATCAGGGAAGGCACTGTCCCCTTCACCTTGCAGCCGAGAACAACGAGGGTATTCTCGGTCTTGGGCTTGTCATGGATCGCTCCGATCATGCCCACGCTGATGGCGACCGCCAGCACACAGCACAGGCAGACAACACCAATGCCGACACACATCAGGAAATGCCCTGTACCGTTGTCCCATGCTTTTTTCAGGAAAGCCGAGACCCACGGGTTCACTGCAAAAAAGATACCGCCCAGCACACTTGCCAGCGCACCTGCATAGCAGCCGACATGCCGTATCCCGACAAACAGCGGACACACAAAAAAGAATAGTGCCACAAGGCAGATCACGGTACCGATGACTCTTATCCAGAGCTGTGGGATCGCAAACATAATTCCCTCCTGTTACAGCGTATCTTCTGTCAAGCCCGCAACACCGGATGCGATGGCAGCATCAGCGACTGCCTTTGCCACAGCAAGTGCTACGCTCCTGTCAAAGGCATCCGGCAGGATAAATTCCGGTGTCAGCTTTTCATCCGGGACACAGGCAGCAATGGCTTTGGTCGCCGCAAGCTTCATTGCCTCATTGATCTCCCTTGCCCGCACGGCAAGCGCACCCTTGAACACGCCCGGAAATGCCACGACATTGTTGATCTGGTTCGGGAAATCGCTCCGCCCCGTACCGACGATGTATGCCCCGGCTCGCTTTGCCGCATCGGGCATGATCTCCGGGGTAGGATTCGCCATCGCAAAGACAAAGGGCTTTTCTGCCATTGTCCCGATCATTTCCGGGGTGAGCAGACCCGGACGGGACACACCGATGAACACATCTGCGCCCTTGACGGCATCTGCCAGTTTGCCTGTCCTGCCCTGTAAATTCGTCAGGGCAGCGATCTCCGTATGTGCCGGGTTCTCGTAGACGGCATCATGCTCTAAAATGCCGTTGATGTCTACCATGATGAGCTGCTTCACGCCAAGCGTGAGCAGGTGCTTGGCAATGGCGATGCCTGCCGAACCTGCACCGTTGATGACGATCTTCAGCGCCTCCGGCTTCTTCCCAGCCGCACGGCAGGCGTTGAGGAGGGCAGCGCCGACCACGATCGCCGTTCCGTGCTGATCGTCATGAAATACCGGGATGTCCAGTCTTTCCTTGAGCTTTGCCTCGATCTCGAAGCACCGGGGTGCGGCAATGTCCTCTAAATTGATCCCCCCGAAGCTGTAGGCGATATTAGCAATGGTATCGACGATCTCGTCCGTATCCTTGGTATTGACACAAAGCGGGAACGCATCCACATCCGCAAATTCCTTGAACAGGGCGCATTTGCCCTCCATGACCGGCATGGCTGCCAGAGGGCCGATGTCCCCCAGCCCCAGCACTGCCGTTCCGTCCGTAATGACGGCTACCAGATCGTGCCGGCGGGTCAGGGTGTAGGAAAGCGACGGGTCTTTCGCGATCTCCAAGCAGGGCTGTGCCACGCCGGGGGTATAAGCAAGGGACAGCGACTGTCTGTCCTGAATGGCGACACGGGAAACGACTTCGATCTTTCCGCCCCATGCCTGATGCTTTTCCAAGGATGCCTGCATAATATCCATGTTTTTTCTCCTTACCAGATAAAGTCCGCAATATTGGCTTCCGGGTCAGTGCCGGATGCTGCGGCAAATTCCATGACGATAGAGGCATCCACCGCATTGATCAAGCCGTCTCCGTTCACATCTGCTGCTTCCATGAACGCATCGCTGAACGACGGATCTGTTCCGGCTGACCAGCTGGAAGCGTATTCTAGGATCATATTGGCATCCTCTACGGTGACTGTCTTGGAACCGTCCACATCGCCGGCTACCCGTTCCGGTTTATACTGTCCCTCAAATGTTACCGGGTCGGCATTGCCGTCATACACACCGACCAGAAACATGCTCCAGTGGTAGTGATAGGTGGAATCCGGCTCGTACCAGTAACCGATGCCGATATGCGTGAAGTCCGCACCCATGATATTTTCCCGGTGCGCCGCAGAATTCATCCACTGTGTAAATGTCGCAGCCGGTGTGCTGTTGCCTGCGGCAATATTTTCGGCTGCCACATTATAGAAGAATCCGTCATCTTTCATGACCGTGAAGCAGGAACTGCCGTCCGGTCTGGTATGACCGAACTGCACAGGCAGCTCCTCCGCCCGCACCTGCGCATAGTCCATCAGTACGGGTGCTATGTACAATTCCCGGAGTCCTTCCGCCCGGCGGGCATCGTTGACCGAATTGACGATGATCTCGGCATATTCCTTCCACTGTGCTTCATCCTGTGCGACAGCAGCGGCAGGCAAGGGACAGAAGCCGGATACCGCCATGCTCAGTGCGAGCATGCCCGCTGTCAGTCTGTGTAACAGTTTCATAAGCAGCACTTCCCTTTCTGAAAACGTTATCGCTTGTTCCTGCGCCCATGCGCCGGGACAGGAACTCTATCTTATATTGTAGCATTTTATTCCGGAAAAGTCAACAACTTTCTGTGAACTTTCAGGAGATCGCCGTTTCCCACGGAAAAATTTTGCAAAACCCCTTTTCTTTTTTTGCAGAATATGGTATACTAAAGAGGAAGCCTGCTCCGGCATACCGGAAAAGGCAGCAAATGGACTAATTCAAGGAGGCTATATTATGCGGGCTGTAATCACTGTCATCGGTAAGGATACGATCGGCATCCTGCACAAGGTCAGCGGCATCTGCGCCGGTCACAATGTCAATGTCACGGAGGTCACACAGAGCGTATTGCAGGATATGTTCGCCATGATCATGCTGGTGGATATTTCTGCTATCAGCACCGATTTTTCGGCGCTTTCGGACGATATGGCTGCACTCGGCAAGTCCGAGGGGCTTGCGATCCACTGTATGCACGAGGATATTTTCAACTCCATGCACAAGATCTGACGAGGTGAGACCATGCTGAATACATTTGACATACTCGAAACGATCCGCATGATCCAAGACGAATGTCTGGATATTCGTACCATTACCATGGGCATTTCCCTGCTCGACTGCATTGACCCGGACATGGACAAGGCATGCCGGAAAGTCTATGACAAGATCACACACAAAGCCGAAAACCTCGTGAAGACCGGCGAACAGATCGAAAAGGAATATGGCATCCCGATCGTCAATAAGCGCATTTCTGTCACCCCAGCAGCCATGCTGGCGGCTGCCTGCCCCGGACAAAGCCCTGTCAAGCTGGCACTTGCCCTGCAAAAGGCTGCGGACACTTGCGGTGTCAATTTCCTCGGCGGCTATTCGGCGCTGGTCCACAAGGGCTTCAGCGCCGGAGATCAGGCACTCATCGAGTCCATTCCGGAGGCACTTTCTCTGACCAATAATGTCTGCGCCTCCGTCAATGTCGGCTCTACCCGCAGCGGTATCAATATGGATGCGGTCGCCCTGATGGGCAAAGTGGTACTCGATGCGGCAAAGGCAACTGCCGACCGGCAGTGCATCGGATCGGCAAAGCTGGTCGTGTTCTGCAATGCAGTGGAGGACAATCCCTTTATGGCAGGCGCTTTCCACGGGGTCGGTGAACCGGACTGCGAGATCCATGTCGGCGTTTCCGGACCGGGCGTTGTGCGGGCTGCCATTGAGAAATACCCGGGATCCTCTATCGATGAACTGGCGGATGTCATCAAAAAGACCGCTTTCAAGATCACCCGTATGGGGCAGCTCGTCGGCGCACGGGCTTCTGAAATGCTGCATCTCCCGTTCGGGATCGTGGATCTTTCGCTTGCGCCCACACCTGCTGTCGGGGACAGCGTGGCACATATTTTAGAGGGCATGGGGCTGGAATGCTGCGGCACACACGGCACAACGGCGGCGCTTGCCCTGCTGAACGATGCGGTCAAGAAAGGCGGTGTCATGGCTTCCTCGAATGTCGGCGGACTTTCGGGTGCATTTATTCCGGTGTCCGAGGATGCCGGCATGATCGATGCTGCCCGGAACGGCACGCTCTGCCTTGAAAAGCTCGAAGCCATGACGGCTGTCTGCTCTGTCGGGCTGGATATGATCGTGGTACCCGGCGATGTGACTGCGGAAACCATTTCTGCCATCATTGCGGATGAAGCAGCGATCGGCATGGTCAACAACAAGACGACCGCTGTACGCCTGATCCCTGCCATCGGCAAAAAGGAAGGCGATACGCTGGAATTCGGCGGACTGCTCGGCTCAGGACCTGTTATGCCGGTCAACCGCAAGTCTCCCGCAAAATTCATTGCCAGAGGCGGCAGGATCCCTGCCCCCATGCACAGCATCAAGAATTAAAAAAATGCCGCCTTACAAAGGCGGCATTCTTCTTATTTCACGTTTACCGTAGCCGGGAAATCCTTACCGCTGTCACCGGACACAACAGTCATGATACTGCTGTCATACTTGATGTCAACGATAAAAGCGCAAAATCCGGGGTTGTTTGCCAGCTCGATGCTGACAGTTACTTCCTCACCGGGCTTTGCCTGTGTACTATCGACCTTGAATGTAAAATCTCCGTCTGCCGGGTCTGCCTGCTCGGACGGTTTGGTATTGACACCGATCTCACCGTCGATACAGGTCGGTGCGTAGGAGATCGCATCCCAGTCTGCCACATCCGTATAGGCGATCTCGATCGGATACAGACCGTCCGGTGCATCCTCCTTGATCTTGAAAGTATAGGTGATAAACTCCCCATTGAACTCAAAGTCTGCTGTCTGTGACATATCCATCCAGTACACACGGGACATCTGGTATACCGGCTCGGCAGACGGTGCATCTGTCGGTTTTTCTGCTTCTGTGGGTCTCTGCACTTCACGGGTCTCAACGAACTGTGCCTGTGTCTCGACGACACCAGCCGCATCCGTCACTTCCTGACCGGATGCATCCGTTACCGGGACCATTTCTGTTACCTCTTCATAAATAGGCGGTTCTGTTGCCTGTCCCGGCGTTTCCTTTCCCTCTGTGGCATCCTCGGCAGCTTCCGTGCCGTCCTCCTCATCCACACCTATATTATAGGTGAATTGCAGACCGTTAGAGGTCAATCTTGGATCTGTCGGGCTGATGGTCTCTCTTGGCAGTTCATCCTGCTTTTCTCCCCTGTTACAGCCAAATGCAGCAACACCCATTGCTGCCACAAGGCAGACAGCGATCACTTTTTTCATATATTTCATCCTCATTCTCATCCTTTCATTCCATAGCGGAACAGCTCTGATGCAGTTTTCTGCATACTATACCAATCATTATACACAATTTATCGGCATTTGTCAAGTACCTTTCTGTTCCCATCTGCATATGTAACCTAATTTTCACTTATTTTTCACCGTTTTGGTCAATTTCCCGCACGACTTCCTGCACGGTCAGCACGTTCTCCCGGACGGTGAACCGGATGTCGCACCCTGCAAAACGCATGCAGTACAGGCGTTCCGGATCGTTCTGGTAGGAAGGGCGGGGATCCTCTGCGAGGCAGGCTATGGCAGCGCTCCGCTTTTCTGCCGGGAGCAGGGAAAGCCATCGTTCCGGGAACTCCACGGTGAGCCGATAGTCCTGCCAGACCTGCGCATAGCTCCCGGCTGCCTCCGGGAAGCTGTCCGCATAGGGGATATAGGGCTTGATGTCGTAGACCGGCGTACCGCTCAAAATATCCACCCCGGAGACCAGCAGCACCGTACCCTCTTTCCCAGCCGGGCATACCTGCTCCAGCCGGACACAGGAAAGCCCCAGCGGATTCGGGCGGAACGGCGAACGGGAGGCAAACACGCCCACCCGCCGGTTGCCGCCCAGTCTCGGCGGGCGCACGGTCGGAGACCATGTATCACGGTGCGCTTCCGTAAAATCGAAGATCAGCCACAAATGCGAAAAATACGCAATGCCCCGCAGCGCTTCCGGGTCCCGGTATCCCGGTGTAAAGACGATCCGCCCCGTCAGTTCCTGCACCCGTCCGCTTTGCCGGGGGATGCCAAATTTTTCCTCGAAGTCCGTGTAGATATGTGCGATCGGTCTCAGTTCCATGGACTTGTCCTTTTAATGGAACGGGTCATTGTGGCTGTCGTTCCACCAGTGATCTTTCCAGTTCGTGCCCCCCTGATCGCCCGAATGGCGTTTTTTGAGGCGGTTTTTCATGCGCCGCAGGAAGCGCCGGATGCTGTTCCAGAGATCCTTTCCGAAGAACAGCAGGAAGTTAGCAATGGAGACTAGGATCACGATCCTGCCCTGCCAGCCAGTCGTCAGGAAATTGATGCACAGAAGTGCTGCCTCCAGCCATGCCAGCCAGATAACACGCAAGGGCAGGACAAAGAACAGCAAGATCTGAAAATCGGCATACAGCATGGCAAAGGCGAAAAACAGAGACATGTTCAGGTAATCATTTGTGGCATAGCCGGTGATGAGCCCGGCGATGATGTTGCCAAGCATTCCCATGAAATAATAGACATTGAACCGGAACGTGCCCCAGTGCTTTTCCAGTGTTGAACCGATGATCCAGTCCAGATACAGCGAAAATGCAATAAAGATCGGACTGGATGCCGGCGGGATAAAGGCGAATGTGATGATGCGCCATACCTCGCCCCGAAAAATGGCATCCCGGTCAAAGTACAGCAGAGAGCTGAGGGAGAAGCCGGCATCGGGGTCGACGAGATAGTTCCCGAAATAGGCGACCGCAGTGAAAAACACGATCAGTGTCATCAAATTGGGGATGCCGAAGTTCCCGAATTTCCGTTCCAGCCTGTTGAGCAGACTGTTGTTGTTGGTCATATTCATGGTGAGCCTCCTGTAAACGCTATATCTATTAGTATAGCTCATTCTGCTGCTTTTGTCAAGAAAAAAGAAAAAAATGCTTGACAAAAGCCTTGTGGATATGCTATACTTAATGTATCAATTACGAAAGGATGTGCAGAGCATGTCAAAAAACTTTTCTCCGGAGATCCAAGCGGCAGTCGAGAATTTCTTTGCAGAGGACGACTGGCACTACGAGCCGATGGATGAGAATGGAGTCTTTCGCCTTGGCATCACACTCAAGAACAAATTCAAGAACGCCAGGATCTTCATGAACGTCCTGAACAACGGCATCGTCTGCCTGAGTGTCATACCGATGGGGGCAGATGAAAAAAACATGGCTCAGGTGAACGAGTTCATTGCAAGAGCCAACTACGGGCTGAATCACGGTAATTTTGAGCTGGACTTCCGGGACGGAGAGATCCGCTACAAGACCAGTCTGATCTGTGGAAAAGAGATCCCGACCTTTGATCAGATCAAAGAAATGCTTTACATCAATGTCATGATGTTGGAACGGTACGGCAACGGACTGGCTGAAGTCATGTTCGGGATGTCTACGCCTGAGGAAGCTATCAAGAGATGTGAAGAGGAAGACTGATCTTCCTGAGATCCTAACAGGTTCCCGCTGCTTTCGGGCAGCGGGATCTTTTTGACAAAATATCTATTTTTTTGCAGAAAATTTATGCACCTCTACGATCTTTTTGAAAACAATTTACAAAAATTCAGGTATATGCTATAATAGGAAAGACAGATCTGACAAAGGAGAATTTACATGAATGCGATCAGACGCTTCTGCCGGTCACAGCCTGTACTGGTCATTTCCTTTTTGGCGGCTCTGATAACGGTGTGTATCATCCCGCCGGATGCGGGATACCTCGGCTACTGTGACTGCACCGTCCTCATCGAGCTGTTTTGTCTGATGCTGACAGTGGCAGGGCTGCGCAGTTCCGGCTTTTTTGAAAGGGCAACACAACTGATGCTGCGGTATGCGGGGCATGTGCGGCGGCTGGGGCTGATCCTCTGGCTCATGTGCTTTGTTTCGGCAATGGTCGTCACTAATGATGTGGCACTGCTGACTTTTGTACCGCTGACGATACTGCTCTTTGAAGCCATACCGGATGAAAAAAACCGCATCCTCACCATCGTTCTGGAAACGGCAGCAGCCAATCTCGGCAGTATGCTCACACCGATCGGCAATCCGCAGAACCTCTATTTGTATGATGCCTTTCACCTGACGGCAGGGGATCTCGTGCGGACGATGCTGCCTTCCGGCATGGCAGGCGTGGTGTGCCTGCTCCTGCTGACTGGTCTCCTCCCAAAGACATCCTGCCGCACGGAGGCACAAACGGCTGCGCCCATCCGGAAAAAGACGGCAGCTCTCTATGCGGCTGTGTTTTTGCTGTGCCTGCTGACGGTGTTCCGGGTCATACCGGACTGGGCGTGTCTGCTCATCACGGTCATAACAGCACTGGTATCTGACAGAACGCTATTGCTGAAAGTGGACTATGCCCTGTTGGCAACGTTCCTGTGCTTTTTTGTATTTGTGGGAAATATTGCCCGTATCGAAGCTGTTCGGGGCTTCTTCTCGTCCGTTTTGCAGGGACGGGAGCTGCTGATCTCGGCTCTGCTTTCGCAGGGGATCAGCAATGTCCCTGCGGCGGTGATGCTGTCCGGCTTTACGGAGAACGGCACGGCGCTGATGCTCGGCGTAGACATCGGCGGCTTCGGAACGCTCATTGCTTCGCTGGCAAGCCTGATCGCTTTCCAGCTCTACCGCAGATCCAAAGGCGCAAGGACAGGACAGTTCCTGCTGGTCTTTTCGGCAGTCAATTTCGGAATGCTTGCCGTCCTGCTCGGTCTGGCGTACTGCATTCGATGAAAGGGAGTAACAACATGATACGCTACTATGACATCGGACTAAATCTGTTCTGCCGGCAGTTCCCGGATCCGGAAACGGTCATCCGCCATGCTGCCGAAGCTGAGGTCGCCTGTATCCTGACGGGGACGGACATGCGGGAAAACCGGAAGATCGACAGCTTTGTCCGCACCCATGCGGCATGGGGCACATGCGGCATCCATCCGCACAATGCCGATACGGCAAAACGGGAGGACTTTGAACAGATGGAACAACTCCTCTCCAACGACCCGAAACTCGTGGCTGTTGGGGAATGCGGACTGGACTATGACCGGATGTTTTCCACCATGGAAAACCAGCTCCTCTGTCTGGAGCAGCATATCGTCCTTGCCAAAAAGCTCCATAAACCGCTGTTTCTGCACGAACGGAGCGCTTCGGAGGCGTTTATCCGCTGTTTCCGGCAGCATCCGGATGTGTGCGGGAATGCCGTTGTACACTGCTTTACCGGCAACCGGAAAACGCTGGAAACGTACTTGGAAATGGGTTTTTACATCGGCATTACCGGGTGGATCTGCGATGACCGCAGAGCGCAGGAACTGCGGGAAGCCGTGGAGATCCTGCCGCTTGACCGTGTGCTGCTCGAGACCGATGCGCCCTACCTCATCCCCCGCAATGTGAAAGGTCTGGGACGTGTCAACGTGCCGGAAAATATCCGCTACGTTGCCGCAGCGCTTGCCGGGTATCTGCACATCCCCGAGGAAGAACTGCTCCGCCATGCCAAAGAAAATACGGAACGGCTGTTTGCTTTGTAGTAGATGAATGCTGTCTGCTCCCGTATCATACGGGGGCAGAATGTTATTATGGGCTGATAAACCGGACACGACAAAATCTTAAACATTCCTTTATTGCATCTGAACCATTTTTCCTGTATAATCAATAACAGGATACCCGAAAAACAGGAAAGGAGAAACAACATGGCTTATCACATCCTCATCTGCGATGACGAAAGAGACATCGTAAGCGCCCTGAAGATCTACCTCACACGGGATGACTACATCCTGCACACTGCCTATAACGGCAAGGAAGCCCTTTCTCTGCTGCAGCAGGAACACATCGACCTTGTGCTGCTCGACATCATGATGCCGGAAATGGACGGCATTGCGGCGATGCAGGAACTGCGCAAGTCGTATAACATCCCTGTCATCCTGCTGACGGCTAAGAGTGAGGACACCGACAAGATCAGCGGTCTGGAACTGGGGGCAGATGACTACATCACCAAGCCCTTTAACCCGATGGAGGTGCTTGCCCGCATCAAGTCACAGCTCCGGCGCTACACGCAGCTCGGCAGTGCTGCTGGCACGGAAAAGTCCGCTTCCCTGCTCCGGGTCGGCAGCATCGTCATAAACGATGCGGAAAAGACCGTGACCGTGGACGGCGATCCGGTCAGCCTGACACCGACCGAGTATGCCATCCTGCTGTTCCTGATGCGGTCGCCTGATCAGGTATTCTCACCGCAGGAGATCTATACCTCCGTCCGGGGAGAACTGCCCTATGGTGCGGAGGGAACGATCGCTGTACACATCCGCCATATCCGTGAAAAGATCGAGATCGATCCTGCCGAACCCCGCTTTCTCAAGGCGGTCTGGGGGCAGGGCTACAAGCTGGAAGGGTGATCTCCATGAAAAAGACCAGAGTCTCGCCCCGCAGAAGCCGTTTTCTCAAGCTCTTTGCTGTACTGCTGTTCATTATTTGTCTGGCAGGGGCAGGAACGTGTACTTTCCTGACACTGTATCTGTACAGTTCCGGCTACTACAGCGCCTCGGAGGAAACGCTCGGACATAATTTGCTGAACGCCCTGTGCGCCGATGATATTTATGCCCTTCGTACCCGGTTCGAGGGGCTGAAAAGTGAGGGCTATTTTGCGAAAGAGACCACGGAACAGCTCCGGTCACAGCTCTATGAGGGGTTCATGGACGGCTATGAGGAGAGCCAGACCAATTTCTTTTTCACCATCCATGACATGGCGGACAAGGAACTACTGTCCTCCTACAAAGACGGCTACCAGTGTTCACAGGTACAGGTGTACGGGGATACCACCGAGGAAATGCACACGGTCGATCTCACCGAAGAGGAATACGAGAATTTCACTTTCCCGGACAATATGGTCAGCGGTCCGGACGTAGAAACGGAATACCTGTACTCCGAAACGACACCGGAAGCGCTTGGGTTTGAGGGCTATGCCTACGATGAAAAGGGAAAATTCCTGCGGCAGTATAACGAGGCGGGCGATCTCTACCTGATACGCTTCGATGCGGACGGAACGCCCTATATCGAGTACCACCCGGCAGGCGACGAGACCGCAGAGCCCGATTCGATACCTGCACCTGTCGAGTCCGAACATGAAATGATCTACCATGTCAGCTATGTCACAGCGACGACTGAAAATGCCTACTACATCACCGGGTATGTGCGGGACAGCTTTCAGGCGGCAGACAAATATGCCAATGTCCGCAATGTGGTACACGAACGCTATCGGTTCCGGTATGTGTTCCCTGCCGCTGCCGGCGGATGCGCCCTGCTGGGGCTGGTCTGCCTGATCTATCTGGTCGCCTGTGCCGGGTATCATCCGGGCGTGGAACAGGCAGAGGGGTCGGTCTTTGAAAAGATCCCCTTTGACGTGTTTACTGCCGGTATCGTGGTGCTTGGTGCAGGTTTTACCTTGCTTCTGAGCGATATCTATTTCTCATCACGGGACAGTGCGATAACTGCAATGGGCTTTGTGGGGACGGCAACAGTTCTGTACGGGCTGCTGGTGCTGTGGTTCATGGTGAGTACGGCGGTGCGCATCCGGACGGGGACGATCATCCGGCATAATGTGGGCATCATCGTCCTGCGCTGGTGCTGGATATGGCTGAAAAAAGCAAAGCGGAGCGTGCGTGATCTCCTCTCCGATCTGCCGATGTTCTGGCAGGCGGCGGCATTTCTGGCGGGCTACCTGATCGTGCATCTGTTCAGCCTGTATCTGCTGTATGAAACGAGAGATGAGCTGGCATTCGGACTGATGATCTTTCTGGACTTCCTTGCATTCGGCGTGATCTGCGTGGTCATATGGGATCTGCACATCCTCGGACAGGGCGGCAAGAAAATGGCAGAAGGCGATCTGACCGATAAGATCCCCGAACACAAACTGATCGGCTGCTTCCGGAAACATGCGCAGCATCTCAATTCCCTTGGCGACGGGATGAATAAGGCGGTGGAGGAACGGCTGAAAAGCGAACGCTTCCGGACGGAACTGATCGCCAATGTGTCCCACGACCTGCGGACACCGCTGACCTCGATCATCAACTACACCGACCTGCTTTCTAAGCTCGATCTGCAGGACGAACAGGCAAAAGAGTACATCGACGTACTTGCCCGGCAGTCTGCCCGGCTGCGGAAGCTCACGGAAGATGTGCTGGAAGCCTCCAAGGCAACGACCGGAAATATCAAGACGGTAAAGGAACGCATGGATTTGCGGGTATTGATCGAACAGATCGAAGGCGAATTCACGGAACGTCTGGAGGAAAAGGACTTACAGCTCATCCATTCGATCTCCGACAAGCCGCTGTATATCTTGGCGGACGGCAGATCGCTCTGGCGTGTCATGGACAATCTGTTCAGCAACATCTGCAAGTATGCCATGGAAGGCACAAGGGTCTATCTGAATGCGCTCTCACTGGACGGGGAGATCATACTCATGCTGCGGAATATTTCGGCGGTGCAGCTCAATATCAGCGCTGACGAGCTGATGGAGCGCTTTGTGCAGGGCGACCGTTCCCGGAATACAGAGGGCAGCGGACTGGGGCTTTCCATTGCGCAAAGTCTGACCGCTTTGCAGGACGGGCGGATGGAATTGCAGATCGACGGGGACTTGTTCAAGGTGACACTGGTGTTCCCGCCTGCGGCTGAACAGGAAGCGTGACAGCACAAAGGGTGCAGCGTCACGCTACTTTCCGCCCAAGGGCGGAAAGGATAGTACCTAACAATTGAAAGAAGGGGGCGCTTTTTGCCAAAAGCGCCCCCTCGTCCAAAAACAGCATCCATGCTGTTTTTGGACTTCACCCCCTGAAAAGGGCGTAGCATAGAAGTGTTTCGCCGCCTGCGGGCGGCGACCAGAGGGCGCTGCCCTCTGGACTCCTGCCAGCTTTTTGAAAAAAGCTGGACCAAAAACTTTTGATATGTCGCCCAATGCGCCTGACGGCGCAAAGGGCGACTGCTCTCAGGTAAGATAAAAGTAGCAGTCAAGCAAGCCGACCTTTGCGGCGCAGCCGCATTGGGAGGCAAAACGGAGCCGGCAGCCTGCCGGTGTTAATTTTTGGAAAATACACCGCCCGTCACATTTTCTCCGGTTTTGTGGTATACTAACAACGGAGCGATCTTGCTCCGATCACTTTCCGGAAGGAGAATGTACCATGTTTGCACCAGAGCTATTCCGCAGGAACTTGCTCGATGATTTTTTTGAGTTTCCTTTTTCCATGTCCCGCACTGCTGCGGGGACGATGAAAGCCGATGTCCGGGAAACCGACCACAGCTATGAGCTGGAGATCGACCTCCCCGGCATCCGGAAAGAAGATGTCAAGGCAGAGCTGAACAACGGCTATCTGACAGTCATGGCATCCGCATCCCGGAACGATGACGAAAAGGATGCAGGCGGCAGCTATATCCGCCGGGAGCGTTTCAGCGGCGCATTCAGCCGGAGCTTCTATGTGGGTGAGGCTGTCAGGGAAGACGAGATCAGCGCTAAGTTTTCGGACGGCGTGCTGAAACTCTCCGTCCCGAAAAAAGAGAAACAGCCCGATGTCGATACCCGTAAGTATATCGCCATCGAGAGTTGACACAAAAGGGAGAGCCTGCGCTCTCCCTTTGTTCATTCTTGTTCATTCGATGTGATAGTCGTCCTCGTTGAGGATGACAACATTTTCGTCCTTGCGCCGGATCGTGCCGGTCTGCGGATCGTAGCAATATTCCTCTGCTTTCCTGCGCAGTGCCTTCAAGCCCGCTTTCAGCACAAAGGGCGCTGCTGCACAGGATATCACAGTCAGCACTGCACTTCCTGCCAGTAGACTCACGGGTGCGAGCAGATTTTTTTTCATAAGACCCTCCTGTTGCGGGAATTGCGGGAATTGCCGGTGAAATGCTTATGCCTTGCCGACAGAACCGAACAGCTCCATCTTTTCCTTGACGGTAACCTTGATCGCCTCAAAGCCCGGTGCAAGCAGTTTTCTGGGGTCAAATCCCTTGCCCTGAAGATCCTTGCCCGCTTCGATGTACTTCCGGGTAGCCTCTTGGAATGCAAGCTGGCACTCTGTATTGACATTGATCTTGGCAACGCCGAGGGAAATTGCCTTCTTGATCATATCAGCTGGGATGCCTGTACCGCCGTGCAGTACCAGCGGCATATCGCCGACCTTTTCCTTCACGGCTGCAAGGGTCTCGAAAGACAGACCTTCCCAGTTCTCCGGATACTTGCCGTGGATGTTGCCGATACCGGCAGCCAGCATAGTCACGCCCAGATCTGCGATCTTCTTGCACTCTTCGGGGTCAGCGCACTCGCCCTTACCAACAACACCGTCCTCTTCGCCGCCGATCGCACCGACCTCAGCCTCGAGGGAAAGCCCCAGTACTTCGCAGGCGTTCCGCAGAATGGTCGTCTTTTCCACATTTTCCTCAAACGGCAGATGAGAACCGTCAAACATGATGGACGAGAAGCCGGCATTGATGCAAGCCTTTGCGCCCTCAAAAGAGCCGTGGTCAAGGTGCAGAGCGACCGGAACGGTGATATTCAGCTCCTCCAGCATGCCCTTTACCATGCCGACAACGGTCTTGTAACCGCACATGTACTTGCCTGCACCCTCGGAAACGCCGAGAATGACCGGAGACTGCAGTTCCTGCGCTGTCAGCAGGATCGCCTTTGTCCACTCAAGATCGTTGATGTTGAACTGTCCGACAGCATATTTGCCGTCTCTTGCCTTGTTCAGCATGTCCTTAGCAGAAACTAATGCCATAATGAGATTCCTCCTGAAAATTTGATAGAAAGGGCAGCAAGCCCTGTCAATACTATTATACAGCATCCTGCCTGAAATTGCAAGTCTTTCCGAAAAAATTTACATATCCTTGTATTTTTCTGTTCTGGGTACGCTGCAAAATGCCGTTTTATTGTACACATCGTGCTTTCAAAAGCGGTATTTTTTGTCGTCCTATACAAAATACAGAAAAAAAGCTTGACATTTCTGTAAACCTGATCTACAATAAAAACAGGCAGGGTACGCCCTGCATACTGATGCAAGGGGGAAACCTTTTTATGTGGACAAATAGTCTATTGAAGAAAAACGCATGGGAGAAGCTGAAAGGCTACTACTGGTCTGCGCTGGGCGTGGTGCTCCTGTCCTCTATTCTGGGCGCTGATTCCGGCGGGAGCTTTTTGGGCGGCGGCGGTTCTTCCTACACGAGACAACAGACAGGAAACGGGGGCGCTTCTTCGGATATATCTCCGGAACAGGCACTGATGTTCCTGCTGGTCGCCATGATCATCATGCTGATCGCATGGATCTTTGTCTTTGGGTTCAAGATGCTGCTTGGCAATCCTGTCAAGTGCGGCGAGTGCAAGTATTTCTGTGCAGCAAGAAACGGCGACCCGAATTTCTCACATCTGTTTGACAATTTCAGAAACGGCAGCTATATGCCCACTGTCAAGACCATGTTCTTCAAAGATCTGTATGTTTTCCTGTGGTCGCTGTTGTTTGTCATCCCGGGCATCATCAAGACATATGAATATTTCCTGATCCCCTATCTGTTGGCAGAAAATCCCCGGCTGTCCAGACAGCGTGCCTTTGAGATCTCCAAAAAGACGATGGACGGCGAAAAGTTCAAGCTATTTGTACTGGGGCTTTCCTTTATCGGCTGGTATCTGTTAGGCTATCTGGCTTGCTGCATCGGTACGATCTTTGTCACGCCCTATCAGACAGCGACCTATGCGGAATTCTATATGTGCATGCGGGCGAAGATGCTTTCCTACGGCTACACCACAGAAGATGAGCTGTGCGGAGAAGTGGCAGACGGCAGCTTCTTTGGCGGTACGCCCTATGGCGGCAGCGGAGATGCGTTCTACGGCTCTAACAACTATGGCGATACCACATACGGGAACAACAGCTACGGCGATCCCTACAACAACTCCTCCAACTCCTACGACCCCTACAATACGAACTCTTATAACAATGGCAGTCCCTACAGAAAGAATGATGACGACGACCCCAATAATCCCTATAACAGCTAAATGCAAAAGAACACCCGGCAGCGGGTGTTCTTTTTATTGAATATCCCGGCTTTCCGTGTCCGCAGACGGGATACGGATGATACTGTGCGGCGGAAAGACTTCCGTACAGGCAAAGGAAAACGGCATCATCGCATTTCTGACAGCATCCACGCTTTCGCCGTCTGCATTGTACAGGGCTTCCGGCTTGAGGGTAACGGGCTTTTTGCCGGGGGCAAGGATCTCGATCGTATCCCCCGCAAAGAAGCGATTCCGCTGTGTGGCATAGACCATGCCGTTTTCGCAGCGTTCCACAATACCTGCCACCTCACAGGCGCTGATGTAGCCGCTGGTCTCGTAATACTGACAGGCATTCGGATGCCCGAAGAAAAATCCCGTACAGTACCGCCTGTGGCTTACCTTGAATACTTCCTCCCGGATCCAGTCCGGCAGCCGGTAGCTGTCCGGGTGTGCCAGATACCAGTCCATTGCCATTCGGTAGGCATTGGTGATGACCGAAACATAGTAGGCAGATTTTGCCCTGCCCTCGATCTTGAATGAGGTCACGCCCGCTTCTGCCAGCTTGTCAAGGTGGTCGATCATGCACATATCCCTTGCATTGAGGATATACGTCCCCTCCGGCGTTTCCTCGATCGGCATAGGGAGATGCGGGCGTTTTTCCTCGACAAGGTGATACTTCCAGCGGCAGGGCTGCGCACAAGCGCCCCGGTTCGCATCCCTGTCCGTGAAATAGGCAGACAGCAGACACCGCCCCGAAAAGGACACGCACATAGCACCATGCACAAAGACCTCGATCTCCAGATCTTCCGGTGTCCGCTGCCGGATAGCGGCAATTTCTTCCAGAGACAGCTCCCGTGCCAGCACGACACGCCTTGCGCCCATTTCATAGAGCGCATTGGCAGCCGCATAATTGACGATCCCGGTCTGTGTGGACATATGGATATGCAGCTGCGGCGCAAGTTTCCGCACGATCTGAAACACGCCAAGATCGGCAACAATGACGGCATCGACCCCTGCATTGACCGCCTCGGAGAGGAACTGCGGGAGCAGGTCTATTTCAGGATCACGGGGCAGGGTGTTGAGTGTCAGATAGACTTTCACATGTCTGGCATGGGCAAGGGAAACGGCTTCGCAGAGGGCTTGTGCATCGAAATTCGGCGCACCTGCCCGCATCCCGAACATCGTCCCCCCTAAATAGACCGCATCTGCCCCGAAATCCAGCGCAGCGCAGAGCCGTTCCCTGTCCCCGGCAGGTGCAAGCACCTCCGGGCGCATTATTCAGCGCCCTCCTCAGCACCGGCGGCAGCATCTGCCTGCTGCTGCTGTACCATAGCGATATTGGCATTGTGTTCCTCCAGCGTTTCCGCAAAGTAGGTCACACCGGTCTCGATATTGGCGTAGAAGTAGTAATACGGCGTATCATCCGGATACAGCACCGCATCAATGGCAGCCCTGCCCGGGTTGCCGATCGCACCGGCAGGCAGCCCGGTACAGACATAAGTATCATAGGCATCATAGATCAGCTCGTCCGGCAGCTCGATATTGGGCTTGATGGTCTGCTCCACATACTTGCTGGTCGGGTCGGACTGGAGCTGCGTGAAATCGTCAGAATGCAGACGGTTCCAGAATACCGAGGCGATCTTCGGCATTTCCGCATCATTGGCTGCTTCCGCCTGCACCATGGAGGCAAGCGTGATCACTTCATCGAGTGTGGTATCCAGTTCATCCATGCGTGCATAGTCCTCGTCTGTGATCTTGGAATTGAAGTTGACATAGATCTTGTTGCACACATCTTCCGGTTCCATTTCCTTATAGAAAGTATAGGTATCGGGGAACAGGTAGCCCTCCATGCGGTAGAATTTGAGCTTGCTGGTGGATGCCGGCAGATGCTCCTCAAATTCATAACCAAGTCCGCCGGCATTGAAAAAGTACAGGAATCTCGAAGCATCGCAGACCTCAGCCTCTTCGAGTTTCCGGGCTGCTTCATACAGTGTGCAGCCCTCCGGGAACATGACATCCACCACTTCCCGCTCTTCCACGGTCGCCGTCTGTCCGGTCAGCTCATTGATAATGGTCTCATACGCCATGGCGCTGCTGACCTCATGCTCACCGGCAACATAGCTCGCATCCGCCTTGCTCAGGCGGGAGAAGTAAACGAATGCCTGCGGGATGCGGATAATGCCCTGCTCGTGGAGGCTTTCCGCAATATCTTTTGTCGTTGCTCCCTCTGGAATATTGAATACCACGAGCGTCTGTGTGCCGTCAATGCCCAGCATATCTTTTCCGACCTCAATGATGCCGACTGCGAGCGTGATCGAAATGACGAAGATCAGTGTCAGCATGATCAGTACGCCATAAATGCGGGCGCTTCTGTGTTTTCTGCGTTTTTTCGTCTTTTTCTTGCGGGAATAAGGCGGCTGTGTTCGCTGCCGGGGGGCAGAAGCATCCGCTTCCGCTCTGTGCTGTCCGGGCAGTTCCGACTCTTCCGGAACATCCGGCACTTCCGGCGGAGCAGGCACTTCTTCCGGTCCGTCCGGCTGAACAGGCTCGCCCTTGGATGCTTCCTGCAGAAGCTCATAATAGGAATTGTTTTCCTCAGATCTTGCCATGCTTTACCTCCGTTATTCTTCCGTGATCACCGTATCTACACGGCAGTCATGTATTTCGCAGGGGATCGTTTCACGCAGCAGGCAGCGGTATGTCACCCCTGCTGTCCGCAGCCCCGTATGTGCTGCCAAAAAGCGGTCATAATATCCGCCGCCCCGTCCGAGGCGTTTTCCGTCCGGTGAAAATGCCATGCCCGGCACAAGACAAAGCGTATGCTCCGTCAGGACGGGGCTTTCCCTGCCGGGCGGTACGGGGATGCCAAATGTCCCTTTCACAAGTTCCCCGTGATACAGACAAAACTGCATGCTGCCGTCTTTGCCGCAGACCGGCAGTGCCGCAGGTATCCCCTGCGCTGCAAGCCATGTCAGGAACTGCCGGGTATCCGGTTCATCCCCGACCGCATAGTACAGCAGTACCGTATCTGCCGCCTGTACCCACGGATGCACTTTCAGCCGTGCCAAGAGCTTCGCATCGAGCTGCGCCTTTTCCGGTCGGAGCTGACGAAGCTGCTCCCGTATTGCCCGGCGGAGCGCCTGTTTGGCTTCTGTCAACTCAATGCTCCGGGTAGCAGATGGCATCTGCGAGTGCCTTGGCTTTTTCCGTGCCGACAAAGATCTCCGCTAATTTCAGCCCGAAAGGCACGGCAGCGCCGGCACCCTGTGCCGTGATGACCGTTCCGCTCTGTACCACAGAACGCTTGCTGATGGAAGCGCCAGCCAGTTCTCCCTCAAAACCGGGGTAGGCAATGGCTTCTTTTCCCTGCAGCAGCCCCTTGTGTCCGAGAATGGACGGTGCTGCACAGATAGCAGCGATATAGATGCCCCGTTCCACGCAAAAATCAATAGCTGTCTGCACAGCCGCTGATCTTTCAAGGTTGAGCGTGCCCGGCATACCGCCCGGCAGGACGATCATTTCCAGATCATTGCCTAAAACGATCTCACTGTCGGCAATATCAGCCTGCACAGTAATGCCATGTGAACCTGTCACGAGCTTGCCCTGTGTGCTGACTGCGACAGTCTGCACCTCTTTGCCGCTGCGCCGCAGCAGGTCAACAGGTGTCAGTGCTTCCACTTCCTCATATCCGTTTGCCAAAAATACATAGATCATAGTTAGTATCTCCTTTTTTATCAAATGCATTCCTGCGCTTTCAGCGCAGCATATTCCTTGCGGACGGCTTCTGCCTGTCCACAGCTCATCTTTCCCTCCGGGCAGTTCCCGGCTATGCAGGAAGGTCCTGCCTTGGCGAAAAGTGCCGGTGCGACCGGATATACCTCCCGCAGCATTGCCTTTGCGAGTGCCCGTATCTCCCACTGTGCACGGTTACAGCAGCGGATGCGGAAGAAATGCAGCAACTCACGGGCGTTCATCGTCAGCACCATTTTGGTCTCTGCCGCATTCGGCAGCACAAAGCGGGCATCCTCGATCGCCTTTTTTTCAGCCTTTTTCTTAGCATCCTTTTCTGCCATGCCCTGTGCGGCATATTCTTTTTGATAGCGTTCTTCCAGCAGATCCGCCAGTTTCCGGTAGGCTTCCACGCATGCGCTGACCGTTTCGTCAAAGAGCGCAAGCGTTTCCGCCGAGGCAGCGATCTCCGGTGGTGTCACGTAGGAAAAATCATGCAGTTTCACATACCGCTGGCTCTGCACGGAAAAGCTTGCCAGCCGGTGTCTTGTGATCTGTGCCAGCAGAGAGCGGGACACCCCCTCCACCGCAAAGGTGAAGCTGGCATGCTCGATGGGGCTTTCATGTCCGATCGTGGAAAGCATTTTCACAAACTGTTCTGCCTTCTCCTCTGTCAGTCCGTCCATCAGCGCCATGGCTCCCGTATCGGAATAGCAGAGCTTTGCCGCTGCCGCAACGACTTTTTCAGGCTGGGCAGTATGTGCGATCAATTGTACATTCATACAGTTTCCTCCATATATTTTCATTATACCACAAATTCTTGATCAAGTCAATGCCAATATAGGAACAAATCTGTTTTTTTGTTCCAATGCCATGACCGGGGGCTTTTCCGCATTTGGCTCGATGTGCGCCATCCGATCGGAAGAGAGTTCACCAAGCAGCATAGTATTTTCGTTAAAAGCACAAAAAAGGGCTGTCCAGATCGCTCGGACCGCCTTTCATGCTGCATATGAGCATTACATATACAAGCAAAATGTGATCCGGCAATGCCTCAGCAATTATTCCTTTATCAAGAGTTTTTTACAACTCCTGTCAATTCCAATAGCCCCCAACGGAGCCGTGATCAATATGGCAAGCACTGCCACCGACAGCACGATCTTTCCGCAGGGCAGACCAAGCGACAGCGGCACCGGACCGAAAGCTGCCTGCACAGTTGCTTTCGGGAGATAGGCTATCACGCAAAAGATGCGCTCCTTTGCATGAAGCTCCGTACCGAGCAGGCACAGGCACACACCAACAGCTCGGAAAGCAAGAGCGATGAAGATCATCAGCACCGCCATACTGCCTGCCGATAAAGTATAGCGCACATCGACCGCCGCACCCACAAGCACGAACAGCATGACCTCGGCAGCTATCCACAATTTGCCGAATTTTTCGGATAGCCGAACGGAAATGCTTTTGTCTGCTTTCAGCTTGATGACACAAGCCATTGCCACAACGGCAAGCAGTCCGGATACGGCAACATAGGGCTTTGCAAGCGTTTCCATGCTCATCAGCAGGAAGGATGTGCCAAGCAGGATAATGACTTTCGTGCTGTTCCGGATGGTATTCTGATGCCGATAAGCCCCCTCAAATACATGATACAATGCAAAGCCAGTCACCGCACCGAGCAGAATACCCAGCACAATGGATATGGGAATATTCAGGAGATCCGTCATTTTTGCCGCACCGCCCTGCGCCATTGTCACGAATGTGGAGAACAGGACGATCACGAAAATATCATCGCAGGATGCACCGGCAAGGATCATCTGCGGGATGCTTTTTTGCGTGCCCCATTTTTCTTCGATCAGCTTCACCATGCGGGGCACGACCACCGCAGGAGATACGGCACTCAGCACCGCACCCATAACAGCGGCTTCGGTACGATCCACGCCGAGCAATAACGGCGCAAAAATGACATACCCGACAATTTCACAGCAGGCAGGAACAAAAGACATCATGACCGCAGGCCTGCCGACTTTTTTCAGGTCAGAAATATTCAGCGACAGACCTGCTTTTATCAGTATGATGATCAGGGCGATCTGACGAAGTTCAGAAGATATGCCGAGTATGGAACTGTCAAGCAGGTCGAGAACGTAGGGGCTTATCACAATGCCAACGCCAAGCATACCGATGATACGGGGCAAGCCGATCTTTTCAAAAATTGCAGCAGCAGACAGCCCGACAAGAAAAATGATCGCAAATGATAATAACATAGAAATTCCTCCTGACAAAATAAAAAAGCCGACAACTATCGCGTAAGATCGCAGAAGTCATCAGCTTATCATAAGCGGTTTCGGTTTCCCGTGGGAGAACATCATTCCCGATATTTATTTTATATGATAATTATAGCACGAAACGGTCTATATGTCAATATGGTTTTTCTTAATTTTCAAATGATAGTTTTGCGTTGTCAGTTGTCAATAGATATGACCCAAAAAGGGAAATTTCCGATACTGTCCCAAATCAATTGAAATCAGGAAGATCCCTGTTCCAGAAAAAAATATTGATAAAAGAAGCAATGACAGTTTCATGGATCGTTTTATCTTTAGAAAAACAGATAGATCTCCTTGCAAGACGTTTGATCCTTGTTCTTAAAGTAAGGTGATCTCTTTCAATTTTCTGTGTATTTTTCTTTCCTATTTCAAGAATATCATGATTTATTCTTTTATCATATGCAAAATTATTATCCGAGTACACTTTTTGGATATTAAAAGGTTTCAGCAGTTCCAGAAGTTCATCCAGATATTTATGTTCCCGTGTTCCGAACGTAAAAGCTACAGGCGTATTGGTTGTGTGCTCGACTGCCCACCAAAGCCATATCTGATGCGCTTTATCATGATAAAAGCTCCACATTTCGTCCATTTCCACAGCTTTAACTCCATAAATAGTTACTTCAGTCTCTTTTTCTCCAAGCTCTTTTAAAAGCTTTTCATTTACTCTTTTGGGAAAGTTTTTTGTTTTTTAAAAGTGATGTGACTGTATTAGGTGATATTTTTAAAACCCGTCCCGTATCTCTTGTTCCGCTTCCATTCATTATCATTTGAAATGCTGTTTCCTTTACGTGTGGTTTGCACGCATTATATGTATACTCAAGTATAAATGTTTTTCTTTTGCACTCTGGGTCTTTACATAAGTATCTTTGCTTCCCTTTTGCGTTCCTTCCATATAAACTTATTTCTTCGCTTCCGCAATACGGACACTTTACTTTCACTTCTGCCATTGCTTTTCTCCCCCTTTTTATTCTATTATACCACTTCTTTTTTCCTTCGTCAACTGGTTTGGGGCATTACCTGAATTTCAATGAAATGGAGTCCGTATATTATACAGTAACTGCCAAACGCTCACGATATGGCTGTATACGCCGTTTTGAGATCAGATCCCATATTAAGGACAGAGAAATGAAACTCAATGACTTGATCAAAACAAAGGATATTGAAAATTGTATACACGGGAAAGCCGATGAGCTGCAGCTGATGCAGTTATACAAATTCATTGAAACGATCTGTCCCGAAAGATCAAAGGGATCTGTGAAAACGAGTTGAGATCTTTTGAAGAATAAATATTTTTTTGTAGAACTGTTCTGTATTTTCTTGTGCTGGATCTATTTCTTAGCTCCTTGTTGGTGATGAAAGTTTTTGGAAAGGCTGTTTTCTTTTTGAAAATGTCATTGACTTTGTCAGGACGATATGCTATAATAGAAAAAAAGACCGGGAGGGATGAGCATGGTCTATGTGACCGGCGACATGCACGGCGAATGGGCACGTTTCAAAAGCAGGGAAATGCGCCGCCTGAAAGCGGGCGATACCTTGCTTGTGTGCGGAGATTTCGGCTTTATCTGGAAAGGGACACGGAAAGAAAAGTCCGTTCTAAAAAAAATGGCAGAGCTGCCCTTTACGATCGCCTTTGTGGACGGGTGTCATGAAAATTTTGACCTGCTTGTCCGCTACCCTGTCAAGAACTGGAACGGTGCGCCCGTCCATGCCATTGCCCCGAACATCGTCCACCTGATGCGGGGACAGGTCTACACGATCGAAAAACATACCTATTTCGCTTTCGGCGGCGGACACAGCGAGGATGAGGAATTCCGTACCGATCCCGGAAGCTGGTGGCAGGCAGAACGCCCTACCCCCTCGGAGATCCGGCTCGGTGTGCATAATCTTTCAGAACATGGCAATCATATCGACTATATCATCACCCACGAACCGCCTGCTTCCCTGAAAGACTGCCTGCGGGTGGATGCCGCCGAACGGCTGGAAGTCAACACGTTCTTCGAGGACATGATCCGGGCATGTATCTACCGGAAGTGGTTCTTCGGGAAGTGCCATATCAACAAATATATCCCCGTCAAATTTTATGCGGTCTTTGACCGTGTGCTCCCTGTCACCGTCAAAAATACCGATATGAAGCCGGAGATCAAAGAAATATAGGCAGATGCCGCAGCATCTGCCTTTGTTATCGATGTGGTCTCTGTCTGAAAATATCCGGCTGCGGCAGCAGGAATTCCAGCATAGCGCAATATTTATCCACGAACGTGATGACATAGCTCTCCGCAAATTTCGGGCGGGGATGAGTAACAGGCCACATGTGCTTTTCGATGATGTCACGTTCCCGTTCGTTCATGGAAACAAGCTTTTCCGCAGCTTCCAGCGCTGCCATGGGGTGATAGTGGCTGTGCTTCAGGGACGGCTGTCTGCGGGAAAAGCCGGAAGTCTCATAGTGATACAGATCGTGCAGCAGCCCGGCTCTTGCAGCGGATGCGGCATCCAGCCGGAGCAGGCGGCACACCCGATAATTATAATATGCCACATTCAGGCAATGCTGATAGCGGGTCGTGCGGATGTGATGCCGATATTCACCAAGCGCCTGCACCGGTTCGGAGGCGAGCAGATCGGAGACCAGTGGGAAAAATTCCGTCTGGCAGATGTTCTTCCGGCTTCCGGTAACGTGTACCCATGTCCCCTCACGGATGCGGCGGGAGATCTCTTCTTTCTTCCGTGTAGTCAATCCATCAGCTCCTTAAAAATTAGTTACAGAGTTGTTACTTTTATTATACGTGATACGGACGCATTTGTCAAGTGGTTATTATCGGAAAATAAATGAATTTTTTCGGACAATTATCACAGAAAATTCAGATAAATTTCAGATCTTTGTGGTATCCTGAAAAATAAGATCATTCTCAGAAAGGAGTTTTCCTCATGGAAGAAAAGAAAAAAAGCAAATTGTCCTTGATCTTGGGCATTTTGGCAGGTATCGCCCTGCTTTCCCTCATTGCCGTGCTGGCGGTGCAAAAGTCTCTGATCGGCACGGAACGGGCGGAGGAGATCGCTCTTGCAGATGCGGGACTGTCCGCAGATCAGGTCTCCGCCCTGCGCACAAAGCTTTCGTCCGAGGACGGCAGCATGGTCTACGAGGTCAGCTTCTACTGTGACGGCACGGAGTATGAATACACCCTGTTAGCGAAAAACGGCGACATTGCCGCAAGGGACATCGACCCGGAACAACAGGTCTCCCCACAGACAGAGCCTGCCACACAAGGAACTGTGCAGACCGTTCCGGAAACGCTGTCGGAGCCTGTTCCCAAACCGACGGAGACCACTGCACCGGAAACTGCCCCCCTCCCCACAGATACAGCGGACATTGGCATTGCAGCAGCCAAGCAGATCGCCCTTGCCGATGCAGGGCTGACCGAAGCGGATGTGACTTTCGTCCGCACCGCACCGGACGGCAGGTACTACGATGTGGAATTCTGTACAGCCGACACGGAATATGACTATGAGATCAGCCGGACAGACGGTTCTATCCGGGAAAAGGAGAGCAAGGCACTCCCCACACCGCCGGCAGGTGTGACCTATATCGGCAATGACAAGGCAAGGGAGCTCGCACTACAGGCGGCAGGCTTTACGGAAGCGGATGTACAGTTCACGGAAGCCAAGCTCGATGCGGACGATCGACGCCCCAAGTACGATGTGGAATTTCTTGTCGGGAACAACGAATACAGCTTTGAGATCGATGCCGTGACGGGAGAGATCCTGAAACAGGAGACCGAGGTGGAACACGATATGCACTAACGCAAAGGAGCAGGGCAAACCCCTGCTCCTTGTTTTATTCTGCCGTTTCCGCTGCGTGGAAGTCGTCCGGTATCTGAAACGTCGAACTGCATGCCATCATATACTGGTGGTCATTGTCAAATTCTAGCGCCAGATAGTAGCAGTTTTCCGGGTCAGCGGTGTCCTCGATCAGCCATGTCACAATGAAATACCCGTCCGTATAGTGTCCGTAGATCTGCAAAGCCGGATAGCCCCCGACCGTGACCTGCGCCCCCGTCAGCCCCTCCAGATCTTCCTGTGTGCTCATGTAGCTGCGGAGATTTTCGGCGGCGGTCTGATAATTCAGCCCCTCGTAAAAGTCCAGCGTGAATATATTTTTCCCGGTCGTGTCGGAATACTGTGTCAGCCCCTCCACGTCCTCGTCCTGAAACGGTACAAAGTCCGCCGGTACTTGCAGATAGCCGTTTTCATCGTCCCCGACCTGCATCAGCGCCCCGCTGTACACGAACTCTCCCCCGTCATCCGTGATCGCTCCCTCCGGTACTTCGGGTGCTTCCGGTGCAGACGCTTCCTGTGTACTGCACCCGGTGAACAGCAGTCCGATCCCGATCACCCCGGCTAACAAACGCTTCATGCTTCTTTCTCCTCCGTGGTCTCCTCGGAAATACTGTCAAGCTGTGCGATGATCTCCGAGAGATAGCGTGGATCAACATCCTCCAGTTTCAGGGCAGTTCTGCTGTCGGGCGTGTAGAATACGACTTCTTCCAGCTCCACTTCTTCCATGTCCTGACCGTAGCCGCCAACGCCGATGTACATACCGCTGAATTTCAGCTCCGTGTGATAACCAGATCTGACCACGCTGCCGTCCGCTGCCTTTTCCTGCCGGGAAATGTCCGTGCGGACAAATTCATAGAAGAACCCCGCATCCTGCGCCTGTCCCTTGTCCCAGCCGAGCTTTGTCATCCTGCCGAGCAACGACAGATCGTTGAGCTTCCTGCCCTTGAAACGGGTCAGCGCCGTCTGTTCCGCTTCCCCGTCGGCAAGGCGGGATACCGGGCGGCTCAACTGCGGGAACGGCTGTGCGATCTCGTAGTCCGAAAGCTGCTCCTGCCATGCGGCAAGCAATTCCTCGTCCAGTTCAAGGGGATGCACCAGCCCGATCACGGCTTGTTCCGGCAGTGTGTATTCCTCCTCGTCTGCCGTGTTGAACGTGCCGTCCTCCATGTACCGGAAACTCTGCACTAATTTGCCATTCTCATACACGCCCCAGATCAGCCCGATCGCAAAGCAGTGCATGACCGGCTTGCGGATAAAGAGGTCACGCCAACTGTCTGCCGTCCATTTCCGGTCACAGAGCAGCACATATTCCAGCCGCTGCCGCTGGCTTTGGATGGCAGCTTTCATCTGCTTTTTCATTTCCTTGAAGTCCTTCACGGCGGCGGCGGACTTTTCCGGGTCATCCTTTGCGCCGGGTTTCGGGAGATTTTTCAGCCGCTTCTCCCCCTCAAAGATCTCCAGCTCCAGTGCCGGGGTCAGATAGACCTGAAACTGCCGTTCCCCGAAATCGAACACCCTGCACAGTTTCTCATCAAAGCCGAGGTCGGGGACGATCTTGTCCGCCAGTTCCTCCCGTGTGATGCCAAGCGCATCCGCTGCCCGCTGCAAAGCCGTTCCGGCTGCCGCACGGACATGGCGGTTTTTGCATTTCCGGGAGAGGTTGTCCACTGCCATCAAAGCCGCCGAACTTCCGTTGAGGGCAAGCGCACCGGCTGCTTCCCCTGCTATGGCGTGGCGGGCATTGTCTGCCCATTCCCGTATATGATGCAGCAGCAGGTCGATCGCCGGAGATCCGCCGTGTACAGCCGTCAGCACAAGTACCCATTTGCTCTTGGCAGGTGCGCCGTTATTCATCCACTTGCCGAACACGGCAATGGCAAACTGTTCCAGTTCCTCTGTGTTGAGGTCAGCGGCAAGGGTGTCCGCTGCCGGACTGCGTTCCTGTGCTGCGGCATTGGCGTAGCAGAGACAGAGCGCCTGCAAATAGGCTTCCTCCGCTTCGCTGCCGTCTTTCTTATGAACAGGTGCAAAGGGGTCTGCAAACAGCCATGCGACTTTCTTCGCCTTGTTCCCCTTGGTGAGACTTCCCACAAGATCTGCGGAAAGTGCCTCGGCTGCCTGTTCCGGGACAGCACTGCCAAGCACTTCGGCAAGCAGTTTCTGAATGGCAGCGGTCTTTTCCGTTTCAAAGGCTTCCTGCACCTGCAGGCGGATGCTTTCGGGGAAATGCCGCCGGAGCAGCTGTGCGGCGATCTTCCGCTTTGCGCCTTTCTTGGCGGTCAGCAGGGGCAGGATGATGTCCGCCTCTGCCGGCAGGAGTTCCACAAGCAGCGCACGCACGACCTTGCTCCCGTCATTCGTGAGGGCAACAAGCTGCTCCGTTTCGCCTGAAAGCTGACAAAGCTGTGCATACAGGCATCTGCCGGGAACAGAAAGTGCCTTGCTGTCGATCGCTTTCAGGTCAAAGCCAAATTTCCGGCAGGAGGCTATCATTTGATCTATCCACTTCGGCTTGCCGTCTGCTAAAATGCCGCAGCAATCGAGCAGCAAAGTCGGCGGGACTTGCTGCCGGTACAGGATCTGCTCCACGGTATCCTGCCAGCCGTCTTTTTCACGGGAAAAGAGAGCGTTGATATGTTCGTACGGATAATCGTTCCTGTTCACCAAAAGTTCATACGTGATGCACCGTTCCGCAAATTCATCATAGCCGAATGCCTTTCCATAATTTACATTACATCTGATCTCCCGCATCCAGTATGCCCAGCTTTTGAGCTGCGGCAGAATGGCAAGCAGCTCCGCAATGCCTGTCTCCCCTTTCAGGTAGGCAGCCGTCTGTGCCGCAAAGTCGGGGTTTGCCTGTGCAAGCAGCTCCGTCAGTTCTTCCCGGGAACGGCTGCGCAGGGCGTTGAACACGTCCTCTGTGGACTTATCCGGATAGATCTCCGCATACACTTCCAACATCTTGACAGCATTGTCAGCCGATCTGCATTTCCCGGCAGCTTCAAGATAGAGCTCCGGGTATCTCTTCGCCAGCAGCTGCAAGGTATCCCCCTCGTGTGCGGCAGGGTCATCCCCGATCAGACAGATGCACGCACACATACAGTCTGCCGAGATCTCTGTATCCGACAGCAGCGCCCTGAGATAGGCAGGAAAATAGATAGGGTTGCCGACGATACTGGACAGTGCAGTCACCTTTCCCTGATCCGGAAGGCTGTGGAACCGTTTCAGGCAGTCCGCATCAAAAGGTGCCGCAAAGGCAAGCACCAGATTCAGGCAGGCAAGTTCTTCGGGGATGAGTTTGTCACGGGTCTCCCAGAGTGCCTGCAACAGCGAAAGCGCCCGTGCCACAAGCGGGTCTTTCCCGTCCGTCTTTTCCGGGTCAGCAAAAGCAAAGAACGTACCCAACATACTCCCCTTGGAACAGGATTTCCGGGCAAGTTCCACGGCACGGAGCTGATGTTCGGGGCTGATACCGGAAAAACCGTCCACATCGAACAGATACCGGGCATGCAGAAGCGTATCATAGTTGGAAGCATAAAACAGCGGTTCGGCATCGTCCTGAAAATAGTCCGCAAGCACTCGGATGACATCCGCTTTCCGATCTTTATATTTCGTCCGCCGGTAGTAGCTTTCCAGCACATAATTCCGGGCAGAAGTACCGCCGACAGCAAAGTGGAACAGCACATAGCGTTCTTCCAGTTCCTCGCTCTCAGCAGCCTTGATCTCCTCCCTGTAGTGCGGGTTCGACCGGACGACAGTCAGATCAGCACCGCCTGACAGCGTGTCGAGCAGTGCATTATTGCGGGGCTTGGAAAGGTCAAAGTATTCCCGCATGACAGAGATGTCATGCGCCGATGCGCCGCATTGGGCGAGCAGGTCGGCAGTTTTCGGGAAATCGCTTGTCGTGGGGGCAGATGCGTATAACATGGGGATCTCCTCCTTGTTTCAGATGATCATACTTCATTATAACACAGGCAGGCAGATTTGGCAAGTGTTTTATGACAGATCTGTAAATTTTCTTTTACGCCCCGGAAAGGCAGTGCGGTGCAGCGGAAAAATTCACAGAAAATGATTGACAATGCAACCGTAATATGGTATAATAAGTATGGTTCTTATGTGACCCTACATTTTACCAGCCTGTCTTTGAACGGGCTGAGAGAAAGGAAGTTATACCCATGAGCTTTATGACAATCGTTAACGTGTATGGCAGAGAGATCCTCGACTCCAGAGGCAATCCTACTGTCGAAGCTGAGATCACGCTGGAGGACGGCACTGTTGCAAGAGGCACTGCTCCGTCCGGCGCTTCTACCGGTGAGTTTGAGGCACTGGAGCTGCGTGACGGCGACAAGTCCCGCTACCTCGGCAAGGGCGTGCAGAAAGCTGTAGAGAATATCAATACTGCCATCAAGGATGCGATCATTGGTCTGGATGCCTCCGACATCTATGCTGTCGATGCTGCCATGATCGCTGCTGACGGCACAGGCTCTTCCAAGTCCAAGCTGGGCGCAAATGCCATTCTGGCAGTTTCTATCGCTACCGCAAGAGCTGCTGCTGCTTCCCTCGGCATTCCGCTGTACCGTTTCCTTGGTGGTCTGTCCGGCAACCGTCTGCCCGTTCCGATGATGAACATCCTCAACGGCGGCGCACACGCTACCAACACAGTAGATACACAGGAATTCATGATCATGCCGGTCGGCGCTCCCTCTTTCAAGGAAGCTCTGAGATGGTGTGCAGAAGTGTTCCATGCACTGGCTAAGATCCTGAAAGACAGAGGTCTGGCAACTTCCGTCGGCGATGAGGGCGGCTTTGCGCCGAACCTGTCCTCCGATGAGGAGACCATCGAGACCATTCTGGAAGCTGTCAAGGCTGCCGGCTATGAGCCCGGCAAGGACTTCAAGATCGCCATGGATGCTGCTTCTTCCGAGTGGAAGGACACCGAAAAGGGCAAGGGCTTCTACAAGCAGCCGAAGTCCGGCAAGACCTTCACTTCCGAGGAGCTGATCGAGCATTGGGCTGCTCTTGTGGACAAGTACCCGATCGTTTCCATCGAGGATGCTCTGGACGAAGAGGACTGGGAAGGCTGGCAGAAGCTTACCGCAAAGCTGGGCAGCAAGGTCCAGCTTGTCGGCGACGACCTGTTCGTGACCAACACAGAGCGGCTTGCTAAGGGCATCAAGCTCGGCTGCGGCAATTCCATTCTGATCAAGCTCAACCAGATCGGTTCTGTTTCCGAGACCCTTGAGGCGATCAAGATGGCACACAATGCAGGCTATACAGCGATCTCCTCCCACCGTTCCGGTGAGACAGCTGACACCACCATTGCTGACCTCGCAGTGGCACTGAACACCTGCCAGATCAAGACCGGCGCTCCGAGCCGTTCCGAGCGTGTGGCTAAGTACAACCAACTGCTCCGGATCGAGGAAGAGCTTGGCGCTTCCGCTGTTTATCCGGGCATGGCTGCTTTCCACGTACAGCAGGACTAAGCAAGGGAACCCACTAATAGCATGCATAATGCCCCCGATGCCATTGGCAAAGGGGGCATTGCTATTGTTTTTCAGGTTTTCCCGAACAGGGAGAAGTGCTTTTTCTCACAGGGCGTGCTTTTGACCGAGAGCAGCGTATAGCCCGTCTTTGCGATGATCGCTTTGAGCTGCGCCGCATCGGGGGCTTCTTCCGTGAGCAGCTCCGTCACGCCCTTTGCGTGGGAAGATGTCACTTTCTTCACGGGCATAGCGTTGCGGATAGCATCGTTGACATGCGACTCGCACATGCTGCACATCATGCCGTCGATCTTCAGAACAGTCTTTACCATACGCCTCCCCCTCAGACCATAATGCGCCGTGCCATTTCTTCACTGATGGCAACACGGGCTTCCTTGACATTGACGATCACATTATCACCGAGCCGGTTCACGATGCGGACCTCTCCGCCGACCACAAAGCCAAGGTTTTCGAGATGCTTTTTGATCTCCGGGCTGCCCCCGATACGCTTGATGATCAGGACTTCCTCCGGGTTTGCCAATGTAAGCGGCATAGATACCGACCTCCTGTAAAGCTGTATGATCAAATGTTTCACAGCAGTTAGTTTCTGCTAACACTATGTATAGTATACCACATCCTCCCGAATTTGTCAAGAGGGCGGCACGATTTTTTTCATAACAGTTGCCCCTGCCTAACAAAATGCTGTCTCTTTTTTGTCCGGCAGTGTTGGCGGAAGTGCATAGGTTTTGGGGGAATTTTTATGGAAAATCCTGATTTTTTCTGAAAAAGCTATGCGATCAGGCTTTTTTCTGGTATAATAAATAGTGAATATCCGAAAAGGAATAACAGGAGGCGCTTTCATGAAGAAGATCCTTTCGATACTCACCTCTTTGCTGCTGGTCTGCTGCTTCTGTGTGGATCTCACCGGGCAGGCTGTGCTGTTCACACCAAGCTTTGAGGTGCGCAGTTCTGCCGCTTTGCTGATCAACCTTGACACACAGGAAGTGCTTTACCAGAAAAACGCAGACACCCAATACATGCCCGGTTCTCTGGTGCAGATCATGGAGGCGATCGTCGTGCTGGAGAACTGCAATGACCTCAGTCTGCGCATTACGGCGGACTCCAGCTTGTATGCCTCTTTTTCCGAACTGGATGACCCGGATGATGTGCGCTATGCGGACATCCGGAACGGGGATGTTCTCACGGTGGAAGAGCTGCTCTATGCGCTGATGCTGACCTCTTCCTGCGAGGCGGCTGCGCTGCTGGCAAACCAATTCGGCAATGGCAGCATCCAGAACTTCGTGAGCATGATGAACGCCAAAGCTGTGGAACTGGGCTGCACCCAGACGACTTTTACCAATGTCAGCGGTATCTATGATGTGGGGCAGAAAACGACTGCCAACGATATGGCACTTATCACGACCTATGCGCTGCAAAACCAGAAATTTGACCAGATCGCCTGTGGAGCGGCGACCTATTCGCCTGCTTCTCCCAATTCCGAAAACCACCCGGACGGCTGGACATGGACACATTCCAACCTCATGACGCAAACTTCCAGTGAATATTACATGGAAGAGGTCAAGGGCATCAAGACGGCAAACCTTACCAAACAGGGCAGAAGTATCATCTGCAAGGCTTCCCGGGATGGAAATAATTTTCTTGTTGTCCTGCTGGCTGCCCCGTTCAACAACAGTGAGGGTACACTGGAATACTACCATATCGAGGATGCACAGGCACTGTTCAACTGGGTATTCGACCATTTCTCGTTCCAGACGATCCTGTCTGATGCGACCGAACTGGGGCAAGTCACTGTCAAGAACGGCGACGGCATGGACTACGTGCTTGTCAAACCCGCAAGCTCTTTCGGAACACTTTGGTATGATATGGCAGATGCGGCTTCTATCACACAGGAACTGGAGCTGGAGGAAAATGTCTCCGCCCCCATTCAGGCGGGCGAAAAGCTCGGGACTGTCACCCTGAAATTCTCCGGTGAGGAGATCACGACCGTCGATCTGGTGGCAACTTCATCCGTAGAGCTGTCCAAATTCAAGTATTATACCGCTCTCATCCAGCATTTTCCGAAAACGGAATGGCTCACCCGTGCGATCCTGTTCAGCGTGCTGCTCAGTGCGATCTATATCGCACTCTGCGTGTATTCCCATATCCTGTACCTGAACCGCAAGAAGCCACTGCGCCCCATCTATCTGCACCCCAATTCCGCAGCCGTGAAAAAAGATGCCGCCCGCAGACCCCGGAGACCTGCACAGCAAAAACGTGCCGCACCCCCGAAAAAACCGGATGACCACAAGCCAAGATCCTGAAAAACAGCCGTCCTTTGCAGGGCGGCTGTTTATGTTAGTAATTCTGTAATGACAGCATTCGATACCGCAAAGCCCTCCGGGGTGAGGACGGTCTTTCCGTTCCGCTCCCGGAGATACCCGGCTTTCTGCAAGGCTGGGATCTTCTGTTTGCCGGGAAGGCGCTCTGACGGTACGCCCTCTGTCAGGCGCAGCCCGAGCATCAGCCGTTCCTCCGGGTCGCAGGGGCTTGCAGAGAGGAGCTGTTCCGGCTGCCGTTCGGCTTCAAGGAAGGCTGCGATATCCTCCGGCACGCAGGAACGCTTCCCGAAACAGCAGGCATGCGCCCCTGCCCCGATGCCGAAATAGGGCTCACAGCACCAGTATTTCAGGTTGTGGCGGCTCTCAAAGCCCTCCCGTGCAAAGCTGCTGACCTCATACTGGTGCAGCCCGGCATTTTCGAGCGTGTGTACCGCCTGCAAATAGAGGTCGGCTGCCGCATCCTCATCCGGGCAGCGGGCAAGCAGCGCCGCATCTCCGGCAAGCGGTGTTCCCTCCTCCACTTGCAGCAGATACGCCGAAACATGCACGACCGGCAGCTCCGTGAGCGTTTGCAGCGTTTCAGCAAGCAGTTCCGCCGTCTGTTCCGGAACGGCAAGCATCAGGTCGCAGGAAATATTCCGGAACCCTGCCGCATACGCTGTCAGCACTGCTTTCTTCCCCTGCTGTGCCGTGTGCGTCCTGCCAAGCAGCTTGAGCTGCCTGTCCGAGAAACTCTGTGTCCCGATAGACAGCCGATCGACCCCGGCTGCATATAGGTCACGCAGATAGGTCTCCCGGCTGCCGGTCGGGTCGTATTCCAGTGTGATCTCCGGCTCGGGGGCAAGGTGCAGATACTTTGCGCAGGTGTTCAGGATGTCCGAGACTTGTGCCGCTGTTAGCAGAGAGGGTGTTCCGCCCCCGAAATAGACCGTATCCACCCTGTCCGTCAGCCCGCAGGCAGCGATGTTCCGCTTGACCGCCTCCGTGTAGGCAGCGACTGTCCCTTTCCGGTATGGTACGGAGAAAAAGGCGCAGTAGGGACATTTCCGGGCGCAGAAAGGGATGTGCAGATACAGTCCCGTCATTATTCTAGGATGCGCAGCGGACGTGTCAGCTTACCAAAGAACATGTTGAACAGAAAGCACAGCAGCAGGCTGCCTAAAATAATACAGACGATCAGGATGCTCGAAAAGACACGCTCCGTGTGGAAGAGATAGATGACCATGACAGCAATGAAGGCAAGAACGGATACGACCGCCGAAAAATAGATCGAGGTCATGTCATTGCAGCAGCGTTTACCGCATTTCGGGCAGGGCTTTCCTCTGGTGCGCAGCGAGCCGGCAAGTGCTTTCTGTAGGGGAGAAAAAGTCGGTTCTCCACAGTGCGGACAGGTAAATTTCTTCATAGTTTCCTCCTATTCATCGAGCTTGAGCACGCTCATAAAGGCTTCCTGCGGCACTTCTACCGTACCGAGCTGGCGCATGCGCTTCTTGCCCTCTTTCTGCTTTTCGAGCAGCTTCTTCTTCCGGGTGATGTCGCCGCCATAGCACTTGGCAAGCACGTCCTTGCGCATCGCCTTGACGGTCTCACGGGCAATGATCTTTCCGCCGATCGCCGCCTGAATGGGCACTTCAAACAGCTGTCTCGGGATGTTCTCTTTCAGCTTTTCGGCGATCTTTCTGCCCCGTGCATATGCCTTGTCCGTGTGGATGATGAAAGACAGCGCATCCACGACCTCGCCGTTGAGCAGAATGTCGAGTTTCACCAGCTTCGAGGGGGCATAGCCCATCAGCTCATAATCGAATGAGGCATAGCCTCTGGTGCGGGATTTGAGGGCATCGAAGAAGTCATAGACGATCTCATTGAGGGGCAGTTCATATTTCAGCGTGACACGGGTATCGTCCAGATACTGCATGTCCTTGAACGTCCCCCGTCTGTCCTGACACAAGTCCATGACATTCCCCACATACTCCGAGGGGACGAGAATATCCGCCTTGACCAGCGGTTCTTCTGCCTGTGCGATGAGAGAGGGGTCGGGGTAGTTGGTGGGGTTGTCGATATACTGCACCGTGCCGTCCGTGAGCGTGACTTTGTAGATAACGCTTGGCGCTGTGGTGATGAGGTCGAGGTTATACTCCCGTTCCAGACGTTCCTGAATGATCTCCATGTGCAGCAGTCCCAGAAAGCCGCAGCGAAAGCCAAAGCCCAGCGCCACCGAGGTTTCCGGCTCAAAGGAGAGCGCCGCATCGTTGAGCTGCAATTTCTCCAGCGCATCCCGCAAGTCGCCGTACCTTGCGCCGTCAGCCGGATAG
Source organism: uncultured Clostridia bacterium (assembly GCA_947625155.1). Lineage (GTDB taxonomy): Bacteria > Bacillota > Clostridia > Oscillospirales > Ruminococcaceae > UBA3855. Next base: position 144,004 of record CANQNG010000003.1, read on the forward strand.
ATCCCGGAAAACACCATGGGATTGACTTTCCGGTAGCCGGGCAGCGGTTCGGTACAGGGGCGCTCCGCAAGGGTAACGGTATCGCCCACCTGTGTGTCCCCGATGCTCTTGATAGATGCGGCAATGTAGCCGACTTCTCCCGCTTCCAGCACCCCGGTATTGACGAGCTGGTCGGTCGTCATGTAGCCGGTCTCCGTGACGGTGAATTCCGCACCGGTCGCCATCAGCCGTATGGTATCGCCCACCTGCACCGTCCCGTCCTTGACACGCACATAAATGATGACACCCTTGTAGGGATCATAATAGCTGTCAAAGATGAGCGCCCGCAGGGGGGCATTTTTATCGGCTTGCGGGGCAGGGATGTCGGTGACGATACGTTCCAGCACTTCTTCGATATTCGTGCCGAGTTTGGCAGAAATGCGGGGCGCATCCATTGCCGGGATGCCGATGATGTCCTCCACTTCCTGACAGACCCGCTCCGGCTGTGCAGAGGGCAGGTCGATCTTGTTCACGACCGGAATGACCTCCAGATCATGCTCGATGGCAAGGTACGTGTTGGCAAGGGTCTGCGCTTCGATGCCCTGTGAAGCATCCACGATCAGGATCGCCCCCTCACAGGCAGCCAGCGACCGGGAGACCTCGTAGTTAAAGTCCACGTGCCCGGGCGTGTCGATGAGGTCAAAGATATATGTCTCGCCGTCTTTTGCCTGATATTGCAGGCGCACGGCTCTTGCTTTAATGGTGATGCCCCGCTCCCGTTCGAGTTCCATGTTGTCTAAGATCTGCTGTTCCATATCCCTTTCAGCGACCGTGCGGGTCTTTTCGAGGATGCGGTCAGCCAGCGTAGACTTTCCGTGGTCAATGTGGGCGATAATGCAGAAATTACGGATGTATTTCGGATCCAAACCAGTTCCCTCCTTACAGTATGATTCCATTATAGCACATTATCCCCACTGACCGCAAGACATTATGCAAAATTTTTTCCAAATTTTCATCTAATTTTCCGCAGATACAGCGTTTGGCAAGGCTGTTGGCGGATAGGATGCTGCTGACACGCTCCTTTTTACTGAAATTTTTTTCTGCGCTTGCCGTACAGCACAGCGAGCAGCATGACCGCACCGACTGTCAATGCTGTGCCGAAGAAGATGTATCCCTCGATGCCGCCACCGCCGCCAGATGGCAGTTCCTTGATCAGTCCGTTGACGAAGAGACGGTATGGATTATTATTATCTCCGTCGCTTTTTTGATTTATTATGCCGGTGACAGAATTGTCCTTAAAGGGAATGATATCGCCGCTATCCTCCATGTTCGCTCTTACTCGCAGAAGCATATAATCATCGGGAATAGACATTTCTGTAATGGTATACTTCGTTCCCGGTGGGATATTGCTGAATACTACGCTTTGTCCGTCTTGTAATTTGAATTTGTATGTCCATGTTTTACCATCCACACCTTCTTCCAGCTCATAATCACCAGCACTTTTATCCACCTTTATGTCACGGTAAGCCTTGGCAGTTAATGTGGTATCATAAGTGAAAGTTACTTCAAAATCAAATTTTGTTGTATCCACATCCGCATTGGAGACGACCATTTTGCCGACTGTCAGCGTTCCGGCGGCAACGTTTGTAAAGGGGATCGTGACATTTGGATCCTCATGTTTTTCCTCTTTATCATTGACAATGTGCGCAAAGGTCGCAACAAGTTTGTTGGTTGATGTAGTAGTTCCGGGGGTGTTTTCTGATTTTACTGTCACATTTAACACAATTTGTGGCTCACGGCAATACATATTTTTTTCTTTTAATTCGTCTGTGACTTCTTCTATGGTGAATTGATATTGTGTCCCTGTTGTCAGTGTTCCGGTGTTTTTTATTGTAATTTCGCCAAATGGTTTAGTTAGCGCTTTTGTGGGATCAGAATTCTTGTTGAGTGTTATTGTGTAATAATCATCAACTGATGTAGCATCAGTCGGCATCTCTATTGTGCCATTAGTAATTGCTGTTTTTGTGGCATCATTAGGCGTGATCTTGAACTTAAATTCGTCTGTATCATTCCATTCCCTGCCCTCGATCGTTTTTGCAATATTGAGCTTGAAAGCGGTGTCACTGTAGGTGTTTACAAATTCTATGATGTTGTCAGTTATGGAGATACCCTCAAAGCCTGTGATCGTTGGGGTCAGATCGCCTTTTCCATCGTCTGTTACTTTGACCGTTATCTTGTATTCACCAAGTTTAAGATTATTTTGATCCTTTTCGGTGATCGTAAAATGGTATTCTCCCGGTTGTGTGAATTTGATCGCATCAAAGCTACCTTTGTTGTCAGGCGTGTCTTTGGTTATTGTGACAGTATTATCACTTGGCATTTCCACACCGGGCTTATCTGTGTCAGTCCACTCGATCGTGAATTTGAACTCATCAGTTGTTGTCCAGTCTCTTCCACTCAGCATTTTCTGAATGATCGGCGACCATGCAAAGCTTGTGTGATAGGTGTTGGTGATCGTCATGGTGTGACCGTTCTCGTCACCACCATGTTTTTCACATCTTCTGACAAGTATTTTGTATTTATCAGTGGTAGGTATATCTGTTGGTGGGGTATTGTCTGCTGTTGATGCCTTTACCAGCTCTCCGTCTTTATTAACATAGAACCATGTATATTTTTCTCCATCATTTATCGTTGGTTTTTTCTTCCACTCGTCCTCGGTAAGTACCTCTGCTTTTGTATAACAGGTAGCGACACGGTTTGTATCAGTTAATCCATTTACATTTTCCACTTTTTTATCAACATGGTAGAGCCTCATGTCGATCTCGTCAATGATACCGTCCTCTTCTTCCGTTGCGTTGCTGACTCTTGCCTCTGCATTTCTCAGAATGATCTGGAGATAGTACACCCCTTGGTCGTAAGTGATGCCGTCTTTCACATTTCCACTTGCACCCTCCGGGATCTCTTCCCCAATACTCAGCCAGTAGGTGACAGGCATCGTCCGTGGGGAATATTTACCAGACCCTGTTCCGATGTCATCTGCCGGCGGTGTGGGTTGATCTTCTGTTGCCTTCCATACATCGCCTGTGTCATTATTCACATACTCCACAGGGAATGTGATATTATTGAACTTGAAAGAGGTAAACTCGAGTTCAGCCTTATCTTTGCTGACTGTTGTCGGTTTCTTGGCTGTGTATATCCAGCCGGTGTCGGTCTTTACTACTTTGCCATTGCCGGCACCCTCGGGATCTAATCCTGTAATTTTGAGCTGGTTATCCTTGATCGCATTCTGCGTTTCAGTACCGATGCCCTCAATTTTTATGATGAAATTGTCCTCCTGTTTCCAAGTTCTTCCCGTAAACTTCTTGACGATCTTGTAGGTTGTATCCTGTTCCGCCGGTGCAGGCTTATAGGTGTTGGTAAAGACCGGGCTGCTGCCGGCAAATACTTTCGCCGTGTCATCTGCTTTATCCGTGTAGGTGATCTTCGTTACTTCGGCAACGAGGTGGGAATTTTCAAGGGTAATTTCCCCGGTCGCTTCCGCATTCAATTCACGGCGGACAAGGATATTCAGGGTATAGGTGCGCGGATCGGTGTCGAGCGTTTTATTATCTGTTAATTTGTTTTCCGTAACGGTAAAGGTATATGTGCCTGCCAATGGAAATTCCTTTTTCAAAAATGCGGCATTACTGTTTCCCTCTTGGGTGAGCAGCTTATCCGAGACCTTTGTATCACTGCTTGTGGCAGTATACGTTTTAGTAGGATCATTGTTCGAGGTGTAGCTGTAAGAGTAATAATCACTTCCACTTCCTATGATAACTTCTTGTTTTTCCCCGAAACTTGTAACAAATTCTGCTAATTCAGCAAGAGCAGCCGTAGTTTCTCCACTACCTGTATTTTCATAGCGTGCTTTTTCACCATCGTCAATTACAAACCCATTTGTTTGCTCTAAAGATGAACCATTAAATTTAGGCGTGATCGTGAACGTAAAGCTATCGTCCGTTTGCCATGCTCTGCCGGAAATGCGCTTTCTGATCTTGAAATCCGTATCTGCCAGTGCATTGCCGACCTGAAGCTCTACGTAATTATCCGCATCAAAGCATTTTACATCGCTGTCAGTAGTACCTTTTGGTTTGATCTCGTAAAATTCCTCTAAAATACGATATCCGTCAGGAGCATAACGTTCACGGACGGTATATGTCTTTGTCGGGTCAAGTCCGGGGAACGCAATACGCCCGTTGCTTCTTGTCGTGCCGGAACCTCTTTGCAGTTCTGTCAGTTTGGTATTGTTCTTTTCTTCAACATATTTCTTAATTGTTGCCATATCCCCCTCGTAGATACGGAAAGTCGCACCGGCGAGGTGGTTCTTATCATCTTCGGGAGAGTCCACATATTTCAATATCTCGATCGTGCCGAGTTGTTTGGAATTTGTGATCGTAATGGTCGTGTTATCGGGGCGCATATCACGATCCAGAACGGCTTTGTAAGTAGCTCCTTCTGCACAGCTCTGCCACTCACTATAGGAGTTAAGGACGGACAGATCAGACAAGCTTGAAAAATTTTCACCGTCTTTAATGCCAAATGCACTTATAGGTGCATATTGTGCTTTCCCGACAAAGCTTTCATATTTGCCCAAACTATGGTTAAAAACGTAGCTTTGCTTGTAGACGTTGTTGTCCACGATGTAATATTCTGCAGAAACAAAGTAATTATCCACTGTTTTTCCGTCGAGTTTCGACGGGAGATATTCTTCCTTGACCTGCCACGAATTACCGCCGGATAAAGTGCGGTAGCCGTACAGCTTTGTTTCATTGCTTCCCTCAAGCTTATAGGACAGCTCAAACACCACCGTATCCGGGTGCTTTTCTGTGGTTTTCCAGCTCTTCATCAAGGTGACAGAGTGGTCAAGTGGTTTGTAGAAATATCCCACATCAGCGGCACAAACGGTAAGGCTGGGATTTTGCGATGAACCCATAGCTCTTTTTGTCGGGTCAATGCCGCCTGCTCCGCCTACCTTGATGATCTGTAACTCTTTTCCTGTATAATCTGTTCCGTAGGCATAATTTTTACAGAAATTTGCAGCAGCTGTGACAGGTTGCGCTTTGGTCGTAAGTTCATAGCTTTCATTCGGTCTTTCTACCTGATACAGATATTCCGTGCCATTTATCAGGTCATAGTCCAGACCCCTGAAAATATAATTTCCCGAAAGTGTGGTCTTTTCGCTTGCAACAAGTTCATATACTTTTCCGACAGTGTTAAGTGCTGTTAATTTTTCTCCATTTTCATCCACATAAGAGTGCTTTGTAAAATCCACTTCTGTTTTTTCTACTTGTTTATACAGATTGAGCTTTACATCGGGGATCGCATATTCACCGGCTGTTGATGATTCTTCAAATATACCGTTATTACTTGCATCATAGAATACACGACCGATCAGATTGAAAACATTTTCGCTGTCAATGATCGTGATCTCCTGTTCTGTTCCGGTCGCCACTTCGGGCTTTGCTGGGATAAATGTCCAGTAATTTGCCAGCGCATAGTCAGTGGTGGTCTGCGCACTTGAAACGTTCGTCCATTTATATTTCTCTTCATCAGATAAACCAGAAACTTTATAATATATATTGGTGTTTGTTGATTTTCCAACAGGGTTTTTACTGCTGTCGAGGTATTCAATTATTGCTTGTTGATCACCATATCCATTAAGCACATTTCCACCAGCATCAAAATAATTTACAATATTGGTTGTATGGCTATGGTCGCCTACCCTAATATCTTTATGTTCGTTAATATAATTGGTTTGTCGTGCTTGATATTCTCCACCACCATTTATCATATTATTATATGTCCAGTACCGTTTTGGGTCTGCTTCATCTAAATTTTCAAAAAAATGAATGATTGTCTTATTCATATCAGGATACATAGAATAGATGCCTTTTGATGTGTCAAGGGCAAGTGTCACCTTGTTTTCTGGGGTATATGCCTCTGCAATATATTCCCCGTAATAAATAGTGATTTTGTCAATAATACTTGACACATTTTTTTCAAGTTTTTTCAAATCAAGCCACCAACTGCCTCTGCTCATTG
>CANQNG010000004.1 GCA_947625155.1 uncultured Clostridia bacterium
TGCCTCCTTTCATTAGATCCGTTATCGGTATATTTCTATTATACCACATTGTCTAACATATGGGGAGCATTTCAAAATGGAAGAAGGGGGCGCTTTTTTGCCAAAAGCGCCCCTTCTCTCAGCTAAGATAAAAAGTAGCAGTCAAGCAAGCCGACCTTTGCCGCTGTAAAGCGGCATTGGGAGGCACAACGGGTGCAGCGTCACGCTGCCGGTCAGCCCTGCTCTGACAGATACAGACTGGCTCGCTTTTGGATCATATCGGCTGCCTGCTGTGCGGTCTGGTCGCCGGCAAAGAGTTTCTCCGCTTCCTCCTCAACGATATTGTAGACATACGCATCATAGTAGGAACTGTATCGGATATTGCTGATATACGTCTTGATCTCATCCACATAGGACTGCGGCATAGGCGGGGTGCTGTACGTATATTGCCCTTCCGGTGTGAGGATATGATATGGTTCATTTCCATTCTCGTCCGGTTCTATAGGTATCATTTGTTCCTGCGCTAACGCATCAAAAGCGGTCTTGCTGACGGGGAGCGCTCTTGTCATGTTCATCTGGAAATCGTCCGAAAGCATCATCTCAAAGAACTGCCAGCACTCTTCCTTTACCTTCGACTCGGAACAGATCGCAAGCGCAAGATCGGTCTCAAAGCGCCCTCCATTGTCCTCTTCCTGCACCACAGGGAGACCGAACATGGTCACAGGTGTATCATTGAAATAAATAAAGCGATCCTGATAGCTGTCTTTTACGTTCCAGATCTGCTGTGGGTAGAAGAGGACTTCATCATTGACATACCAAAAAAATTCATCATACTGATCATCAGCGCTGTCTTCCAGATCAAACTGATCACAGTACGCTAACAGTTCCACAAATCCCGGCGAATCAAAATTGCAGCTGCCGGTATCCCGGTCTATGAATGCTTCCAGATGCTTGGTAACAAGGGAATCCAGCACAGCACCTTTTGTCATTTCTTGGTAGGCATCCATATCCTCCGGCAGACCCTCCATGATCTCCTGCATTTCATCCAGTGTCTTTCCGCCGGCATCTCCTACGAATTCCGTTTTAGCGAGCATGGTCGATACTTCGAGATCAAAACCGATCCGATACAATTTATCGCCAAACGCAAGCGACTGGAAGAAGTTGGTGAAATATTTGTCCTCCGTCATATCCCTCATATAGTCGGTCAGATCCATAAAGATGCCCTTATTGCAGAAACTTTCATAAGGGATGCCATCGGTATTGATGATGTCCGCCACAATGCCGGATGTCATGTCCGTCTTGAATTTTACAAGACCAGCCTCGTTCGGTCTTCCCGGAGCATCAAATTGTGAATAATCATAGATCACGATCCGGTTTTTATCCTGTGAACGGTTGTATTGCGTTACCGCATAATTCAGCTCCTCCGGCAAGCCCAGCGTAGCAAGGCTGATGATATTGGGGTCTGCGCCTTCACGGGGAGAGAGGATCCATACCTCACCGTTGTCACTTGCATTTCTGTAAGTCAGGGCAAACCGCCCGTCACTGAGCTGATATACACCTTCCACTTTTTCTCCCATAAAGTCGGAATTGGACCAGTTCAGGACTTCCTCGCAGACAGCCTCTCCCGGTCTGATCTCATATACAGAAGTTTCATCATAGAGATATAATGCCTGATCGTTTGCCGTTGAAACAACTGCCCGATCCATCCGTTGCGGCATCCCTTCGATCTCGACCGTTTCGATCTTTCCGGTCGTTTCGTTCAGTTTCCCGCATTCCATCCGGATACCGGAATGATCCGGATGCGTCACATATATGCCGTCTTTCAGTGCCGAGATGAATATAAAGCCGTCCGTACGGATCGATGCCACTTCTTTTATTATTTGAAAATGTTCATCCAGCGTATAGATGATCTCTTTTCCTGCTTCTATGTCATATTGAGATGCGTAGTATGTGCCGTCCTGAGCGAGCGTGATGTTTTGGAAGGAAAGATCATCATCGACCTTTTCAGACTCGAGCAGTTTCATCTGACTGTCATAGCATTCCAGCGTTTTGCCAAGGCGCTTGAACTCCTTTTCGCCTTCCGCATTCGTTTCATACCGATAACCGTCAAAAAGGATCGTCACGCCGCCCTCTGCATTGGGAGCAGCGGCAGAGATATTCCAGGTGTCCCCCTCTTGAAGGGACTCCATGAAATCAAACTGGAGCTCTTTTACCTCGCCATCCCCCGGTGTATAGCTGTAATACGTTTCGCTCTTATCCGCTCTGTCATAACAGTGCAGTACAAGGAGATCCCCTGCCAGAAGAGCGATGGAAGTATCCGACCCATTGCCGACCTCCAGCTCTTCGGATGTATAGGAATGTTCAAAATTCACAGTGAGCGTACTGCCCGTTTCTTTGCTTCTACCGCATCCCGTGAACAAGCCGGGCAATATCACACATACCATGACCATAGAAATACATCTTTGTATGGTCTTCTTTTTCATGCCGGTCACTCCTTCAAACAGGACAGATCCTGAGGTCTGATCATTTTACACAGTTCCGCCGGAAGCGGTGCTGTGCTTATCTCTATCATACCATAAGATCCCCAAAAAATCAAGTTTTGGCAGAGATCTGCCCATTTTCCGTCCTGAACAGCGGATCTCCTCTGCGTGAAACCTAAAAAACCGGGCTGCGGGCAACAAAAAAGACCGGAGAACCGGTCTTTTTCAGTATCATTTGGAAGTGGGAGAGGATGGATTTGAACCATCGAAGCCGAAGCAACAGATTTACAGTCTGCCCCCTTTGACCACTCGGGAACTCTCCCATTATTAGGATGCTGTCAGAAATGGAGCTGGTGGACGGACTCGAACCCCCGACCTGCTGATTACAAATCAGCTGCTCTACCAACTGAGCTACACCAGCAGAGCCATAACGCCTGACAACATCAATAATTATACCACAAAACAGACCGTTTGTCAAGTCTTTTTTCAAAAAAACAGGGCTGCCAAAAACCACGCAGATTCGCCCAAAACGCCAACTTCAAAAAGCAAGCCTCAAAAATTGTCTAAATTGCACAAATACCGACTGATCTGGTAAAGAATTTTCCCTGCTTGCCCTCTTGACATTTCCGCAAAATTAGAGTATCATAGAAATAATATCTAAAATGTATGGATCGTGTCCGTGCATACGGGATCTGCGGAAAGGATGATGTATGATGAATGAAACCACAAAATTCCAGAAAGAAGGGCTTACCTTTGATGATGTCCTGCTGATACCAGCAAGGTCAGAAGTCACGCCCAACATGGTATGTCTGAATACCCGGCTCGCAGGCAATATCCGCCTGAATACACCGATCATGACAGCCGCCATGGATACTGTCACGGATTCCCGCATGGCGATCGCCATGGCAAGGGAAGGCGGCATCGGCATCATCCACAAGAATATGTCTATCTCACAGCAGGCAGAAGAAGTGGATAAGGTCAAGCGTTCCGAAAACGGCGTCATCGTCGATCCTTTCTCCCTCACCGAGGACAAGCTCGTACAGGATGCAGACGAGCTGATGGGCAAGTTCCGCATCTCCGGCGTGCCGATCGTGGACGAGAACGGCAAGCTCACCGGTATCATCACCAACCGTGATATGCGTTTCCTGAGCGACTACCATGCCCGCATCGGCGAGGTCATGACCCCTCGTGAAAAACTCATCACCGCCCCCGTTGGCACGACACTGGAAGATGCACAGAAGATCCTGAGCAAGCACAAGATCGAAAAGCTCCCCCTCGTGGATGAAGAGGGCTACCTTAAGGGGCTCATCACCATCAAGGACATCGAAAAATCCGTCAAATTCCCGAATTCCGCAAGAGATGCACAGGGCAGACTGCTCTGCGGCGCAGGGATCGGCGTGACATCCAATATGCTGGATCGTGCCAAAGCGCTTGTGGAAGCGCAGGTGGATGTGCTTGTGCTGGATTCCGCACACGGGCACAGCGCCAACATCATCAAGGCACTCAAGGCGCTGAAACAGGAATTTCCGGAAGTCCCCGTCATTGCCGGGAACATCGCCACCGCAGCCGCAGCCGAAGAGCTGATCGCAGCCGGTGCAGACTGCCTGAAAGTCGGCATCGGACCCGGCTCGATCTGTACGACGAGAGTCGTTGCCGGTATCGGTGTGCCGCAGATCACGGCAGTCTTTGACGTTGCCTGTGTGGCAAAGAAGTACAACATCCCCGTCATTGCGGACGGCGGCATCAAATATTCCGGCGACATCGTGAAAGCTCTTGCTGCCGGCGCAGATGTGGTCATGCTGGGCAGTCTGCTTGCAGGCTGTGAGGAAGCCCCCGGCGAAACGGAGATCTATCAGGGCAGACAGTTCAAGGTCTACAGAGGCATGGGCAGCCTTGGCGCAATGGCAAACGGCTCGACCGACAGATATTTTCAAGAGGGTGCTAAAAAGCTCGTTCCGGAGGGCGTAGAGGGGCGTGTGCCGTACAAGGGCGCACTGGCAGACACGATCTTCCAGCTCATCGGCGGCATCCGGGCAGGTATGGGCTACTGCGGCTGCGAGACGATCCCGGAGCTGTGGGAAAAGGCAGAATTTGTCCGCATCACCGGTGCAGGTCTGAAAGAAAGCCACCCGCACGACATCTACATCACCAAGGAAGCCCCGAACTATTCCGCACAAATTTAGTATATGCCCTCCCGACCGGGAGGGCATTTCTATCCGCACTGATCCTGATATTTACGCTGCGCTGCATTTTCCTGTTGCAAATCACCGCAAGATATGGTATAATAGAGATAGTATCACAAAAAGGAGTGAAAGACATGGCAAAAAACAGAAATCTCGGCATTGACATTCTCTGCTGTCTGGGTGTTATTTTGCTGCTCGGTGTGCAGTATATGAATGCTGTCGGATCTATGGAACAGCCGATCAGTTCCTACTATGCTGCCATGCCGGTCGCTGTCCGGTTTTTCTGCCTGTCCGGCGCAATGCTGCTCTCTGCCGGGACAGGCTATGTCCTGTGCGGTAAAAAATTTTCCACCGGCTATTTCCGGATCTTCCTGCGCCTGATCTATGTGTATCTCATCTGCTCGCTTGCGGCACTGGGGATGCGTGCGCTGTTTTTGCAGGAAGATATGGCATTCGGCGAGGCAGTGCAGTCGCTCCTGCAATTCACTGCCACGGAAACAGGACGGTTCGCAGGCATGTACTTCGGGCTGCTGCTGGCTGCACCATTCCTGAACGCAGCCATCTACGGTCTGAAAACGCAGAAAGCCTGCCGCATTTTCGTGATCTTAACAGCAGCGGTCTCGACATTACAGCCCATGCTGCTGATCTCCGGTATGTATCTCATTCCGGAATGGTGTAAGGGACTGTTCCCCATCGCTGCCTACCTCGGCGGTGCTTACATGAAACGCTATCAGAAAAAGAAGCAAGCCCCCCTGTGCGTGCTTGCTGTGATCCTGCTCATCGCTGTGCAGACAGCGGTCGTCCTGCTGGTGCGCCTGCCGTCCGGCGGTATGCCGTCCGTTCCGCAGCTCGACAGCATGGCAAGTCTGCCGTGTTATCTGATCGCCCTGTGTCTGCTGCGCCTGTTCCACAGCAAAAAGAACGGCAGCGGCAGCGTACACCGTTTCTTTGCGGGTGCGGCTGGCGGTGCGCTGGCGGCGCTGCTGCTCGGCGATCCGCTGATCGACTGCATGCTGCCGATGATCGATGAACGCTTTCCGGGTATGGATCTGCAATTATGGGCTGGTTTTGGCATCGTGCCGGTGCTGTTCATCATCTGCTGCGTGTGCGGCTTGCTGCTGCAATTGCCGCTGTTCGGTGTCCGTTCCCTGTTCCAGAGCGAAGAAGCCGAGGAAGAGGAGGAAGAAGAAAAGCCCCGCCGCAAAAAGAAAGAGGATGTGGTCGTCCCCCGGCGTATCCTGACACAGCCTGCCCGTAACCGTGCGGAGAACGATCCCCGGCACACGATCCTTGTTCCCGTGTCACAGCCGGAACGCTCCGTAAAACTGACACAGCCCGCCGATGAGGATCCGCCGGGTGTGCATGAGGTCGCAGCCGCTGATCCCCCGGAGGATGTGCTGCCGGAAGCTGCCTATGTGCCGGAAGATCCCCCCCGACCGGAGGAAACGGTCTCCGGCGATACGGCAAAGCTCTACATCCCCAAAAAAGACCGCAAACAGCCGCAAAAGCCCCTGACCGTGGAGGACATTCTCGGCATTGAGAAAAAACAGCCGAAACCCGATCCCCCCAAGGACACCGCAACATCTATCAACGACTTGCTCAACAAACTGAGCAAATAGGAGGTCCCATGAAGCTGCTCTTTATCGGAGATGTGGTAGGCAGTATCGGCTGCCGTTTCCTGCAAAAAAAGCTCCCCGCCCTAAAGCGGGAACTGGGCGTGGATATGACCGTTGTCAACGGCGAGAACTCTGCCGACGGCAACGGCATCACCGCATTTTCTGCCCGGCAGCTCAAACAGGCAGGTGCAGACATCATCACCACCGGGAATCACGCATTCCAGCGAAAAAATGAGCTGCATCTCTTTGACGACCCCTGCATCCTGCGCCCTGCCAACTATGGGGCAGCCTGTCCGGGCAAAGGCGTAACGGTCTACGACATGGGCAGCCTGCAGGCAGCCGTCATTGACCTCATGGGCGTGCTGTACATGGAGCCGCTGAACGACCCCTTTGACACGGCAGACCGTCTGCTCCGGGAACTGGACACGCCGCTGATCTTTGTGGACTTTCATGCCGAAGCCACCTCGGAAAAGCGGGCGCTGGGCTTCTACCTTGCCGGACGGGTGACAGCCGTGCTGGGGACACATACCCACGTGCAGACAGCAGATGCGTGTATCTTAGACGGATATACAGGCTATCTCACAGATGCCGGCATGACGGGTGTGGAGGATTCCGTACTCGGTGTGGATAAACAAACGGCAATTGACAGGATGCACTTGCATGTCCCCATCCGTTTCCGGGAGGCAGAGGGAAGCTGCTTCCTGAACGGTGTCGTGGTCGAAGCAGAAAAAAAATGTGGTAAATGTACAAAAATCACCCCTATAATTATGAGATGATCCACAAAAATCATTCATTGGTATTGCATTTTTTCGGAAAGTGTAGTATAATAATACATGAATAAAACCACAGCACATTTTTTATTCAATGATCACAAAAAATGCACAAACAAGGAGGCTCTTATGGAAGTTTTGAAGGTATCTTCCCGTTCCGTCCCGAACTCAGTAGCAGGTGCTATCGCAGGTGTCATCCGGGAAAACAAGGGTGTAGAAATTCAGGCTGTCGGCGCTGGTGCAGCCAATCAGGCGATCAAATCCGTTGCGATCGCAAGGGGTTATCTGGCACCCATTGGGATCGACCTGATCTGCATCCCGGCTTTCACCAGCATCCAGATCGATGGTGAGGACCGTACTGCGATCAAACTGATCTGTGAACCCAGATAATGGCAGCAGGTGCTGCGGATACAACGAGACCCCGGTGCTTTGGGCATCGGGGTCTTTGTGTTAAGGCAACACTGCACTATGATCGTGCGGTGCTGCCTTATTCTTTTTTCGACAATCTGTCGATCGCATTGGTGTTGAGTTTGGCGGTCAGTTTCAGGCGGTCGATCTCTTTTTCTGCCGCATCGAGTTCTGCCGCACACCGCCCGAAGCGCTCGATGTTGCGCTCCTGTTCGGCTTGCAGGGCTGTGATCTGCTGTTCCAGCCCGGCAATTTTTTCCAGTGCCTCCCCCAGCTGCCCGGCAAGCAGCTCCACCTGTGTGGACAGCGTCTGCACCTGTGAAGCGAGCTGCGCATTCAGGGCGTTCTGCCGTTCCCCGAATTCCTTGAGCACCTGCCCGGTCTTGCCGATGCCGGAGGCAGCGCCGTATGTTTTGGTCTTCATCCTTTCGCTCCTTTTACGAAATGCCGAAATTCTGCCGGTCATGCGCCAGCATCGTATACAGCGTTTCTTCCAGCGGATATTCCGGCTGCCACCCGGTATCCGCCTGTAACTTGGTAATATCTGCCGCAATGACCGGCACTTCCGAAGGGCGCATCCGGGCGGGATCCTGTTCCACGGCGATCGACTCCCGGCTCAAAGACAGCAGCGTGTCGAGCAATTCCTGAATGGAAATGGCTTTTCCGCTGCCGACATTGTATGTCTCCCCGGCACAGCCCTTTTCCATGAGGAGCGTATACGCCCGCACCACATCCCGCACGTCCGAAAAATCCCGCCGGGCAGTGAGATCGCCGACTTGCATCAGCGGCGGGCGCAGACCGGCTTCGATCTCGGCGATCTGCAGGGCAAAGTCCGCAGCCACAAACTGCGGTGTCTGCCCCACCCCGATATGGTTGAACGCCCGCACCATGACAATTGCCATCCCGTAAGCCCTCGCATAGATCGTGCCGAGCATGTTCTGGCAGGCTTTTGTCATGGCATAGGGATTGCCGGGGCGGAGAGGTTCGCTCTCGGCAATGGGGGTCTCCTCTTTCCGGATACCATACTCCTCCCCCGAACCGACCAGCAGAATGCGTGGATAGTAGTCCGGGATGCACCGCACCGCCTCCAGCAGATGCAGCGTACCTAAAACATTGACCTGAATGGTCGCTTCCGGCTCTTTCCACGAAACGGCAACAGAGCTCTGCGCCGCAAGATGATAGATCTGTGCCGGTCTGTGCTCCCGGAGCAAATTGCAGACGGCATTCTGTGACCCAAGGTCGAGGTCGAATACCTCCACGCCGTCCAAGGAGATACGCTCTTTCGGCAGCTTTGTCGCACCGGGCTGTTTTCCCTCGGTCAGAAGCTGCCGGAGCAGATACTTCCCCACAAAACCGCCTGCGCCAATGACAAGTGCATCCATCCTGTACCGCCTTTCATCCGTGTAATACAGCAAAGATCTGCCGCATGATCTTCCGGCTGTCATAAACTTCCCGTACCCGCTGTGCAGCGGCTTTCCCATAGGTCTCCCGGAGCGCAGGGTCGTCTGCCAGTTTCTGTATCGCCGCCGCAAGGGCATCCGCATCCAGCGGCGGCACGGTCAGCCCCGTTTTTCCGTGCAGGCTGACATAGGGGACACCCGTCGGGAGCGCCGTGTTGATCACAGGCTTCCCGTAGACCATAGCCTCCTGCTGCACAATGCCGAACGCCTCGGAATTTGCCACAGACGGCAGCACCAGCATATCGCAGTCCGAGAAGGCAGCCTTGAGGTCTTTGTCGCTCAGTTTCCCTAAAAAATGCACGGGCAGCCCCTTTGCCATCCGCCGCAGTTCCTCTTCCTGCGCCCCCGTGCCGCAGAGGAACAGCTCACACCCCCGCACCCTGCGAAATGCCGTCAGCAGTATGTCCACGCCCTTATAATAGACCAGCCGCCC
This sequence comes from uncultured Clostridia bacterium, assembly GCA_947625155.1. GTDB lineage: Bacteria > Bacillota > Clostridia > Oscillospirales > Ruminococcaceae > UBA3855. Next base: position 9,330 of record CANQNG010000004.1, read on the forward strand.
CACGAAAAGCACCTTGCAGCCTGCCGGATCCTGTAATTGCCCGGTCAGGATCGGCTTTCGCTCCGCCGAAAGGTAATGCCCGATGTCCAGCGGATAGGGGATGACACAGCATTTTTCCCGGAATGCCGGCAAAAACACAGAACTGTTGATATGCCCCTCCGTTGCCGTGATAATGGCATCCGCCCGCTGTAAGAAGCGCAGCAGCACCGGCTGATAGAATTTGAGCAGCGTTTTCTGCCGGATAACATCGCTGTGCCAAGCGATCACGACCCGGCACTTGCAGCCGGAAAGCAGACAAGCCACATCGCCCGGCGGGAACGGCGTGTGGATCTCCACCACATCCGCCCACGCCGCCAGTTCCCGGAATTTCCGGAAAAAGGAAAACGAGACCGGACAGGAAAAATACGTCCCCCAGCTCCCGCAGCGGATGATCTCCACACCGTTGTCCCACTCTGTGGAAAAACCACCCCGTTCCTGACAGACGAGAACTTTCACCTCAGCGTCCGGATCATTCGCAAAATGCGCTGCCCGCTGTGCGACAAGCGTTTCAATGCCGCCGATGTGGGGCGGGTAGAATTTGTTGACCTCAAGAATTTTCAGCCGTTCCATGTGCATCCCTCAAAAAAGCTCCGTGTATACAGCATACAGGGCAGCGGCACTGTTTTCCCATGTGAATTGCTTTGCCCGTGCAAGCCCGTCCGTCCGCAGCTTTGCCCGGAGCGCCCCGTCCGTGAACAGCAGCCGCAGCCCGTCCGCAAGGGAAGCCGTGTCCTCCGCATTGACATAGACAGCCGCCTCCCCCGTCACTTCCGGCAAAGAAGCCGCATCCGACACCAGCACAGGCGTTCCGCAAGCCATCGCCTCCAGCGGCGGCATCCCGAAGCCCTCATACAAAGACGGGAACGTGAACGCCAGCGCCCCGCTCATCAGAGCGCAGAGATCTTCCTCTGCGATATAGTGCGTGAAAATGACCCTTTCCCGCAGCTCCAGCGTCTGCACTTTCCGAAAAATGCTGTCATACAGCCACCCCTTTGCGCCTGCCAAAACGAGCTGTGGCGGCGTGTCAAAGTCCCTGCAAAAGACAGCGTAGGCATCGATCAGGCGTTCCAGATTTTTCCGGGGTTCGAGCGTGCCGAGGTAGAGGAAATACTTCTCCCCCACCCCGTAAGTTTCCCGCACCCGGCGCAGCTCTGCCGCATCCGTGACCGGATGAAACCGCCCCGCATCGACCCCGCACGGCACGACCCGGAGCTTTTCGGCGAACTGCGGATAATACTTCACGATCTCCAGCCGTGAAAATTCCGAGTCCGTCACGATCCGGTCAGCCCGTTCCATCGACCGCACAAGCCCGACATCGAGCATCTGTTTCGTGCGCCCCCGGACGGTATCCGGATAGGCACGGTAGACCATGTCATGCACCGTGACCACGGTCTTTCCCCCGACACCGGGCGGAACGATATAGTTGAAAAAGTGCGTGAGATCCTGCTTCCCGAAAAACCATCGGTAGGGAACAGGCACGAACGAAGAGACTGCCCGGTACGCATACGCCGAGCCAAAAGCCCGCTTCTGCCCGGCATTTTCCGCAAGGTAGGGCGCAAGTTCCGCCTTGTGCTGCGCAAAATGCCGCAGGGCGAAATAGTTGAGCGTAAAGCGGTCCTCCGGGTGACGGGCGATCATCGCCTTCACCTGTCCTGCCTCACAATGACCGATACCCGTCATTCGCCCGAGCAGCGGCAGTGCATCGAATGCGATCTTCATAGTTTCCCGATCAGTTCCTCCAGACAGGCTTTGACATCCTCCTGCCGGAAGCCGCCCATTTCCGTCTGGAACGGTTCGTCCGCAATGCGCCTTGCCTCTTCGGCAGCCTGTTCCCGGAACATCGAGCCGCTTTCCACGGCATCCGCCAATGCCATCAGGGCATCTATCCGCTGTAACACCTGCGCCCTGTTATAGCCTTTCCGGAAAGTGGTGCGGCGGAGTTGTGATCCACCCATTGCTCAGACCTCCGCTTTCACAAGCTCCATGTCGTGGTACACCATGCGCTCCACCAGCTCCGTAAAGCTGATCTCCCGCTTCCAGCCGAGTTTCTCCTCTGCCTTTGCCGGATCTCCGAGCAGCACATCGACCTCTGCCGGGCGGAAGAACTGCTTGTTGACCTTGACAACGACCTTTCCCTCCGGTGTCTTGCCCACTTCATCGATGCCCTTGCCCTCCCACGTGAGGGGGATGCCAGCCGTCCGGAACGCGATCTCCGTGAATTCCCGGACGGTGCGGGTCTCGTTGGTCGCAATGACATAATCATCCGGCGCATCCTGCTGTAACATCAGCCACATCGCACGCACATAGTCTTTAGAATGCCCCCAGTCCCGTCTGGAATCGAGATTGCCCAGTTCCACGCAGTCCTGCACGCCAAGTTTGATCGCAGCAGCGGCATGGGAGATCTTCCGGGTGACGAATTCCATGCCCCGGCGTTCCGACTCATGGTTGAACAGGATGCCCGAACAAGCGAACATACCATAGCTCTCCCGGTAATTTTTAGTGATCCAATGTCCATAGAGCTTTGCCACACCGTAGGGACTTCTGGGGTAGAACGGGGTCTTTTCCGTCTGCGGCATCTCCTGCACCAGCCCAAACATTTCGGATGTAGAAGCCTGATAGAAACGGCATTCCGGCTTGACGAGGCGGATCGCCTCCAGCATATTCGTCACACCGATGGCATCGATCTCAGCCGTGCTGAGCGGTGTGTCCCAGCTCGTCGCAACAAAAGACTGCGCTGCCAGATTATAGACCTCGTCTGCCTGTGAGATGCGCATTGCCGAGATCAGCGAAACGGGGTCGGTCATATCCGCATAGATCAGGTGTACCCTGTCCTTGAGGTGTGCGATATTGCCGTGATCGACCGTTGCCTTGCGCCGCCAGATCCCGTAGACCTCATAGCCCTTTTCCAGCAGCAGTTCTGCCAGATACGAACCGTCCTGTCCGGTAATGCCCGTGATAAGTGCGTGTTTCATGCTCTTTCCTCCTGAATTTCTGCTTACAGCAATGAAGTTTTCCCCTGTTCCCGCAGGGAAGCCAGTATTTTCTTGATGTCCTGTGTACTGTTCTTGTTGCAGACGAGCAGGGCATCCGGTGTATCCACAATGACCATATCCTCCAGCCCCAGCACAGCGACCGTGCGCTCACCGGCGCAGACCGTACACCGCCGGGAATCCACGCTCACCACGTCCCCGGAGAACATGTTCCCCTGCGTGTCCGTGGGATTGATGCGTTCGAGGGCGAGCCAGCTCCCCACATCATCCCAGCCGAAACTGCCGGGAATGGTACAGATGCTGTCCGCCTTTTCCATGATGCCGAGATCCACGGACTGTGCGGGCAGCTTACAGAACGCCTCATTCAGCACTGCCTCAAATCCCGGCGTTCCATAGGCATCTGCGATCGGCATCAGCCCGTCATACAGGTCGGGCATATGTTCCCGGATATTGAACAGGATGGAAGAGGCTTTCCAGATGAACATACCGCTGTTCCAGAGGTAGTTGCCCTCTTTCAGGTAAGAACGGGCAGTGGACAGATCGGGCTTTTCCACAAAGCGCTCCACCTGATAGACCCCGTTCCTGCCGCTGCCCCGTACATATTGGATATAGCCGTAGCCGGTTTCCGGGTAGGTAGGCGTGATGCCGAGCGTGACCAGATTCCTGCCGTTTTCCGCAGCCAGCACTGCCCGCCGGAGCGTATCAAGGTACATATCCTCCGACCGGATGAGATGGTCGGACGGCAGCACGAGCATGACAGCATCGCCGTATTTTTTCCGGATGACCGAAGCCGCAAGCCCGATACAGGGCGCTGTGTTGCGGGGGCAAGGCTCAAACAGCACATTCTCTGCCGGCAGTTCCGGAAGCTGTTCAGCGATCCGTTCCCGGTAAGCCGCATTGGTGACAAGATACACATCCGCCTGTGCCACAAGCGGCGCAAGGCGTTTGACCGTCTTTTGCAGCATCGTTTCCCCGTCCGAGGTGAGGGACAGGAATTGCTTCGGGCAGGAAGTCCGGCTTTTCGGCCAGAAACGCTCTCCCTTGCCGCCTGCCATAATGACAGCGGTGAGTTTCATGAGTCGTCCTCCTTTTTCTGTTCCTGCCTGTCTCCCGCGATCTCCGGCGGGAGCAGTTCGGCGTTGTTCTTTGCCGGGAACAGCATGGTTTTCAGCGTCATCAGCACGATCTGGATGTCCTTGAGCATGGAATAGCTTTCAATGTACATCAGATCCATCCGCAGCTTATCATAGGGTGTCGTATCATATGCCCCCGTCACCTGCGCATAGCCGGTCAGCCCGGCTTTGATATGCAGGCGGAAGCGGAATTCGGGGATCGTTTTCTCGTAGGCTTCACAAAGTTCCGGGCGTTCGGGGCGTGGACCGACCACGGACATATCGCCCTTCAGGATATTGAACAGCTGCGGCAGCTCGTCCAGTCTGCACCGCCGGAGGATCTTTCCCACGGGCGTGATGCGTTCGTCATCCTCTCCGGCAAGCTGTGCGCCGTTCTGTTCGGCATCCGGGATCATGCTGCGAAATTTGATGACGTGAAACACCCTGCCGCCCTCCGTCAGGCGTTTCTGCCGATAGAACACAGGTCCGCCGTCACAGAGCTTGACGGCTATGGCGCATGCCAGCATGAGCGGCGACAGCAAAAGCAGCGCCGGAACAGAAAAGCACAGGTCAAAGATCCGCTTCATGAGCCGCTGTTCAAAGGTCAGCCCGTAATTCCGGCACAGCAGCAGCGGCGTGTCAAACAGCCGGATATCCTCTGCGCCCCTTAAGATAATATCGGCGATCTTGGGCACGATATACGCCCGCAGGCGGTGATCAAAGCAAAATTTGAGGAGATCGTTGCGCATCTGCGAGGGGATGTCGTGGATGATCACCCCGTCATATTGCTGTATCTTTTCACAGATCACGTCCATATCCTTGAGGGCGCTGATGGATTCGCAGATCATATACTTGTCCACCCGCAGACTCATTTTGGTGACGAGGGCTGCCGCTGCCGGGCTGCCGTAGACGATGATGAGCCGCCTTGGGGGATAGAGCAGGAAATAGAGCCGCTGCGCAAGCAGCGTCCAGCAGACCAGCACCGCAAGTTCCTGAATGGTGAGCAGTATCATCGGTCTAAGCTGCACAAGATCCCGGGCGATCAGACTGAGCTGCAAATATGTCAGCACATTCGAGCCGAGCATGGACAGCACCTGCGAGACAAGCACGTCCGTCCGCCGCAGATACCCGACCTTGAAGCCGCCGTAGACCTTGAAAAAGAGATAGAGCAGCACAGCATAGATCGCGATCACGACCCAGTTGCCCCGCCGATAAAACGGCAGTGCCAGCACCGGATAGTAGTACGTATACCAGATATAGCCGAACAGCATCGTCAGCAGCCCGACCAGCAGCACGGCAGAAAAAAAGGAAAAAATGCGCTTATATTGTTCCCGGTCCGTGGGATAGCTTCGTTTTTGCAAGTGTGTTCTCTCCTTTATCCGGCAAAGCCGGGGCAGTATCCTGTTTCTGTCTTTGGATATTCCTTTTTTTTATTATAGCAAACACACGCCCTGCCTGTCAATAGAAAAACCAAAAAAAGTAAGACACTGACCCTTTCTCCGGCACAGATCTTCGGAAAGGCACAAAAAAAGTGTTGCATTTCCTGATATGTTATGGTATAATGTAAAGTGTATCATGATCTGAAAGGAGAACACAGCTATGTGTGGAATCGTTGGATATGCAGGATACCGGGACTGTACAGAAGTACTCATGGAGGGACTTTCCCGGCTGGAATACAGGGGCTATGACTCCGCCGGCATTGCCGTCTTTGAGGACGATACGATCCGTGTCGCCAAATCCAAGGGCAGGCTGGCGGACTTAACTGAAAAAATGCAGGAAGAGGGCAGACCGGAGGGACATGCCGGCATCGGGCACACCCGCTGGGCAACACACGGCGAACCGTCCGACCGCAATTCCCACCCGCACGGCGGCGGCTGTGTCACCATCGTCCACAATGGTATCATCGAGAATTACAAAAAGCTGAAAGAATTCCTGCTGTCCAAGGGCAGAGCATTCGAGAGCGACACGGACACGGAGGTCGTGGCACAGCTTCTGGACTACTACTATCTCAACAGCCCCGGCAACCCGGTAGACGCTATCATCCGCACCATGAAAGAACTGGAGGGTTCGTATGCACTGGGCGTGGTGTTTGCGGATTTCCCGGATATGGTCTTTGCCCTGCGCAAGGAAAGCCCCCTCATCGTGGGCGTTGGCGAAGGGGAGAACTTCATTGCCTCGGACGTGACGGCGATCCTGCGCTACACCAAGAACTACTATCTGCTGGAACAGGGCGAGATCGCCGTCCTCACCGCCAAAAAGGCGACGATCTATGACACCCACTATCAGAAAATTCAGAAAGAACTGAAAACTGCCGACTGGGACATTTCCGCAGCCGAAAAGTGCGGCTATGCACATTTCATGCTCAAGGAGATCCACGAACAGCCGACAGCCGTCAAGACGACTATCACCCCCCGCATCACAGACGGCATGCCCGACCTGACCGAATGCGGCATCACGCCGGAGACCCTGCTGAAATTCCGGCAGATCCACATCGTTGCCTGCGGCACGGCAATGCACGCCGGCATCGTGGGCAGGTATGTCATCGAGAAGCTGGCACACGTGCCGGTCAATGTCGATATCGCATCCGAATTCCGCTACAGAGAGCCGCTGGTAGGAGAGGGCGATCTGGTCATCATCATTTCGCAGTCCGGTGAGACTGCCGACAGCCTTGCCGCCATGCGCCTTGCCAAGGAACTGGGGGCAAAGACCCTTGCCATCGTCAATGCCAAGGGCAGCTCCATCGCACGGGAAGCGGATATGCTCATCTACACCCATGCCGGTCCGGAGATCGCCGTTGCCTCTACCAAGGCATACATGGTACAGATCGCTGTCATGTACCTGTTCGCCTTTGAGCTGGCGCTGGCAAACGGTTCGATCAGTGAGGCAGAATGCCGCCGCCTGACGGCATTATTACAGGAAGTGCCGGAGCAGATCGAGCATATTCTGGCACACAAGGAGATGACACAGCTCATCGCCTCGGAGCTGATCACGGCAGACAGCCTGCTGTACATCGGCAGAGGACTGGACTATGCCCTGAGCATGGAGGGTTCTCTGAAGCTGAAAGAACTTTCCTACATCCACTCCGAATCCTACGCAGCCGGGGAACTGAAGCACGGCACGATCTCCCTCATCACGGAGAATATGCCCGTCATCGCCGTTGCCACGCAGACAAAGCTGCTCGAAAAGACCATCAGCAATATCAAGGAAGTCAAAGCACGGGGCGCAAAGGTCATCGTCGTATGCAAGGAGAGCTATGGGCTGGAACAGGACGTAGCCGACCTGCGTTTCAGCGTGCCGGACTTTGAGGATATTCTGATGCCGATGCTGGCAGTCGTGCCGCTGCAGCTCATCGCCTACTATACTGCCGTACACAAGGGAACAGACGTGGATAAGCCCCGGAATCTGGCAAAATCCGTGACCGTGGAGTAAGAAGGCTTGAAAAAACGTTCACTACTGTTTGCGGCACTGCTCCTGACAGCTCTGCCGCTGCCTGTCCATGCGGAGGAGGAAACAGCCCCCTCCGCCGGACCGACCGAACCGCCGCTGTTCAGCTACGGGCTCGATGCGGAGGGGCATGCGGAACTGACAGATTTTCTCCCGTCCGGAGAATTTACAGGTGCCGTCAACATCCCGTCCGAGATCGACGGACATATCGTAGACTACATCGGGGCAAACTGCTTTCAGGATGCAAGCGGTGTCACGTCCGTCACCATTCCCGCAACGGTCACGGATATGGGGGAGAATGTATTTTTAGGCTGCACAGCACTGGATACGGTGCAGGTGGCAGCGGATAACCCCTATTATTCCGTAACGGACGGCGTGCTTTACGCTGACGGCGGAAAGCTGCTCTGCCTGTATCCTGCCGCAGGGGCGGCAGTGCAGTTCACGGTGCCGCAGGGCGTGGAGGAGATCGCAGCAGGAGCTTTCGGCTATGCACAGCGCTTGCAGGAAGTCATCCTCCCGGAAGGCGTGCGCTATGTGGACAGCTATGCCTTTGCCTTTTCGGGCATTGAACGGGTGGAGATCGCCGGGAGCGTTCTGGAGCTGGAAGAATTTTCCTTTGCCAACTGCTTTCTTCTGAAAGAAGCCGTACTGCATCCGGGTATCCAGAAGATCGGGAATGCCGCATTCTACCACTGCACAGCACTGGAACAGATCACCTTGCCGGATACCCTTGCCGCTGTCGGGGCATATGCTTTCTGCGGCACGGGGCTGACCCATATCCTCGTTCCGGCATCCGTGGAGACGATCTCCGACTGTGCCTTTGGCTATACCGGGAACCCGGCAGACGGCATCACAGCCGTGCCGGACTTTGCGATCTACGGCGATCCGTCCTCGGCGGCGCAGACCTATGCCACGGAGCACCATGTTCCGTTTTTCTCCGCAGAGGAAGCCCCGCCCGAGACCACAGCGCCGACAGAGAGCGTTCCCACCGAAGCGGCTGCCCGCAATGCGGTACACAGGTTCTCCGACCAAGTCGGCAAGCCGGCAGACTGGACACATATCATCGGGGCAGGGCTGTTCCGCAACCCGAAAGTACTGTGGATGCTTGGCATCGGCGGCGGAACGGCGCTGATCCTTTCCGCTGTGCTGCTGATCTTCTACCTGAAAAAGCCGAAGCGCAAGCCTATTCCCACAGAAACGGCACAGACAGAAGCCGTGCCGGAAAAAACCGATGCTGCACAGGAGACCCCGGTCGAAGAGGAAGTATCCCAAGAATTGCATTAGGAGCGTTATATATGAAGCTGAAACTGCCGATCACTGCCGCACTTGCGGCAGCTGTGCTGTGTCTGCTGCTGCCGGGGCTGTCCGTGCAGGCGGCAGACGGTCTGTTCACCGCTGCGGAACTGGATGACGGAACGGTCTCCATTGTTTGCAGCGACAAGTCTGTTCTCCATGCCGAGATCCCGGCAGAGATCGACGGACACCCTGTCTCGGAACTGGGAGAGGGCTGCTTTGACGGGTGCAGCAGTCTGGAAACGGTTTCCATCCCCGATACGGTCACAGCCATCCGGAACTATGCCTTTCAGGGGTGCAGTATGCTGGACACGGTGGAGATCCCTGCCTCTGTGGTGGAGATCGGGGATTTTGTATTTGAGGGCTGCACGTCTTTAGCGGAGATCGTCACGGATACGGACAACCGGGAATACCTGTCCGAGGACGGTATCCTGTTTACGAAAGAGCAGGACACGCTGCTGCGCTTTCCGGCTGCGGCAAAGATCACGGACTACACTTTGCCGGAAAGCTGTGTGACGGTAGCACCGTGGGCATTCACCCAGTGCCGCTATCTGGAACATGTCGAACTGCCGGAAGTCATTGCCATGGGGGCGGATGCGTTCATGGGGTGTACGGCGCTGGAGAGCGTGGTGCTTTCGGACAGCATCACGGAACTGATCGGAGCGACATTTGCGAACTGCACGGGGCTGGTGGATGTGGAACTCCCGTCACATCTGGCGAGTATCGGCGACAAGTGCTTCTTCGGGTGTGTACACCTGTACGGCGTGAAATTCCCGGACACTCTGAAAAGCATCGGGGAACAGGCATATTTCGGCTGCATCGCTATTCAGGAGATGACGCTCCCTGCCGGTGTGAAGAAGATCGGAGAGCAGGGCATCGGCTACAGTCTGGACAGCGACCAGAAGCCGGTCGTCATACCAGATCTCCATGTCAATGTGACATTCGGCACGGCGGCACACAAGTATGTGAAAGCCAACAAGATCCCCTACACGGCAACGATCTCCCGCAATACAGCCATGCTCGTGCTGATCTCCGGTATCCTGCTGCTGCTGCTGGCGGTCGGGATCGTCGTAGAGGTGAAACGCCGTAAGCTGCAAAAGGCAGAAGAAGCTGCCCGTCTGGAGGAAGAACGCCGGGCGCAGGCACTTGCCGAACGCCGTGCGAAAAAAAGGAGCAAGAAATGAACTTCAAACAATGTGCAGCCGCTGTACTGGCTGCCGGCTCTCTGCTGCTGACGGGGCTGCCTGTCTGTGCGGAGGAGGAAAGCACCCCGAATACCTATGAGGACGGCATGTTTACCTTTGCCTATACGGATGACGGGGGCGTGGAACTATGCGGTGTTGACCCGTCCGCCTATGCGGTGAAGCTGCCGGATGCGACAGACGGCAGGCGGATCACGGGCATCGGGGACGGTGCTTTCTATGGGTGCAGTGCGCTGCGGTCCGTCACCTTCGGGAAGTATGTCAAATATATCGGAGAGTCGGCATTTGAGAACTGCGAAAGCCTACAAACGCTTGAGATCCCCGACACGGTGGAAACGATCGGCAAATACGCTTTCTGCGGCTGCACGAGCCTGACATCGCTCACGCTCCCCGACGATCTGACCGAGATACCGGAGGGCATGTGCTATCTCAACGCCCTGTTACAGGATGTCAACTACCCGGCATCCGTGAAAAGCATCGGGGCGACAGCGTTTTATCAGTGTACCATGCTCCCCTCTCCGGCACTGCCGGAACAGCTCGAGAGCATCGGGGACTATAGCTTTGCCATTTGCCCGAATATCACGGAGATGCAGCTCCCGGACAGCCTGAAAAGCATCGGTCCTGCCGCATTTTTCAACTGTACGGGCATCTCGGACATCACGATCCCGGCGGATGTGGAGAAGATCGGGACACTGTGCTTTGCCGGGTGCAGCTCCCTGACGGGATTTTCCGTACAGGAGGGAAATGCTTCCTTTACGGCAGAGGACGGCGTGCTCTATGCCGGGGGCGGCAAGGTACTGTTTGCCTATCCGGCAGGCAGGACGGACAGCGCATTCACCGTGCCGGACGGCGTGGAGACGATCTACGATGCTGCTTTCTATGCAGCCGGAAGTCTGCAAAGCGTGCAGTTTCCCGCTTCTTTGCGGACGATCGGTTCGGCTGCCTTTGAGTGGAACGGACTGCGCAGCCTGACGATCCCGGAGGGCGTACACGTCATCGGGGAAAATGCGTTCGCCGACTGCACGGCGCTGGCAAGTGTCAGTCTCCCGGCTTCCCTGCAAAGTATCGGGAACTATGCGTTCTTTGCGTGTACGGCGCTGAAGGAAGTTTCCGTTCCCCCCGGCTGCCAAGAGGGGGACTATGCGTTCGGCTATACGGACGATCCGGACGGCGGAGAAACACCCGTGAAAATAGACGGTTTCCGCAAGCATAAGGCAATGCCGGCAAGCACGATCCTGCTGATCGCGGCAGGTGTGCTGGCTGTCATTGTGATCATACTGCTGGTGAGGATCATCCGGAAAAACCAGCTCACGAAAGAGGAGCAGAAAGCCCTGCACCCCGAAAAACCATACAGATCCATCGCTGATACCAAGGAGGACGAGGACGAATGATCTTACTGGACGACCTGAAAAACGAAGCCGTCGGCTGCCGCAAGGAACTGACGGAGCTTGGCGAGGTACTCAATATCCAGAAAGCCCGTGAGGAAGCCGCCGATCTGCAGGCACAGGCGGCAAAGGACGGCTTCTGGGATGATCTGGAGAACTCCCAGAAAGTCTTACAAGCGACCAAACAGCTTGAAAATAAAATTGCCGGCTACGAGAAAATGCAGCAGCAGTTAGAGGATATTTTCGCCATGATCGAGCTTTGCATGGAGGAAGAGGACGAGGATATGCAGAACGAGATCGTCACGGAGCTTGCCGATTTCCGGCAGGCACTGGAGGAAAAGAACCTTGAGACGCTGCTCTCCGGCGAATATGACAGCAAGAATGCCATCCTGACGCTCCATGCCGGAACAGGCGGCACGGAAGCACAGGACTGGGCGGAGATGCTCTACCGCATGTACAGCCGCTGGGCAGAACGGCATAAATTCAAGGTGCAGCTGCTCGACTATCTGGACGGCGAAGAAGCCGGCATCAAGAGCGCCTCTATCATGGTCGAGGGCGAAAATGCCTACGGCTACCTGAAATCCGAAGCAGGCGTTCACCGGCTGGTGCGGGTGTCGCCGTTCGATGCGCAGGGGCGGCGGCATACATCCTTTGCCGCACTCGAAGTCATGCCGGAAATTGACGACAGCGTAGAAGTTGACATCCGCCCGGACGATATTGAAATGGAAGTCTACCGTGCCAGCGGTGCAGGTGGGCAGAAAGTCAACAAGACCAGTTCCGCCGTCCGCCTGATCCACAAGCCGACCGGCATTGTCGTCTCCTGTCAGACACAGCGCAGCCAGTATCAGAACAAGGATTTCGCCATGCGGATGCTGCGTTCCAAGCTCGTGGAGATCAAGGAGCGGGAACATCTCGAAAAGCTCTCCGACATCAAGGGCGTACAGCGGGAGATCGCATGGGGCTCTCAGATACGCTCCTACGTGTTCATGCCCTATACACTGGTGAAAGATCACCGCACCGGATTTGAGAACGGCAATATCAATGCCGTCATGGACGGCGATCTGGACGGCTTTATCCATGCCTACCTGAAATCCCTCACCCACGGTACGCTTACCCAGTAACAGCGGAGATGCAAGCATGAGCGAAGCAAGTATGCAGCAGTACAAATGCCCGAACTGTAATGCCGACCTGCGGTTCCATCCGAAAAAGCAAGGCTTTGCCTGTGATTACTGCGGCAGCTTCTTTACACCGGAAGAGTGCAAGGCTGCCAATGAGCAAATGGAAAAGCAGGCAGCAGAACAGGCTGAAAAGATCGACGCATTTGCCGACGGGAACAACCTTTACACCTGTCCGAGCTGCGGGGCAGAGCTGATCACGGATGCCAATACTTCTGCGACGGAGTGCTATTACTGCCACAATGCCGTTGTCCTGAAAGGGCGTGTCTCCGGCGAATACCGCCCGTCCAAGGTCATCCCGTTCCGGATCACCAAGGACGAGGCGCATCAGATATTCAAGGACTGGTGCAAGAAGCGCCATTTCCTGCCGAAAGAATTCACCAGCGAGGCACAGCTGCTGCATATGCAGGGCGTGTATGTGCCTTTCTGGGTGGCAAACTGCGATGTACACGGCACGATGCGGGCAGTCTGCAAGAGAGTCCACTCGTGGACATCCGGCGACTACCGCTACACGGAGACCAAGGAATATGACGTGTTCCGGGATGCGGCGATCCGCTTTGACGGTATCCCGGCAGATGGTTCGAGCAAGATCGAAGACCAGCTCATGGAAGCCATCGAACCGTTTGACTACAGCGGGGCAGTGGACTTTGAAATGGCTTACCTAAGCGGTTTCCTTTCGGATAAGTATGACATGAACAAGGGGCAGGTGTTCCCCCGTGTGCGCAACCGTGCCGTCAATGGCAGCGACCAGCTGCTGCGTTCGTCCATGAACGGCTATGACGGCATCCGTGTCACACAGTCGGATATGCAGGTGCTGCGGACAGACTGGCAGTATATGCTGCTGCCGGTGTGGTTCATGAATTTTCAGTACAAGGGCATGGAATATGGCTTTGCCATCAACGGACAGACCGGCAGACAGGCAGGCACACCACCGCTCGATACCAAAAAGCTCACGCTGCTGTGCCTGCTGATCGCAGGTATCTGCCTGCTGCTCGGTGCTTTGATCGGAGGGATGCTGGGATGAAGAAATGGCTGGGAATGCTGCTTGCGGGCTTTGCCATGCTGCTGTGTGGTATGGCGCTCCCGGTATCGGCAGCGGGAGAAGTCTGGCTTTACGATGAAAGCGGCAATGTCCTTGACAAAGACGAGTATACCCTGTGCGAAAACCGCCTGAAACAGGCAGCCGACTACACGAACATGAACATCGGTGTCATCATCGGTTCGCAGAGCCGTTCCGACCTGACGATCGAATCGCTCACCAAAAGCAGCTATGACGAGGTGTTCGGACACAAGACGGACGGCATCCTCTACTACATGGACATGAGCGGTGTCAGCCCGTATGACTACATTGCCACGGCAGGTATGGGGCAATTCTACTACACGAATTCCGACATGTATGACCGTATCGATGCCATGTTCACCGAGCTGGATACCTACCTGAAGCCCGTTGGCAATGAGGATGTGCAGGGTGCGGTCGAGTGCTATGCCGGGCTGATCGAGTATTACTACGATGAGGGCGTACCGCCCAGATATTACTACTATGACGATGAGGAACGCCTTTACTATCATTTAGATAAAAACGGGCAGGTCGTCAGCACTGCCACCAAGCCGTATGTTGACCCGCTCATGGTACTGTTCGGGGCATTCGGGGGACTGGTAGCCGGGCTGATCCTTGCCCTCACGGCAAATGCACTGATACGGCATCGCTACCAGTTCAAATTTTCACTGTCCCCCACGACCTACGTCAACCGGAAAGAAGTACAGTTCTACCAGCGGTATGACCATTTTGTGCGCACCTACACTTCCAGAGTCCGCATCAACACCGACAGCGGCGGTGGCGGCGGAGGAGGCGACGGCGGTCACAGCTCCGGCGGCTTCGGCGGCGGCGGACACCACAGATAAGGAGTTGCCCTATGGATATTCCACAGCCTGTTGCGGAAATGTTGAAAACCCTGCGGGCAGGCGGCTTTTCTGCCTTTCTGGTCGGCGGCTGTGTGCGGGATGCCCTGCTGGGGCTCGTGCCGCATGACTATGATATTGCGACCGATGCCGTACCGGAGGAGATCATTGCCCTGTTCGGGGAGAAGCACTGCACCTATTACGGCAAAGCCTTCGGGACGGTCTGTGTCCGGCTGGACGGCGGCAGTGCGGAGGTGACGACATTCCGGACGGAGAGTGATTACCGGGACTGCCGTCATCCGGGCGTTGTCACGTTTGCCAAAGATATCCGAGAGGACTTGTCCCGGCGGGACTTCACCTGCAATGCCATCGCCTACGACCCGGAAACGGGCATTTACGACCCGTTCGGCGGACAGAAAGACTTAGCGGACGGCATCCTGCGCTGTGTGGGTGTGCCGCTTGCCCGCTTCCGGGAGGATGCCCTGCGCATCCTGCGGGGCATGCGGTTCTATGCCCGTTTCGGGCTGAGACCGGAGCCTCTGACCGATGCGGCGATGCGGGCTGCGGCATTCCGCCTGAAAGCGATCTCGGCGGAGCGTGTATTCACGGAGCTTTGCGGCATGCTGACGGGGGAACATATCACAGAAGTACTGCTTACGTACCCGCATATCTTAGGCGAATGGATCCCGGAGATCCTTCCGGCTGCCGCCTTTACACAGCACAGCAAGCACCACGATCTCACGGTGTGGGAGCATTCGGCAAGAGCAGTCGGCATTGCCGGACCCGACCTGACCGTGCGGCTGACCATGCTCCTGCACGACCTCGGCAAGCCCCCTCTGTACAAGACCGACCGCCGGGGCGGACATTTCCGGGGGCATGCACAGCGGGGCGCACAGATGGCAGACAGCATCCTGCTGCGGCTGCGGTGTGACAATGCCATGCGCCGCCGGGTGTGCCGACTGATCGAACTGCACCGCATCCTCCCGAAAGACATGCCGACCGTCCGGCGACTATATGGCAGACTGGGCGAGGCGGAAATGCGGCAGTTTTTGGCAGTCCTCCGGGCAGACAACCATTCCAAGCTGAAAAACGGCGCAGAAGCCCCGGAGCGCATCGAAAAAGCCGCTGCCCTGTTCCGGGAATGCAGGGAAAAGGATCTCTGCTGCACCATAGGACAGCTTGCCGTGAACGGCAAGGATGCCGCCGCACTGGGCTTACAGGGAGAAGCGATCGGACACATGTTAGCGGCATTATTAGAGGCAGTCATTACGGAAAAGCTCCCGAACGAACGGGAAGCGCTCCTTGCTGCCATGCAAAAAAGGAGTTTTTCATGAATACAACGATAAAAGGACTTTTAGGGGCAGTACTGGGCAGTATCCCGGGGCTGGCATTATGGGTGATCTTAGGGTATTTCAATATTTTTTCCGCCTATGCGGGGCTGGTGATCGCATTTGGCATCATGATCGGCTACTCCAAGCTGGGCGGAGATGTGACCGCCGCAGGCGTGGTATTGTGTATCGCTGTGCTGCTGGTCACCATTTATCTGGGCGTACACCTGTCGTGGTCGGCACAGATCTATGAATGGCAGCCGGATCTGCAAATGGCAGTGTTCGGGCTGTATGACTGGCTGCACAAGCGTGGTCTGGTCGGCAGCTTCTTCGGGGATCTGGGGATGGGCTATCTGTTCGGCATCCTCGGGGCAGTGGGTGTCATCCGGCGCACACGGTGAGGCTGAAATTTCCACAGCTCTGCACGCTTCTTATGGAATTCATGGTCTACAGCTTTGCGGGGTGGGTCTATGAGACAGCACTAGGCTGGCTCGTCTATCAGGAATGGCAGGACAGGGGCGCTTTGCGGCTGCCGGTCTGCCCGATCTACGGCTTCGGGGGGATGCTCCTGCTTTTGCTGTTCCGGCGGAAATGCAGCGGACTGACGGTCTTTGCGGTGAGTGCGGTGCTGACGACCTTGCTGGAGCTGGCATGCTCCTATCTTCTGGATATGATCGGCAGACCGCAGCTCTGGAGCTATGAGGGCTGGCTGCTGGAATTTGAGGGAAGGATCTCCCTGCCGAGCAGCCTGATCTTTGGGGCGATGAGCGTGATCATGGTCAAGCTCGCCCACCCCCTGCTGGAACGGCTCTGCGGGAAACTGCCCGTGTGGGCGGTCGGCATTTTAGGGATCGTGCCTGTGCTGGGGATGCTGACAGATGCGGTGCTGCTGTACGGAGAATATTAAAAAATTATGAAATAATGTTACAAAACAAATACAATTGTGCCCCGAAACCCGTTTCAAGACCCGGATAAGGTTGACATTCCGCCGGGAAACTGTTACAATAAGAAAGAACGACTTTGCAAAAGAAAGGAGGATCCCCATGGGAGAAAAGAGAACATGCTATGGCTGTATGGAACTGATACCCGAGGATGCAAAGGTCTGCCCCATCTGCGGCTATGCGGAGAACGAGCCATTTGATCCGGATCATATCAGACCCGGCACTGTTCTGAACGACCGCTACACGGTCGGGAGGAAGATCGGTGCCAACAGCGAAGGGGCTACCTATATCGGCTATGACCGCTCCATTAGCTGCCGGGTACTCATCCGGGAATATATGCCGCAGGGCATGTGCAGCCGTGTGCGGGGCAAAGCTACCATCAGTGTAGACCCCCAGCAGGTCGTACAGTACAAAGCACTCATGGCGGAATTCACCGACCTCAACAAGCGTCTGGCACATATGCGGGGCGTACCGCATATCAACCCCACGCTTGACCTTTTTTCGTGTAATAATACCACCTATGCCGTCTATGAATACTTAGAGGGCATCAAGCTGGTGGATCATCTGAAAGACAATGCCGGTGAACTGACGTGGAAACAAGTCTCGGAGATGTTCCCGACTTTCTTCACGACCTTGAGCCTGCTGCACAACAGTGGCATCATCCACCGTGCCATCAGTCCGGATACCATTTATGTGACCAGCAACAATGAGCTCCGGCTGTGTGCCTTCTGCATTGCAGCAGTGCGGACCGTACATTCCGAGCTGCCCTGTGAGATCTTCCACGGCTATGCCGCACCGGAGCAGTATAATCCCAGCTCCCGGCAGGGGACATGGACAGACGTGTACAGCATCTGCGCTGTGCTGTACCGCATCCTCACGGGCTGTAAGCCCACCGATGCGCCCAGCCGTATCCAGAACGACAACCTCTGCGCCCCGCACGAGATGAACCCTAATATCCCCCGCAGTGTCAGCAGGGTCATCATGAAAGGCATGAGCCTGTTCTCCGAGGACCGGATGCAGACCGTGACGGAACTGGTGACGCAGCTGTTTACCCAGCAGGAAGAACCCGCACCCAAGCCCATCCCGGTCGAGCCGTCCCGCCGCCAGCAGAGGAGAGCTTCTGCCCCGGAACATGAGACGAATTACCGCCGGGCTTCGGAGTACGTGAAAGAGGACTACGCTGTCCAGCCGCACGAGAACGTCATCGACCGCATCAAGATCCCGATCATCATCGGTGTGCTGCTGACCTGTGTGCTGCTCGTCATTGCGATCATCGTGCTGAATCTGCTCGATATGGGACCGGTGAACGACCCCAATTCCAGCATATCCACACTGGAAACGCAGGCGACTTTGCCGCTGGCGACCAGTAATATCGTTACCGAATCCGAGAGCGTGACCGAGACAGTCAATGCAGCCGGAGACAGCAAGATGCCTAACCTCATTGGCATGAACTACGAAAAGAAAAAGCAGCAGCTCGAATCGGACGGCTGGCTGCATTTAGAGGCGGAGTATGCCTACAGCGATGAATTCAAGGCAGGACTGATCATCGATCAGGACATTGATGCCGGAGCATATTTCATGAGCGGTGCAACTGTTCTGGTGACAGTCAGCAAAGGACCGTCCTCTATCGAGCTGCCGCCCTATGAGGGCAAGACGCTTACGGAATATAAGGAGGAACTGGAGGCGCTGGGTCTGACCAATTACAACACGGAGGCAAAGGTGGACTATGCCTACGGGAACAACATGGTCATATCCCTGAGCGTGGAGGCAGGCGAGAAATTTGACCTGACCGGCGGAGAGACCCTGAAGATCTACTACGCAAGCAATCCCGAAACGCAGGCACCGACCGAGCCGCCGGAGACCGAGCCGCCGGAGACCGAACCGCTGGAAGAAGATCCTCCCGAACAGCAGGAACTGACCAATCCTCCTGCACCGGATATGCCGGCATAGGCACAAAACGACCGGAGCTTTCCACGAAGCTCCGGTCTCTTTTTTATCTTAATTTTGCACCGCAGGGGAACGCATCGTCCGCAAACTGCACCCGCACCGTGCCGTCCGGCAGATCGGCAGCACAGAGCATGCCGTTGCTCTCTACACCGCACAGCTTGGCAGGCTTGAGGTTGGCAAAGATGATGACTTTCTTTCCGACCAGATCCTCCGGCGCATACCACTGGGCAATGCCCGAAACGATCTGCCTGCCGCCCATGCCATCATCGAGCTGGAGACAGAGCAGCTTCTTGGCTTTCTTGACCTTTTCACAGGCTACGACCTTGGCGACCCGCAGCTCCACCTTGGCAACATCTTCTATGCTGATCTGCTCCGCAAGGGGGGCAGGCTCATAAGCAGGCTCGGTTTTCGGGGTATTTTGCAGGAGGATGGCATTCAGCTCCTCGATCTCTTTCTCCACATCGATGCGGGGGAACAGGATCTCGCCCTTGTGGACTGTCACAGTCTCCGGCAGAACGCCGAATTTTGCGGCATTTTCGTAGGTGACAGTCTCCGGTGCTGCACCGATCTGCTCCCAGACTTTGGGCATGGTCGTCGGCATGAAGGGCGACAGCAGCGTGGAAATGATACGGATGCTTTCCAGCAAATTGTAGAGCACGGCAGCAAGGCGGGCTTTTTTGCTCTCGTCCTTGCCGAGTATCCACGGTTCCGTCTCGTCAATGTACTTGTTGGAACGGTCGACCAGCTTGAAGATCTCCGCAAGGGCAAGGTTCAGCTGTGTATTGTCAAAGTATCTGTCCACCTCGCCCCGGATAGAGAGTGCGAGGGCTTTCAGATCCTCGTCCACAGGGGCAGCCTCCCGTTCTGCCGGGAGCGTGCCGCCGAAATACTTGTCTGCCATAGCGACCGTCCGGGAAACAAGATTCCCCAATCCGTTGGCAAGGTCAGAGTTGATGCGGTTGATCATGATCTCATTGGAGAAAGAACTGTCCGCACCGAGCGCCATTTCCCGCAGGATGTGGTAGCGGATAGCATCCGGGCTGTAGCGCTTGCCGAGGATCATCGGGTCAACGACATTGCCGAGGGATTTGCTCATCTTCTGCCCGTTGAACGTGATCCAGCCGTGTACGGCAAGGTGTTTCGGGAGCGGCAGGTCAAGCGCCATGAGCATCGCAGGCCAGATGATGGCATGGAAACGCATGATGTCCTTGGCGACCATGTGCACATCCGCCGGCCAGAACGTGCTGAAGTCATCATAGGCATCGTTCAGATAGCCAAGGGCGGTGATGTAGTTGGAGAGCGCATCGATCCAGACATAGACCACGTGCTTGGTGTCGAACGTCACCGGAATGCCCCATGTGAAAGAAGTCCTCGACACGCAGAGATCTTCCAGACCGGGCTTGATGAAGTTGTTGACCAGCTCCACGGCACGGGTGCGGGGCTGGAGATAGTCCGTGTTGAGCAGCAGATCCTGGATCCTGTCCGCAAAGGGGGACATCTTGAAGAAATAAGCCTCCTCCTCCGCATCGACGACCGCTCTGCCGCATTCAGGGCATTTGCCGTCCACAAGCTGTGTCTCCGTCCAGAAGCTCTCGCAGGGGGTGCAGTACTTGCCGGTGTACTTGCCTTTGTAGATATAGCCCTTGTCATAGAGCGCTTGGAAGATCTTCTGGACACTTTCGATATGGTAGTCATCCGTCGTGCGGATGTAGCGGTCGTAGCTGATGTTCATATACTGCCAGAGTTCCTTGAATATGGCGACGATCCTGTCCACATATGCCTTAGGGGTGATGCCCTCGGCGGCAGCTTTCTGCTCGATCTTCAGTCCGTGTTCGTCCGTTCCGGTCAGGAACATGACATTGTGTCCCTGCATCCTGCGGTAGCGTGCAATGGTATCGCAGGCAGCGGTCGTATAGCAATGCCCGATATGGGGGCTGCCGGACGGATAGTAGATAGGGGTCGTGATATAGAAATTTGCCATGAAAATTCCTCCTTTGTAAGGTCAGCCAGATAGGCTCAGATCTATTATAGCATATTTTTTCAGATTTGTAAATACGGAACACTTGATTTTTGGAAAATATCCCGCCGACATAAAAAAATATCATCCGCATTGCCGGAAAAGACTTGTATATTTCCGAAAGGTGTGGTATAATAGAAAACAGAAGTGTGCCGCCCTGCTATCCCGCTTTTAGCTGCCTGTCCACCATCTGCCACAGATACCTCGCAGGGATGCAGAGCAGATACCAGAAGCAGCTGTATAAGGGACAGATCTGACCGTGAAAATTCATCGGTACATCGCTGTAGTCCCAGACGTTCCAGTGCAGATAGAGATTGACAGCGACTCCGACAGACAGCTCGGCAGTCGTGATGATGACTGCGCCGCACAGGTAGAGCAGCGGCAGCGGCATTGCCGGCGGTGCGTTCCGGAACATGTGGCACAGGGCGGCAAAGACCACCCCGCCGGTGAGTGCCATCGTCCAATGCGTGTAGCCCCGTGCAGCGATCTCGATGAGGGCATACAGGAAAAATCCGATCAAAAAGGGGATCGTAACTCGTGCAAGTTTCATAGGGAATGCTCCTTTCGTTTTGGAGAAGTATTCCCGGAAAGAGGTCTATTATGCAATGGCTATTGCTTGTGCTGTGCCTGCTGATGGCAGCGGCATGGCTCGTGGAAACCGTTATCCTCATCCGTTCCCGCAGGGAACAGAACGGCAGCAAGGAGCTGGAACAGCTCCGGACGGAGCTGTCTGCTTATCGGCAGGCGGCATTGCAGAGCAATGAACAGGCTGCCCGGCTGATGCGTGAGGAGCAGCATGCGGCATTTCAGGCGCAGACGGACAAGCTGACGATGCTCGGGAACGAGACACAGCGCTCCCTCGATGCCCTCAGCAGCCGCACAGAGGAACGGATGCGGACATTTTCACAGGAAAATGCACAGAAACTGGCTGCCATAGACAGCACCGTCCGCAGCAGTCTCCAGTCGCTCCGGGAAGAACAGAACCTGCGTCTGGATGAGATGCGCAAGGTAGTAGACGAAAAGATGCAGAAAGTGCTCGGCGAACGGATGCAGCAGGCGTTTTCCACCGTCAACGAACGGCTCGAACAGGTGTACAAGGGGCTCGGAGAGATGCAGACCCTTGCCGGGAGCGTGGGCGATCTGAAAAAACTGCTCACGAATGTCAAGACACGGGGCGAGGTCGGGGAAATACAGCTCGAAGCGCTGCTGTCGGACATGCTGCCGGAAGAATGCTTTGTGCGCAATGCCAAGCTCGGCAAGGGTGTTGTCGAATTTGCGGTGCAGATGCCGGATGCACACGGCGGCAAGAGCTTGCTGCCGATCGATGCCAAATTTGCTGGAGACACCTATCTGCATTTGCAGGATGCCTATGAAGCGGGCGACAAGGCGCTCATTCAGAAAGCACAGAAAGCCCTTGCCGACCGTGTGCGCAAAGAGGCACAGGATATTGCCGGAAAATACATACAGCCCCCGGAGACCACGGATTTCGGCGTACTGTTCCTGCCGACAGAGGGGCTTTACACGGAGATCGTGCGGGCAGGGATGACAGAGGAACTGTTCCAGAAATACCGCATTTTTGTGACAGGACCAACAACGCTGGCGGCTATGCTGTCGGTGCTGCAAATGTGTTTCCAGAGCATTGCCGTGCAGAAATACAGCAGCGAGGTATGGCAGGTCCTCGGAGAGGTGCGGACGGAGTTCCACACGTTTGCGGAAGCCCTTGCCAAAACGCAGTCTAAGATCATTTCCGCCGGAGATGAGCTGGAAAAACTGGTCGGTGTGCGTACCCGGCAAATGGAAAAACGGCTCAACAGCATCCAGACATATCTTGGATCATAAGCAGAACGATCAACTTTCAGGAGGATATATACTATGGAGCAAAGGAAACGGAAAAGCGGCATCTTGCTGCACATCTCCAGTCTGCCTTCCCGGTTCGGGATCGGCAGGCTGGGACGGGAAGCCTATGAATTTGTGGATCTCCTGCAAAAAAGCGAAACTGCCTGCTGGCAGATCCTGCCCCTCTCGCCCACCAGCTATGGGGATTCGCCCTACCAGAGCTTCTCGGTCTATGCCGGAAATCCCTATTTCATCGACTTTACGCTGCTGGAAGAGCTGGGGCTGCTGGAGCATGAGGACTATGCCGCCATGCTCTGGCAGAGAAGCCCGGATACGGTGGACTATGAGCTGCTCTACCGGAGCAATATCACCGTCCTGCGCAGGGCTTACACCAAATTCAAGGAAAAGCCCGTGCGGGGGTATGCCGCTTTTCTGAAAGCCAACAAGCACTGGCTGCCGGACTATGCCCTGTTCATGGCGCTCAAAGACGAGCATGACGGTGCGCCGTGGTACGAATGGGAGCAGCCCCTTGCCATGCGTGAACCGAAGGCGATCCGGGAGGCGGAGGACCGCCTGAAAGACGAGATCGGGCTGTACTGTTTCATTCAGTTCATGTTCAGCCGGCAGTGGCTGGCGCTCAAGCGGTATGCCAATGCGCATCAGGTGGAGATCATCGGGGATATGCCGATCTACGTTGCCTACGACAGCGCAGATGTCTGGGTCAGCCCGGAACTATTTGATTTAGACAAAGACAAAAGACCGGTCGAGGTCGCTGGCTGTCCGCCCGACCCGTTTGCCCCGACCGGACAGCTCTGGGGCAATCCGCTGTATGACTGGAACTACCACAAGCAGACCGGATTTGCATGGTGGATCGCCCGCCTGAAACACGCTGCTTCCCTGTATGATACTGTCCGTATCGACCATTTCCGGGGGTTTGAGAGCTATTATGCCATTCCCTACGGTGCGCCCGATGCCGTGAAAGGCAGATGGCGCAAGGGTCCGGGCAAGGCACTGTTCCTCACGGCGAAAAAGGAACTCGGCGACCTGCATATCATTGCGGAAGATCTGGGCTTTATCACCCCTGCTGTACACAAAATGCTCGATGCTTTGCAGTATCCGGGGATGAAGGTCTTGCAGTTCGGGTTCAGCGATGCGGACAACGAACACCTGCCGCATAATTTTGCCACGCCGCACTGCGTGTGCTATACAGGGACACACGACAACGAAACGCTCCGGGGCTGGCTGGAATCTGCCGATAAGAAAACCATTCGCTTTGCGAAGCAGTATCTGCGCTGCAAGCGTTCGCAGATACCGGATGCCATTGTCTCCGCCTGTTGGGCAAGCACTGCGGAACTTGCGGTGGCGCAGATGCAGGACTTCCTGCACGAGGACAAGTCCGGCAGGATGAATACCCCGTCCGTCCTCGGTGGGAACTGGCTGTACCGGACGCAGCGGTCGGATTACACGACCGACCTCATCAAGGCGATCCGCCGCCTGAACCGTACCTACGGGAGAGCCGTTCCGCAGCCGGAAAAGCCCGTCCGCACCGCAAGACCACGGCGGAAAGACCCCACCCCCGCAACAGAAACTGAAACCATGGAGGAAGTATGATGCAGTACACAAAGGATACATTTCTTGCTTACCTGAAAGGCACACTTGAAAAACCAGCCGCAGAACTGACACCGCAGGAACTTCACAACGCTGTCGGAACTATGGTGATGCAGCTCATGACAGAGGACTGGGAGGATTCCCGGAATGCGCACCGCCACACACGCCATGCGTGCTATTTCTCCATGGAATTTCTCATGGGGCGGAGCATTTTCAACAATCTGCTCTGCCTTGGTATTTACGATGCCGTGGAACAGGCTTTGCAGGAGCTGGGCACCTCCCTGTCCGCACTGGAAGAGATCGAAGATGCGGCACTCGGCAACGGCGGGCTCGGGCGGCTGGCTGCGTGCTTCCTCGACAGTGCAGCAACGCTGGATCTGCCGCTGGACGGCTACGGTATCCGGTACAAGTACGGTCTGTTCCGGCAGGAGATCAAAGACGGCTTTCAGTGTGAAACGGCTGACGACTGGACACGGTTCGGGGATGCGTGGTCGGTGCGCCGGGAGGAGGATGCTGTTCTCGTGGCATACAATGGTCTGACCGTCCGGGCAGTCCCCTATGATATGCCTGTGATCGGCTACGGGACACGGAACATCGGCACGCTCCGTCTCTGGCAGGCAGAACCGTTACAGGAGTTTGATTTCGGGAAATTCAATCGTCAAGACTACCTCGGTGCTTGTGCGGAGCAGATCTACGCTGAAAATATTTCCCGCTGTCTGTACCCGAATGACGATACCGACGAGGGCAAGAAGCTCCGTTTGCAGCAGCAGTATTTCTTCTGCTCCGCCTCTTTACAGGACCTGCTGAAAAAGCACTACGAGGACTACGGGACATATGAAAATATCGCAGAGGTGCTGACGGTCCAGCTCAACGATACGCACCCGGTCATTTCTATACCGGAGCTGATACGGCTGCTCATGCAGGCAGGGGTTTCTTTTGAGGCTGCTGCGGAAACGGCACGGAAGGTATTCCGCTACACCAATCACACGATCATGGCAGAAGCCCTTGAAAAATGGAATGGCAGTCTGGTACAGGCACTGCTGCCGGAGATCTACAGCATCATTCTCCGGCTGAATGAAATGCTTATCGCCGAACTTTATCAGAAAAATGCGGAAAAGCAGGAGATCCGGCGTATGCGCATCGTGCAGGACAACATGGTACACATGGCACATATGGCAATTTTCATGGGCAGCTTTGTCAATGGCGTTGCGGAGATCCATACGCAGATCCTGAAAGATACTGCCCTTGCGGACTGGTACAAATATTATCCGGAGCGTTTCCAGAACAAGACCAACGGCATCACGCAGCGCAGATGGCTTGCCCTTTGCAACCGGGAGCTGTCCGCCTTGCTGACGGAACTGCTCGGTTCGGCGGACTGGGTGACTGACCTTGACCGCCTGAAAGAGCTTGACCATTTCGCAGAGGACGACAGCGTGATGGAACGCTTCATGGCGATCAAGACTGCCAAAAAGGAACAGCTTGCGGACTACATTTACCGCCGTGAGCCGGAACGCTTTGCGGATGCACAAGCCTGCCGGAATTTCCTCGACCCGGAACACAGCGTGTTTGACATTCAGATCAAGCGCCTGCACGAATACAAGCGGCAGCTCCTGAATGCGTTCTCTATCCTGTACCTGTATTACGGCATCAAGGACGGCAGCATCACCGACCTGCCGCCAGTGACGTTCCTGTTCGGGGCAAAGGCTGCGCCCGGCTATCGGCGGGCAAAGGCGGTCATCCGCTATATCAATGCCATTGCGGACAAGATCGCAGCCGACCCGGAGGTCTGTGACAAGCTCAAGGTGTTCTTTGTGGCGGATTATAACGTTTCCTATGCGGAAAAGCTGGTCGCTGCGGCAGATATTTCGGAGCAGATCTCGACTGCCGGGACGGAAGCCTCCGGCACGGGCAATATGAAGCTCATGCTCAACGGTGCGGTCACGCTCGGCACGTATGACGGGGCAAATGTGGAGATCGTACAGGAAGCCGGAGAGGAGAACAACTACATCTTCGGCGCACGGGTGGAGGAATTCCCGGAGATCTGGAAAACCTACGACAGCCGCCGGGTACTGGCAGAAAATGACCGCATCCGGCAGGTCGTGCAGACCCTCATGGACGGCAGTCTCGTGGACAATGCGGACGTGCGGGAACTGTACGATGCCCTGACAGAGGGCGCAAGCTGGCACGTGCCGGATCACTATTATGTACTGGGCGATCTGCAAAGCTACTGCGATGCCAAGATCCGGGCTTTGCGGGACTATCAGAATGACCGCTTGGGATTTGCAAGAAAGCAGTGGCATGATCTCTGTCATGCCGGGAAATTCAGCTCCGACCGGACGATCCGGGAATATGCGGCGCAGATCTGGCAGATCGAACCGATCTCGCTTGCTTAGGAAGTGACAAGGTATGCAGTATGATGTCATCATTGCCGGGGCAGGGGCAGCAGGGCTTTACGCTGCCCTCAACCTGCCGGCAGAAGCGAAAATTCTCCTGCTTGCCAAGCGGGAACTGAGCCTGTGCAATACGGCACTGGCACAGGGGGGCATTGCCGGGGTGTATCATTCTCCGGCTGACAAGACTTCCCTGCACGAAAACGATACCTACATTGCGGGCGGCTTTCAGAACAACCACCGCACTGTCCATATGCTGGTCGAGGAAGCCGCACAGGATATCGGGCATATCATCGAACTGGGCGTGGATTTCGACAAACAGGCAGACGGCGACTATCACAGGACGCTTGAGGGCGGACACAGCAGGCGGCGGATCTTTCACCACAAAGATGCTACCGGACGGGAGATCGCCGAAAAGCTCCTTGCCCATGTGAAAACGCTCCCGAACGTGGACATCCGGGAGAGTACGCTCCTGTGCAGCATCCGGAAAACAAAGACCGGATTTTCCGCACTGCTGCTCCATGACGGACAGTATGAAACGGTCAGCAGCCATTTCTGCATCATGGCGACCGGGGGCATCGGGCGGGTGTATGAATTCACGACCAATTCCGCCATTGCCACGGGGGACGGCATCATGTTCGCCTATAATATGGGGGCGATGATACGGGGGCTGTCGCTCATCCAGTTCCACCCGACGGCATTCAACAACCGCCGCACACGGGAATGTTTCCTCATTTCGGAAGCTGTGCGGGGCGAGGGGGCATATCTGCTCAACTGCCACGGGGAACGCTTCATGCAGCACTATGACGACCGTCTGGAACTTGCCCCGAGGGATGTGGTGTCCAATGCCATTGTACTCGAAAGCCGGCGCACGGGGTCGGATGAATTTTATCTGGACATCACCCACAAGCCCGCTGACGAGGTGAAGGACCGCTTCCCCATGATCTACCGGAATCTGCTCGAACAGGGCTATGACATGACAAAAGACAGGATCCCCGTCTACCCGTGTCAGCATTACCTGATGGGGGGCATTCAGGTCGATGCCGAATCACGGACAAAGGTGAAAGGCTTGTATGCCTGCGGGGAATGCTCCAATACAGGCGTACACGGCAATAATCGCCTTGCGAGCAATTCGCTGCTCGAAGCACTGGTGTTCTCCCGCCATGCCGCAAGGGATATTGCAGCACATCTGCACGATACAGAGGGCTTTGAAGCGGTGACATTTGACACCTGCGAGGACGCTCCGCCTGTGCCGCACGGTATCCGCACGGAGCTGCGGAAAATTTTGCAGGAAAGCTATTTCGTCATCCCGGACGGGGAGAAGATACGGGACAATTTCGGGCGTGTCTGCACTTTGCTGCACCAGTTGGAGGACGGCAGGTATCAGATCAATGCCGATCAAGTCGAAGCCAGAGCCACGGCGACCATTGCGTTCCTGATCCTGAACGAGGCGCTCGTGGAGGAGAAAGGAGTATAATATGCAGCTGCTGCAAAGTTATGTGGACGGCATCATTACAACGGCTTTGGAAGAGGACATCCACTATGTGGATGTGACGACCGACTATCTGCTCCCGGAGGGGCATACCGGGGCGGCATATTATATTGCCAAGGCGGACGGCGTGGTCTGCGGTATCGACATTGCCGCTCGGGTGTTCGAGCTTGTTGGGGGCGGCGTGACGTTCCGTTCCCATGTAAAAGACGGAGACAGGGTGAAAAAGGGCGATATCCTTGCCGAAATGGAAGGCAGCACGGCAACTTTGCTCAAAGGCGAACGCACGGCGCTGAACCTGTTACAGCATATGTCCGGCATCGCTACAGTTACGGCACGCTGTGTGGAGCTGGTAAAAGGCACAAATGCCAGCATCACTGACACCCGAAAGACACTGCCCGGACTGCGGCGGTTACAGAAATATGCCGTCACGGTCGGCGGCGGAAAGAATCACCGCTATAATTTGTCGGATGGTGCTATGCTCAAGGACAATCATATCGACGTGTACGGCGGTATCACGGCGGCGGTCACGGCACTGCGGAGCAAGCTGGGGCATATGGTGAAGATCGAAGTCGAGGTGCGCACGCTTGCGGAATTGCAGGAAGCGCTCGCAGTCGGGTGTGAGATCATCATGCTCGACAACATGGACTGCCCGACCATGGCGGAAGCCGTAAAGCTCACGAACGGAAGAGCTTTGCTCGAAGCATCGGGCAATGTCACGGAAGCGAACATTGCACAGGTCGCCGCAACGGGGGTGGATATTATTTCACTGGGTGCGCTGACGCATTCGGTGCAGTGCTTTGACATTTCCATGCGGTTCAAAAAATGAGGCGCTTGCTGCCATCACTCCTGTGCCTGTGCCTGCTGACGGGGTGTTCCGGTCAGCCGGAGACTGTGCAGGAATGGGACGATGCACCGCCGCTTGCGCAGACGGAGACCGCTGCGGCGGAACTGCTGCATATCACGGTGGAACAGGCAGAAATTTCCCTTGCCCGGCTGCAGGAACAGAGCTATACCGTTCCGGTACAGGTGAAGCTGACGAAAAACCCCGGTATTGTAGCGGCAGAGTGGGGGTTACAGGTCGACACCCGCTGCCGTTTCACGGTCGAGGAGGGGGAGGACTTTCACACCTACACAAGCTGTGATGCGGAAAGCGGCTGCCTGTGGGCGGCATGGCTTTCCAGCGGAGAAACGTTCACGGATACGGGCACACTGCTGACCGTGCAGGTAACGCTCCCGGCAGATGCACAGACAGGGGACAGCTTTGCTGTCAGCTATGCGGCAGTTTCCCCGACCGGAAAGCCGCACGTCTGGCTGGCGGATACCGACCTTGCCTATGGTGCTGTGTGGGAGGATGGGGGAATTACAGTAACAGACAGTTGAAAGGATAAAGGGCAAGCCGACCTGAATTGCACTATCAGTCGGGTAAGCCGACCTTTGCCGCCGTAGGCGGCATTGGGAGGCAAAAGGGGTGCAGCGTCACGCTGCCGCCTTGACAAATTTGAAAGATCAGTGTATAATATAGAATGTGATAGTATATCATCTCCCATAGGAGATCATACAGGAGGAATGGAATATGAAACAGGTAATTATCATCGGTGCCGGTCCTGCCGGACTGACTGCCGGGTATGAACTGCTCCGGCAAGCACCCGGCGAATATGAAGTCACGATCTATGAGGAGTCTTCCGCCATCGGCGGCATTTCCCGCACCGTCAACCATAGAGGTAACCGTATGGACATCGGCGGTCACCGCTTCTTCTCGAAGGACAAGGCGGTCATGCAGTGGTGGGAGGACATGATGCCCCGGCAGGGCAAGCCGTCCTTTGACGACATCAAGCTCGGCCGCCCGAAACAGCTCTCCCCCGGCGGTCCTGACCCGGAAGAGACCGACCGTGTCATGCTCGTGCGCAACCGTGTGTCCCGTATCTACTACGACCGCAAATTCTTTGACTATCCCGTTTCCCTGAAGTGGGAGACGATCAAGAATATGGGCTTTGCCACGACCATGGAAGCCGGGTTCAGCTACCTCGGCTCGACCGTGTCAAAACTGCCGGAAGATTCGCTGGAGAATTTCTATATCAACCGCTTCGGCAGAAAGCTCTATTCCATGTTCTTTGAGAGCTACACCGAAAAGCTCTGGGGCCGTCACCCGTCACAGATCTCTGCCGACTGGGGCGCACAGCGTGTCAAGGGACTGAGCATCCTTGCCGTGGTCAAGGATATGTTCAGCAAGCTCGGCGGCAGCGACAAGAAGAAGTCCGGCAAGGTGGAAACTTCCCTGATCGAGGAATTCTATTACCCGAAATACGGTCCCGGACAGCTCTGGGAAACGACCGCAAAGGAATTTGAGAAACTCGGCGGCAAGATCGTCATGAATGCCAAAGTCACCGGCATCCACACCAATGCGGAAGATACCGTGGAGAGCATCGTCATCGAGCAGAACGGCATCGCACAGACCGTCCGGGGCGATATTTTCATCTCGTCCATGCCGGTCAAGGATCTGGTCGCTGGTATGAACGATGTACCGGAAAATGAAGCCCGGATCGCAGCCGGACTGCCCTACCGGGATTTCGTGACCGTGGGTCTGCTGGTGGACAAGCTCGAACTGAAAAATCAGACCAACATCCGCACCCTCGGCAATATCGTGCCGGACTGCTGGATCTACGTGCAGGACAAGGGTGTCAAGCTCGGCAGGATCCAAGTGTTCAACAACTGGTCGCCTTATATGGTACAGGACCCCGAACACAATGTCTGGATCGGGCTGGAATACTTCTGCACGGAGGGCGACAGCTTCTGGAATATGTCGGACAAGGACTGCATCCTGTTTGCTATCAAGGAACTGCGCAAGATGGGCGTTATCTCAAGAGTGACACGTGTCATTGACGGACACCGGGAAAAGGTGAAGAAGGCATACCCGGCATACTTTGACACCTATGATGAGATCGATACCCTTATCGACTACCTCAACAAATTCGGCAACCTCTATTGTGTCGGCAGAAACGGACAGCATCGGTATAATAACATGGATCACTCCATGGCGACTTCCTTTGAAGCCGTGAAAAATATCCTCACCGGCGCAGCAGACAAGTCGAATATCTGGAGCGTCAACACCGAACAGGAGTACCATGAAACTGCCACCGAGGAGGCTGGGGAATGAGTACGCCTGACAAAACACCAAAGACTGCCGCACCGTCCGGAAAGCCGGGGCAGACTGCTCCGGCAGACCGTCCGGCGGTAAAATTTGTGGATGTGGTGCGGTATTGCAGAGATGCCCTTGCCAAGTGGGGCTGGACAGTGCTGCTGGCGGTCAGCGTGTTCCTGATCGGGTACTACACGCTGTTCCCGTCGAGAGGGTACTTCCATTCGGACACAACGGATTCCCTGATGTGGGCAGTCGCTTCCAACGAAAGCGGCTCGCTGTTCAACGAGGATTTCAACTATGCGTGTCTGCTGCCGTTCAGCACCTCGCTCATCATGACAGCACTGATCCCGCTGTTCGGGGTGACAATGACGACACACGTCCTTTCCATGCTGATCTTCTTCCTGCTGTTCACGGCTGCGCTGGTGTGGCTGCTGAGAAAGCTGGACTGGTCGTGGAACTGGGTCGCTTTCGGGGTGTTCGTGGAGCTGATGATCTGTTCCGGCAGTGAAAAGCTTCGGGAAATTTTCTGGGGGCATTCGATCTACTACAGTCTGGGCGTGTTCTTTATCTTTGTCGGGCTGGCGCTGCTGTTCCGGCATATGGACTTACTGGAAAAGCGGACTGCCATTGAAAAAACCGATACGGCTGCCCGGAAAAAGTCCTTGCAGGCGCTGATCGTTTCGGCAGTGCTGCTCTTTGTCTGGCTGGCACTGACGTGCATGGATCAGATCATTGCCATCACGATCTTTGCACTGCCGATCATGGCTGCGGTGTTCTGTGAACGCTGGCTCGATCACGATACAAAGCTCCTTTCCAAGAAAAATCTTCCGGCGCTGCTGATCTTTCTGGTCATGGGCGCAGGCATGGTGGCCGGCTATCTGATCACAGCCGTTGCCGCAAAGGACATCGTTGCTGGCTATGAGGGGGCATACTCCAACTATTCCGACATGGGCGAATGGGCAGATCATCTGCTTTCTTTCCCGCAGCAGTGGTTCTCCCTGCTGGGTGCGGACATGCGGCTCAATGAACCGCTGATGAGCGTCAAGAGCGTGGGCGATCTGCTGATCGTCATCACGGGCGTTGTGCTGCTGGTCGTTCCGGTGATGGCGCTGTGCTTCTACAAGAAGCTGCCCGACCGCAAGTCACGGGTGCTGGTGCTGACGCACTGGTTCATGGTCATGCTCATCATGATGGGCTACATCATGGGGAAACTGTCCAATGCCAACTGGCGGCTCTCACCGATCGTGGCAACGTCTGCACTGGTAACGATCCTGTTCCTGCGGTGGGCGGTCGGAGAGATCTCGCTCCAGCGTATCATGACGCTGATGATGATACCGCTGACGGCGGTATGTCTGGTAACAGGCTATACGGTCGCTGATATGCCGATAAACAACACGGAGGACAATGACCTCTATATGCTTGCAGAGGAGCTGGAAGAACGGGGGCTTTCCTACGGGTATGCAAGCTTCTGGCGGGCAAACGGTCTGACAGTAGCCGCAGATTCGCAGGTACAGTGCCGGAGCGTGACGATCGACGAGGCAGGCTGCCGTCCGTATTATTACCAGAGCTGTAGAAGCTGGTTCGATAAGCAGCCGGGCGTGGACAAATATTTCCTCATCCTCGATGCCGGAGAAGTGGCAGCGCTTCAGGATCAGGCAAGTCCTCTGGTCGATCTGCATCGGCAGGAATTTTCGATCGGCAGCTATACGGTCTGGGTATTCAATGACAATATTTTCTAACAAACAAAAAAGCCCCCGCAAGGGGGCTTTTACTGCTCAACAGGGCTTATTCCTCTGCATCCTCCGGCTTTTCGGGAGCAGCTTCTTCAGCGGGGGCTGCTTCAGGTGCCTCCTCCAGCGGTGCTTCTCCGGCGATCTCGCTGCCGTCATCCGCAAAGCTGCACTGCTCCGGGCAGGCGATGTCGTCCATAAAATCATCATCGTCAAATTCAGAGCTGTCGAAGCGCATCTTGCGCTTGGAATTCTGCTTCTGCAATACAAATACGACTGCGACCGCAGTTGCTGCAGCAGTAGCAAGGATGATGGCAATAATTTTTCCGTTCATGGTGAAATCCTCTTTTCTCCGCAGTTCATCATTCCGCCGCCCGGCTGCTGCGGACAGACCGGCGCTGCATCTGTATGTATTATACCACACTTCGGAAAAAATTTCAACACTTTTCAGAAAAAATTTATAAATTTTCTGTCAGGTACATCAAGATCGCCATGGCAGCGGTCGGTGCTGTTTGACAGCGGAGAATGCGTCTGCCCAGCCATACCCGGTAAATGCCGGCATCCTCTGCCTGCTGCGCCTCCTCGGCAGAGATACCGCCCTCACTGCCGATGAACAGACCCACACGCTTCACGCCCGCAAGCGGCACATCCCCGAAACGTCTGCCGCCCTGTTCCTCGTAAAGCATCACGGCAGCATCCTGCTGCTGCATAGCGGCAAGCGCTTCCTGCCACGAAAGCAGCGGCATGACCTCCGGGATGATGCCCCTGCCCGACTGCTTGGCGGCAGAAAGCGCGATCTTTTGCAGACGCTGCTGCTTCCGGGCAAAGTCCGCAGCAGTCGGTCTTGCCACACAGCGTGCCGTCAGGACGGGTACAATGCGGAAAACGCCCAGTTCTACGGTTTTCTGGACGATCTCGGCGAGCTTGTCCTGCTTGGGGACAGCCTGAAAGAGTGTCACCTGAACAGACGGTTCGGCAGCGCAGGGCTGCACAGAAAGGGGCTTGAGGAAAACAGCATCTTCCGTGATGCGGGTAATTTCGCACTGGTAGTCCATTCCACAGGCGCACACGGTCAGTGGTTCGCCGGGTTTCATCCGGAGGGAGCGACCGATGTGCCGGGCATCCTCTCCGGTGAGGACGATCTCCTGCATCGTGGCGTTCTCTGTAAAAAATCTTGGCATGGTATCACTTCCTATTGTATACTATACCAAAAAAAGGAAATAACCGCCCGTAGCCCCCAAGCACAGCGGTTATCTTTTTAAGGTAATAGTCAGGGAGCAGCCGTCTGCACGGTGTGCTCTTTTTATTATTATAACACGTATACCGGACTTTGTCAAGCATTTTTTCCGGCGGATCTGCGGAGAGATCGTTGACAAATGTCGGAAATTGTGCTATACTATGTTCAGAGCACACCTGAAAACGGTAGGCGGCGAATCCTGCTCCCTTGCAAAAGGGGGTGAATGTTCATGGTTTTTGATTTGATTTGTAAGATCATCGGCGCATGCTCCGGCATCGTGTCGATCGTCAAAGCGATCATGGAAGTACTTACTTCACATCATGAAAAAAGGAAGTAACCGCCCAGCTGGCAACTTTGGGCGATTACTAAAATTGTAATTACCTTGGGAGCAGCCGTCAAAACGTTTGATGGTGTGCTCTTTCTATTATTATACCACACATACCGGGCTTTGTCAAGCATTTTTTCGGCGGCTCCGCAGAGTGAGCGGTTACATTGCGGTCATTATGTACCTCCATATCTTACCTGAAGCAGCCGCCCTTTGCGCCGTAGGCGCATTGGGCGACACCACGGAGGCGACAGCCTGCCGCCAGCGTCACGCTGCTTGCAATTTTTTCAAAAATGTGGTATACTATAGACAGAGCTTTTCAGAAAGGAGGTCTTACCATGCAAGCTGGCGTTTCTACTGCCTGTCTCTACCCCAAACATTTGGAAGAGGCACTCTACGACCTCGCCCTCAACGGCATCAGCCACGTGGAACTGTTCGTCAATGCAGATTCGGACATCACCCGTTCCCGTGTACACACCCTGCGGACGATCATGGATCGCTACGGCGTGACCTGCGCATCTGTTCACCCCTTTGCCTGTCCGATCGAACCGATGGCGCTCTTCTCTTCTTATGACCGACGGGTAGATGATATGATCGACTACTACCGCCGCTATTTTGCCGTCATGCAGCAGCTCGGCGCAACCTTTTTCATACTCCACGGCAATTACAAGATACACGCCGTTGAACCTGCACTGTACTGTGAACGCTACATCCGCCTTGTCAATGCCGGCAAGGAGTTCGGCATCACCGTCGCACAGGAAAATGTCGAACGCTGCCAAAGCGGTTCGCTCCACTTCCTGCGGGAAATGAAGCGCATCCTCGGCGAAGATGCCAAATTCGTCCTCGACATCAAACAGGCTGTCCGTGCCGGAGAATCTCCCTTCTCTATGCTGCACATGCTCGGTTCGCACATCGTGCATGTCCACATCAGTGACCACAGCGAAAAAGGCGACTGTCTGATGCTGGGGGCAGGGAATTTCCGGATACGCAGCTTTCTGGAAGCACTCTATCCCTACCAGCCGGGATGCTCCGTCATGGTGGAACTGTACCGGAACAATTTCCGGGGCATCTCCGACCTGTTGGGCAACTACCGTATGCTCTCCCATATGATCTCCAGCGTGGAAAAACATGCAAACTTTGTCAGCAATGGAGAGAAAACGCTGTAAAAATGTGAAAAGATCGTGTGTTTTCTGCATTGACAGAATGTATGCGGTCTGGTATAATAAGTATAGCAAACGCTGTGAAGTGAGGTGGCTGCTATGAAGTGTCCCTATTGCGGCAATGAGGATTCCCGTGTGATCGATTCCCGCCCGTCCGAGGACAGAAAGCGCCGGCGGCGCAGGTGCGCAGCCTGCGGCAGAAGGTTCACGACCTATGAGATCGTGGAGCAGCCTTTGCGCATCGTTGTCAAACGTGACGGTACGCTTGAACCGTATGACCGCAACAAGCTGCTCAGCGGCATCTACCATGCGATCAAAAAACGCCCCGTCACCGTGACACAGGTCAATGCCATTGCGGACGTGGTGGAGGATGCCTATGACGGCAGTTGGAGCAGCCAGATCAGCTCCAACAGGATCGGAGAACTGGTCCTCGAACAACTGCGGGAACTGGATGCCATTGCCTATATCCGCTTTGCATCCGTGTATCAGGACTTCAAGGATGTGGACAGCTTTATCGCTGCCATCACAGCGCTCAGCTCAAAAAAATGAGGAGGCAAACACTATGGATCCCAATGACATCAAAGATTCCATCATGGACCCGGAGGATGTGACCGACCAGTTTGACCCGCAGGACATCGCATCCAACAAGGTCATGGCAGTACTGGCATGTATCCCCATCCTGTTCTGGCTGCCGCTGGCAGCTGCACCGAATTCCGCCTTTGCCAAGCACTATGCCAATCAGGGGCTGATCCTGCTGCTGCTTTGGGTCGTTATTGCTGTGGTCGTGAATATCCTTTCTGCGATCCTTGGCATTATCCCGGTCTTGGGCGGCATTCTCGCTGCGATCATCGGTCTGCTGTGTGGGTTAGTGCAGTTCGCAGCGTTCCTGCTGCTCTTTGTCAGTGCGCTCAGTGGCAAGGCAAAGGTGATCCCGATCATCGGCAACATGCTGCACCCGTTCAATTAAGGAAAGCAAACTGCTCCCAATCCGTGCTTCCCTGCATATCCAGCACCGCACCATCCTCCGGTACATAACACTGTGCGCCGATGAGGATACCGTCTGCGGTGAGCAGCTCGGCACGGCATGCAGTATCCTGCAAAGCATACGTATACAGCACCGCCCGTTCCCCCGCATAGTCGGCAAGCGGGAGGTGCTGATACGTCTGTAATGCCGCATAGTCGGCATACGTGCCGTCCATGGTCTGCGGGATGCGCACCGCCTGCGAGCTGATGATCTCCCCCTGCCAGCCCTTGGCAAAGAGGAATGCGCTGCGCTCCTCCTCCGTGGCGGCGGGAATGGTGAGCATAGCAGGCGCATCGGCACGGTGACAGAGTACGACTGCCGCAAGACACAGCGCAGCCGGCGGCAAGACAAGCAAGTAGCGGAAAATACGTTTCATGGGGAAGTCCTCCTTTCAGGTCTGGGCTATCCTATGCCGTTCCGGACAGAAATAGAACAGGAGGGGATCCTTTGGCACTGATGCGGCTCGACAAACTCCTTGCCGGGCGGACATCCCACTCCCGGAGCGAAGTCCGGCAGCTGCTGCGTGAGGGCGCTGTCCGGGTGGACGGGGTCTGCATCACGGACGGCAGCCGCAAGATCGACCCCGAGACACAGACTGTCTCCTGCGGCGGGAAGATCCTGCCGGGCGGGAAGTATACCTATTATATATTAAACAAGCCAAAGGGCGTGGTAAGCGCCACAGAGGACAGGCAGTACACGGTGCTGGACCTGATCCCGGCAGAACAGCGGGTGAAAGGCTTGTTCCCGGCAGGGCGGCTCGATGCGGACAGCACGGGGCTGCTGCTGCTGACGGATGACGGTGCGTTGGCACACCGGATGCTGGCACCGGGAAAACATGTTCCGAAATTCTACCTGATCCGACTGGCAAGACCCTTTGCGGAGCATTATGTGGCACGGCTGCAAGAGGGATCACGGCTTGCGGACGGAACGGTCTGCCTGCCGGCAGAAGTGCAGCATCTCCGGGAACGGTATGCCCTCATCTGCCTGCATGAGGGGAAATATCATCAGGTAAAGCGGATGTTCGCTGCCCTTGGAAATCACGTGGAAAGCCTGCACCGGGTAGGCATTGGCGGGTATCTGCTGCCGCCCGGTCTGGAAAGCGGCTGCTATTTGTCGATTTCTCACAAAGATGTTGAAAATCTTTTGTCCGAAGGCTGTTTGGAAGTTGTCTGTGAACAAATTATGAAGAATTTTTCGTCATACTTGCTAAATGCAGACCAAGAAGTTTAGGTAAATAGCGACTTGAAAAAAAACTCATAATTTGGTATGATAGTAATAGACAGTTATATGCCGGTACGTCCGTGCGGCGGTAACTGAAAAAAACTAAGTAAACGGAGGATCAGAATAAATGGCAAGCTTATCACTTAGAGGTATCTATAAGAAGTATCCCGGCGGCGTAGTTGCTGTTTCCGATGTTAATCTTGAGATCAGAGATAAGGAGTTTATCATTCTGGTAGGACCTTCCGGCTGCGGCAAGTCCACCACACTGCGTATGATCGCCGGTCTGGAGGAGATCTCCGAGGGCGAACTGTATATCGGCGACCGCCTTGTCAACGACATCGCACCGAAAGACAGAGACATCGCAATGGTATTCCAGAACTACGCTTTGTATCCGCACATGACTGTATTCGAGAATATGGCATTCGGTCTGAAGCTCCGCAAAGTACCGAAGGACGAGATCGCCCGCAAGGTAGAAGAAGCTGCAAGGATCCTCGACCTGTCCCACCTGCTCGACAGAAAGCCGAAGGCAATGTCCGGCGGTCAGAGACAGAGAGTTGCGCTCGGCCGTGCGATCGTGCGTTCCCCAAAGGTGTTCCTGCTCGACGAGCCGCTGTCTAACCTCGATGCCAAGCTGCGTGCGCAGATGAGAACGGAGATCTCCAAGCTCCACAAGAAGCTCGGTACGACGTTCATCTATGTAACGCATGACCAGACAGAGGCTATGACCATGGGCGACCGTATCGTGGTCATGAAGGACGGTTTTGTACAGCAGATCGATACCCCGCAGAACCTCTATGAGCAGCCGGTCAACAAGTTCGTGGCAGGCTTCTTGGGTTCACCGCAGATGAACTTTATCGATGCCGTTCTCAGAAAGAACAGCGCACAGCAGTACTATGTAGAATTCGGTTCTGATGATTCCAAGACCTCCAGAGGCGTGAAGTATCAGATCATCGTTCCAGAGTCCAAGGCTGTTCCGGAACTGGAGAAGTACGTTGACCGTGAAGTAACACTGGGCATCCGTCCGGAGAGCGTTCACGATGAGGAAATGTATATTTCCACCGCTACGACCGGTGTCATCGACTGCAACGTAGAGATCACCGAAATGATGGGCGCAGAGACATTCCTGTATCTGGAGTGCGAGGGTATCCCGATCACGGCAAGAGTTTCGCCGAGATCCACAGCACGTCCGCAGGATATGATCAAGGTCGCTCTTGACCCGAACAGGATCCATCTGTTCGACAAGGAGACCGAAAAGACCATTGTAAACTGACATTGTACAGAAACTGCCCCCCTGTTTGCGCAGGGGGCTTTTTTTGAAACGGAGGTATTTTATGAAAACCATACTGCAAAGGATCACTGCATTTGCGGCAGCGGCTTGTATGCTCCCGTTCGTATTCCCCCATGTTACCAAGGCGCTGGAAAACCCCAAGACCGAAGCGGTCCGCCCGGTCTCTGCCGATATCGCCGAGACGAACACGGCTGAGACGGATACCGCCCTGCAAACCATGGAGGAAATGCCCCGACAGATCGTGACCGTCATTTACAATGTGGACGGACATGAGACAGAGGAGGAGTTCTATCTGTTCGGAACAGATCACCTGATCGGTCTCTCGATGCCTCAGCCGACTGAAGCAGGGGAGTTTCTGTGCTGGACAGGGGAAAATGGCAAGGAATACACGAATGAGCTGGATGTCAATGACTTTGATTTCAGCTTTGAGCTGGTGATCAAACTGTATGCGGAATTAAAGGCGTTCACTTACCCAATTCCTGAAACGACAGGACCACCCGTCACCACAACAACAGCGGAAACTACCGCATTGGTGACAACAACCCCGACCACAACGGCAACGGCTGCCGGCTCTTCGTCCGTAGCAGAAACCACTACAGAAGCACAGACAACAACGACCACATCGGCAGGCGATAATGCCGTATATCGTGTGATCGTCCGTTTTATCAACGGCTACACGGGGACAGACACCACACAGGAATTTGACCTGAAGCCCGATATGCTGATAAAGTTTGCGCAGCTTCCTGATAAACATTTCCGGTACTATGCAGATGAGAACGGCGATCGTGTAGACGGATCGGAATTCCAGTATGACAACCATGATACAGAACCAGATACCATAACGCTCTATGCCGTCTATGACCCGCTGTATAGGGTGCATGTCCACATGACGGACGGTGCTGTCAGCGATCTGGTCTACTACGAGCTATGGGAAGGCGATAAGATCGTACTGCCGGACGGGGGACATGCCTTCGGGACATTCCTGTACTGGGAAGATGCAGAAGGGAACCGTTTGGATACACTGACATGCCGGACGGATAACCTTTACGGAGAGCCGGATGAGATCTATCTGACCGCCGTTTACAGCAAAGAAACTACACGCCCGGAAACCACGACCGCCACGCACACGACAACATCCACAACGGAAACGACCACGATGACCGAAACAGAACTCTGGACTTCCTATGACGAAACAACTACCACACCAGAAACAACTACAACACCGGAAACAACTACAACACCGGAAACAACTTTCACGACGGAAACGACCACGACACCGGAAACAACTTTCACGACAGAAACGACCACCACAACAGACTGGACTTCCTATGAGGAAACAACTTTCACGACGGAAACGACCACGACACCGGAAACAACTGCCACACCAAAAACAACTACTTTGCCGGAAACAACTACCACACCAGAAACGACCTACACAACGGAAACGGTCACGGTCACCACAACAGGCTGGACTACCTATGAGGAAACGACTGCCACAACAGAAACGAACATAACGACCGTAACAGCATCATCGACTTCCGATGAGGAGACAACTACCACACCAGAAACGATCACAACGACCGTAACAGCACCATCGACTTCCGATGAGGAGACAACTACATCTTCTGAGGAGACGACCACTGCCATAACGACAACATCTTCTGAGGGGACAACGACTGCCACAACAGAAACGACTACATCACCGGAAACAACTGCCACAACAGAAACAACTGCAACACTCCCGGAAACGACTGCCACAGCAGAAACGACCACCATGCCGGAAACGACTACAACGACCGTAACAGCACCATCGACTTCCGATGAGGAAACGACAACATCTGCCGAGGAGACAACGGCTACCACATCCGCACCATCCACTTCCGATGAGGAGACGACCACTGCCACAACAGCAACATCCTCCGAGGAAACGACCACTGCTACAACGGCATCATCCTCTGAGGAGACGACCACCACCACATCCGCACTAGCCTCCGAAGAAACGACCACCACCACATCCGCACTAGCCTCCGAAGAAACGACCACCACCACAACAACTGCTACTACCGAAGACAGCGCCGTCGGTTCGGAAACGGGTACAGAGACCACCCCCTCCGAAACGACCCCGACGACCCCCTCTGAGACAGAAACGCCGGATCTCGGTGATGTGGACGAGGACGGGAAAGTGAGCATCAATGATGCCACTGCTCTGCTGCAGGATATTG
The DNA here is from genome assembly GCA_947625155.1 of uncultured Clostridia bacterium. Classification (GTDB taxonomy): domain Bacteria; phylum Bacillota; class Clostridia; order Oscillospirales; family Ruminococcaceae; genus UBA3855. Next base: position 50,774 of record CANQNG010000004.1, read on the forward strand.
CTATCCGCCTTATGGGGGACAGCCAACTGACTGCATCACAGGCTAAAGCAGCAGATGTGAACGGCGATGGTTCAATGACAGTCGATGACGCTACCCTCATCTTGAAATACATTGCCGTAAAGCTTTTCGATGACACCATAACGATCCAAGACATCCTATAACTCCCGAGGTGGATGGACAAGCTGCTCCAGACAGCACAAACAAGACCCCCATTCTGAAAGGAACGGGGGTCTTTCTGTCTGTTTCAGGCAGGTCTATTTCTTTGCCGCACCAAGGAATGCCGCACCGATCAGCCCGGCATCGTTGCCAAGTTCGGCAATGACGATCTTTGTATTTTTCGGGGAATTGCGGGTGTAGACTTCCTTTTCGACCAGTGCCTTCATGGGCAGCAGGAGCGGGTCGCCCTCGTTGCAGACACCGCCGCCCACGCAAAGCACGTCCGGCTGGAAAATGTTGATGGTGTTGGTAATACCTGCCGCAAGCGCACGAATGTATGCATCTACCACTTCCTGCGCAGCCGCATCTCCCAAGCGCATTGCATCGAATGCCGTCCTTGCGGAGACCTTGCCGTTTCGCTCTGCGGTGATGTCGTGGAGCTTGCTGTCCTTGACCTGCTCCATCTTTTCCTTGGTCATGCGGATCAGTCCGGTCGCTGAAGAGTACACCTCAAAGCAGCCCCGTCTGCCGCAGGAACACTGCGGACCGTCCATGTTGATGACCGTATGTCCGATCTCCGCACCGCCGAAATTCGACCCGGCATAAATTTTCCCGTCAATGATGATGCCGCCGCCGACACCCGTGCCGAGGGTGATGCAGACTGCATTCTTTGCACCCTTGGCAGCGCCGGCAACGTATTCGCCGTAAGCGGCAGCGTTGGCATCGTTCTCGATGTAGACCGGCTTGTCGATGTGCCTGTGTATCAGCTCCGCCATGGGCGTATTCTCAAAGCCGAGGTTGTTGGAAAATTCGATGATACCCGTCTCGCTGTTGGCAATGCCGGGCGTACCCACGCCGACCCACTCGATCTGTTCCATGGTCAGTCCTGCATCCTTGACAGCCTGAATTGCCATCGCTGCCATATCGTCTGCAATGGCTTCCGCAGGGCGGGGGCGGTTGGTCTTGGTGCTTGCCTTGGTGACGATCTGATAATTTTCGTCCACCACAGCGGCAACGATATTCGTGCCGCCAAGGTCAATGCCGATGTAATACTTCATAGGGTTTTCCTCCTTTATGTTTCCGCCTTGCGGCGGTCCTGATCAATTCCTGAATGGCACTGTTACCGTACCGAGCAGCGTGCATTCGCCCCACAGCATATATTCCGTCCCTGCCGGAACGAATATGCTGTTGCCTTTCTCCAGCATCACCGTGCCGTCATCCGTTGACATCGAACCTCTGCCATCCAGCACCAGAATATGCTCATAGCAGGATCCCGGTGATGCGCCCTTGTGTCCGTTGAGCTGTGTTTCCATCACGCTGAATGCCCTGCATCCGCCAAGCACCCGGACAAAGGTACTCGGGGAATTGTATAAGGCACTTGCTTTTCTGGCAGGCGTGTTGACCGTTGGCGAAAACTGCATATGCTGCAGCGCCTGTGCAATGTGCAGCTCCCTGCCCCTGTCATGATCATACACCCGGTAGGTGATGTTGGAATTCTGCTGCACCTCCGCAAGCAGTATCCCCTTGCCAATGGAATGCAGCGTCCCTGACGGGATCAGGAACACATCGCCGGGGCTGACCGGGATGCGCTTCATCCGGGAAAGCAGCGTTCCCTCCCGGATCGCTGTCTGCACTTCTTCCGGTGTGATCTCTTTCTCGAATCCGTACAGGATCGAAGCGCCCGGTTCGGCATCGATGATATACCACAGTTCCGTCTTGTCCGGGTGTACCTGCACGGACAGATCCTCATGCGCATCGATGAGTTTGACAATGACCGGGAACGGGTCGAACGGCTGATACCCCGGCGCAGCGGCTGCTTCCGGGTGTTCTTTCAGGAATGCCGACAATGGCATGCCCTTGTATTGCCCGGAGGCGATCACGCTCTCCCCGTCCGGGTGCGTGGAAAGTTCCCAGCTTTCGGCGATCCTGTCCGCCTGTGACTGTTTCCCGTAGTCCCTCAGCCGGTTGCCGCCCCATACGTAGTCCTTACAAACTGCCTGTAGTAAAAATGGTTTCATTCCGTTGTTTCCTCCTCTGCCGAAAGCCCGAAGGCTTTCTTCATCTCGTCTAACGTGCCGTTGTAGACATTCAGGTCGATGTATTTTTCCAGCTGGTCGCTCTGCGTTCCCTCAAAGCCCTCCAACTCGCCCTTGTCGGAATACTGCCAGAATGCCCAGCGGTTCATCGGTTTCATATAGGTATTGCGCATCCACAGCGGATAGCTGCCGTAATCTCCGCCGAGGATATAGCTGTAGTATGCCCTTGTGGTCGTGTAAATAATAGGCTTCACCCCGTAATGATCTTCCAGTGCGTTCAGCAGGTCGTCCAGAATGGCACGGGTCTCCTTTTTGGAGAGGGGTTCGTCCGTGTAGCTTCCGTAAAATTCCAGATCGACCACCGGCGGCAGACAGCCCTCCAGCGGACCGACCGTCTCGATGAAATTCTGCGCCTGTGTCGCACCGCTGCTCTCATAGCTGAAAAAGTGGTACGCCCCGGCGATAATGCCGTTTTCCTGCGAAGCGCTCCAGTTGTAGGTGAAAAAGGGATCCTGATAGGAACTGCCCTCTGTTGCCTTGATGAAGGCAAACTGCACATCCTGCTGTGCAAACTGCTGCCAGTCGATCGTTCCCTGATAGCGGGACACGTCCACCCCCATGACCGGATATTTGTCGGGGTCGGGGATATTGGCAACGATCTCCCCCGTATAAATTTTATGCAGGCGCACTGCAAAGGCGGTGATGCCGATGATGATGCCGACCGCCAGCAGCCAGCCGATCACACGCCCGTAAGCGATCCTTCTGCCTTTCATCACTGTGCCGTATCACCCATGACGATACCTCTCCCGTTCGTGGCAAAATATACCCTGCCAAAGATCCTGCTGTCGCCGGTGATGCAGGGCGTCAGATTGCCGAACCGGTGCAGATCATCATTGATGCGCTGCCAAGCAGCGCCCTTGTCCACGGAACGGTAGATGCCGTCCCCCTGTTCTCCGGCTTGCCCCATCGCATACACTGCCGGATAGCCTCCCTTTTTCGCAGGCGCACCAAAGCCGATCGCCCGGAACTGCACGTCCTCGACCGTGGTAAAGCTCTCTCCGCCGTCCTCTGTGTACATCAGCAGCGAACCATTGCACAGCCAGACATTGCCCTCCTTGCCGACAACGGTCTGGATGCTGCACCCGTCAGCGACCAGCTGCCCGGTCGGGGCGAACGTATTGCCCCGGTCGTCTGACCGCAGGAACATCCCGTTATAGACCGCATAGAACACATCCGGATCGACCCTGTCCGCAGCGACTTCCGCACCGTAGCCAAGACCGCTGACTGCGTACCATTTTTCCTTTTCGATGCTGTATTTATAGATATTGGTGTTCCCCGTCCCGGCAGGCTTCCAGAGCAAAAGCGAGCCGTCCGCATTGACATAGACCTTGCCGCCGTCAGCCCGTTCCGGGAGCTGTTCCGCCGCACGCCATGTCACACCGCCGTCAGTCGTCACCCAGAGGGGATGCTCCCTGTTCTGGATGCAGCAGGCTGCGACATTGGCATTGGCAAAGGCGGCATCGAGGTCTGTCGGGTCTCCGCCAAAACTGCTGCCCATGAAATGCGCATCATCCGGGCAGACCGTCACATCCGTATGCGCAAAGCCCGTCAGATCGCCCATGATCGAATAGAGCTGCGGCTGCCCCTCCTGATACTGCGGGGAGACCATTTGGTAGACAGCCGTTTCCTCCAGTCCGTGAGCCGCAAAGGAGATCGTCACGTCTTTCGTGCCGAGTTCCGTCATGTTCTGGATGCAGAAAACGGTCGCCCCCGTGCCGTACATCACCTTATCGGAGCAGAACGGGTCGATGTTGACATCCGTCATCCACCAGCCGGTCTTGGCTTCCACACGTCCCCACGTCAGCCAGTCCGCCTGTGAAACGTCCATGACATAGCGCTTTTCTCCGGTCTTTTCGTTGAACAGAGACTGCCATGTCTCGCCGCCGTCCGTGGAACGGTAGATGTTGTCGCCGTTGTCCCCCCAGTAGCCGAGTGTCGCCACCACGAGCGTTCCGGGGTCTTGCCGATCAACAGAGATCCCCCCGAACCCACCGTAGCGCCCGTCATCCGGCGGTGGTGTGATGTCCGTGAATGCCCCGTCCCGGTAGCGATAGACTGCCCCGCTATTCGGGCTGAGTTCCGGACCGCAGTTGTCGGAATAGGCAAGGTAGAGCGTTCCGTCCGCATCGAGATCTGCCTGTAAGGGGTACATGCCCGGTACATTGACGGGCAGTGCTTCCCAGCTCGCACCGTCATCGGAAGAACGGTAGATGCAGTTTCCGGCGGTATCTGCCACGCCGACGTAGACATCGCCGCTCACCGGGTCAAATTCTACCCACAGAATGCCGACATCCGTGTCCCCCTGCCGGTAGTCGCCCTTGTTCGGGAAGCTCTCCACCTCTGCCCATGTCCTGCCGTAGTCGTCCGAACGCCACAAGCCGGCATTTCTTGTGCCCATATAAATGGTGCTGTTCCGGTTCGGATCGACCATCATGCGTTCCCCGACACCTCTGCCGGACTGGTTCGCACCGCAGGCAAAGGGCATATCGACCTGCGTCCATGTAGCACCATAGTCCTCCGAAGCAAGCACAGCACCCGGCGAACCCATATACGTACCGCACATGAGATACACACGGTTCGCCTCCACCGGGTCGGCGGCAATGCTCTCGATGCCGATCAGCTCCCAGTCCTCGCCGCCCAGATGGTCGGTCAGGGCGACCCAGCGCTGCTCGTCCTCTGCCCAGCGGTATGCGCCGCCGATGTCCGTCCGGGCGTAGATGAGGTCCTTCTCCGCTTCGCTGTAGACCATGCCTGTCACGTATCCGCCGCCGCCGATGGCGACATTGCTCCACTGATAGTCCGGTGTGCCGACATCGGAACAGCCGGACATGCTCGCCGCCGCAGCGACAGCACACAGGTATGGCGCAAGAAGCTTCTTTTTCATGTACTTTCCCCCTCTGTCCCCTGAAATACCTGCTTCGCAATATCCACCGTTTCCTTGGCATCCCTTGCGTAGTAGTCCGCCCCGATCCGCTTTGCGTGGTCTGCCGTCAGCACCGCACCGCCGACAACGGTCTTACACCACGGGCAGCGTTCCCGGAGCAAAGCGATGGTCTTCTCCATGGACGGCAGTGTGGTCGTCATGAGTGCGGAAAGCCCTACCAGCGGCGCACGGCTCTGTTCTGCCGCTTCGGCAACGGCTTCGCAGGGAACGTCCTTGCCGAGGTCGATGACACGGTAGCCATAATTCTCGAGCAGGATCTTCACGATGTTCTTGCCGATGTCGTGGATGTCGCCCTTGACGGTCGCCAGCACGATCGTGCCCCGGTCGATCGTCTCGCCGCTGTGTTCCGTGAGGTAGGTCTTGATGACCTCAAATGCCGCCTGTGCCGCCGATGCTGCGGAAATGAGCTGCGGCAGGAAGATCTGCCCTTTCTCAAAGGCTGCGCCCGTCCGGTCGAGCGCCGGGATCAGATGCTCGTTGACGATCTCCATGGCTTCTGTCGTCTCGAGCAATTGCTGTGTCAGCATACCTGCCTCCGACCGCAGCCCGGCTGTAATGGCAGCGGCAAGGCTCATCTGCTCCGGGGTCTGCGGCTTTGGGGCAGCGGCTGGCGCATTGCCGTAGTGTGCGATAAAATCCACGGCATCCCGGTCAAGGTTCGCCAGTAATTTATACGTCCGCACGGCAGCAGTCATGCTCTCCTTGTTCGGGTCAATGATCGGCAGGTCAAGCCCGGCATAGAGCGCCATCGTCAGGAAATTCCGGTTGACCAGCTCCCTGTCCGGCAGCCCGAAAGAAATATTCGACACCCCCAGCACCGTGCGCACCCCAAGTTCCTCTTTCACACGGGTCAGGGCATGGAGCGTTTCCATGACACCTGCCTGTTCGGCAGAAGCGGTCAGGGTAAGGCAGTCGATATACACATCCTCCCGGCGGATGCCGAGCGCAAGCGCCCGGTCAAGGATGCGCTTCGCAATGGCGAAACGACCCTCTGCGGTCTTCGGGATGCCGTTTTTATCTAAAGTCAGCCCGACCACTGCCGCACCGTAGCGCTTTACAAGGGGCAGGACTGTGTTGAGGGGATCTTCCTCACCGTTGACGGAATTGACAATTGGCTTTCCGTTGTAAATGCGCAGTCCTGCCGCAAGGGCTGCCGGGTCGGTCGTGTCGAGCTGTAACGGCACGTCCGTGATGCCCTGAATGGCTTTCACGGCAGTGCAGAGCATTTCCGTTTCGTCGATGCCGGGCAGTCCGACATTCACGTCTAAAATATCCGCCCCCGCTTCGACCTGTGCGATCGCCTGTCCGAGGATGTAGTCCGTATCATGCTCCGCCAGTGCCTGTTTGAAGCGCTTTTTTCCGGTCGGGTTGATGCGTTCGCCGATGATGCGGGGTTCTGTGACCGTCACAACACGGTTCGCCGTGCAGACGGCTGCCGGGATCTGCGGATGCCGCTGTACGGGTCTCAGAGTATGGAGCAGTTCTGCCGCTGCCCGGATGTGTGCCGGGGTCGTTCCGCAGCACCCCCCGAAGATCACTGCCCCCATTTCCACAAAGGGCTTCAGGCACGCCGCAAAGCGTTCCGGGGAGAAATTGTAAGCGTTCGTCACCGGGTCGGGCAGTCCGGCATTCGGCTTGACGATGACGGGGCAGGTCGTCCAGCTGCACAGCGTCTGCACCACGGGGACCAGTTCTTCCGGACCGAGGGAACAGTTCACGCCGACCGCATCCACGCCCAGTCCCTCTAAGGTGAGCGCCATTGCCTCCACGCAGCAGCCTGTGAACGTCCGTCCGTTCTCCTCAAAACTCATCGTTACGAAAATCGGCTTGCCACCGCCGTGTTCCTGTGCGGCAAGCACCCCGGCACGCACTTCGAGCAGGTCACTCATCGTTTCAAAGACGAGGATGTCCGCATCCTGCCCGGCTTCGATCTCTTCCCGGAAAATATCATACGCTTCCGCAAAAGACAGCGTTCCCGTCGGGGCAAGCAGCTGCCCGATCGGTCCGATGTCGAGCGCCGTATACTTCGCCCCGGCAGCCTTGGCACAGCGGACGCCGGCAGCGATCAGTTCCTGCACGGAATGCCCTGTCCTCGCCATTTTCAGGCGATTACAGCCGAATGTATTGGTATAGACCACATCTGCCCCGGCTTCCACATAGGCACGGTGAACGGCAGTGATGGTCTCCGGGCGTTCGATGTTCCACAGCTCCGGAACGCTGCCCGGCGCAAGTCCCTGCGCCTGTAACATCGTCCCCATGCCGCCGTCAAGTATGAGAAATGGCTCAAATGATATCATTCGCAGTGTACTCCTTTCGCCCGGAATTGACAGGTTTTCGCCATGCGGCACACGGCGCAGCCCCGTTTTCCTTTCGGGATGGGCTGCGGGGCAAGCCCGATGACAGCGGTCACGGTCTTGGTCGGGATGAGCATGCCGCCCGCACTGACCGAAACGCCCAGCCGCTTTTCTGCACCCACTGCCGCTAAAAGATCCCCCTGTATGTCCAGCGGCAAGTCGCCGTATCCCGGACTGAACCGCCATGTCGGGTAGCAGTCCGGGAAACGCTGCAAGATCTCCTGCTCGGCAGCATCGCAGAGCTGTTCGGTGAGGGCGCTTGCCATGGCATCCGTCACCAGCCCCTCGAGCGCATCCGCTGCGCTCCCGGAACGGATCGCCGCATCTGCTCCTGCCGAAAGCGTGGCACACAGTAAAATTGCCTGTGTACAGCCGTTCAGGTGGGCGGCAATGTCCTTTCCCGTGAGCTGTAATGCCGTCCCCGTGCAGTGTATGCCCGTTTCTGAGCTTGTCAGCGGACACACCCGGTATACATAGTTCGGGACTGCCGCCGCCAGCAATTTTCGTTCGCAGCGGTCGGCTAAGGCAAGCAGTTTCTCGTCCGGTGTACCGTGCATCCCGGTATAGCGGAACGCCTGTTTCCGGTCGATCTCTGTAAAGCGGATCACGATCTCCGCCCTAATATCCCCGAGACCGCTTCGGTGATGCGCTGTGCGACATAGGGGTCGTTCATGGTGTAGAGGTGGATGCCGTCCACGCCGTTGGCGGCAAGGTCAACGATCTGGTCAACGGCATAGGCAATGCCCGCATCCCGCATGGCTTCGGGGTCTTGTCCGAAACGCTGCATGATCGCTGTGAATTTCCGGGGCAGGCTTGCGCCGCAGAGGCTGACCATGCGCTGGATCTGCCTGACATTGACAACGGGCATGATGCCGGCTTCGATGGGGACACGGATCCCTGCCTTGTCACAGCGTTCCCGGAAGGTATAAAACGTCATATTGTCAAAAAAGAGCTGCGTGATCAGGCGGCTGGCACCCTTGTCCACTTTTTCCCGGAGGTGGCGCAGGTCGTCCTCGGCGCTGCGGGCTTCGGGGTGGACTTCCGGGTAGCAAGCTGCTAAGATATGGAACTCCCCCTGTGTCCGGATGAAATCGATCAGTTCAGAAGCATAGCGGAAATCGTTCTTGGCAGGGCGGTCGGGGCTTTTGTCGCCACGCAGTGCCAGAATGTCCGTGATGCCATGCGCCCTGAAGTCCGCCAGCACTTCCGTGATCTCTTCTTTGGTGTAGGAGATGCAGGGAAGGTGGGCAACGGGTCGTATGCCGTATTCTTCTTTCAGGCGCTGTGCCAGTTCGCAGGTGAGTTTGCCGCCTGCCGTGCCGCCGCCTGCCCCGTAGGTCACGCTGATGAAATCCGGTCTCAGCGCCGAAAGCTGTGCAAAGCAGCGGGAAACGCTCTCCACCGGGGCATCGGGCTTCGGGGGGAACACTTCAAACGAATAAAAAGTCTTGTGTGCCATAGGTAACTCCTTGTTTATGTGACTGTCCAGTCAATGGGCGGAAAGCCGTGTTCCTGCAAAAATGCATTTGTCTGTGAAAAATGCCTGCACCCGAAAAAGCCCTTGCTTGCGGAAAGCGGGCTTGGGTGGGCAGCTTTCAGGACAAGGTGGCAGGGGTTGGTGATGAGGGCTGCTTTCTTCCCGGCGGGCGCACCCCACAGCAGAAAGACGATGGGGTCTTCCCGGAGATCCAGCAGCCGGATGATGTAGTCCGTGAACGTCTCCCAGCCCTTGCCCCGGTGGCTTCCGGCTTCCCCGGCACGGACGGTGAGGACGGTATTCAGCAGCAGCACGCCCTGCGCTGCCCATGCGGTCAGTTCGCCGTGGGCGTTCCTGTTGTCGATGCCGGTGTCGCTGTAGATCTCCTTGTAGATATTCACCAGCGAGGGCGGCGGCTGGATGCCTTTCTTGACGGAAAACGCCATGCCGTGCGCCTGTCCTGCCCCGTGGTAGGGGTCTTGTCCGAGGATGACACAGCGCACCCGGCTGTAAGTAGTGGCTTTGAGGGCGTTGAAGATGTCGTACTGGTCGGGATAGATGGTTTTCGTCCGGTATTCTTCGGTCAGGAATTGCCGGAGCGCCTGATAATAGGGCTTCTGCATCTCGTCTGAAAGCAGAATATCCCATTCATTTCCAAATTGTACCATATTCTTCCTCCCACAAGCAGTCTTATATCTATTATAGCATATTTTGGGGCGGATTACAAGAACTTTTTTGCAAATAATAGCCGACCTTTGCCGCCGTAGGCGGCATTGGGAGGCAGTACAAAAGTTTTTTGCCCAGCTTTTTTCAAAAAGCTGGCGGGTGTCCAGAAGGCAGCGGCGGCAGGCTGCCGCCTCCGTTGTGCCTCCCAATGCCGGGCTATGCCCGGCAAAGATCGGCTTGCTCGGATGCTACTTAAACTTACCTGAGAGCAGTCGCCCAATGCGCCGCAAGGCGCATTGGGCGACACCACGGGTGCAGCGTCACGCTGCCTTTTGGCAAAAAAACGCCCCCTTCTCTCCTCTTTTCTGAACTATCCTTTCCGCCCTTGGGCGGAAACGCAGCCTGCTGCCCCCCATCCCCCCGACCCCCTTCCCCAAGGGGAAGGGGGCTATATTGCAGGGGGTCTCACCCCCTGCACCCCCTCTTGCACTAACAGTCGTGCAATTTATCCGCTCCCTCAAACAAACCACATCCCTATCCCGTGCAGCACAAAACACACGCAAAGTCCGCACACCGTCGGCAGGATCGCGGCGAACAGTGTCCATTTCAGGCTGCCCGTCTCTTTCTTGATCGTCAGGAGCGTTGTGGAACAGGGGAAGTGCATCAGGGAAAACGCCATGGTACACAGTGCTGTCAGCCACGTCCAGCCGTTTTCCACAAGGATGCTGTGCAATGTGGAAAGTTCACCCGTTTCCACCAGTGTGCCCTGCGCAAGGTAGGACATCAGCACGATCGGCAGGACGATCTCATTTGCCGGAAAGGCAAGCAGAAAGGCGAGCAAAATGCTCCCGTCCATCCCGAACCACCTTGCAAACGGGTCGAGCGCTCCTGCACAAAACGAGAGCAGACTGCCCTCTCCCACCGAAATATTGGCAAAGATCCAGATCACCAGCCCTGCCGGGGCTGCCACCATACAGGCTCTGCCAAGGACAAACACCGTCCTGTCCAGCAGCGAACGAAGCAGTACCTTGCCGATCTGCGGGCGGCGGTAGGGGGGCAGTTCCAGAACAAAAGAAGAGGGCATCCCCCGCAGCACCGTGCCGGAAAGGATGCGGGAGACGAGCAGTGTCATGCCCACACCGCAGAGAATGACCGCCAGCAAGACCAGCGCCGAGACCACCGACCCCCCTACACCCGTCACGAAAAACATCCCGATCAGGGAGATCAGCAGCGGAAAACGCCCGTTGCACGGCGTGAACACGTTCGTCAGAATGGCGATCATGCGCTCCCGAGGAGAGTCCATGATGCGGCAGCCCGTCACCCCACAGGCATTACAGCCCAAGCCCATGCACATGGTCAGCGCCTGTTTACCGCATGCACCGCATTTCCGGAGACTGCTGTCCATGAGAAAGGCGACCCGTGGCAGATAACCGGCATCTTCGAGCAGTGTGAACAGCGGAAAGAAGATCGCCATCGGCGGCAGCATGACTGCCACTACCCACGAAAGCACCCGGTACATCCCGTCAAAGATCACGCTGCAAAGCCATTCCGGGGCATGGGCAGCATGCAGCAGGGAACGGCATTTTTCCCCCAGTGCCGTCAACACCCCCGAAAGCCATTCGGACGGGTAATTTGCCCCCACGATCGTGATCCACAGAATGCCCGCCAGCAGCAGCAGCATGACCGGAACGCCCCACCGCCGCCCCATGAAGATCCTGTCCAGCCGCCTGTCTGCCGCATCGCTGCCGGGCGGCTGCGTGGTAACGGCGGCGGCGATCTGTTCGGCACGTTTCACGACAGATGCGATGATGCTGTCCCGTATCCGTTCTGGTGTCCAGCCAAGCTGCAGCAAATTTTCCTGCAATTCGGCAATGTGGCTTGCTAAGTGCGGCGGCGCTCCAGACAGCGGCACTTGCTTCGTAAAGGCGGTATCCTGTTCCAGAAAGCGCAGCGCTGCCCACCTTGCCGGAACGGTCATCTCCAGTTCTTCCAACAGCCCGGTCAGCACTTGCAGCCGGGCTTCCATGACATCCCCATGATCGACAGTACACCCCGGCGGCGTTTCCTCATCCGTCAGCAGAGCGGCGAGCCGTTCCTGCAACACATCCAGCCCCTCCCCGTCCCTTGCTGCCATGCCCACGACCGGAACGCCCAGCAGCGCTTCCAGCGCCGGGAGGTCAACGGTAATGCCCTTTTTCGCTGCCTCGTCGAGCAGATTCACACAGACCAGCACCCGTGGGGTCAGCTCCAGCGTTTGCAGGACAAGGTTCAGGTTACGCTCCAGACAGCAGGCATCGCATACCACGACCACGGCATCCGGATGGGCAAAACAGATGTGGTCACGGGCAGCCTCCTCCTCTGCCGAGCTTGCCCGGAGCGAATACGTTCCGGGCAGGTCAGTCAGGATACAGCGCATCCCGTTGAGGTCAAATGTCCCCTCCGCCCCGGAGACCGTCTTGCCTGCCCAGTTCCCGGTGTGCTGGTGCAGTCCGGTGAGGGCATTGAACACGGTGGATTTGCCGACATTAGGATTTCCGGCGAGGGCAACATGGTACTCAGTCAGTTCCGGCATGGTACATTCCTCCTTGCTTCTATCTCACGATATGCAGCCAGAAGGAAAATAATGCAGCGTGACGCTGCACCCCTCTTGCCTCCCAATGCGGCTGCGCCGCAAAGGTCGGCGCAGTGCCTGCGCTCCCCTTTTGCCTCCCAATGCGGCTGCGCCGCAAAGGTCGGCTTGCACGACTGATACTTTTATTTCAGTCGTGTTTCACGACGGAAAGTGCAAGAGGGGGCGCAGGGGGTGAACCCCCCGCAAAATAGCCCCCTTCCCTAAAGGGAAGGGGGCTATGGGGCGGCAAGCACTGCGCCGCTGCTTAACCCAGTGTTACCACAATGTCCGTGTCCGGGGTGAGCCTATCCGCCCTGATGTAGCTGCCCTCGACCGCCTTGCCGTTGACAGTGACAGATCTCACGCCGCTTTCGACGTGGGCAGGATTCTGCACGGTGATGTGCAGTGTGTTCCCCCGGAACACTTTTTTCATCGTAAAGCCGTCCCACGCTGCCGGAATGGACGGGAGAATAGAAATACCCTCCGCATCCGGACGAATGCCGCAGATGCCCTCTGTACAGCCGACCATGACGGTAGATGCCGTTCCGGTCAGCCAGTGTACATGACTGCGCCCGGCAAACGGCGAAGCCTTGCTTTCCGTGAACTGCCCGTGTACATAGGGTTCCATGACACGGATCTCTGCCTTGTCGTTCATGTTTGCAGGAGCGGACTCGAGGAAGTACTCAAATGCCCTGTTCCCGTGCCCGAGCAAGCCCTCCGCAAGTATCAGCCAGCCCTGCGACTGCGAGAAGATACCGCCATTTTCCTTGGTGTCGGCATTGTAAATATGCATGAGTGCGCCGTCAAAATAATGCTCTTTGTAGGGCGGGTCGAGGAGCTTTGCGCCGTAGGGGGTGTTCAGGATGCTGTGTACGCTCTCCATGGCTTTGTCAGCCTGCTGCGCATCGGCAAAGCCGGAGATCACGCTCCAGCTCTGGGGATTGAGCCACATATTGGCTTCGGGGTCTTTCTTTGCACCGACAATGACACCATCCTCCCGGATGCCCCGGATAAATCTGTCCTCGTCCCAGCACTTGGCAAGGCTTTCGCCGAGTTTTGCCTGTACTTCGTCAATATAGGCGATATAGTCCGTGTCGTTCTTATCCTGTGCCATCTTGCGTATCACGTTCATGGCATAGTAAAGCTGGAATGCCACAAACGTGGATTCGCCCTTTGCCCCGAGCCGCAGGCAGTCGTTCCAGTCTGCGTGCAGCCCTGCCGGCATAGCGTGGTCGCCCATATGCTCCATCGAGAAGCGAATGGCATTTTTCAGGTGGTCATAAACAGTCGCTTCCCCGCCGTCTGCGTAGACGATCACTTCATCGAGGAAAGCCGCATTGCCGCTCTCACCGATATACTTGACAACAGTCGGGAACAGCCAGAGGGCATCATCGGCACGGTAGGACGGGTGTCCGGTCTCCTTGACGTATTCGGGGTCGTCGGGGGTGTTTTCGTGACCGGCGTTGTGGTTGAATTTCACGAGGGGCAGACCGCCGCCGTTGCTGACCTGTGCGCTGAGCATGAAGCGTATCTTGTCCGCCGCCATTTCCGGGTCAAGGTGGAGAATGCCCTGAATATCCTGCACAGTGTCCCGATAGCCGTAGCCATTGCGCAGTCCGCAGTAAATGAGCGATGCCGCCCTCGACCAGATGAACGTGATGAAGCACTGGTACGCATTCCACACATTCACCATGTTGTCAAATACCGGGGAGGGGGTCTTTACCTCAAAGTTGGCAAGCTTGCTGTGCCAGTACTGTTTCAGTTCGGCAAGTTCCGCATCGGCTTTGCCGGGCTGCTCGTAGGACTGGAGAATAGCAGCGGATCCTGCATCGGTCTTTTGCCCGAGCAGGAACACCAGCTCTCTTGTCTCCCCGGGGGCAAGTGTCAGTTCCGTGCGCAGCGCACCGCAGGCATTGCTGTTGAAATTCATCTCATCGCCGCAGTTATCCTGCTCGACCATGATCGGGTCAGCATAAGTGCGATATGCCCCGATGAACTTTTCCAGACTGCCGCAGCCATCCAGCACTTCTGCCCCGGCAAGCCCGAAAAAGCGTTCTCTGTGATTGGAACCGTCCGCCTGTTTGCCGGAATTTTCGTTGATATGCTGTAAGATCTTGTTCCCCTTGCGTTCCGTGCGGGTGATGAAGAGGGTATATTGCAGATTGACTTGGTCTTGCTCGTAATTGCTGTCGTTGGTGAATTCGATGAACCCGAAAACGGAAAGTGTCCGGGGGCGGGTGTCCTTGTTCGAGACCTTGACACGCCAAACCTCATAGGTCTGTCCGGCGGGGACGTAGTAGGTCGTTTCGGTGGAGATCGCAGCATATTCTGATGTCATGACGGAGTAAGCCGTACCGTGGCGGCATTCGCTCTTGTAGGTGTCCAAGGGCTTGCCGACGGGCTGCCATGTTGCCGACCAGTAGTCGCCGGTCTCCTTGTCCCGGAGGTAGACATATCTGCCGGGCAGTGCCATCATGGAGTTGAACCGGAAGCGGGAGATCCTCCCGTTTGCGCCGGACTGCACGAAGCTGTACCCTGCGCCGTTGTTGGACACGATCGCACCGTATTCCGGCGAACCGAGATAGTTCACCCACGGTGCAGGCGTATCGGGGCGGGTAATGACATATTCCTTGTTGGCAAGGTCAAAGTAACCGTATTGCATAAGTATTCTCCTTTGTCGGGAATTTTGTAACAATGTACTGTTATTATTGTATCATATAACCAAAAATTTTGCAAGGGGTTTTGGAAATTTTCTGCGGAAAGCTTCCGCCTCCGTTGTGCCTCCCAATGCACCTGCGGCGCAAAGGTCGGCTTGCTCGACTGAAAGCGTAAAAAAAGGGGGCGCAGGGGGTGAAACCCCCGCAAGAACTCCCCCTTCCCCTTGGGGACGGGGGACGGGGGATGGGGGTATCACGCTGCCTTTCACAAATTTGTCCGAAGTACTTGCATTTTCCCGAAAAATGTGATATACTAAAACCGTATGTGAAAATTTTACAGAACTGGAAAAGGAGAGATCATATGATCCGAGAAAACTTGCGGAATATTGCCATTATTGCTCACGTTGACCACGGAAAGACGACCCTTGTCGATGAAATGCTCCGGCAGGGCGGTGTGTTCCGGGAAAATCAGACCGTTGCGGAACGTGTCATGGATTCCAACGACCTCGAACGGGAACGAGGCATCACCATTCTTGCCAAAAACACCGCCGTGCAGTACGGGGATGTGAAGATCAACGTCATCGATACCCCCGGGCACGCAGATTTCGGCGGTGAGGTGGAACGTGTGCTTTCCATGGCGGACGGGGTGATTTTGCTCGTGGATGCTGCCGAAGGACCCATGCCGCAGACCCGGTTCGTGCTTTCCAAAGCACTGGAAATGGGGCATAAAATTATCATCGTTGTGAATAAGATAGACCGCCCCGATGCCCGCCTTGATGAAATTGCGGACGAGGTGCAGCTGCTTTTACTGGACTTGGATGCGGACGAGGAACAGCTGGAAAGCCCTATCCTGTACTGTTCCGGGCGCAGCGGAACAGCATCGTTCGACAAGGACACCCCCGGCACAGACCTCAAGCCCCTGTTTGAGACGATCCTGAACTACATCCAACCCCCGGAGGGAGACCCGGATGCCCCCCTGCAAATGCTGGTTTCCTCTATTGATTATAATGATTATGTCGGCAGGATCGCTGTCGGCAGGATACAGCGTGGCACGGTGAAAGTCGGTCAGCCCGTTACGGTCGTCAACGATAACCACCCCGAAAAGCACATACAGGCGAAAATTGTCTCTTTGGCACAGATGCAGGGGCTTTCACAGGTGAACACGGAAACGGCTATGGTCGGTGATATTGTGATCTTAAGCGGCATTCCGGACATCACGATCGGCGATACGGTCTGCGCACAGGAAGCCCCGGCGGCACTGCCTTTCACGCACATCAGCGAACCGACCATGGAAATGACCTTTTCCGTGAACGATTCACCCTTTGCCGGACGGGAAGGGAAATTTGTGACTTCCCGGCAGCTTCGGGAACGCCTGATGCGGGAAACGCTGAAAGATGTGTCCCTGCGTGTGACGGAGACCGACAGCACGGATGCCTTCAGCGTGGCAGGACGGGGTGAAATGCACCTGTCTATCTTGGTGGAGACCATGCGCCGGGAAGGGTATGAGTTTTCCGTCTCCACGCCCCGTGTGCTGTATAAGACCATCAACGGCAAGCTCTGCGAACCGCAGGAACGGCTTATTGTGGACGTTCCGGAAGAATGTGTGGGTGTTGTCATGGAAAAAATGGGCACTCGCAAAGGCGAATTGCAGTCCATGCAGCCGCAGGGCAGCCGCACCCGTCTGGAATTTCTCATCCCGTCCAGAGGGCTGTTCGGGTACAAGAGCGAATTCCTCACGAATACCCGTGGTGAGGGCATCATGAGCAGTGTGTTTGACAGCTATGTGCCGTATAAGGGCGATATTCCGAGGAGAAGCACGGGTTCGCTCATCTGCCATGAAAGCGGTGAAGCCGTGACCTACGGGCTGTATAATGCACAGGAACGGGGTACACTGTTCATCGGCGCAGGGGTACAGGTCTATGAGGGCATGGTCGTAGGCGTTTCCCCGAAAGCGGAAGATCTGGTCGTGAACGTCTGCAAGCGCAAGCACCTGACCAACACCCGTGCCAGCGGCAGTGACGATGCGCTCCGCCTTGTGCCGCCACGGGTGATGAGCTTGGAAGACCGTCTGGAATTTTTAGCCGATGATGAACTGCTCGAAGTCACTCCCAAGGATCTCCGCATCCGCAAGCGGGTACTTGACAATGTACAGAGGGCGAAGCTAAGAAACAAAAAAGCTTAATACTATACTATATATAATAGCAACTCACTTTTTAGGCGTATCGGCGTATCCGTGGCTATATTTCGCCAAAAATGGCGTATCACCACGGCGTATCCGATACGCCATTTTTTGAGTTGCTACTATATTTATATTATACTGCTGTAACAGTCGAGCAAGCCGACCTTTGCCGCCTCCGGCGGCATTGGGAGGCAAATCGGAGCCGGCAGCCTGCCGGTGGGAGGCAAATCGGAGCCGACAGCCTGCCGGTGGGAGGCACCACGGTGCCGGCAGCCTGCCGGTGCGCATATAATGGTACTTGTCTGCATAAGCTGTACCAACAGTGAAGCAAGGAGGTACCCGAATGGAAATGAAAACCAACCGTGCGGTCATCACCGCCGCCGAACCGACTGGCAGCATTCTCCAAGAACAGGGCGTGGAACTGGATCACGTGCTGCCCGATTATTACCCGGATGTCTGCAAGCTCGTCAAGTGCTTCATCACGCCCACCATCCTCAATAAAGCGGTCAACGGCGACAGGCTTTCCTATGAGCTGCGGGCAGATGTGCGCATTCTCTATTGCAGCGAGGATTCCCACATCCTGCAATGTGTCACACAGTCACTGCACTTTTCCCGGACAGCGGAACTGCCCTCCGGGGAGAGCATGACCGCCGAGATCTGCCCGGTGACGGACTATGTCAATTGCCGTGCCGTCAGCCGCCGTCGGCTGGACGTGCGGGGTGCGGTCACGATCCGCATCAAGACAAGCGCCGTCCGGCAGCAGGAAGCGCTTGCGGATATTTTTGAAAAGAGCATGCAGCTGCGGCGCATCCCGGTGCAGTACCCTGCCAAACGCCTGCAATGCGTGCAGAGTATTATCGTAAGCGAGGAACTGGAGCTTGGCACATCCAAGCCGCCGGTGCTGCACGTCGTCCGCTGTGATGCCAGACCCGTGGAGCAGAGCCAGAAATTTGTCTCCGGGAAGCTCATGGTACAGGGCAGTCTGCAGATCCAACTCCTCTATGCCTGCGAAAAGGACGGGGACGGGAGCTTAGAGCCAATGACGTTCCGCATCCCCTACAGCCAGCTCCTTGAACCGGAAGGACTGGAAGAACAGGACTGCTGCCGGGTACACTGCACAGTCGTTTCCTGCGACCTGAAACCCGTGACCGATGCGGGCGGAGAAGTCCGTCTGCTGCGCTGTGAGGCAGAACTGCGGGCAGAATGTTCGGCGGTGCGGACAGCTTCGGAACTGCTGCTGTGCGATGCTTTTTCGACAGAACACCCCTGCACCTGCCGGAGCATGGAGCTGCTGACCTGCGGCACACCGCTGCCCTTTTCGGAAATGCTCGTGTGCAATACAAAGCTCCCCTGCACGGACGGCGAACTGGACTGCGTTTATGATGCATGGTGCGAGGTGAAGAACCTCACCACCGCCACGGAAGCAGCGGAGATCTGCATCAGCGGGATGCTCTGCTGTTATGTGCTTGTCCGGGAAAGCTCCGGGATGCCCCGCCTGCTCGAAAAGGAAGAACCCTTTGAGCATCGCTTCGCCTGTGCCGAGCTGGGCGAACAGGACGTTCTCGAAACGAATGCCTTTGCGGAAAACTGCACCTACAATCTGTCCGGTGCGGCGGAAGTCTCCCTGAAAGCCGAACTGCGCATGGAGGGGACGGTCACGCACTGTCAGCCAGTGCAGGTGCTTTCCGATGTGGAAGTGCAGGAGGAAACGACCCACCCGAGGGATCTTGCCCTGAAACTGTATTTCGGCAGGGCAGACGAGGCGGTCTGGGATATTGCCAAACGCTGCCATACCTGCATGGAAGCGATCATGGAGGAAAACGACCTGACACAGGATACCCTGCCGAAAGATGGGATGCTGCTCATTCCCATTGTTGCAGAAGGAGGCTGTTATGAAGGACATTTACAGTGACATCGCCCTGCGCACGGGCGGGGATATTTATATCGGCGTGGTCGGACCTGTCCGCACGGGAAAGTCCACTCTCATCAAGCGTTTCATGGAAGCCCTTGTGATCCCGAACATTGAAAGCGATTTCAAGAAAGAACGTGCCGTTGACGAACTGCCGCAGTCTGCTGCCGGAAAAACGATCATGACCACCGAGCCAAAATTCATCCCCGAAGAAGCCGTTCCGGTGCATCTGGCGGACGGCGCACAGTTCCGGGCAAGGATGATCGACTGCGTGGGCTACATCGTGCCAAGTGCTTTGGGGTACATAGAAAACGAAATGCCCCGCATGGTCATGACACCGTGGTTTGACGAGGAGATCCCGTTCAATATGGCTGCCGAGATCGGCACACAGAAAGTCATCACGGAACACGCAACGATCGGGCTTGTGGTGACAACGGACGGGAGCATTTCGGACATTCCCCGTGAGGAATACGCAGAATGTGAGGAACGTGTCATAAGGGAATTGCAGGAGCTGGGAAAGCCCTTTGTGGTGCTGCTCAACTGCATCGACCCGACCTCGGAGTCTGCCCGGTCGCTTGCCTCACAAATGGCAGAAAATTATGGAACGAGCGTACTTCCGGTGAGCTGTCTGGAACTTTCGGAGGAGGATATTCGGGACATTCTCACGGCGCTGCTCTACGCATTCCCTATCCGGGAAGTGAATTTCGCCATGCCGGGCTGGATCTCCATGCTCGAAAAGGGACACCCCGTCAAGCAGGAAGTGTTCAATGCGATCCGGGAGGCTGCACAAGGTCTGCAAACCGTAAAGGATGCCGCCGGACTTGCCGCCCCGATCTGCCAGTGCCGCTATGTCACCCGTGCGGAATCGACAGAGATCGACCTGGGTTCGGGGACGGTGACGATCTCGGTCATGCTGGACGGGGCGCTGTTCTTCCAGATCCTCAGCGAGGCGACCGGGCTGGAGATCCGGGACGAGGGCGGACTGCTGGAGATCTTGCGGGAGCTGTGCGAGGTGAAGAAGCAGTACGCCCGGCTCGAACCTGCCCTCCGGGAAGTGGAGGCGACCGGCTACGGCATCGTGCTGCCGACCATGGACGAACTCAGCTTGGAAGAACCGGAGATCATCCGGCAGGGCGGCAAGTACGGTGTCCGCCTGAAAGCCTCTGCCCCGTCCATCCACCTGATGAAAGCCGACATCACCACCACGGTCAGCCCCATCGTCGGCACGGAGAAGCAGAGCGAGGAGCTGGTGATGTACCTGTTACAGGGCTTTGAAGAGGACCCGGCACGTATCTGGGAGTCCAATATTTTCGGAAAGTCGCTGCATGAGCTGGTCAACGAGGGACTGCACAGCAAGCTCTACAAGATGCCCGTAGAAGCCCGCATGAAATTACAGGAAACGCTGGAACGTGTCATCAACGAGGGATGCAGCGGACTGATCTGCTTTATCCTGTAGAAATTATCCTGAAAGCAAGCCGACCTTTGCGGCGTAGCCGCATTGGGAGGCAAAATGGGAGCGCAGGCACTGCGCCGGCTTGCACGACTGAAAGTATCGTAAAAGGAGTACCCATGGAAGGATACTCCTTTATTTACTGTTACAGCTCTCTCAGCTCTGCGCCAAGCTTTGTCAGTGCCTTAAGAACACGCTTCATGGCAGCATCTGCCTGTTCGTTGGTCATGGTCTCTTCGGCATTGCGCATCACGATCTTGTAAGATACGCTCTTCTTTCCGGCTGCGATCTGTTCGCCCCGGTACACGTCGAACAGCTCCACCTTTTCGAGCGAACGTCCGACCGCTTCCCGAATGGCAGCTTCCAGCCCGGCGACCGGCAACTCCTCATCGCACACAAGGCTCAGGTCACGGGTCATTGCCGGGAATTTCGGCAGCGGCTGGTAGGTGATCTCCTCCGTGGAGACCGCAAATACTGCCGGCACATCGAGCTTTGCCGCATAGCAGCGCACCCCGATGCCGTAAGTCTCCTGCACGACCGGATGGATCTCCCCGAAGATACCGAGCGCCGTATCGCCGCTCCATACCACGGCACTTCTGCCCGGATGGAAAGCGGACTTCTCGTCATAGGGGCAGTCCTCTCCGCACCGGGTAAAGCGCACATCCGGCACACCGAGTTTCCCGAGCAGCACTTCGAGCATGCCCTTGAGCGTGAAGAAGTCGCATCCGCCGCCGTACATCCCCACCGTCAGGCGGTGCGGTTCCGCAGGGAGCTTGCCTGTTTCGGTCGGCAGGTACTCCTTGCCGAGTTCAAACAGCCATGCCTGTGCGTTGCGGTGATTGTAATTCCCGGCAAGAATTTCCAGCATTCCCGGGAGCGTGGTCGTCTGCATGACACTGGTGTCCTCCCCGAGCGGATTGCGGATCGTGACGGTGTTCCGCAGTGCGGAATCCTCCGGGAGGCGGATCTTGTCGAACCACTTCGGGGAGATGAACGAGTAGGTCAGGATGCCGCTGCACCCCATGCCTGCCATGGTCTGTTCGATCGTGCGCAGGCATTTCTGTTCGGGGGTGAGGCTGCCGTCTGCCAAGCCTTTCATTTCGGTGGACGGGATGTTGTTGTAGCCGTAAATGCGTGCAACTTCCTCAGCAATATCTGCCGGGCGTTCCAAGTCGATGCGGAAAGAGGGCGCAATGCATTCCCCGTTCTCCACCCGGATGGAAAGGCTTTCCAGATAGCGCCGCATATCTTTTTCCGGGATGTCCGTGCCTAAAAATGCGTTGATCCATGCCGGGTCGAACGGGATGCGGTCCGGGGTCGGGTCAGAATAATTGCAGTCAATGACCGTTCCCACCGGTTCGCCTGCCCCCAGTTCTTCCACGAGGGAGAACGCACGTTTCAGGGTGGTGAGCATGGACGTTTCGTCCAGCCCCTTTTCATAGCGGGCAGAAGCATCCGTGCGCATACCGAGTTTCTTTGCCGTGCGGCGCACCTGTACAGGCTCAAAATAGGCAGACTCAAACACCACATCCACGGTATCGTCCATGATACCGCTGTATTCGCCGCCCATGATCCCGGCAACGGCGATGGGCTTTTCGGCATCGGCGATGATGAGCATTTCCTCTGAAAGGGTACGCTCTACGCCGTCCAGCGTGGTGATCGTTTCCCCGGCTTTGGCATTGCGGACACAGATCTTACCGCCCTTGACAAAGCGCAGGTCGAAGGCATGCATCGGCTGACCGTATTCGAGCATGACATAGTTGGTGATGTCCACCAGATTATTGATCGGGCGCACACCGCTTGCACGCAGGCGTTCCCGCATCCAGCGGGGCGAGGGCTGAATTTTCACATTGCGCACAAGCCCAGCAGCGTAGTGGGAGCATTTTTCTTTGTTCTGTATCTCGACTTGCAGGGTCTTGTGGATGTCCTCGTCCGAACCTGTGAAAGACGGCTCTTCCACGTGCAGCGGCACGTCAAAGGTCGCAGCAGCTTCCCTTGCCAGACCAATTACGGACAGGCAGTCGGGGCGGTTCGAGGTGATCTCAAATTCCACGGAAACGTCATCCACGCCCAGTGCCGATGCAATATCCTGCCCCGGTACGCAGTCCTCTTCAATGACAAACACGGCATCCGGGTCGGCATACGGGAAATCGTGTACCGTCAGCCCCAGTGTCGCCAGCCCGCAGAACATACCGTCGCTCTGCACACCACGAACTTTTGCCTTCTTGATCGTCATGGACTCGCTGCCCTCGTGGACGGTCGTGCCGGGGGTCGCCACCGGGACCAGATCGCCGGGCTTGACGTTTTTCGCATTGGTGACGATCTGCACGGGGGCTTCGCCGCCCATGTCCACCTGACACACGAAGAGCGCATCGGCATTTTCGTGCGGCTGCTTCTCCAGAATTTTCCCGACCACGATCCCCTGCAGGGCATCTGCCTCACAGGTGAACGCTTCGACTTTTGAGCCGCTCATTGTCATAGCGGCGCAGAATTCTTTCGGTGTGACATGGGTATCCACATAGTCCGAAAGCCATCTCAATGATAGATCCATAGGTATTACCTCCTGATAATGATAGTACTAGTCCGTTGGTGTCTGCGGGGCGATCTTGGCAAGGATCTGCTGTTTGCGCTCCGGTGTCATTTCACGCAGGCGCAGCAGCCGCACCCGCAGCGTTTGCAGCTCTCCGGCGGCATCCCATATCCGGATGAGCATCTGCGGCGTATCAATGGTAAAATTCGCCGGGAACTCGATCGACGAGATATGCGCCCAGTTCAGCAGCATCTGTTGATCGCCATCCGCAGCGAACAGGTAGCTGTCCATCAGCCAGAGCGTGCCGCAGACCCGTTCGGCAGCGGCAAATTCCCGCTCCAGATCTGCCCGTTCCTCCGGCGGCATCTGCCGGACGGTCATTTTTACAAAGTAATAAAGGCGGAAATTGGCGAACAGCATCCAGCCAAGTCCTGCCAGTGTCACCGCACCAAGTATGAGAAAGATGACCGACTCTTCCGAATAGACTGCGAAAAACAGCAAGATCAGCTCTAAAAACCCGAACACGATGAGATATTTGATGCTGTTTCGTATACAGCTCCGTCTGCTCACCGTTATAAAGATGCCTTGTGCGCATCACAGTCCACCTCCTTGTCATGCTTATTTAGCTGCTGTAGTAATATATGGTCTCGGCATTTTCTTTTTCGGCGTTTTCTTTTTCTCTTCTTTTTCTTTCCAATTTTTCATGAAACAGGATCCTGAGTGCCTCTGTTTTCCTTTTCTCCCACTTCTGGTTGAATTCCGGCAGTGTGCGGATAAAGGCAGGCATCTGTTTCAGGGCGATGTAGTTCTTGTAACCGTCCTTTTCTTCGAGAATGGCGAAGTTCCGGCTCTTTCCCGGCGGGACACCGTAAGACCACTGTTTCGTTTCCCTGAGCGGGATAAGGATGCGCTCCTGCTTCACGTAAAGATATTTGCGCAGCAGATAGAGCTTCCCGAATTCCGGCTCTGTGAGGGAGATCTCTTCCTGCAAGACAAAGAGTTCGTCAGCGCTCAGGTCTTTTAGACGTTCCTTTCGCTTCCGGTACAGCTTTTCAGCGGTCTGCATCTGCGCCACGGTCACAAAGACAAAGAGCAGGAACAGCCCCACACAAATGGCAAAGAGCAGCATATTCACCCAAGGGGTCTCCTTTCCGTCCGTGTTGGCATATATCACACAGATCGCTGAAAACCCGAACACCACGACCAGCCCGGAGATCACTTTCACCGCCATCGATAGGCGAAATTTCCATTTCTGTGGGGCAAGCTGCCGGTAGAGGGAGCATCCCATTTTTTCGTCATCCTGCATCCGCATCCGCTCCTTTCCGCAGCAGGTATGCCTTTTTCCGTTCC
Source organism: uncultured Clostridia bacterium (assembly GCA_947625155.1). Taxonomy (GTDB): domain Bacteria; phylum Bacillota; class Clostridia; order Oscillospirales; family Ruminococcaceae; genus UBA3855. The sequence continues at coordinate 75,153 of CANQNG010000004.1, forward strand.
TGCAGCATCTCATTAAAATGTGCATAGTCCCTGCAAAAGGCACGGTATTGCTTCACTTTCACGTACTGCGCCACACTGCCGTCCTGCCGTATCACGGCGACTTTGGGTTCATACCGGAGCGGAAAGACCCGGATCTCGGAAAATTCTGGATACCCGATCAGCAAGCCTGCCTCCGGTGCGCAGAGGTAGTCTGTCAGCAGATAGAACGTCCCGAAATAACACACCGCCTGTCCGATCTCCTGTTCGAGAGCGGCAAGCTGCTCCCGGGTAATCCTCGACAGCTTTTGCTGCCTTGTGTCACGCTCGTCCCGTGCCTGTCGGAACATGACCGGAGCAGCCGGGATGCCGATGGCAAGGAACAGCCCTGCACCGGCGAACAGCGGCAGTACGCCTGCTGCCGTGACACGGTGCGTATGCAGCCCGTAAAAGCTCATGCCAAGAAGGAAGCACGGCATGATAACAGCCAGCCATAGTATTTTCAGGGAAACACGCAGCATATGCGTGCGCTTCGGGGCAAGCTGCCGGGCAAGTCTCTCCCCCGGTGACCGTTCCGCATTGCGGGGCGTAAGTCTCATGATACGCTCCTGTTCCGTGCGGAGACCGCCTTCTGCTGCAAAGCGGTCTGAAATCGCTTTTCATCGAACGCTTCCAGTTTTTGTATCATCGTCTTGTAACGCTTGTGTCCGCAGTGAAACACAAGCTGCACATCCGTTGTGACATTTCCGATACCGTGCCATGACTTCACACTGATCTTTTCAAGCTTTGCATACGGCACGAGCAGAAAATACTGCGGTGCGAACACATAGTCCTCCAGCAGATAGACCGAACCGCCCCATGCCTTTGCCATGCCGAGCTGTACGTCCAGATCGCCGCCCATTGTCTGCAATTGCCGCACCAGAGCAGCACATTTCACACTGAGATACACCGCCCTGACGAGCCAGACACCAACAAGGAACAGCAGCACTTTCAGCCATGCCATCATGCCCGGTCTGTCCCACAGAGCGAACATCATACATCCCGCTGCGGTCATGACCAGCGCAGGGATCCACAGACCACGCAGCACCCGGTAGAGCAGCCCTTTCTGACACAGGGCAATGCAGATCTCATCATCAAATCGTATCATCGTCTATTTTCTCCCCGGCATGCAGCGCAGACGCATGTTGTTTGCGGGCATCCAGTTCCTCTACGAATGCATCCAGATGCTGAAGATATTTTTTCCACTGGACAACATTGACCTTATACTGACAGCCGTCCGGTTCGCTGATATTGACCCATGCACTGTCCGGCAAGCCGTTCGTGCTGTGACGGACGGTCTGCCACATCCCGATCTGGTCATAGGGGAGCAGCAGTCTTTCTTTCGGGACGTAGAGATAGTCCTGCAGCAGGTAAAAGGTCTTGAACCGCTTTTCGGCAAGCGAGATCTCATCTTCCAGCCGTTCAAAGTCGGCATCGGTCAATCCGGCAATGTGTGCGGCACGGTGGGCAGCACGCTGCCGGCTGCGCTGCATGCTCCTGCGCTCCGCCCAGACCAGCAGAACGCTCGAACCGATCGCCAGCACCACCATGAACGTCATGCCGCCCCGGTCGCCGTCCTCGTACATCGCATAAGCGCCCAACAGACAGAACGCCACGAGCAGCACCACGCAGAAGCCTGCTATCGCAGGACCCATGCGCTCCGAAAATTTCCGGGAAGAAAGATGCTTTTGCAGCCGGTTCATCGGAACTGCTCCAGAAAGCGCATATCGTTCTCGAACAGCAGCCGCATATCCGAGATGTTATACCGCCGCATTGCCACACGCTCCAGCCCAAGCCCGAATGCGAACCCGGAATACACACTGCTGTCAATGCCGCAGCCTTCCAGTACTTTCGGGTGTACCATGCCTGCACCGAGCAGCTCGATATAGCCCTCGCCTTTGCAGACCCGGCAGCCTTTCCCGTGACAGCTAAAGCACATCACATCCACTTCCGCAGACGGTTCGGTGAACGGGAAATGGTGCGGTCTCAGGCGGATCTTGCAGTCCTCGCCGTACAGCCGCCGCATGAGCAGCTCCAGCGTACCCTTGAGGTCTGCCATGGTGATGCCCTTGTCCACCACAAGCCCCTCGATCTGGTGGAACAGCGGCGAATGTGTCGCATCCACGGCATCCGAACGGTACACCCGCCCCGGCGAAATGATGCGGATCGGCGGCTTCTGGTGTTCCATGACGTGTACCTGCACCGAAGAAGTCTGTGTGCGCAGCAAGATCTGGTCGGTGATGTAGAACGTGTCCTGCGTATCTCGTGCAGGATGGTCGGGGGGGAGGTTCAGCGCCTCAAAATTGTAGTAGTCGTACTCCACTTCCGGACCGTCCGCAACGGAAAAGCCCATGCCGAGAAAGATCTCCTTGATCTCGTTCTCCACGGTCTGCAGGGGGTGCAGTCTGCCGACGGGGGGCTTTGTGCCGGGCATGGTCACATCGACCGTTTCGGCAGCCATGCGGGCATTCTGTGCGGCATTGCGGAGGGCTTCGGTCTTTTCAGAGAGCAAGGTCTCGATGTCGGAACGGACTTTGTTGGCAAGCTGCCCCATTTTCGGGCGTTCCTCTGCGGAGAGTTTCCCCATCTGCTTGAGGATGCCGGAAAGTTCGCTCTTCTTGCCAAGCACCCGGACACGCAGTTCTTCCAGCGCTTTCAGGTCAGCGGCGGCGGAGATCGCTTCTTTCGCCTTTTCTTCGATCTGTCTGAGTTGTTCTTTCATGTTCTCACCTCATATAGTCATATAGAATTGAAAAAAATACGGCTCACCCAAACGGGACAAGCCGTACTTGTTCTACCACCCATTGGACAGGAGCCAGCACTCCCTTTGTCCTTAATGCGGACAAGACATCGCCGCTTACCACCCCGCAGGGCTTCGGCTGCGCCACTCGTGAGTGAATTTCACCGCCCTGTCCTGCGGTACACTTCCAGCAAGCGTGTACCTCTCTGGCGCAGGGGAACGGGCAGCTACTCTCTCAGTCATCATGTTATCTATTCTATTATACCGCAAACGGAATGAAAAAGCAAGTCTTTTTTCAAATAAAAGCGGCGGCAGGCTGCCTTGACAAGTAAAGGTATATTTGCTATAATAAAAGGGGGTGATGCCATGCCGTTGTATCAGATCGCTGCTCTGTTCCAGCTCGGGATGGGGCTGGTCGCTTTTGTCTGCTACGGACGGGACAAAGCCCTTGCCCGGCGGCATAAATGGCGCATCCCGGAGAAAACATTGCTCCTGCTCGGCTTCTGCGGCGGCAGTATCGGCGCACTTGCTGGTATGCTGCTGTTCCGGCATAAAACAAAGCACTGGTATTTCTGGCTGGTCGGTCTGGCAGGACTGCTGTGGCAGACCGGGCTGACGGGGTATCTGTTCCTGCACGGGCAGGGCATTATTTGAGGAGGTCATTTATGAAACTGCAAACCAATTATCCGCTGTTACAGCGGGTGCGGGCGTCGGAGAAATTCCTCACCCCCAAAAATCTCATCCTGAAACTGCTGATCTTTGCAGGCATCTTTTTCTTGTCGTCCCTTGCCGAAACGGCTGGCATGGTCGCCTTGATCTTTCCCCGCATCATGGACTGGGCTATGCGGGCATCACAGGCGAACAACGGCGTGATCGACCCCTTTGAAGCCAATGACAAGATCTATGCCATGCTGGAAGAACCTGTCAATACCACGATCATGCTCTACTGCACGGCACTGGCAACGATCATCGTGCTGCTCTTCTGCCGCATCGTGGAGGGCAGAAAGCTCCGCACGATCGGCTTCAAGGCAAAGGGCGGACTGGTGCAGTACCTGATCGGGCTGGCAGCAGGGTTCGTCATGTTCAGTGCGGTGGTCGGCATTGCGTGGGCAATGGGCGGTCTGCGCTTTGAGGGAATGCCGGGCTTTACGCTCTTGCCGCTGCTGATCGTCCTTGTGGGCTACGGCTTGCAGGGCATGAGCGAGGAAGTGCTGTGCCGTGGCTACCTGATGACGACCGTCATGCACGACCAGCCCGTCTGGGCAGCGGTCGCTGTCAATTCCATTATCTTCGGGCTGCTGCACGGGGCAAACAACGGCTTCTCTTGGCTGGCATTCGTGAATTTAGTCCTCACCGCCGTGATGTTCTCCCTCTACGTCCTGCGCACGGATAACCTCTGGGGGGCGTGTGCCGTCCATAGTATCTGGAATTTCGTGCAGGGCAATTTCTATGGGCTTCCGGTCAGCGGCATCGATTCGGGGGACTCGGTGTTCCGGATGAGTTTGCAGGGCTCGACCCTTGCCAACGGCGGTGCATTCGGGCTGGAAGCAAGTCTTGCCACGACCATTGTCATGACAGTTGTCATTCTCCTGCTGCTGTTCGTGCCCGGTCCCCAGAAAAAAGCAGAGACCGCACCAGCAGAGGAAACAGCGTGAGAACTGCCCTCATCACCGGTGCAAGCGGCGGCATCGGTTCTGCGATCGCACAGCGGCTCGCTGCGGACGGCTTTGTGCCTGTCCTGCACGGGAATGCACACATGGACGGCTTGCAGGAACTGGCGGCAAGCCTTGGCGGGATCTCGGTACAGGCGAATTTTTCGGACACGGCACAGGTCATCGCCATGACAGAAACTGTCCTGCAAAAGGTCGGACGGGTGGACGTGCTGGTGAACAATGCAGGGCTTTCGTTATCCGGGCTGCTGACGGACATCAGCCCGGCAGCCCGCCGGGAATCGTTTCAGGTGAATGTTCTAAGTGCCATAGAGTGTACCCGTGAGCTGCTCCCGCAGATGATACACCGGAAAAGCGGCTGTATCCTGAACATCAGCTCCATGTGGGGGCAGGTGGGCGCATCCTGTGAAGTGGACTATTCTGCCACGAAAGCTGCCCTCATCGGCTTTACCAAAGCACTGGCACAGGAAGTCGCCCCGAGCGGCATCCGGGTCAACTGCATCGCACCGGGCGTGATACGGACGAATATGCTGAACGGCTGCGATGCGCAGACGATGCAGGCACTTGCGGAGGAGACCCCGCTCGGCAGGCTCGGCACACCGGAGGACATTGCAGCAGCGGCGGCATTCCTTTGCAGCGAACAGGCTGCCTTCATCACCGGACAAGTGCTTGGCGTGAACGGGGGATATGTGCTGTGATTTTTAAGACTTGCATTTTCCCGCAAAATGTGCTATAATAAACCTATCCATCCAGTAGAAATACAGCAGAGGCAGGTGAGGTGCATGGATCAGTATGCAAGAACAGAATTGCTGTTCGGGAAAGCAGCCATGGAAAAGCTGCACCGCAGCAGGATCGCCGTGTTCGGCATCGGCGGCGTGGGCGGCTATGCCGTGGAAGCATTGGCAAGAAGCGGTGTCGGGACACTGGATCTGATCGATGCCGACCGTGTCAGCCTTACTAACCTGAACCGCCAGATCATTGCCACACGGCAGACGATCGGGACATACAAGGTGGATGCCGCACAAGCCCGCATCCGGGAGATCGACCCGTCCATTCAGGTGCATGCCTTCCGGTGTTTCTTTATGCCCGATACGGCGGAACAGTTCGACTTTGCGCAATATGACTATGTCATCGATGCGATCGATACCGTTACCGGAAAGGTAGAGATCGTCCGCCGGGCAAAGGCTTTGGGTGTGCCTGTCATTTCCGCAATGGGGGCAGGCAACAAGCTCGACCCCACAGCGTTCCGGGTGGCGGATATTTATGAGACAAAAGTCTGCCCGCTGGCAAGGGTCATGCGCTATGAACTGCGGCGGCTGGGCATTGATAGCCTGAAAGTCGTCTATTCAGAGGAAAAGCCGCTATGTCCGCAGGGATCCGTGGCAGCCGAAGAAGCGCAGCCGGGGCGCAGAGCTGTTCCCGGCTCGAATGCCTTTGTTCCGGCGGCGGCTGGGCTGATCCTTGCCGGAGAAGTCGTCCGGGACATCATACGACCGTAACGGCGTGCCGTTGGATTTCAGGAGTTGTGTATGGAGCAGGAGATCACCGTTCAGGAATTACTCAAACTACCGCAGGACAGCTATCTGCTGATCGATATGCGGGATGCGTATGCCTTTTCCTATGGGCATATCAACGGGGCTGTCAATATCGCACAGGAAGCCCTTGCCGAAGCCGTTTTGCCGCAGGACAAGAAGCTCATCCTCTGCTGCAAGAGCGGTCTGCTCAGCCGGGATGCGGCGGAACAGCTCTGCGAAAAGGGCTATGATGCCTATAACCTTTCCGGCGGCTACGTGGAATGGCTCAGGCTGAAACTGGAAAACTGCGAGATCACCGACCGTGTGGAACGGAGCATCCGCCAGAAATTCCACCAGACCCTGTGGAGCAGATTTGCCAAAGCCGTCCTTACCTATCGGCTCGTGCTGCCCGGGGATAAGATCGCCGTCTGCATCTCGGGCGGTAAGGATTCCATGCTGATGGCGAAGCTGTTTCAGGAAATGAAACGGCACGACAAGTTCCCTTTTGAGCTGGTCTTTCTGGTCATGGATCCCGGCTACAGCCCGGAAAACAGAATGATCATCGAGAAAAATGCCGCCGCCATGTCCATTCCGATCACGGTCTTTGAGACGGATATTTTCCGATCCGTCTACAATGTTGACCGGAACGCCTGCTATCTGTGTGCCAGGATGCGGCGGGGACACCTTTACAAAAAGGCGCAGGATCTGGGCTGCAATAAGATCGCCCTCGGGCATCATTTTGACGATGTGATCGAAACGACCTTGATGAGCATGCTCTACGGCGGACAGGTGCGCACGATGATGCCAAAGCTCCACAGCGAACATTTCGCCGGCATGGAGATCATCCGCCCCCTGTATCTCATCCGGGAGGACGAGATCATCCACTGGCGGGACTATAACGATCTGCACTTTATCCAGTGCGCCTGCCGCTTTACGGACACCTGCACCACCTGTGCGCCGGACAGACCGGTCTCCAAACGGCAGGAGATCAAGCAGCTCATTGCACAGCTCAAGACGGTCAACCCACAGGTGGAACAGAATATCTTCAAGAGCGTGGAAAATGTAGACCTCAATGCGGTGATCAAAATGAAATTCAACGGCAAGGTGCATCATTTCCTCGATTTTTACGATACGGAGGGAAACAGCGGCTGTGAATGAAAAATATGAAAACCTCCTGCAAATTCTGCGTTCATACGGCAGTGTTGCAGTTGCATTTTCGGGCGGTGTGGATTCGACCCTTTTGCTGTATGCCGCACAGCAGGCGCTGCAAGACCGTGTGATCGCCGTCACGGCAGATTCCTGCACATTCCCGGCACGGGAACGGAACGAGGCAAAGGCATTCTGCACAGCGCATGGCATTGCCCATGTGATCTTCCCGTCCCATGAACTGGACATCCCGGGATTCCGCAGCAACCCGGCAGACCGCTGCTACTTCTGCAAGCGTTCGCTGTTTACCAACATAAAGCGCATCGCCCAAGAAAACGGCATTTCCACGGTGGCAGAGGGGTCTAACACGGACGACGAGGGCGACTACCGTCCGGGCTTGCTTGCCATCCGGGAACTGGGTGTTCGCAGCCCGCTGCGTGAGGCAGGGCTGAACAAGGCGGAGATCCGGGCGCTGTCCAAAGCATTCGGGCTTCCCTCGTGGCAGAAGCCGTCCTTCGCCTGCCTTGCCAGCCGTTTCCCCTACGGGGAGACGATCAGCGAGGAAAAGCTGTCCATGGTCGGTCAGGCGGAGCAATTTCTGCTCGATCTCGGCTTTCATCAGGTCAGGGTGCGTATGCACGGGACGGTAGCAAGGATCGAGCTTCTGCCGGACGAACTGGAGAAAATGCTTTCCGCTGTCATGCGGGAGAACGTCTGCCGGGCGCTGAAAACGTTCGGGTTTCACTATGTGGCACTGGACTTGCAAGGCTACCGCACGGGCAGCATGAACGAAGTCCTGCAAAGCTGAAAAACTATAGAATGGAGAGATGCAGTCATGAACGAAACGATCCGGAACATGATAACAAGGCGGAGCTGCCGGGCATTCAAGCCGGATATGCTCCCGCAAGACGTGATCGACCAGATCATTGAAGCCGGGCTGTATGCGGCAAGCGGCAGAAATACGCAAAGCCCGATCATATTAGCCGTGACGAACAAGGCAGTCAGGGATGAACTTTCCGAGCTGAACCGGCGCTTCCTGCCCGGCGCTGCGCATGACCCGTTTTACGGTGCGCCGGTCGTGCTGGCGGTGCTTGCGCCCCGCAGCGTATCGACTTACCTGTATGACGGCAGTCTGGTGATCGGCAATATGATGCTGGCAGCGCATGCACTGGGCGTGGGGAGCTGCTGGATCCACCGGGCAAAGGAGACCTTTGACGACCCGGCAGGGAAAGCCATTCTCACGGCGCATGGGATCACGGGGGACTACGAGGGCATCGGGAACTGTGTGCTTGGCTACCCCGCTGCCGACCCGGAACAGCCACTGCCACGGAAAGATGACCGGGTATATAAAATATAACAAAGGAAATACCTGTAGATCTGCTCTACAGGTATTTTGTTTCCGCCCAAGGGCGGAAAGGCAGCATGACGCTGCACCCGTTGTGCCTCCCAATGCCGCCTACGGCGGCAAATGTCGGCTCGCTCGGATGATAGTGCAAAAAAGGGGGTGCAGGGGGGACCCCCTGCAAAAAATAGCCCCCTTCCCCAAGGGGAAGGGGGCTGCCAAGGGGAAGGGGGCTGGGGGGTAGGGTAAATTGCAGCAGACTGCCACTATAATATAAGAGCAAGCCGCCCAATGCGCCTAACGGCGCAAAGGTCGGCTTGCTTGACTGCTACTTAATTGCTTCTCGGAATGTACCTTGACAGCGATCCGGCAAGGTTCGTGATCGGCATGGTCTGTAACCAGATGCGCCCCGGTCCGGTCACTTTCGTGTTGAAGAATCCCTCGCCGCCGAGCAGCGCATTGCCGACACCCTTGACGGTCTCGATGTCGATAGAGCAGGTCGCATCCATTGCGGCAAGATGCCCCGTGTCGAGCAGCAGCGACTGCCCTGCCGCCAATGTGTAGCTGATCAGGCTGCCGTCGATCTCCAGCAGCAGCATCCCCGAACCGCTGAATTTCTGCATGATGAAGCCCTCACCGCCAAAGAAGCCTGCGCCAAGTTTCTTCTGGAAGAACATCTCATAGGAAACATCCGGAGAAGATGCTAAAAATGCCGATTTCTGGGCAACGATGCTCATGCCGGGCTGCATATCCACGGACATGATCTCACCGGGTACGGATGCGGCAAAGGCGATCTGCCCCTGTCCGCCCTGTGCGGTGTAGATGTTCTGGAACATGGCTTCACCGCTGAACGCACGGCTGAACATCTTGCCGATGCCGCCGCCCTTGGTCTGCATGGTGACATTCGGGCTCATCCATGACATAGCGCCTTTCTGGCAGACAACGCTCTCGTTGTTTTCCAGTGTCACGATAGCGACCGGGTAGGGTCTCCCCTCGATCGTGTACTGCATAGAAATACCTCTCATTTCTCAAATTTATTGCAAAGCTCCAAGATCTGGTCTGTGAGCTTGGCAAGGTCTTTATTGGTGCGCCCCTTGCTGTTGTGGATGAGTTTCGTCAGGCGGTCAAGTGCCGCCAGCAGGCGCTGGTAAACGGTATTTGCCTTGGCAGTGCCGCTTTTCTTGACGATCGGCACGGGGACGGCTTCTACCGTGATCTCGTCCCGGATCGGGTCAAATTCCGTGCCGCTGTAGGGCGCATAGGCACGCAGTTTCAGGTCATGGCACAGGTGCGCTGTGAACGCATCCGCCGACTCGGTCTCCCCGTGGTTCACGAACACACGCTTGACGTTCCGGATGTGGGAGATCCATGCCGTCAGACCATTCACATCGGCGTGACCGCTCACGCCCGGCAGCACACAGATGCGGGCAGCGACCTGTATCGTCTCCCCGAACAGCTTTGCCGTGTCAGCCCCCTCTACCAGCGAACGCCCAAGCGTTCCGTATGCCTGATAGCCGACAAACAGAATGGTATTCTGCGGCTGCCAAAGATTGTGTTTGAGGTGGTGCTTGATGCGCCCGGCTTCACACATACCGGATGCGGAGATGATGACCTTGCAGCGCTTGTCGAAATTGATCGCACGGGATTCATCCGCCGTGACAGCGTGCTGTAAGTCGGGGAATGCGATGGGGTCAATGCCTGCTTTCACGCAGCTGAGGGCTTCCTCATCGTAGCAGCTATTCTGGTTCTTCAGGAAAATGCTGGTCGCTTCAATGGCAAGCGGACTGTCCATGAACACCGGGAAACCGTCATGCCCCCGGACAAGCCCCCGTTCCTTGATCTGCCGGATGAAGTAGAGCATTTCCTGCGTTCTGCCCACGGCAAAGGACGGGATGATGACGCTGCCGCCCTTGTCAAAAGTCTCCTGCAATACCTGTGCGAGGGCAGTCACGTAGTCTTTCGGGCGTTCGTGGGTACGGTCGCCATAGGTGGATTCCATGACCACATAGTCCGCCTCATCGATGTATATGGGATCCCGGATCAGCGGCTGGTCGGTATTGCCGATGTCGCCGGAGAACACGATCTTCCGTGTCTCGTCCCCCTCGGTCGCCCAGATCTCGATACTTGCCGAACCAAGCAGATGCCCGGCATCCACAAAGCGCACCTCCACGCCCTCGCAGAGCGTGAAGCGCTCCTCATAGCGGTGCGGAACGAGAAGCTTGATCGTCCCCTCGGCATCTTCCATGGTATACAGCGGCTCGTAGGGATCTTCTCCTTTCCGGAGCGCCTTGCGGCTGCGCCACTGTGCCTCAAACTCTTGGATATGGGCGCTGTCACGGAGCATGATGCCGCACAGGGAAGCCGTTCCCTCGGTGGTGTGGATCTCCCCCTGAAAACCGCCCGCAAACAGCAGCGGCAGCAGCCCGGAATGGTCGATATGTGCATGCGTCAGCAGCACATAGTCGATCTCCCCCGGCGCACAGGGGATACGGGCATTTTCATAGGTATCTTTTCCCTGCTCCATGCCGAAGTCCACAAGGATCTGCTTGCTGCCGATCTTCAGATAGGTACAGCTTCCGGTGACTTCATGTGCTGCCCCGATGAATCGCATTTTCATAGTATGCCCCCCTGACATAAATAGATCTGTTTCCAGTATAGCATAGTTTGCCCGGAAATGCAAGAGGATCTGTGTATTTTTCTGCGGTCTGTTTTACGGCGTTTCCTTTTTCTGCTTCAGTTTCCGGAGCAGCGTTCCCATGTCAATGGGTTTGGCAATGAAATCATCCATGCCGCTTTCCAGTGCCTTGTCCCGATCCTCGGCAAAGGAATTGGCTGTGCAGGCAAAGATGCGGACGGTGGCTGCATCCGGGCGGTTCAGGGCACGGATCGCCTTGGTCGTTTCAAAGCCGTCCATTTCCGGCATCCGCAGATCCATCAAAATGACCCCGTACGTGCCCGGTGCGGACTCGATGAACGTCCGGAGCACGATCTTCCCGTTCTCCGCAAGCGTTACCTGAAAGCCCTCTCCGGTGAGCAGTTCCCGGATGATCTCCCCGTTCAGCTCGTTGTCCTCAGCGACCAGCACACGGGGGAGACTTTCTGTCTCCGCCGTTCCGTCGTAAAATTCCTGTTCCGGTCTTTGTGCCAGGTCCGCCTTAAAGGTAAAGGTAAAGGTGCTGCCCTTTCCTTTCTGGCTGACGCAGGTCAGGTCGCCGCCCATCAGCCTTGCCAGCCGCCGGCTGATAGAAAGCCCCAGTCCCGTCCCCTGATCGCCCTTAGAGACGGTATCTGCTTCCTGTGAAAAGATCTGAAAGAGCTGCTTCTGGAAGGCTTCGCTCATGCCCCGTCCCGTATCGGTCACGGTGACGGTCGTCAGTACCCTGCCCTGTTCCTCCATGGTCTGTGCGGCGGTCATCGTGATGCTGCCGCCCTTCGGGGTGAATTTCCGGGCATTGTCCAGCAGATTCAGCAGCACCTGCTGGATGCGCACCGCATCTCCTGTCACATACGGATAGGGCAGATCTGTCTGCGCTGTGTAATGCAGCCCTTTTTCCGCCATGGCATTGCTCTCGATCGAGCTGACGGTCTCTGTGACGAACGACAAGTCGATCGGCTGCAGCTCCAGCGCCAGACTCTGCGCTTCCAGCTTAGAGGAATCCAGAATATCATTGATCAGTGACAGCAGGTATTTTGCCGTTTCGGAGGACTGGCGGAGGTATTCCTCCAGCTTTCCCCGTTCGTCGAGCTTTTGGGTCATCAGGTGGTTCAGCCCGATCAGTCCGTTCAGCGGTGTGCGGATCTCGTGGCTCATGGTGGAGAGGAACTCTCCCTTTGCCCGTGCATCTGCTTGGCTCTGCGCTGCCCGCAGACGCTGCCGCATCAGCAGGCAGACCAGCACGATGATCAGCAGGAACGACACGATGAAAATGCCGACAGCATAGCGGTAGCGGTTCAGGAAATCTTCCAGCTCGTACTCATACTGATTCTCCATGACCCCCTGAATGACATAGCTGCCCTGTTCGTCCTCTCCCATGCAGGCGATCGCCTTGTCCAGAATGGAGATCAGGACTGTTCCCTCTTCCTGCGGCATACTTTCCGTACCGCCGTAATCTACCACCGCAGAAAAGCAGTGCTGATCGTCCAGCCCCATGACCGGGATGACCTGCAATTTCTCATATTTCGGCTTGGAAAGCCAGTATTCCACAACGAACTGATTCTGTATCATCAGATCTGCATTTCCGGCATTGACGGCATCAAAGCAGTCCGAGATAGAGGCATAGTCCTTTAACTGAAAGCTTGGGAACGTCCTTGCCAGCACCTTTTTGAGCGTCTGCGAACCCGTGGAGACAGCGACTGACCAGTTGCCGCTGTAGCTGAACTGCATGCCCTCTTTGGCGACAATGACCTTGCGGCTGGACAGGTAGGGTCCGCTGATGAGGATGCCGTTAGCCTTCTTGTTCTCCTCGTTGTATTCCACGCTCGTCACCAGATCGTAGCCGCTGCTTGTCAGGTAGTCATACGTCACATCCCCCGCCGGGAGCGGGGCATATTCAAACGTCAGCCCGGAAAGCTCACTGACCCTGTCCAAAATATACCGGGAAATGCCCGCAAATTCCCCGTTTTCATCGGTAAAGGAAACGGGGATGCGGTCCTGTACAAATCCCACTTTCAGCGTGGGATGTTCCGCAATATAGGCTTTCTCCTCTTCGGTGAGGACAATGGCGCTGTCTGCTGCCGCTGCAGGCAGGGCAGCACTGGTCAGCAGGGCGATCCCTGCGGCAAGCCATAAACAGATCCATCTGCGCACTGTGATGTACCTCCTGTGGATTTTATGTGTACGAACTGTGCTTTTTTTATTATAGCACGTTTCTGTTGAAAAATCAAGAGGGCAGCGTGCATTGCGCCCACTTGCCCGATCGCTACATTAAAAATCAAACAAACCGCACGTTCTTTCTTTGCCGGATCCTTAGGACAGTAGCGGTAAAGAAGTTTTTAAGGAAACAAGGTTAAGACCGATACAGCAAGCTAAATAATTACCGAAAGGACAGCTTACAATGATTGATGAGTTTTATAACTACCGCCAGAGTAATATGCCTACCGTTGAGTTTTCTGCGGAGTGGAGCAAGCTCTGCATACCGTTTGAGGAGTCGCTGACCGAAGAACAGCTTATTACATTCCACAAGCTCCTCGACATTCAGAGTGCAACCTCGGCTGATGAGTCAAGAACAGCTTACAAGACAGGATTCAAGGATGGGGTGGCTATGATGGTTGAGGTGCAGATTCCAGCAACTTAACAGAAATTTGAATAGCAGACTTTGTGTATAATAATCAAGGGCATTGTACTCGACAGAGTATGATGCCTTCTTCTTATTTTGTAAACAATTGCGTATGTATGTGCAACACAGACAAACCACAACATATTTTCAACAAGTTATTTAGTTACAAGGTAGAAAACAAGTAAAACTATTGACAAGTAAACTCGGTAATGATATAATATAATCACGCCAATAAAACTTGGCAAAACTATTTGGAGGTTTTATTATGAACAAGGAAGAAATACTGGAGAAAAGCCGACAGGAGAATCGGAGCGGAGATGAAAGGGAACTTCAAGTCAAAGATAAATCAATGATGTGGTCATATATTGTTATGGTTTTGATGGCTACGATATTTACGATCATTCGTTCAGAGCAAGGATTACCAATGATGGATTTATCTGCCACTGTTTGTGCTTCCGTATGTGCAGCTATGACATACCGCTTTATAAAGGCAAAAGACAAAAGACATCTGGTCATTGCAGTAATAACATTGATTGTTGCGGTAATGGCGACGATAAGATTTTTCATGGGGCACTAAACTATGAATGATTCACTTGAACTAAAAAATAACATTAAAGAAGTGCGTACAGAAAAGAAACTATCACAATCTGCGTTAGCAAATTTAGTAGGTGTATCACGTAATACCATAAGTTCGATTGAAACAGGACAGTTTAATCCTACAGCAAAATTAGCTTTACTATTATGCATTGCATTGGATAAAAAGTTTGAAGAACTGTTTTACTTTTAAAAAATGGAATCTCTAAAATTCCTATTTATCTTAGCCTACTGGTGCACCCGTTTTCCGTTCCGCATAAGTCATAATCAGAATTGTGGAGCATACCACAACAGGCACAAACCCTATTGAAACTGAATAACCACAAGCTCTCGGCAAGCTGCGGGTGGACGGCGAAAGTCTCCGGGAGATCCTTCGCCTCGGGCTGCCGGCTGGTATTCAGGGCATGGTCTTTTCGCTGGCGAATATCTGCGTACAGTCGGCGATCAATTCCCTCGGCACGGATATTTTAGCGGCTTCCTCGGCAGCATACAACCTCGAAGCCTTCACCTACTGCATCATCAATTCATTCGGGCAAGCGTGTACGACAATGGTCGGGCAGAACTGCGGTGCAGGAAAGATCGGCCGCTGCCGAAAGGCACTCGGCATCTCGCTGCTGTCGGGCGGGTTGAGTTTCGGGACAGTTGCCGTGCTGATACTGCTCTTTTCACATCCGCTGCTGATGCTGTTCATGAAAAAGGAAGATTCGGCAGCGGTCATGGACTACAGCCTGATCCGGCTGCATTATATTTTCTTTGCGCACATCTTCTCCCTGTTCGTTGAGGTGCTTTCGGGGTATCTGCGGGGATTCGGGATGAGTGCTGTTCCGGCAGTCTGCTCGCTTGTTTTCATCTGCGGCACACGCATTGTGTGGGTCTATGAAGTATTCCCGAAACTGCACAGCTTTGCCGGGCTGATGACGGTGTACCCGGTCAGTCTCGGCATTACGGCGCTCGTGATCGCAGCCGCCTGCTTCCTGTTCCGGAAACAGCCCGTTGCTGTGCGTACCTAAGTTACTGGATACAAACCGCCTGCTGCCCGAATGCTATGTAACGCTGCTTTAGCGTTTCCCGGTCATAAGCGATATTTCCCACGATCGGGTCGGCGACGAAAAGTTCTCCCGTGCTCTCGTCATATCCGGTCAGGACGACACAATGTTCATAGGCGAGCCATTGCAGCGTTTCGCCGGACGGGGTCTTCCAGATCGTGGTGAGTTTGGGTTCGTGCAGGTCTTTGCTGGTGATCCAGATCAGCACAGGCATATCCTTGTCGATATAGTCCCGCAGCAAAGTGTTCAAGTCCGTTCCGGTGAGGTCATATGCCGCCTGCTGTGCGCCGATCTCTGTCAGGTAGGCATTGGCGGTCGTGACGATGCAGGGCGCATAGCAGCCGTAGGCGTTTGGCTGTTCCGGGTCTCCGGCAAAGGTCGTCCGGAGATCCGCCCCGTAAAGCTGACCGTCCACAGTGTAAAAATCGAGCTTTGGCAGGTAGTTCCTCGCCATTGTCAGCTTCTCCGCCGGATAGCCGAGGTAGTTGAGCAGAATGGTCAGCGACACGACTTCGCAGCCTGTGGGGAGTTCCGGCTCTTGCAGGATACATTCCACCGGAATGGCTTTGCGGCGTGGTTCGGGAACACTGATCGTGTAACCGTTCAGGGCAGCTTTCATCAGCGCCAAGTCAAACACATCTGCCGTTCCGTCCTTGTTCACGTCCGGTCCTGCCCCGTCCGCAAGCCCGCAGTCCGGAACGTTCAGCAGCCATTTCTGGAACAGCTTGACATCAAATGACGAAAAGATACTGTCCCCATTGACATCGCCGGACACAGCAGACGAAGGCAGCGTCCTGATCCCGGAAAGGCTCAATACTATGGCAGTCAGAAATGCTAAGGGTCTTTTTTCATAAATAAACTCCTTTTGTGGCAAGACACCACTATTTGCCCCCAAGGGCAGCGTGACGCTGCACCCGTTGTGCCTCCCAATGCCGGGCTATGCCCGGCAAAGGTCGGCTTGCCCGGTTGATAGCGCAAGTAGGGGGGTGCAGGGGGGGATCCCCCTGCAATATAGCCCCCTTCCCCTTGGGGAAGGGGGTTGGGGGATGGGGCAGCGTAATGCTTGACACGGCAAAAAAATTATGCTATAATAAGATCAGAACGATCCCGGGCATGCCCGGCTATTTTACATAACGGAGGGTCTGTAGATGAAACGACTGGTAACAAGAAGCGATTTTGACGGACTGGTGTGCGCCATGCTGCTCAAAGAACTGAATATCATTGACGAGATCAAGTTCGTTCACCCCAAGGACGTACAGGACGGCAAGGTGGAGCTTTCCGAAAACGACATCACCACCAACCTGCCGTTTGACCCACGGGTGGGACTTGCTTTCGATCACCACGAGAGCGAACTGCTCCGCAACAATGCAGCCGCTTACAAGGATAAGTACATCATCGACGGCAGTGCCAGATCCGCTGCCCGTGTCGTCTATCGCTATTACGGCGGTGCGGACACGTTCCAGCGAGTTTCCACAGAGATCATGGAAGCTGTGGATAAGGGCGACAGTGCCGATTTTACGGAAGAGGAGATCTTGCATCCGACTGGCTGGGTGCTGATGAATTTCCTGATGGATGCACGCACCGGACTGGGCAGATTCCGCAATTTCCGCATTTCCAACTATGACCTGATGATGGAACTGATCACGTTCTGCGTGGATCACAGCATCGATGAGGTGCTGGAACTGCCGGATGTCAAGGAGCGTGTGGATCTCTATTTTGAACAGCAGGAACTGTTCAAGGCGCAGTTGGAGCGCATCACCCGCATTGACGGCAAGGTAGCAGTCATCGACCTGCGGAATGAGGAAACGATCTACGCCGGCAACCGCTTCATGGTCTATGCCATGCACCCAGAAACGGAACTGTCCGTCCATGTGGCATGGGGTTTCCGCAAGCAGAACACGGCGGTCATGATCGGCAAGTCCATCATCAACCGCAATTCCAAATTCAACATCGGCGCACTTTGTCTCGAATACGGCGGCGGCGGTCATGCCAATGCCGGCACTTGTCAGCTCGACAACGACAAGGTAGATGCCGTCCTGCCTGTCATTTTAGATAAGCTCAATGACAGGGTCTGAACCTATCACAGCAGGGAAGAAGCCTTTTTCTGTAGCAGAGAAGGCTTCTTTTTTTGCCGCTGTCAGCTCCGGAACGCCCAGAGCTTGTTCAGCACGAAATTCAGGGGTACGCTGATGATCAGGTTGATCAGCGGTGCGATCATCTTCGATACCCCCAGATAGATCCACAGACTGGACAGCAGGTTGGTCAGGATAATGCCCGTAAAGCCGTAGGAGATATAGGTCTTTAAGAGCGCTTTCCAGTGGCTGCGCTGTTTGCCGGCTTCGGGGGTAAAGACAAATTTGTTGTTCCAGTAATACGACCACAGCACGCTCAGGAAAAAGGCGACCAGATTCCCGGCGATATAGTCCCACCAGAGTGCATAGGGCTTCAGGGCAAGCAGGACAAGCACATTCAGCACATAGCTGATGACGGTATTGCTCACGCCGACTGATCCGAATTTCACGAACTGCACCAGCGATCCCAGCACCTTTTCGGAAAGGGAAAGATGCAGCACGGCACAGACTTTCCGGCAGATATTTTCGATCATTCTCTCACGTCCCTGCTTGCTGTGATATGCTTTCGTCCAACGGATAGTAATACAGCCACCCGTCCTCGGACACAATGGGTGTCAGCCCCAGTGTCTCGGTATAGTAGGCATTGACGGCAGCGCCGCCGTCCGCAAAGCCCTTTGTGTCGATATACACGCCTGTGAACCCGGCATCCAGAATGCCCCGCAGAAAGGCTTCGCTCATGCCCTCGTCAATGGCAAGCTGCTCCGCAGCCGGGTTTCTGCCCTTGACACCGCCATAACTCCAGCGCAGGGTGTCCGTATAGAGATAGCCAAGTGCGGGCTGGTAGTGCTCCATGCCATTGATCGGCGGTACTTCGGGGAACTGCATGAAAGGCAGCTCATAGATCAGGGCATTTTCCCCGGCAGTTTCCTCGACCTGTGCAAAAAAACTTTGCAGGACAGCATCCGTCTGTTTGGCAGCAGCCTGCCAGTGCGTCGGATACCACGAAAATTCCGCATACCCCACACATACCGATACCGCCGCCATGACCGCACCGCCGATCGCCAAGCCTTTGCCTTTCAGTTTTGTAAAGAGGGCATCTAACACGATCGCCAGCACGCACAGGCTCAGGCAGGCGATCACCACGCTCGAACGGTTGACACAGCGTATCTCTGGCGTGATCAGCATGGAAAAGAGCATGGAAAAGCCGCCCGTGACACTGTACATCACCAGACAGAGAATACACAGCGAGAGCAAATTCAGCCTTTCCCGCTGCCGGGTATCTGCCGTCTTTCCTTTCTGCATGATGCGGAAAATGACCCACAGGCAGGCGATCAGGAAGCCCGCCGCTGCAAACAGCCCTAAAGCGGCAAACTGGTTTTCATTGATGCTCATGCCGACTGCGCTGTAGTGCTGTGTGATCTTCGCCAGTATGCCGACCTTAGAATAGCCCGGCGGCAGGAGCATCTGAATGATGCGCAGCGAAAGAATTTCTGTTTGCACCGGAGAACGCACGCCGGCAATGGTATTTTCGCCGTATTTCAGGGAATACAGGATCTTCGGGAGCAGTGAGATGCCCACGCACAGCAGCACCGTATACAGCGGCACGGCTTCTTTCCACAGGCAGGAGAGCTTTTTGGTGCAGGCGAGTTTGTACAGGAAAGCGATCCCCATGCAGAACAGCCCGAAAAAGGCGTAGTACACATTGGAGAACCCCAACAGCACGCAGCCGCCGTACAGGAGCAGCTTTTTCACACGAGAGAAGCGTTCCGGTGCGATGCCCCGGAACGGCTCTTCTGCGATCAGCAGGGCAGCCAGCACCGCAAGCGGCACTGTGTAATAATGCGAAAGCGTCATATGCCCCATGCCCCGGTAAAAATGGTAGGGCGTTACCGCATATGCCACCGACAGCAGCACCCGCAGGGGTGTTTTTTTCGTGAATTTCCCCATCAGCAGGTACATCGATGCCCCCGCCAGCGGATATGTCAGCAGGTACAGCAGATAAAACACCGTATTTGCTGAAAAAAACCGTGTCAGCAGCCATGTCTCCCCTGCCAGATCCAGATCCAGAAACGGCACATCGATCAGTGCCGACCAGTCCGGTGCGCCCAGCCTGTCACAGAACCAGATGCCTTTCAGACCGTTTTCTGCAATGCTCCGGAACAGGGTCAGCAGCAGTATCCCGTCCCCAGAGAAATTTACCGGGACGTTCCAGTCCAGCTCCCATACCCGGAAAGAAAGACAAATGCTGCCAAGCGAGAGCATAATTGCCGCTGCCAGCCCTATCAGGCTGCCTGTTCGTTTCTGCATATGCTTACCTCTCTGCTGCGCAGTCATGCAGGAAAGCTGCGGTCTGCCTGTCCATGCAGTCCCGTACACTGCCGCCCGCAAGGTATATCCTGCTGAATGCTACAATATTTTCGATCGCATCTTCCACGCCCCAGACGGGTCTCCAGCCGAATACGGACTTCGCTTTCGAGCAGTCCAGTTTGAGGAAAGACGCTTCATGCGGTCCGCCGGTGCTGACATTTTTCCACCGCACGGAAGTGCCGTTTGCCGCATTCCACTTGTCGCAGAAGAGTGTCACCAGTTCCCCGGTCGTCAGGCAGTCCTTGTCATCCGGTCCGATGTTGTAACACCCGGCAAGGCTTTTATCCGTGTACTGCCGTGCGGCGATCATCAGGTACGCATACACCGGCTCGAGAACGAACTGATAGGGGCGTGTCGAGGCAGGATTGCGCACGATGATCTCCTCCCCCTTCTGCACTGCCCGGATGCAGTCCGGAATGATCCTGTCCGCCGCAAAGTCGCCGCCGCCAATGACATTGCCTGCCCGGCAAGTGGTGATAGCGACCTGCCCGTCCGCAAAGAACGAATCCCGGTAGCTGCTGGTCACCAGTTCCGAACAGGATTTGGAATTGGAATAGGGGTCAAAGCCGTTCAGTTCCTCGTTTTCCCGGTAGCCCCATGCCCATTCCCGGTTCCGGTAGACTTTGTCGGTCGTGACATTCACCACGGAGACAACGGACGGACAGTGCCGGACTGCCTCCAGGAGATGCACCGTGCCCATGACATTCGTTTCATAGGTGTAGACGGGGTCTTGGTAGGATGTCCGGACAATGGGCTGTGCTGCCATGTGGATGACGATCTCCGGCTTTACCTCGTTCATGACCTGCTGCAAATGCGCAAGGTCACGGACATCGCCCTCTACGGACGGCATGTCCTTGTCCAGTCCGCACAGCGTGAACAGTGCCGGGTCTGTTGGCGGCTGCAGGGCATAACCTGTCACCTCTGCGCCTGCCTGCAATAAGAGCCGGCACATCCACGAGCCTTTGAATCCGGTATGCCCGGTGACGAGCACTTTTTTCCGGTCGTAAAATTTCATGTCATTCCTCCTCAAAGTTCAGGCGCTCCTCCTCAATGACAAGCGGGCGGTGCATGATGCGCTTGTTGATGCTGAGGATATATTCCCCGATCAGCCCCAAGAAAACCAGCTGTACTGCGCCCAAAAAGAACATCCCGATGACCACAGGCGCCATGCCGGCATTGAACGTATCCCACATACAGAGTTTCAGGATAAAATATGCCAGTGCAATGACAAAGCTGATCACCGCAATGAACAGCCCCACGAAAGTCGCCAGCCGCAGTCCGATTTTGGTGTAGGACGTGAAACTCAGCATGGCGATGTCATAGAGCGAAAAGAAATTGTTTTTCGACTTGCCTGCCTTGCGCAGCTGCTGTTCGTAGGGGATCTCCTTGCGCTTGAAGCCAAGCTCTGCCACGATGCCCCGCAGGAAGGGGGTAGGGTCATTGAGGTCACGCAGCACGTTCACGAACGACCGGTCATACAGCCCGAACCCCGTGAAATGCTCGATCTGCTCCACATCCGAGAATTTCTTGATGAGCTTGTAATAGCATGTCCGCAGGAAACGGACGAACTTGTTTTCCTTGCTGGTGGTCTTGATGGCACTGACGATCTTGTAGCCATTTTCCCACTCCTGAAGGAGCATCGGGATCATTTCCACCGGATCCTGAAAATCCGCACACATCAGTATCACACAGTCGCCTGTGGTCTGGATCAGCCCGTAGTACGGCGAATTGTTCTGCCCGAAATTCTTGGCATTGAAGATCGCCTTGATCTTCTTGTTTCCCGCACACATCTGCCGCAGGCGGTCACGGGTACCGTCCTTGGAATCGTTGTCGATGAATACGATCTCATAGTCGTACTGCGGCAGTTTTGCAAATTCTGCGAGGATGGCTTCGCTCAGGGGCTTGACATTGTCCAGCTCGTTGTAGGTCGGCACTAAGATACTGATCCGTTTCATAGCGGTCTTTCCTGCCCTTTCTGCGCTCTCTTGAAAGCGATCACGCTGCTGATGCCCTCTGCAAAGCCGACCTGCGGACAGTAGTCCGCAGCCTGTACGGTCTTTGTGATATCCGCCTGTATGCCCAGCGGAACAGTATCGCCGTCCGGTGCAAAGGCACAGACAGCGCCCTCGCCGTACACATCCCGCATGATCTCGATATAGCTGCGCAGCGGCATAGATCCCTTTCCGGCAATGCAATAGATACCAGTGGGGGCATGGCGCTCTGTCAATCGGTAAAACAATGTTCCGGCATCGCTCTCAAAGAGGTAGTTCCACATCTGCCGCCCGGCAGAAAACTGTGCGGTCTCCCCTTTGAGGAACTGGTCAATGGCATAGTCCAGCATCGTTCCTGCATTGTCCATCGTGCCGTATACGCTGAAGATCCTCGTCCAGATATGGGAAAGCCCGTTCTTTTCGCAGCACCGTTTACTGAGCATCCCGGCAGCTAGTTTTGCCATGCCGTAGGCAGTCTCGGGGCGGGGGACCGTATCAGGACCGCTCACGCCCTCGACTCTGCCGTATTCCGCCTGTGAGCCGGCGAACACGAACTGCCTGCATCCCAGCCGCACCGCCAGTTCTGCCGCCTTAAGGGTGCTGCGGATGTTGCGTTCCTGCATCATAGGGTCATCCCGTTCCGCACGCATCGTCCCCTCCCATGCAAAGTGATACAAGGCATCGAAGCCGCTGCCGCTGACTGTGTCCAGCTCGTCCAGACCGGCATAGGCGATCTCCACCAGAGGCGATACCGGCAGCCGTTCCAAGCGCTTTGTGCCCCTGCGCACGACCGCAAGCACCTGTGTGCCGTTTGTGATACATTCCCGGATCAGTGCGCAGCCGATCATGCTCGTTGCGCCGGTCACTGCAATTTTCATGAACGATCCCCCTTAACCAAGTAGTTCCAGCATTGCCGCTGTCAGCCCGGCATCGTCATAGCCGAATTTATGATACAGATACGGTGCATGTGCCATCGTCTCAAATACATCCGGTACGCCCAGTATCCGGAACTGTGTCTGCACGCCCGCTTCTGCCAGTACTGCCGCTGCCGCATAGCCAAGTCCGCCGATGCGGACATGATCCTGCGCCGCAATGACATGCCCCGTCTCTGCCGCACGGAGGACGGCTTCCCGGTCAAGGGGCTTGAAGGTGTGCATGTCTACGACCCGGATCTGCTTTCCCGTCTGTTCTGCGACCGCTTCCGCTGCCATGAGCGCATATTTCACGGTGATGCCCGCACACAGGAACGCACCGTCCTGTCCCTCACGCACGGTATCTGCCTTTCCGGTCTGGAACTGGTAGTCCTCCCCGTAAACACGCACCACCGGTTCTACGCTGCACCGGAGATAGACCGGACCTTCGCAGGAGCGGGAAACATCCAGCATCTGTTCTGCCTGTCGGGGATCACAGGGTTCGAGGACGGTCATGCCCGGCATCGCACCCATGATGGCACAGTCCTCGATCCCCCAGTGCGTTGCCCCCGAAATACCGCCGGAAAGCCCGGCATAGGGCGCAATGAACCGCACCGGCAGCCCGGCATAGGCAACATCTGTCCGGCACTGTTCACAGGCACGCATCGTGATGAACGGCACCATCGAAAAAACATACGGCACAAAGCCCTCATGCGCCAGCCCTGCCGCAAAGCTGACCATATTCTGCTCCGCAATGCCCACGTTGAAAGAGCGCTCCGGGAACGCCTCCGCAAATCCCCGGCAGCGGCACGTACCCATCAGGTCGGCATTGACCATGACGACCCGTTCGTCCGCCCTGCCGAGCGCTGTCATATGTTCCCCGATGACATCCCGCAGAAAGACCTTTTCTGTAAAGTCCATGCTGTCAGCCCCTTTCGTCCAGTGTACGCAGCGCTTCTTCATACTGCTCACGGGTGATCCTTCCGGCGTGCCAGCGGGGCTGATCTTCCATAAAGGGAACGCCCTTCCCCTTGACGGTATGGCAGACAAAAACGGTCGGCGTTTCGGAAGAGGCAGGCGGCAGACTGTCGAACTGCCGCTTGATCTCCGCAATGTCATGCCCGTCAAATTCACACACCCGCCAGCCGAAGCTGCGGTATTTTTCCGCTACGCTGTCCAGTCCCGTCAGCTCGTAGATACTGCCGTCCGCCTCCAGACCGTTCAGGTCGATGATGGCGACAAGATTGCCGAGTTTCAGGTGGGCAGCATTCATGGCAGCCTCCCAGACAGAGCCTTCGGACTGCTCACCGTCGCCCATGACGACATAGACACGGCTGGTATCGTTATGCTTCAGGCGCAGACCTGCCGCCATGCCGCAGGCGACCGGGAAACCATGTCCCAGACTGCCCGTGGAGACCTCCACAAAGGGATTGACCAGCCGGCAGGAGTGCATGGAGAACCGCCCGCCGTCCGTGGCATATTCCCGGAGGACATCCTCCCTGTCAAAGCAGCCGATCGCTGCCTGATTGAAGCTGGTCACGGCGGAGGCATGTCCCTTGGAAAGGACGAATCTGTCCCGATCCTCCGCATGGATGTCCTGGGGATCGTAGTGCATCTGGTACTGCCAGAGCACTGTCATCACATCGGTCACGGACAGATCGCCCCCGATGTGGATGGTTTGCAGGGAGCAAAGCTCCAGCAGGTCTTTCCGTATGGCAAGGGCTGCCTGCCGCAGTCCTTCTACTGTTGTGATCATCGGCTTCTCCTCATCTGCTGACGGCTTCGATGATGATCTTTGCCATATAGTCGATCATCTCGTCCGTCATGCCGGGATAGACACCCACCCAAAATGTCTGGTTCATGATGAATTCTGTCACTTCCAGACTGCCGGCTACCCGGTAGGCATCCGTTCCCCGCAGTTCATCAAAGCAGGGGTGCTTGATCATGTTGCCGGAGAAAAGCAGTCTCGTCTGGATATTGTGTTCTTCCACATAGCGTGTCACATCGTTGCGGGCAATGCCGCTTTCCGGCTTCACGGAGATGAGGAAGCCGAACCACGAAGGCTCGCTGTTTTCCGCAGGTTCGGGCAGGATCAGCTTGTCTGCCACGGGGAGCAGGGCATGGCGCAGTCTCTCCCAGTTGTGGCGGCGGCGTTCGATGAAAGACGGGAATTTTTTGAGCTGCTCACAGCCGACAGCAGCCTGCATGTCGGTCACTTTCAGGTTATAGCCCAGATGACTGTAGACGTACTTGTGGTCATACCCCTGCGGCAGCTCCCCGAACTGCCCGTCAAAGCGGTGTCCGCAGAGATCGTCACGTCCGGAGGGGCACACGCAGTCCCGTCCCCAGTCCCGGTAGGAGAGGATCAGCCGATGCAGCAGCGGATCGTCCGTATAGACACAGCCGCCCTCGCCCATGGTCATATGGTGCGGCGGATAGAAACTGCTCGTGCCGATGTCGCCCCATGTGCCGGTGAATTTTGTTTCGCCGTCAATGGTGTACTTAGAACCGAGGGCATCGCAGTTGTCCTCTACCAGCCACAGATCATGTTTCTGACAGAAAGCTCTCACAGCGGCAATGTCGAACGGATCGCCGAGGGTGTGGGCGATCATGACTGCCTTCGTCTTTTCGGAGAGGGCAGCTTCCAGCTGTGTCACGTCGATATTATACTGCGGCACGGTCACATCCACGAATACCGGGACTGCACCATATTGCAGGATCGGTGCAATGGTGGTCGGGAAACCGCAGGCAACGGTGATGACCTCATCGCCCCGCTTTACCCGGCGTTCGCCCAGCTCCGGGGCTGTCAGCACCATGAAGGCGATCAGGTTGGCAGAAGAACCGCTGTTCACCAGATGCGCATACTTCACGCCGATCCACTGTGCGAACTCCTTTTCAAAGCGGTCAGAAAATCTGCCCGTCGTCAGCCAAAAATCGAGTGTAGCATCCGTCAGGCTCTGCATTTCCTTTTCATCGAACACACGGGCAGCATAGTTGATCCTGTCCCCCTCTGCAAAGGGCTTTTTCTTTTCCACGAAATCATGATAATATTCTGCGACAAGGGCTTTGATCTGTTCCCTTGCCTCTGCTTCACTGTTCCACTCTGCCATGGTGATCTCCTCCCATTCTTCTTGTTAGTCTGCCCATTTTTTCCATGGGGCATTTCCGGTCTGCAATAATTTTTCGAGGGTGTCCATTTCCCGCTTGTTGTCCATGCACTGCCAGAAGCCCCTGTGCGGATAGGACATCAGTTCCCCCTCTGCCGCAAGGCGTTCCAGCGGTTCCCGCTCAAACACGGTCTCATCCCCGGCAATGTAGCCGAACACCTGCGGTTCGAGTACCATATAGCCTGCATTGATGGGCGCACTGTCCGAGAGATTCTTTTCCCGGAACGACTTGACGGCATTGTCGCCGCCGATGTCCAGCACCCCTTTCTGCTGTTCCTGCCGGACGGCGGTCAGCGTGGCGATCTTGCCGTGCGACCGGTGGAAGGTGAGCAGCTTCTCGATATCCACATCACAGACGGCATCGCCGTAGGTCATCATGAATGTTTCGTTCCCCACGTATTCTTGGACACGCTTGATGCGTCCGCCTGTCATGGTGTGCAGTCCGGTATCCACGACCGTGACTTTCCACGGTTCAATGTGCTGTTTGTGGATGATCATATCATTTCTGCCGGCTGTATAGTCAAAGGTCACATCACAATTGTGGAGAAAATAGTCTGCGAACCATTCCTTGATGATATGCTGCTTATAGCCTGCACAAATGACGAACTCACATATACCATAATGGGCATATTCTTTCATGATATGCCACAGGATCGGCTTTCCGCCGATCTCTATCATCGGTTTCGGGCGGAACTGGGATTCCTCAGAGATCCGTGTGCCAAGCCCGCCTGCCAACAATACGACCTTCATTTCTCTTTTTCATCTCCCTGCTTTGGCGAAATATTGCCATTTACCTCACCTTACCATTTTACAATGATCCTGCGGTATTGTCAAGACACGGGCGGAGAATTTGACAACATTGACAAAACCATGGCACACATCGTACCTTCTGTTGTCCATTCCTACCGCTTTAAGGCAACGGCGCACGGTCTTTGTATGGCGCTGTCTTAAGTTTTACTGATCGCATACACCGCAAGCATCACGACCCCTACAAACAGCGGCAGCATCACGAACCGGAACAGGTTGTCCAGCATATCTGCTTTCCGCATCCGGCGGCGCTGCAATTCGGCATCCCATGCGATGACTTCTTCCCGGCGGCGGGTGCGTTCTGCTTCGAGCTGTTCTATTTTTTCCATGCACTGTGCAATGCGTTCCCGGGCATCCGCATACTGTTCGATACGCCGGAAATGCATGACTGCCGCTTCCAGTGCTTCGACCGTTCCCGTTTCCTGCAAGCTGACAGCGTGATCATAGACAGGCAGCTCCAGCGGTGTTTCTGCTGTCTGTGCGGTATCTAGTCTGTTCTCTGGCATACCATTCCCTCCCGGCTTTTCGTATCGGTTTTATTATAACATATTTTTCCTGAATTGTAAAGGCTGATTTTTTTGCAGCCTTACTGCTTTTTCGCCTAAAGGCGAAAAGGATAGTTCGGAAAAGAGGAAAGAAGGGGGCACTTTTTTGCCAAAAGGCAGCGTGACGCTGCACCCGTGGTGTCGCCCAATGCGCCTGACGGCGCAAAGGGCGACTGCTTTCAGGGAAGATAAAAGTATCATCCGGGCAAGCCGACCTTTGTGCCGTAGGCACATTGGGAGGCAAATCGGTGCAGCGCCTCGCTGCCTGAAAAGGGCGAAGTATAGAAGTGTTTCGCCGCCTGCGGGCGGCGACCAGAGGGCTCTGCCCTCTGGACTCCTGCCAGCTTTTTGAAAAAAGCTGGACCAAAAACTTTTGTTTCGTCGCCCAATGCGCCTGACGGCGCAAAGGGCGACCGCTTTCAGGTTAGATAAAATAGCAGCCTGCCGCACTTGATTTCTTCTCATAAATGCTGTATAATAGAAGTAACCACCACACAGCCGGACGGCTGACAGAAAGGGGTATTTCACATGAACACACAACAGCTTTTAGCAGATGCACAGGCACTTCAGCCCACCTTGGCAGAACTCCGGCGGACGATCCACCGCCACCCGGAGACCGGATTTGACCTGCCGGTCACGAAGGCGCTCGTCATGCAGCAGCTCACGGAAATGGGCTACACACCGCAGGAAATGGGACGCTGCGGCGTAGTCGCTCTTGTAGGCGGGAAGAAGCCGGGCAGGACGATGCTGCTCCGGGCGGATATGGATGCGCTCCCCATGACAGAGGAAGCCGATGTTCCCTATTGCAGCGAAATTCCGGGAAAAATGCACGGCTGCGGGCATGATATGCACACCGCCATGCTCCTCGGGGCGGCAAAGCTCCTGAAAGCCTGTGAAGCGGAGATCACCGGAACGGTCAAGCTCGAATTTCAGCCGGCAGAGGAGATCTTTCAGGGTTCGCCCGATATGATACAGGCAGGACTGCTCGATGACCCGAAAGTCGATGCCGCTATGATGCTCCACGTCACAGCCGGGATGCCCATGCCTTCGGGTATGTTCCTCGTGGCAGGCGGCGGCATTTCTTCCACATCCTGCGAACAGTATCACATCACCGTCCGGGGCAGGGGCGGACACGGTTCGACACCGCATGAATCCATCGACCCGATCACGGCGGCGGCGCATATGCACATCGCTTTGCAGGAGATCAACAGCCGGGAACTGGAGGGCAACCAGTTCGGGGTGTTTACGACCGGACGGTTTGAAGCGGGCAAGGCTTCCAACGTCATTCCCGACACTGCCGAAATGTGGGGCACGATCCGCACGACCGACCCCGAAAATACAGTCGGCGCACTCATCCGCACACGCATGGAACAGATCTGCAAGGGCATTGCGGCTGCGTTCCGGTGTGAAGCGGAGGTGGAATTCTTTGATTTCTGCCCGTGCATGATGATCGACGGGGCGCTTGCGGCTTCGGCAATGGCTTCCATGCGCAAGCTGTTCGGGGATGCAGCGATCGACCTTTCGGTCGTTTCCGGCGGCAAGGCAGGCGGCGGCAGTGAAGATTTCGCCTTTGTCAGCCATCACGTGCCGACGGTCAGCATGTTCCTCACGGCAGGCAGCCGACAGGACGGCTACGAATTCGGGCAGCATCATCCGCAGGTGCGGTTCGATGATTCTGTCCTGTGGCGGGGCAGTGCGGCTTTTGTACATACGGCGATGAGCTGGCTTGATGAAACGAATGGATAAACTTACTTGATCTTACCTAAGAGCAGTCGCCCTTTGCGCCGGCAGGCGCATTGGGCGACACAACGGAGGCGGCAGCTTGCCGTCGGTGACCAGAGGGCGCTGCCCTCTGGACTCCTGCCAGCTTTTTGAAAAAAGCTGGAGCAAAAACTTTTGTTTTTCCTCCCAATGCCGCCTTACGGCGGCAAAGGTCGGAATGCTTTCAAAAGATCCCTGCTTATCCACTCCCTCATTAAAAAAACACTTGCAAGATCATTTTATTTATGGTATACTATATTTAACAGGTAATGTTTACAGATCCCTGCAAATGCAACAAAGGAGATGGTTAGGATGCAAAAGCGCTTTTCCCTGCCGAGATGCCTTGCAGCGGCACTTTCGGCAATGCTGACACTGACAGCTGTTCCCTGTATCCAGACAGCGCCGGAAGTCAGTGCTGCGGGTGTAGAATACGCACCGCAGCTCATGCACATTGCTGCCTATGACGACAGCGCCAACCTCAGTGCAGCGGACACGAAAGATGCTTCCCCCCTTGCCCTGACAGCGGAGAACGGTACGCTCGGCGAACAGTGGCGCATCGACTACTGCGGTGCGGACGGGAACGGCAGCTATTTCAAGATCGTCAATGCCGCTTCGGGCAGACTGCTCACGCCCATGCAGTACGGGCTTTCTTCCGGAACGGAAGCCGTCATTTACGGCAATGAGAATGACCATGCCCAGTACTGGTACATCGTTCCGACCGACAAGGACAGCCTCGGCAACGATCTGCATTATAAGATCGTGAATTACGCCGATACCGACCTTGCGCTGACTTCCGGGAAAACAGGCTTGACCGTGGCAGATTATGCCGGGGAAAAGGGGCAGCAGTGGCTGCTCGATCCGGCAGGGCTGCAGGGCTTTGCGGGATACTGCTTTGACGACACGACCGGAAAGGTCAAGGCTGCCGACATCGGCGGACTGCTCGGGGAAACTGTGGAAGTTTCCAATTTTGCCGATCTGCAGAAATATGCAACTGCCGACGAGCCGTACACGATCGTTGTCACCGACAATATTTCCGTGACGGAACTGAACCTGAACGGCACACGCTATATGTGTTCTGCCGGGCGGATCTATGTTCACAGCAACAAGACCATCATCGGCAGCTACGACAAGCACACGCTGTTCAATGTGCAGTTCTGCACCGCAAGCAAAAGCGGAACGGGCAATAACATCATCCTCAAAAACTTTGAAAGCACCCATGACAGGGACTCCAACAACAATGACTCTATCCAGTTCTATTTTGGTTCGGGGGAAAATATCTGGGTCGATCATGTGACCTTTGTCGGGCATGACGGCTACGGAGAGGCATCTAACGGCGAGGTGGACGAGGATAAATTCCTTGCGTGCTGCTATGATGCCGACTACTGCACGGTCTCGGACTGTTCCTTCGGGGCGCACAAGTACGGGCTGATCTTAGGCTATCCGGCAGACGGTGCAGACCTTGAGGCACAGTATGACAACTACCCCCGCATGTCCCTGATCGCCAACAGTTTCCACGATACGCACACCAGAGGACCGGGGCTGATGCGGTGGGGGTATTACCATTCGCTCAACAACTATGTGAATACCTTCAGCATGGCATATACTGTCATCACCAAGGGCAAGATCTTCGCTGAGAACTGTGTCTATGAAAACGGCGGGAACGTCATCTGCGACTGGGACAAGATGACGTTCAACGGCTACTATTCGGAAACGGGTTCGATATTCCAGAACTGCCAGCGCACCAAGCAGGGCGGTGACTCCAACAGTACCGCACAGCCCTGTACATGGCGTCCGGCATCGAACTACCAATACAAGGCACTGACCGCCGAACAGGCAAAGACCTACACGACTGCCTACAGCGGCGCACAGAAAACAGCGGGCAATGTCAATTACAGCACCTATGCCGCCGCAGGTGTTCCCTCGCCGGGCTTCATGGCAGGCGTAGAGGACGGCTGGGGGAGTACTGACCCGGCAGAACTGCCAGTGAATGCGTACTTCATGATACGCAATGCCAACAGCGGACTGTATCTGGACATTGCCGGCGGAGAAGCTGCCAACGGCACGAATGTGCAGCAGTGGGGCGCATCCGAAGCCGGTACACAGGATACGTTCCGGTTCGTTCCGGCAGGAGAGGGGTACTACTACATCCAGTCCATGGTCGGGGACAAGACGTATGTGATCGACGTGACAGGCGGCAAGACGGAAAACGGCACCAATATCGAGCTGTATGCCTATAAGGGCAACGACAACCAGAAATTCCTCCTGACTGCCAATGCAGACGGCAGCTATCAGATCCACCCGAAGAAGGATACCGCTGCCTTTGTGGAGATCGCTTCTGCATCGGAAGAAGCCGGCGCAAACTGCGCACTCTGGGGGAAAACGGGTTCTGCGTGTCAGAACTGGTTCTTGGACGAGGTGACCTTTGCCGGGGAGACCATGGACAGGGCGCTTTCCTATCAGTTCACGAATGCGGATGCCGGAACACCCCTTGCGGGACAGGATGCATGGACTGTGAAACCGGCGACCGGAGATCTGTACTACCTGATCTCGGGCGGGCAGTATCTCACCGTGCAGGACGGCAAGACGGTACTTGCGGATGCGGATACCACCACCAATGTGCAAATGATGCGCTTCGTGAAGGATCCGGACGGCACGTACAGCATTGTACCCCGTGCCGGTTATGACAAGACAGCAGAGCGCTACACGCAGGCGGTCGGGGCTTCTTCCGTGGAGGCTTTCAGCGGTGCAGCCGGGCAGAGATGGCTTGTCGAAACAGCGCCCCTCTTTCTGCCGCCCGAACCTGTTCCGCCTACCGAACCTGTAAAGCCGACCGAACCCGTTCCGCCCACTGAACCGGATACCCCTCCGGTCATAGGTGATGTCAATGCGGACGGGGCAGCCACGCTTGCCGATATTGTCGTACTCCAGAAATGGCTGCTCGGCAGCGGTACACTGACAGCATGGCAGAATGTGGATATGGACAGGAACGGGATGATCGACATTTTTGATCTTGGACTGCTCAAGCATTTTGTCTCTGGTATTTCTAAAGGATAATATAACATGAAAAAGTCTGTCCGGCTGTGATGCTGGACAGACTCTTTTTTACACCATTTGTTCTTCCAAAACCACCCGTAATTTCCGGATGATCTTCTTTTCCAGACGGGAGATGTAGGACTGTGAAATGCCGATGCGGTCGGCGACTTCTTTCTGTGTCATCTCCTTTTTCCCGCCAAGCCCGAAGCGGTATTCGAGGATCTCCCGCTCCCGGGGCGGCAGGTCGTGAACGGCGTTCAGCAGCATTTCCCGTTCTGATTCCCACTCGATGCCACGGCTGACAATGTCCTCTTCCGTGCCGAGTACGTCCGACAGCAGGAGTTCGTTGCCGTCCCAGTCCACGTTCAGCGGTTCGTCAATGGAAATTTCGCCCCGGTACTGTGAGGACTTCCGCAGGAACATCAGAATTTCATTTTCGATACACCGGGATGCATAGGTCGCAAGCTTGATATTTTTGTCCGGGCAGAATGTGCCGACTGCCTTGATCAAGCCGATCGTGCCAATGGAAATAAGATCTTCGAGACAGATGCTGGATGTCTCGAATTTTTTTGCGATGTAGACAACAAGCCGGAGATTGTGGACGATGAGCGTTTCCCGTGCCTGTGTGTCGCCCTGTGCAAGTCGGGCAAATACAGCCGCTTCTTCCTCTTTGGTAAGGGGCGGCGGCAACGTGTCCGACCCGCTGATGTAGTCCACCCGGCAGGGGCGGAACAGCTTGTGCAGGAATTGCTTGACGGCTTGTAAAATGTTCATGAAAAGACCTCCTAACAGCGCAGCAGTTTCGGGTTGAAAATTGCCTTATGTTCCGTCTGTCCGCCGATACCGACGAGCACGTCCACGGATTTTGCTGTTTCCTCTTTCCGGATGAGGACTTCATCCGGTCGGAATACGTACACCAGACCCGTTCCGGCAGCTGTGGCATACGGCAGCGGACGGAAACGGGCGGGCGGGAGCGTTTCCGGGAGCAAAGCAGAAAGTGCTTCCCGTTCGCAGAGAATGACAGGCTTGCCCGTGCAGAAATCCACGAGGGTATTCCCGGTGTCGGCAAGCCCCTCCACGGCTGCCGTGTGCGCCCCGTAGCGGATATGCACCGTGTAGCCGTCTGCCGTGGGGTGGGTACGGTTATGGAAATATTGCACGACACACAGCATCCCATAGGCAGCGATCGTCCACAGGACAAGCGCACGCAGGCTGATGTCCGGGTACCAGCTCCCGTTGGCATACCAGACACGCCCGGAGAGTGACAGCGCTAACAGGATGCCTGCCATTCCACAGCTCACACCCCCGAAGCACAGCAGTTTCTGCCAGAACTGCCTCCGCCCGAATGTGATCAGGCACATCCCTGCCGCCAGTCCTGCTTTGCACAGGAGCGACAGCAGGAACGGCAGCGGCGGCAGCAGGATCATCAGCGAACCCGCAGCCCCCAGCCCTGCCCCTGTCAGACATCTACCGGTGCGGCATTTTGTGTGGGTCAGCCTTGCGGTCAGGCGCAGGAGCAGGAAATTCATGTATAAGTTGCACACGAGCAGTACATCTACATAGACTGTCCTCATCCGATCCCCCCTGCTTGTATTATAGCACTGTGGAGAGGGCGGAACTTGTCGGAATGCGGACAGGCGGAAAAATTTTCATTGCATGAAGCACTTTCTCCCAGTACATACTATTTTTAGCGAAAGGAAGTGCATCAAATGGCATATCATAAGGTAGTCATTGCCGGTATCAACACTGCCGAGCTGAAAGTCATGCGGGAGGAAGAAAAAATGGCTCTGCTCCGGGAATACAAGGAGACCGGCAGCAAAGCCGTCCGGGACAAGCTCATTCAGGGCAATCTGCGGCTCGTCCTGAGCGTGGTGCAGCGGTTTGCGGGACGGGGAGAGGACGTGGACGACCTGTTCCAGATCGGGGTGGTCGGGCTGATGAAAGCGATCAATAATTTCGACCTGAGCAAAGAGGTGCGGTTCTCGACCTATTGCGTGCCAATGATCAGCGGCGAACTGCGGCGGCATCTGCGGGACTATAACCAGATCAAGGTCAGCCGTTCGCTGCGGGATCTGGCATACAAGGCGATCCAAGCAAAGGATGTCCTCACCGCACGCCTGCAAAGAGAACCGACCATGGACGAGATCGCACAGGAGATCGGCGAAAAGCGCTCCGATATCGTGATCGCCCTCGAAAGCATCAGCGACCCGGTCTCCCTGTATGAACCGGTGTATTCGGATGCGGGAGACACGCTGTATGTCATGGATCAGATCAGCGACAGAGACAGTGCGGATAGCTGGATCGCCGAATTTTCCATGCGGGATGCCATGAAAGCATTGGAGGACAGGGAAAAGAACATTTTATATCTGCGCTTTCTCTGCGGACGGACACAAATGGAAGTCGCCAAGGAGATCGGCATTTCACAGGCACAGGTCTCCCGGCTGGAAAAGGGCGCTATCGCCAAGATCAAGGAAGCTATCTGATAGGAGTCCCTGAAGCGGCTGTCACGCTTCAGGGACGGCGTATTTTATAATGCATACAAAAAAATTCTGTCAGAATACAGCAATTTCAACAAAATGCGAAGAATCTGTTCGGATGTCTTGACTTATCCCGGAAAAAATAGTATAATAAATGTGTTCAGGTGTTGCGGCGGATATAGGATCCGTTCGTTAAATTTTTAACGAACCAGCCGCTGTTTCCTGCCATACTACTATCGATTTTGGAGGTCATTGCAATGAGCAGAGTGTACAATTTCAGCGCAGGACCGGCTGTTCTGCCGGAGGAAGTCCTGCGTGAAGCAGCAGAGGAGATGCTGGATTACAAGGGCTGCGGGATGTCCGTGATGGAAATGTCCCACCGTTCCAAGATGTTCCAGCAGATCATTGACGAAGCAGAGCAGGATCTGCGTGACCTGATGGGCATCCCGGATAACTACAAGGTGCTGTTTTTGCAGGGCGGCGCTTCCCAGCAGTTCGCTGCTGTCCCCATGAACCTGATGAAGAACGGCAAAGCCGGCTACATCATCACCGGTCAGTGGGCAAAGAAAGCCTTTCAGGAAGCGAAAAAATACGGTCAGGCTGTAGAGCTGGCTTCTTCTGCTGACAAGACCTTTTCCTATATCCCGGACTGCTCCGATCTGGACATCCCGGAGGATGCGGATTATGTATACATCTGCCAGAACAACACGATCTACGGTACAGTATTCAAACAGCTCCCGAATACCAAGGGCAAGGAGCTTGTCGCTGACGTTTCTTCCTGCTTCCTGAGCGAGCCGATCGATGTGACGAAGTACGGCGTGATCTATGGCGGCGTGCAGAAGAATGTCGGTCCTGCCGGCGTGGTCATCGCCATCATCCGTGAGGATCTGATCCCCGAAGAACCGCCCGTCAAGGATACGCCTACCATGCTTGCATGGAAAACACAGGCAGACGCAGGTTCTCTCTACAATACACCGCCTTGCTATGGCATCTACATCTGCGGCAAGGTATTCAAGTGGCTGAAGAAAATGGGCGGTCTTGCAGCAATGAAGGCACACAACGAGAAGAAGGCTGCGATCCTGTACGATTTCCTCGACCAGAGCAAGATGTTCAAGGGGACGGTACGCAAGGAGGATCGTTCTCTGATGAACGTGCCGTTCGTTACGGGCGATGCAGACCTGGATGCGAAATTCGTTGCCGAGGCAAAGAAAGCCGGCTTTGAGAACCTCAAGGGTCACAGAACGGTCGGCGGCATGAGAGCTTCTATCTACAACGCAATGCCGATCGAGGGCGTGGAGAAGCTGGTCGCTTTCATGAAGAAATTCGAGGAAGAGAACGCATAAGTACATAGCAAGGAGGAAATACCCATGTACAATATTCTGACACTCAACAAGATCGCTGCCTGCGGTACGGAGAAATTCGACAAGGCAAAGTACACGGTATCGGATTCCGTGGAGGACCCGACCGGTATTCTGGTACGCTCCGCTGTGATGCATGACATGACATTCGGTGCAGACCTGCTTGCTATCGGCAGAGCAGGTGCGGGCACAAATAATATCCCAGTTGACAAGTGCGCAGAGCAGGGCATCGTTGTATTCAACACCCCCGGTGCCAATGCCAATGCCGTCAAGGAACTGGTGCTTGCCGGGCTGTTCCTGTCCTCCCGTAAGGTGACAAAGGCTGTTGCATGGGCAGCAGATCTGAAGGACACCGAGGAAATGAACGTGGCAAAGCAGGTCGAAAAGGGCAAGAGCCAGTTTGCAGGTCCGGAAGTACTGGGCAAGACACTTGGTGTCATTGGTCTGGGTGCGATCGGGCGCAAGGTAGCAGAGGCTGCTGCTGCACTGGGTATGACGGTCATCGGTACGGATCCGTTCCTGAGTGAGGCTGCTGCTGCGGAGATCGCTCCGTTCTGCAAAGTCGTTGCGACCAAGGAAGAAGTCTATGCTGCTGCGGATTATATCACGCTCCATGTACCGTGCAATGCGGATACCAAGGGCTTTATGAATGCCGCTGTATTTGCACAGCTCAAGGACGGTGCAAGGATCCTGAACTTCGCAAGAGGTGAGCTGGTGAACGATACTGATCTCGAGGCTGCGCTGGCATCCGGCAAGGTCGCTTGCTATGTGACCGATTTCCCGAATGCCAAGACCGTTGCGATGGACGGTGTCGTGGCTATCCCGCATCTGGGCGCATCTACGCCCGAATCTGAGGACAACTGCGCTAAAATGGCAGCCGATGAGCTGATCGACTACATCGAGAACGGCAATATCCGGAACAGTGTCAACTTCCCGAACGTTTCCTGCGATGCTGCCGGAAGAAAGGTCTGTGTCCTGTTCAAAGAGGGTGCAGACGTGACCGGTGCATGCTGCTCCGGCGTGAAGAAGGGCTTCGGCTATGCGATCTTCACAGGGAATGCCGATGCAGATGCCCTTGCTGCCAAGGATGGCGTGATCAAGGTAAGAGTGATCGGCTGAATAGTATGATTTGACTTGTAAAAGAGGACACGGCGGTGTCCTCTTTTTTTGCGCTTTCAGTCATGCAAGCCGACCTTTGCAGCTGACTTCACGCTGCCCCCCATCCCCTCTAAACTTCACTATCAGTCGTCAGTGTCACTATAGAGCCGCCACATCCGCATAATCCATCTGCGGATGCAGTGCTAAATTGATACCGCAAGCCAACAGCTGTGCCGCCTGTAAAATAAGCCTGTCCACGTCACGGGGCGTGACCATCATGTCCTGCTTGGTGGGCAGGGGCAGCTTGCCTGTCAGGTCTTCGGCTATGGTACGCATGCCGATGACGGTCGGTACACCGATACCAATGACCGGGATGCCAAATGTTTCCGCATTCAGGGCTGCCCGGTGATTGGCGACACCGCTGCCGGGAGAAATGCCAGTATCAGAGATCTGGATCGTCGTGCCGAGCCTTTCCAGTGAGGAACAGGCAAGCGCATCTACGGCGATCACCGCAGAGGGCTTGATGCGTTCCGCTACTGCCTGTAGGAGTTCGGCTGTCTCGATGCCCGTCTGCCCCAATACGCCGCCCGCAAGGACACAGACGGGGCGGAGATCTTTGAGGAATGCTTCATCCTCGTCTGCCAACTCCTGCTTCAGGTGGCGGGTCGCAAGGACTTTTGCGGTCGTGCGAGGTCCGAGGGCATCGGGGGTGATGTCCATATTCCCTAACCCGGCGACCAGCACGCAGCCCTCGTCCGGCAGCAGCGGTCGCAGCTCGGCGGCAAGTTCTTGTGCCATGGGTCCGTGGTCGTCCGAAAAACGGGACAGCGCCTGCCCTTCCAGTGTGATATAGCGCCCCTTTCCCTTTCCGAGGGGTCTGCCGCTTTCGTCGTCGGCAATGTGGATCTCTGTGATGCGGAAATGCTCGCCCCGCTTGTGCTCTGTGACGCCGGATGGCTTGCGCACGGCGGCAAGGCTTTCCAAGGCAAGGTCAGTTCGGTATTGCATGTTCTCTCCTTTCCTGTTTCCGGAAATTTGTACTAACTGCCGAAAATGTGGAAAACTTTTCAGCAGAAATTCGTGAAAAAATTTCTTGCATTTTTCCGGAAAGCGTGGTATAATAATAAGAGCTGTAGTAACGGCATACTATGCAGGAACGGTCGTGCCGTCCAAAAGCAGAAGTGTCTCACTGCTTTTCTATTTTGTGCCGATCCAGCGCTTTTATACGCAAACAAAAGGGAGGTGCGTTCAGGAATGCCGAATATCAGATCTGCCAAGAAAAGAGTCAAGGTAAATAAGACAAAGGCTGCTGCCAATAAGGCAAGAAAGTCTGAGCTCAAGACCATGATCAAGAAGGCTGAGCTGGCTTGCGCAAACAACGATGCCAACAAGGAGGCTGCTGTCAGAGCTGCCATCAAGCGTGTCGATCAGGCTTGTGCCAAAAATCTGCTGCACAAGAACAATGCAGCAAGAAAGAAGTCTCATCTGGCAAAGCTTCTCAACGCATAATAAAAACCCCGCCCCTATCTCACAGGGGCGGGGATCTTTGTTATCAGCTCATAGAACCAAGCTGTTCCGGTGTCTCATCACCAAGACGGAAGAGCAGCGTGGTCGTCCAAATGGCTGAGATCGCCACAAGGATATAGACAGCTCTGCTCAGGATCGAACCTGCACCGCCAAACAGCCATGCAACGAGGTCAAATTCAAAGATACCGACCAGACCCCAGTTGATACCGCCAATGATCAGCAGCGTCAGGAAGATCTTATCCCAGATATGATCCATATGCTTTCCCTCTTTTCTGCGAGCCGCTTTTTGCAAGCCGGCTCGGAATTTTTCCAAACCGTTACATGGCTCACAGAGATAGTATGTGCGTTCCGTTCGGATCTATACTGGAGATCTCTGAGATATTATGAAAAAAACAACATTGTGTGCGATCATTTACAGTATGCAAAAATTCCGGGTCAGGGCAGGCTTTTGTTGAAAAAAGACTTGCTTTTTTTCGATAAATGTGGTAGAATAGATAATAGGTAAGATCGTATGAACGGAGGTCGAGATATGAGATCGTTTGATGAAGTATTTGAACAGATCAAGCACTACATCGCAGAACATGAGCTGATTTCTGATGTTGCCTGCAATACATGGATCAGTACCATGGTACCTGTGCGGCTTGACGGTCAGAATGCTGTTTTTCAAGTCGATACCAGCTTTCAGCAGGGCATCCTTCTGAATAATTATAAAGCCCTGCTCGAAAATGTGATGAAAGAACTGATGGGTTTCCCGGTCAATCTTGTCGTTGAGGTCGTTGTTCCTGTCAAGGAAGAGGCGAACAAGAACACGCCTGCTGTGGATCTGTCCGATATCGATGAAAGAAATAAGGAATTGCAGCGAAGTTTTGAATTTGCCGAATATGACTATACCTTTGATACCTTTATCGTCGGACGTTCCAATGAATTCGCCTATGCTGCCTGCAAAGCGATCACCACCGATCAGCGTGCCACTTATAATCCGCTGTTCATCTACGGTCCGTCCGGTCTGGGCAAGACCCACCTCGTGACTGCCATCAAGCATGAGATCTCTCAGCGGGATCCTTCTAAAAATGTCATCTACGTGACAGGGGAATCTTTCGGCAATGAGCTGATCAAGGCGATCGATAAACGGGATACGTCTGTGTTCCACGACAAATACCGCAATGCCGACGTGCTGATCGTTGACGATATCCAGTTCTTCTCCGGCAAAGAGGGCATGCAGGAAGAATTTTTCCACACATTCAACAAGCTGCATTCCGAGGGGAAACAGATCGTGATCACTTCCGATAAGCCGCCGAGAGATCTGCAGACACTGGAAGAACGGATCCGCAACCGCTTTGAATGGGGATTGATCGCAGACATCAGCGTACCGGATTTTGAGACACGCTATGCCATTATCCGCCGCAAGGCGGAACTGCTCGATCTGCAGATCCCGGACGAAGTAACTGAATTCATTGCTACCCGTCTGAAAACCAATATCCGCCAGCTAGAAGGCGCTGTCAAAAAGCTGAAAGCCCTCAAGACCCTTGCCAACAGCCCGCCAACGATCTCCATGGCACAGAGCGTTATCCGGGACATTCTCACGGACGACCAGCCCATTCCGATCACGGTGGAAAAGGTCATTGCGGAGGTCGCCAATGTCTATGGCATTTCGCCGGATGATATTCGCTCCAGCAAGCGCACGGCACAGATCTCCACTGCCCGCAAGGTAGCTGCCTATGTTGTCCGTGAGGTCACGAACATGCCTCTGACTGTTATCGGCACGGAATTCGGCGGGCGCGATCATTCCACGATCGTCTATGCGATCAACAATGTCAATGAGGCTATCAAGAAAGACGAAAATCTCAAGACACTGGTGGATGATATTATCAAGGACATCCGGGAAAAGAATCCGCAGCCTGCCAACTAAGTTTTCCACAGCACTGTGGAAAACTCTGTGAAAAAATAATTTCAAACAGTTTTCCACCTACTTTTCAACACACCGTTGAAAAGTAGGTGAATAGGTTTTGTAAGCTGTTTCCGGGCATTTACAGTGTGTGGGACTGATCTCCACTTTTTCCGTGCCTGTCCATTCAACAGTACTTTGTGTGTTGAAATGTGTCGGAACAGTTTTCCACAAAAATTTCAAGAATTTTTCCCTTTCCACTCCACAGCGATCCCACTTTTTCACAGCGGCATGCACCGTGAGATAGTTTGTCCACTTTTCCACAACAGCTCCACAGGAGCATTGTAGAAAAAAATTTCCCAGTATCCTGCGGTATCTGCATGATCTCAACATTTTCACAGCCCCTACTACTACTACTATTTTTTTCTTTCTTATGTTTATATATTAAAAAGCAAAAAAGACCAGTCTGATACAAGTACGCTGTGGAGAAACCGATGCCGTATGCCTATTATTTGCCAAAAGGAGAATTTGCCATGCAATTTACATGTAATAAAATGGATCTGTGTAATGCGATCACGCATGTATCCAAAGGTGTTTCAGTCAGATCCACCATCCCTGCACTGGAGGGCATCTGTTTGCAGATGGAGCCGGGTGCTGTGACATTAACAGGCTATGATCTGGAGATCGGTATCCGTACTTCGATCACTGCGGACTGTGAGGACACCTTTTCCTGCGTGCTGAATGCACGGCTGTTCAGTGAGATGTCCCGGCGCATGATCGGTGAACAGATCACCTTTTCCATAGATGAGAAATTAAATGCTGTGATCTCTTCTGCGGATACCCGCTACCGCATCTCTGCGATGAGTGCGGAGGAATTTCCCGAACTGCCGGTCGTGGATACGACGGCAAGCACGGCAGTTTCCCAACAGATGCTGCGCTCGATGATCCAGCAGTCCAGTTTTGCGGCTTCGGTCAAGGAGGATAAACCCATTCTGACCGGGGAACTGTTTGAGTCCGAAAACGGATGCTTCTGCATCGTGGCAATGGACAGATTCCGGCTTGCCCTGCGGCAGGAACCGGTGGAGCATATCGGCAGTTTCCGGTTCGTCGTGCCGAAAAAGGCGCTCGGCGAGCTGATCACGCTTTTGCAGGATGATCCGGCACAGATGTGTGAATTTGCGACGAACGGCAAGCATATCGTATTCTGTGTCAACGGCTTTGAGCTGTTCGCAAGGCTGCTGGAAGGACAGTTCCACAACTACCGCAGCAGTATCCCGGCGGAGACTTCCACAACGGTCATCATGAATACCCGTGAGCTTGCCAGTTGTGCCGAGCGCTGCTCACTGCTCATCAACGAAAAAAACAAAGCCCCCATGTGCTGCACATTTTCCAACAACAGTGTGGAGATCTCGTGTAAGACCGGCATTGGGGAGATCGTGGACCGTGTGTCGGCAGAGATACAGGGCGAGGCGCTGACCATTGGCTTCAGCAACCGCTATCTGCTCGAGGCACTGCGTGTCTGCGAATGCGACAAGGTCTGCCTGCACATGAGCGGCAGCAACAAGGTCATCAAGATCACACCGCTGGAGGGGGAGAGCTTTGTCTATCTCATCATGCCCATCCACATGAAAGGATAAGAGATGCAGCAGGAAAAAGTACGTATCACCACGGAATTCATTCGGCTGGATGCGCTCCTGAAATTTGCGGGGCTGTGCGATACCGGCGGTTTTGCCAAAGCCCTTGTCCAGCAGGGGCAGGTCAAGGTCAACGGTGAGGTCTGCACCATGCGGGGAAAAAAGCTCCGCCCGGGGGATGTGGTCGAGGTCGATCAGTTCCGGGTCGAGGTCTGCTGAATGTATATCACATCCTTTGCGGCGGATGGCTTCCGGAACCTGCATGCGGTGCGGTTCGTTCCGGATGCCCGTTTCAATCTCATAACGGGGGACAATGCGCAGGGCAAGACCAATCTGCTCGATGCGATCTGGCTGATGACCGGATGCCGGAATTTCCACGGGGCGCAGGAAAGACATTATCTTGGCTTCGATGCGGATCTTTTCCACTGTGATATGCGGTTTGATGACGGCAGACGGGAACAGAGGATCACGTATGCGGTGGAGAGAAGCAGCCGGAAAAAGCGGCATATCACCATCAACGGTGTCGAGGTGCAGAAAACGGGCGGTCTGTTCGAGACGTTCCACTGTGTGGCATTTTCCCCGGCGGATATGGAGATCGTCAAGGGAAAAGGCGCACCCGAACGGCGGCGGGCATTCATGGATCTGTGTGCCTGTCAGCTGCACCCGGCAAGCATGAAGTACGTCAGTCAGGCACAATTGCTGCTGGCACAGCGGAATGCCGGTATCCAGAATATCAACCGGCATAGGATCCGCAGGGAAGATGTGACGATGTGGGACGCACAGCTGGCGCAGGCAGGGGCATGGATCTCCTGTATGCGGGCTGCCTATGTGCGCAGCATCGCACCGCTTTGTGCGGAGCTGTACGGCATCATGACGGGCGGGAGAGAAGTGCTTTCGGTGGAGTACCGGAGCGCTGTATATGGAGATGAAACGCTGCCGGAACGTCCTGTGCCGGAGCTGGCAGAGATCTACCGGAACAAACTCAAAGAGCATGTGGAAGAGGACTTGAAAGCAGGCTTCACGACCAAGGGCGTGCAGCGGGATGAAATGCACCTGACGATCAACGGGAGACCCGTCCGCATTTTCGGTTCGCAGGGGCAGTGCAAAAGCACGGCACTTGTGCTGAAATTGGCGCAGGCGCATTTGTATGATCAGCGGATGCAGCGTTCTCCGGTGGTATTGCTCGATGATGTGATGGGGGAACTGGACGAACGGCGGCAGAAGCTGATCTATGACATGGTATCGGATATGCAGGTGTTTATCACACTGTGTCACCCGTCCTCTTTGCAGATCGAACAAAAGGGAAAGACCTTTCACATGCAGGCG
The DNA here is from genome assembly GCA_947625155.1 of uncultured Clostridia bacterium. Classification (GTDB taxonomy): domain Bacteria; phylum Bacillota; class Clostridia; order Oscillospirales; family Ruminococcaceae; genus UBA3855. The sequence goes on from CANQNG010000004.1 coordinate 118,455, forward strand.
GGGATGTTGGAAGAAATTCACGGAGAAAGCTGTTGAAAAAGTGGAAATATGGGCAGCTATCCTGAAATACGGGAAATGATCACACTGCCTTTACACAGGTTTTCCACACTGACTGTGGAAAACCTTGTTGAAATACAGTTTTGTATAGATCGAAACAATGACTTCAGCCTGTGAGGTGAGGAAATGACAGGCAAAATGGATCTGGAAGAATACATGGAATCCAGACGCTGCGGCTATGCCAATGAGATGCTGGTGCAGGTGTTCACGGAAGAAGCCGGGCGGGCGTTCCGGAAAATGGCAGAACGGTTCCCGGAAGAGCGCCTGAAACGGTTCGAGATCCTGTTCCGGGAGGAAAAGGGCGTGGCGTGCTGTGGGGCATCTGCAAAGACAGAGATCCGGTGTCCGCTCCCGGTGAGCGAGGCTTTCCTGATGCGGCGCTATGCGCCGGATAACACAAGGATCATAACGGCAAGAAAGCGGATGCTCCGGCTGCGCTGCATGATGAATGGAAAACCCCCTGCTGCCCTGCGGAAAGTGACGGCACAGTATCTGACCATGATCTTCCATGAATACGACCTGCGCATGAATTCCGCAGCGGAAGCGCTGCACCGTATCGGGGAGACCGGAAAACTGCCGCCGGACAGCGTTTTTTCCGTGCGGGTGGTGCATGAGGAGAACTACAGACCGATACAGATCGAAATGTATGACGAGGACAGGACAGTCTTGGATGTTATTATGGCATATCTTGAAGAAAATGAGGAGTGAATAACGTGGAAGAAATGTATGATGCGGAACAGATAGAGGTGCTGGAGGGGCTTGACCCTGTGCGGAAAGTGCCGGGTATGTATATCGGTTCGACCAGCGCAGAGGGTCTGCACCATCTGGTGTATGAGATCGTGGACAATGCCATCGATGAGGCGCTTGCCGGATACTGCACAAGGATCACGGTCGAGATCCTGCCGGACAATGTCATCCGTGTGACGGACAACGGACGTGGTATCCCGACAGGCATCCACCCGACAGAGGGCATCTCGGCGGCGACGGTCGTGTATACGGTGCTGCATGCCGGCGGTAAGTTCGGCGGGGGCGGCTATAAGGTCTCCGGCGGTCTGCACGGCGTGGGCGCTTCGGTCGTGAATGCGCTCTCCGAATGGCTGGAAATTACCGTGAAAAACGAGGGGCATATCCACTTTCAACACTTTGACCGTGGAAAATACACGGAACCGCTGAAAGTCATCGGCGATACCACGGAGACCGGCACGATGGTCACATTCAAGGCTGACCCAGAGATCTTTGAGACAACGGAATATGATTACGCCATCCTGCGCCGCAGGATGCGGGAACAGGCATTCCTGAATGCGGGTGTACACATCACCATTTCCGATACCCGTGACCCGCAAGACCCAAAGGAAGATGTGCTGCACTACGAGGGCGGCATCCGGGAATTCATTGCGCACATCCACCGGAAAAAAGGCTATGGATCCGTCGGGGATGTGATCTATGTTTCCGGCATGGACGGGGATTCCTTTGCAGAGATCGCCATGCAGTACAATGACAGCTACAATGAGATGATCCTCTCTTTTGCTAATAATATCCACACCAAGGACGGCGGCAGCCATGAGACAGGGTTCAAGAATGCGCTGACGAAGGTCATCAACGAGTACGGAAAGCAGTTCAAATTCCTCAAGGAAAATGAAAAGCTGTCCGGTGATGATGTGCGTGAGGGGCTGACGGCGATCGTCTCTGTGAAGCTGACGGAGTGCGAATTTGAGGGACAGACCAAGGGACGGCTCGGCAATCCGCAGGTGCGCCCCTTTGTGGAAAAGCTCTTGCAGGAAAAGCTGATGAACTATTTAGAGGCAAATCCTGCTGTGGCACAGGAAATTTTAGATAAATGCCTTGCTGCCCGCCGTGCCCGGGAAGCTGCCAAGAACGCAAGGGAAACTGCCCGCCGTAAGACTGCCATGGAGAGCGCTTCCCTGCCGGGCAAGCTGGCAGACTGTTCGGAGCATGGAGTGGAAAATACCGAGATCTACATTGTCGAGGGCGATTCCGCCGGCGGTTCTGCCAAGGGCGGCAGAGACAGGCGCTACCAAGCCATTCTTCCGCTGTGGGGCAAAATGCTCAACGTGGAGAAGGCACGGCTCGACAAGGTATACGGCAATGATAAGCTGATGCCGGTCGTTACGGCTCTGGGGACGGGTATCGGTGAGGATTTCAATTTGGAAAAGCTCCGGTATGACAAGGTCATCATCATGGCGGATGCCGATGTGGACGGCTGTCATATCCGGACACTGCTGCTGACGTTCTTCTTCCGGTATATGCGCCCGCTGATCGAAAACGGGAATATCTACATTGCCCAGCCGCCGCTGTACAAAGTGGCACGGGGCAAGAAGGTCTACTACGCTTTCAGCGACCCGGAACGGGATAAGTATATCGCAGAACTTGCCGATGCGAACGGCAGTACTGCCAAGGTCGCTGTGCAGCGGTACAAAGGTCTGGGTGAAATGGATTCCGAACAGCTCTGGGAAACGACCATGAACCCGGAGACCCGCACGATCCTGCGTGTCCGGATGGAGGATGCGATCCGGGCAGATGAGATCATCACGATCCTCATGGGCGACAAGGTGCTGCCACGGAAGGATTATATCGAAAAATATGCCAGAACTGTGTCCAATCTGGACATTTAAGGGAGCAGGACATGGAGCTGAAAACAGAGGGCATGCTGCTCGAAAAGCAGTACACGATCCCGTTTGAGCTGTTCCGGACGGCATTTACGGCGTTCCAGAAGCAGTTCGTCTATCCGAGAAACCGCATCGTGATCGCTGTGCTGCTGCTGGTCTGCTGCATTTACGGATATTTCTTCCTGTTCGGGGACGACGGGAAGAGTACGATATACGGCATGGTGATCTTGGTCTGTCTGGCACTGGCAGCATTCCAGTGGTACAAACCCCGGAAAATACGGCGCAATTTGCTCGAAGCCGTCCGGGAGATCGAACATGACGAGTACCGGCTGCGCATTTTTCCGGAATATCTGGAGATCGGCACGCTGCTGCCGGAGGAGGAGGAACACCCCTCGGACGAGCTGTTCAACGACGGACCGGAGGAGAACTTCTCCGGGACGAGGATCTATTACAACAAGGGACTGCACGTGACGGAATATGCCGATCTTCTGATGGTCTATCAGCAGAAAACGATGTTCTATGTCGTCCCGAAAGCTGCTTTTACGGAAGAGGAGCTGGAAATACTGCGGGTACACTTCTCGCAGCAGCTTGGCAGTACCTATCAGTCGAAAGTATAATTCCCCTTTCACAAGGGGTCCTGAGGTGAGAATATGAGTAACGAAACAGAAAACACACAGCCCACGCAGCCGCAGGAAAAGGTCATTCCGGTCGATGTGGCAGACGAGATGCATGATTCGTTTCTGGCGTATGCGATGTCTGTCATCATCTCCCGTGCGCTGCCGGATGTGCGTGACGGTCTGAAACCGGTACACCGGCGCATCATCTACACCATGCACGAAAACGGACTGACACCCGATCAGCCCTACCGGAAATGTGCGGATACGGTCGGTGCGGTGCTCGGTCGGTATCATCCGCATGGTGATGCTTCCGTGTATGATGCCCTTGTCCGGCTGGCACAGGATTTTTCGCTGCGCTATCCGCTGGTGGACGGGCACGGGAACTTCGGTTCGGTGGACGGCGATCCGCCTGCTGCCTATCGTTATACGGAAGCCAAGATGTCCAAGCTGTCTCTCGAAATGGTCACGGACATCAACAAAAATACTGTGGACTGGGACAGCAACTATGACGACCGTTTGAAAGAACCGTCCGTCCTGCCGTCCCGTTTCCCGAATCTGCTCGTCAACGGTTCGGTGGGTATTGCGGTCGGCATGGCGACCAATATCCCGACACACAATTTAGGCGAGGTCATTGACGGTCTGGATCTGCTCATTCGGGATCCGGACTGCTCACTGGATGATCTCATGGAGTGCATACAGGGTCCGGACTTCCCGACCGGCGGCATTGTCATGGGCAAAGCCGGCATCCGTGCGGCTTACGGCACGGGGCGGGGGAAGATCATTGTTCGGGCAAAGACTTCCTTTGAGGAGATCAAGGGCAAGACGCACATCATCGTCCATGAGATCCCCTACATGGTCAACAAGGCAAGGCTCGTCGAGCACATTGCGGAACTGATCAAGGAAAAGCGCATCGAGGGTGCGACTTTTGTCCGGGATGAATCCGGCAGAGATGGCATGCGCATCGTGATCGGGGTGCGCAAGGATGCCATTCCGGATGTGGTGCTGAACAAGCTGTTCTCCTACACGCAGTTACAGGATACCTGCGGGGTGAATATGCTCGTTCTTGCGGGCGGTGTGCCGAAAGTACTCACGCTCAAGCAGGTACTGGAACAGTATCTGGAATTTCAGGTGGATGTCATCACCCGCCGGGTGAGATTTGATCTGGACAAGGCGCTCAAGCGGGCGCATCTGCTGCAGGGCTTCATGCTGGCAGCGGACTATATTGACGAGGTCATCAGCATCATGCGCAGTTCTTCCAACATCCCGGAGGGTAAGGAACGGCTGAAGGAGCGCTTCAAGGATGTGGACATGAATGCTTTGCTGGAGCGTGCGGCGTATGACCTTTCGGGGCTGCATCTGCCGCATACGGTGGGGCTTTCCGAGGAACAGGCGGATGCGATCACGAAAATGACGATCGGTTCTCTGACTGGTCTGGAACGGCAGAAGATCACGGACGAGCTGTTCGGGCTGTGCGAGAAGATCTCGGATCTCGAGGATACTTTGGCAGACAAACAGAAGGTCTATCAGATCATTTCAGAAGAACTGGGGGAGATCAAGCGCAAATTTTCCGACAAGCGGCGCACGGAGATCACTGCCGTCAGCGGGGAACTGGACATCGAGGAACTGATCGAGATCGAGGACTGCGTTGTCACCTACACCAATAACGGCTATATCAAGCGCATGGCACTGGATGCTTACAAGACCCAGAAGCGGGGCGGCAGAGGTGTGCAGGGGATGAAGCAGCGAGAGGAAGATCTCGTTTCTGAAATGTTCATCTGCTCCACGCATGACAATATCCTGTTCATCACGAACAAGGGCTATATGTATAAGCTCAAGTGCTACGAGATCCCGGACGGCTCAAAGGCTTCGAGGGGATCCCACTTTGCGAACCTGCTGCATTTGCAGGAGGGCGAACGCATCACAGCGATGCTGAAAACAAGGCATTTTGACAGCGAAGAATATGTCGTCATGGTCACGAAGCAGGGACAGATCAAGCGCACGCCGCTGCATGCGTACCGGAACATCCACAAGAAGGGTCTGATCGCGATCGGGCTGCATGAGGGCGATGAGATCGCCGGTGTGCGCATGACGGACGGCAATGCACAGCTCATCGTTGCCACGAAAAATGGCATGGCACTGCGCTTGGAAGAAGCCAGCATCCGTCCGCAGTCCCGTTCGGCGCATGGTGTGCGGGCGATCAAGCTGCGGGAAGGCGATGAAGTCGTTTCCATGGCAAGAGTCCGTGCAGGGGCGGCTGTGCTGACCGTTACGACGAAGGGCTACGGCAAGCGGTGCGCACTGGACGAATACCGTATCCAAGGGCGTGGCGGCTACGGGCTGCGCAATTACCATACGGACGAGGCAAGAGGTACGGTCTGCGGCATCAAGGTCGTGGACGAGACGGACGACATTATCCTGATCTCGACAGAGGGCATTATTATTCGCATTTTGGCAAGCGACATCCGGATCATGGGAAGAGCTGCCAAGGGTGTGCGTGTGATGAAAGTTTCAGACGGCAATGCTGTGGTCGCCTTTACGAGGGCGGAACATGATGCCTCGAAGGAAACTGCCGAGGTCGAACAGCTTTCCGATGAGGAAGCCGCCGCACAGGAGACCGCCGCACCGGACGAAACAGAGGAAGATGAGGCAGCAGAAGAAACGGTATACGAGGAAGATACAGCGGAGGATGAAGCGTAATGTTCCGTTCCGGGGCACTGCTTGTCAGGCAGGAAAGGATCCCCTTGCGGGGGATCCGGTCTGCCTTTCGCATCGTGCATCTTTCGGACGTGCATTTCAGCAAAGCAACGTCTTTTGCACAGAATGAAGCCGTTATTTCAGCGATCGTACACCGTGTCAGGCAGTGCCGGCAGAAAGGGAAGATCGACCTGATTGCTGTGACGGGCGATCTGGTCTCCCGGCAGCCGGGGCTGTACGGCATTCCGGCTGCCTTAAAGCTTATGGCGCTGCTGCGGGGGATCGCACCTGTGGTTTTCTCCCTCGGCAACCATGAAACAGACCTCCCTGCCGGACAGCGTGCGGAACTGCTGAACGGACTGCGGGACAGGGGCGTACTGGTGCTGGACAATACCGGGGTCAATGTTTCAGGATCGACATTCCGGGGGCTGACACTGCCGGGGGATGTCTATAAGGGAAATTACGGCTACCGTGGTTTAAGACCTATTACGGCAGGACTGGTGAAGCGGTGCATCGGGCAGGTGACACATCCTTGCGTGCTGTTGGCGCATACGCCTACCGGATTCCCGGCATATGCACGGTGGGGCGCAGATCTGGTGCTGTCCGGGCATATGCACGGCGGTATCGTGCGTGTGCCGGGGATCGGCGGCATTTTGTCGCCGGAACGAAAATTTTTTCCGGTCTACGATGTGGGGCTTTATCAGGAACGAGGCAGTATCCTGTCTTTGACGGCAGGCATCGGGAAATTTCGTATCTGTGACCCCGCTGAGATCGTTGACCTGAAACTGATCCCGGTGAGAAATTCGCAACAGCGCCGGAACTGTGCAAATGTAACGATCTCCACATAGGTTTTTTGCCTGATCTGCTTAAATTCGTGAAAAAGAAAAAAAACACTTGACAGACATGCCGGAATGCGTTATAATAATAAAGTATGAGAGTGCCCGTGCTTTGACGGGACTGTGGAGAGGAGGAGAACACATGAAAAGAACGTATCAGCCGAAGAAGATCCATAGAAAAAAGGAACATGGATTCCGGAAGAGAATGTCCGACAGAAACGGCAGAAAGGTTTTAGCTCGCAGGAGAGCAAAGGGCAGAAAGAGACTTTCCCATTGACGAGTCAGACCACAAATCATGATTTGTGGTCTTTTTGTTTTATCGCAGGGTGAGGTGAGCGTATTGCTGTTGACAGATGCCATGACGGAAAATAAACTGTTTCAGCTCTGCTACCGGAAAGGGACTTGCATCCCGTCCCGGATGGTCGTCCTCTATGCCCGTCCGAATCAGCTTGCGGTGAACCGGCTTGGCATCACGACAGGAAAAAAGCTTGGCAATGCCGTTTGCCGGAGCAGGGCAAGAAGACTCATCCGGCAGGCATGGCGGGAAAATGAGCTGGATGCCCCTATCGGGCTGGACATTGTTATTGTGGCAAGGACACGCCTTTTGGAGGAAAATGCAGTCTCGCTGAGCCATTATCTGCGGAAATACGGCATCCCGGCGCTGCATAGGGTCTATGCGGACAAGCCGATGCGTAGGAAAGGGTAAGTATGCGGTACGTGCTGATGCTGCTGATCCGGTTTTACCGGAAATGTATCTCGCCCCTTTTTCCGCCCTGCTGCCGATACTATCCGACCTGTTCGGCGTATGCTTTGCAGGCGGTGGAACGGTTCGGGGCTGTCAAGGGCAGTTGGCTTGCGCTGTGCAGGCTGCTGCGCTGCCACCCTTGGGCAAGGGGCGGTGTAGATGAAGTCCCCCCGAAGATCGACTACCGCCGGATCAGAAGATAGATGCAGAGATCCGGGGCTGTTGTATCATCTTGGAATAAGGAATGAGGTAACAAATTGATCAATGCGCTGAGTAACCTGATCGGTATACCGCTTGGCTTTGTCATGCGGCTGATCTACGATCTCGTTGGAAATTACGGTATCGCCATTATTTTGTTCACGCTGGTGACAAGACTGATCTTGCTGCCGGTCTCGTATAAGCAGCAGAAAAATGCTGCCCGTCAGCAGCTGCTCAACCCCAAGATCGCCAAGCTGCGGGAAAAATACGGAAAAGATCCGAACCGCTTTTCACTGGAACAGACAAAGCTGATGCAGGAGGAAAACATCAACCCGTATGCCTCGTGTCTGACATCGTTCATCCCGCTGCTGCTGCTGTGGGGCGTGCTTGCGGTCGTGTATCAGCCAATGACTTTCATCCTACAGTATGACAAGCCTGTCATTGAGGAGGCAAAGGCGATCGTCATTTCTATCGATGAGGATAAGGCTGCCTTACAAAAGTCCCTACAGGGCAATCAAATGCGGCAGGAACTCATCCTCATGGACAGGATGGTGCGTGAGCAGGATGCCTTTGCGGAGGCTATTGAAAAGGGAACGGTCAAGACCTATGACAACAACGGCGAGGAGACTGGAGAAAAGCTGACACTGACTGCGATCGATGGTCAGTTCATGGCGGATGTGGTGGAGTTCTCGGATACGTTCACGATCGGCAAGACGAACCTGAGCGAAACACCGAGTACGAATTTCAGCGAAAACTCGACGGTTTTCCTGTTCCTGATACCGATCCTCTCCGGTGTGGCACAGCTTCTGATGACGATCTACATGCAGTACATGCAGAAGAAACGCAACCCCGATATGCCGAGCATGGGCTGCATGAATGCGATGCTGTTCGGTATGCCGCTGTTCTCGATCTGGCTGGCATTTACCGTGCCTGCCGGTGTCGGTTTCTACTGGCTGTGTTCGTCGGTGATCGGCTTTGCGCAGTCGGCACTGCTGTATGCTTGGTTCAATGAAAAGCGTGTGGAAAAGATCGGCGAGGCAGAACGGAAGAAAGCCCAGAAAGCCCGCCGCCGTCCCTCTATGATGCAGCGTATCATGGAACAGCAGGCGGAACTGTTACAGGAACAGGAGAGCAGCAAGGCAAGGCTGGGGGGCGGTCCGACCAATCGTGTCCGGTATTCGGACGATGATGGTGAGCGCAAGCTGAGCCGTTCGGAACTGGAAGAATATAATACTGCCGTCATCCGTGAGGCAAGACGGCGTATGGCTGAGAAGTACGGTGAGACCGTTGAGGAAACACCGCAGACTTCCCAGAATACAAAAAAGAAAAAGAAGAAGTGAGGAGGTCATGAAATGACACAGAATTTTACTGCCAAGACTGTGGAAGAAGCGAAAGGACTTGCAGCACGTGCTTTTGGCGTGCCTGTGACGGATATTCGCTTTGAGGTCATCGAAGAGCCGAAGCGGGGACTGTTCGGCATCCTGAAAGGACAGGCGACCGTGCGGGCAACGTATGTTTCCATTGATGTGCCCGACCGGGATAGACGTGTGCGGGAGAATATTCTTGTTCCGCCGCCGGTCGAGTATGATGAAGTTCCGGAGGAAGGATCGGCAGAGGAAGTCGCTCCCGTGGAAGAAGCTGCTCCGGTCGAGGAAGTAGCTGCTCCGGTCGAGGAAGTTGCTCCCGTGGAGGAAACTGCTCCGGTCGAGGAAGTAGCTGCTCCGGTAGAAGAAGTCGTTCCCGTGGAGGAAACTGCTCCGGTCGAGGAAGTTGCTCCCGTAGAAGAAGCTGCTCCGGCGGCAGAAGAAGCGCCGAAAGCAGAAAAGCATGATCCTGTTGCGGATGAGGATCTGATCTCCGGTGAACCCTCTGAGGAGGCACTGCAAAAGATCGAGCGTGCCAAGGCTTACCTGACACAGGTACTCAAGGGCATGGGTGTAGAGCCGCAGATGACGGTCAATGCCGGCAGCGAAAGTGCGATCATTGACATTGCAGCAGAAAGCAACGGGACGATCATCGGCAGACGGGGCGAAACGCTCGATGCCCTGCAATACTTGACTTACCTTGTTGCCAACAGAGGGGAAAAGGAGTATTACAGGATCATCCTGAACAGTTCCAATTACCGGGAACGCCGCCGCAAGACCTTGCAGGAGCTGGCTGCCAAGGTGGCAAGGGGCGTGCTCCGCACAGGCAGATCGCAGGTGCTCGAGCCGATGAATCCGTATGAACGGCGCATCATCCATTCGGCGATCGCGGAAATGGATGGCGTCCTGTCCAAGAGCATCGGGGAAGAACCGTACCGGAAAGTCGTGATCGAGTGTGAGGACAAGCGCCGCAGACCCCGCAGAAATGACCGGAACGACCGGAATAACCGGGGCGACCGGAATAATCGTTACCGTGGCAGCTATCATCGGGATGAACAAGTGCCGTCCGAACGGATCTCGATGGATTCCATGAAGACCAGCTTTGAAAAGGATTACAAACGTCCCAAGGCAGAGGACGAGATCAATGCCGGACTGTACGGCAAGATCGAATTTTAAGGCGACATCGTGCAAAGCCGTCAGGCGGTCTTTGTGTGGTGATGATGCAAGCAGCAGGGGCTGGACGGAGATCCAGCCCCTTTTTGCAGAAGCAGAAAGGGAACGATATGGATACGATCGCAGCAGTCGCAACACCGCACGGAACGGGCGGTCTTGCGGTGATACGGATCTCCGGGGAACAGTCGATCGCACGGGCGCAGGAAGTGTTTCAGCCGATCCGGGGCGGTATGCCTGCGGAAATGGCAGGGTATACCTGTGCTTACGGGTATCTGATGCGGGACGGAGAACGGCTGGACGATGTGGTGCTGACGGTGTTTCGTGCACCGCATAGCTATACAGGGGAAAACGTGGTGGAGATCGCCTGTCACGGCGGGCGTTATCTGACGGAAACGCTGCTGCGGGCGGTGCTGTGCGATGCCGTGCGGCTTGCTGAGCCGGGGGAATTCACGAAACGGGCTTTCCTGAACGGGAAACTTTCCCTCACACAGGCGGAAGCAGTCGCTGATCTGATCTCTGCATCCGGTGAAAATGCCGCAAAAGCTGCCCGCCGTTTACGGGAGGGGGCAACGTTTCGGCGGATCTCCGGCTTTTCGGAAACACTGCTGAACGTGCTGTCTGATCTGGCAGTCTGGGCGGATTACCCGGACGAGGACATCCCGGAGGTGGACGGGGGAGCGCTGGAACGGCGGCTTTCGGGACTGCTGGCGGATATGCAGGGGCTTCTGGATACCTACGGGTACGGGAAAATTCTCCGGGAGGGGCTGTATACCGTCATTGCCGGGAAGCCGAATGTCGGGAAATCGACTCTGTTCAATGCGCTCTCCGGCTATGAGCGGAGCATCGTCACGTCATTGGCGGGGACAACACGGGATGTGGTCGAGGAACAGGTGCGGGTCGGGGGCTATACACTGCGGCTGTCGGATACTGCCGGCATGCGGGAAACGACAGAACAGGTCGAAAAACTTGGCGTGGAGCGCAGTCTTGCCTGTCTGAAAGAGGCGGATCTGATCCTTGCGGTATTCGACACGAGTCGTCCGATGGAGGAAGAGGATGTTTCACTTTTGAAACAACTGCCCGTAGAACGTACAATTTGTGTCTGCAACAAGACTGACATTGCAAAAGTCTGGCAGCCGGAAATGGAGAAATTTTCGGATATTGTCGAAATATCGGCAAAAAACGAAATAAACATGCAGTCCCTGACCGATGCGGTCTGTCGGTTTGCGGCGAGGTCGGCAGTGCCGGCTGAAGATGGCATGATCGCGAATGAACGGCAGAGGACAGCTTTACAGGAGGCAATGGATGCGGTACAGGAGGGTCTGACGGCATTGCAGGCGGGATATGCCTATGATGCGGTCACAGTGAGCTTGGATGCGGCAGCGGATGCGCTCCTGCGTCTGACGGGCGAACGTGTGACGGACAAGGTCGTGGATACAGTTTTTTCCCGATTCTGCGTGGGAAAGTAGGTTTGCTATGGAACAATATGATGTGATCGTAGTGGGGGCAGGTCATGCAGGGGTAGAGGCTGGTCTGGCTTCGGCACGGCTTGGGTGCAAGACATTGCTGCTGACGATCAGCCTTGACCAGATCGCCAATATGCCCTGTAATCCGTCTATCGGCGGTACGGCAAAGGGGCATTTGGTGCGGGAGATCGATGCGCTCGGCGGGGAAATGGGCAAAGCGGCGGATCAATGCTTTCTGCAAAGCCGGATGCTCAACCGGGGGAAAGGTCCTGCCGTTCACAGCCTGCGGGTGCAGGCGGACAGGCAGATGTACCATATCCACATGAAACATATTTGTGAACAGCAGGAGCATTTATACGTCAAGCAGGGCGAAGCGGCTCGGCTGATCATGGAAAATGGCTCTGTTGCGGGCATTGTGACAACGCTCGGACTGGAATTCGGGGCAAGGGCAGTGATCTTGGCAACGGGTACGTATCTGCGGGGTAAAGTACATATCGGGGAGACTTCTTTTGAAAGCGGTCCGGATGCTTCTTTGCCAGCAAATGCGCTCTCCGTGCAGCTGCGGGAATTGCTCCCCCTGCGGCGGTTCAAGACGGGAACGCCCTGCCGGATCCACCGGAGAAGCATCGACTTTTCCGTCCTCGAACGGCAGGACGGTGACGAACGCATCACACCGTTCTCTTTTGCCACGGATCCGGACGGACTGCGCAATCAGGTGAGCTGCTACGTGAGCTATACGAATGCGGAAACACATCGCATCATCCGGGAAAATCTGCACCGTTCGCCCCTCTATGCTGGACGGATCGAGGGGGTCGGTCCGAGATATTGCCCGTCTATCGAAGATAAGGTGGTGCGGTTCGCAGAGAAACCCCGGCACCAGCTTTTTATTGAACCGATGGGACTGCATACGGAAGAGTTTTATTTGCAGGGCATGAGCAGTTCGCTCCCGGCGGACGTGCAGGAACTGTTTCTCCGGACGATCAAGGGACTGGAACAGGTCGAGATCCTGCGCCCTGCCTATGCCATTGAGTATGACTGTGTTGACCCGACAGCCCTGCGCCCTACGCTTGAATGTAAAACGATCCATGGGCTTTACGGGGCAGGGCAGTTCAACGGCAGTTCCGGCTATGAGGAAGCGGCGGCGCAGGGACTTGTCGCCGGGATCAATGCGGCGCTTACCGTGCAGGGGCGGAGACCGCTGATCTTAGAGCGTTCTGGCTCTTATATCGGGACACTGATCGATGATCTGGTCTCCAAGGGGTGCAGCGATCCTTACCGGATGATGACCTCCCGGAGCGAATATCGGCTCGTACTGCGGCAGGACAATGCAGATGCCCGGCTAATGCCGACCGGGTTTGCGATCGGACTGCTGCCGGAGGAACGCCTGAAACGGATGCAGGAAAAATATAAGCATGCTGCCGCCGAGATCCACAGGCTCGAAACGACGAACATTGCACCGTCTGAGGCTTTGAACGAGGTTCTTGCGCAAAAGGGGACTGCGGCTTTGAAAACGGGCTGCAAACTGGCTGATCTGGTGCGCCGTCCGCAGCTTGGGTATGCAGATCTGGCTGCATTTGACCCGGAACGTCCGCAGCTCACCTTCGAGGAACAGGAACAGACTGAGATCCAGATCAAATATCAAGGCTACATCGAACGGCAAAATGCTTCTATTGCACAGGCGAAACGGCTTGAGGAAAAGTGCTTGCCTGCGGAGATGGATTATGGAATGATCCGTGGACTGCGGCTGGAGGCTGCGGAAAAGCTGACAAAAATGCAGCCAGTCAGCATTGGGCAGGCTTCCCGTATCTCAGGGGTGTCTCCGGCGGATATTACGGTGCTTTTGGTCTGGCTGGAACAGCATAAGGAGGGTTTGGATGTTTCCGGGGTTTGAACAGGCTGCTGCTCTATTTGCGGCAGAGGGCGTGGATGTTTCACGTGAAACATATGGTTTATTGCAGAAATATGCCGAATTTTTGGTTTCCTATAACGAAAAAGTCAATCTGACGGCGGTCACGGAAGGAGATGAGATCCTCCGCAAGCATTTTCTGGACAGTCTGCTGCTTCTGCAAAAAGCGCCCGGCTGCTTTCCGGAGGGGGCAGCCGTACTGGATATTGGCAGCGGGGCAGGGTTTCCGGGTGTGCCGTTGGCTTTGGTGCGGCGTGATCTGCGCATGACACTGATGGACAGCTTGCAAAAGAGGATCACATTTCTGGTACAGCTTTGCGGTCTGCTTGGGGTCGCTTGTACGGCGATCCACGGCAGGGCGGAACAGCTGGCAAAGACTGACCTGCGGGAAAGCTTTGACACCGTGACGGCAAGGGCAGTGGCAGCTTTGCCAACTTTGGCGGAGTATTCACTTCCGTATGTAAAGCTCGGCGGTCATTGGCTTGCCATGAAAGGACCGGGTGAGGAGATCAAACCTGCTTTGCAGGCGATACGGCTGTTGGGCGGTGAACTGACGGAGACGATTTCGTATACGCTGCCCGGCGGGGACGAAAGGGTGATTTATGTCGTGAAAAAGTGCAAGACAACTCCGACAAAATATCCACGCAATAGCAGTCAGATAAAGCAAAAGCCGCTGTAAGAACAGGTGAATATGTATGGAAATCCGTTATTTGCGTAAGAAATAACGGATCTTTTTTGTGGTAATTGCCTTTCAGGTCTGTTATAATTAGGTTACAGACAAAAACCAGATACCCTAAAGGAGGCAATTATGTCAGGATTATTTACATTTGCAAAGGAAAAAGCAGAGGAGCAAAGGATCACCATGCTCCCCATCAGTGTGATCCAGCCAAACCCCAATCAGCCAAGAGTGACATTTCAGACGGAAGAGCTTCGAGCGTTGGCGGACAGCATTCGGCAGAATGGGCTGTTGCAGCCGATCTCTGTCCGGCGGTGCGGGGATATGTTTGAGCTGATCGCAGGGGAGCGCCGTTTGCGGGCTGCAAAACTGGCAGGTTTGCAGCAGATCCCCTGCATCGTCATGGAGATCAGTGACCGCAATTCTGCGATCCTAGCACTGGTCGAAAATATCCAGCGGCAGGATCTGAATTTTTTTGAGGAGGCGGCTGCACTGGAACGGCTGATCAGCTACTACGGCATGACACAGGAAGATGCGGCAATGAAATTGGGGCGGGCGCAGAGTACCATTGCGAATAAGCTCCGCCTGCTGCGGCTCACAGAGGAAGAACGGCGGTTCATTCTCGAACACAAACTGACCGAACGACATGCACGGGCGCTCCTGCGTATTGCAAGCCCGGAGGAGCGAAAACCGGTCATGGACAAGGTCGTCAAGCTCTCCCTAAATGTGGAAAAGACGGAGCTTTTGATCGATGAAACGCTCGGGAAGGCACGGGAACGGGAAAATTTCAGGAAACGGAGCGTCTTATTCCGGGATGTGCGGTTATTTACAAATACCATACATAAAGCCGTCGAAACCATGCAGGCAGCCGGGATCCCGGCTGCATCCCAGAAAATGCAGTTTGATGATTACATTGAGTACCGCATCCGCATCCCGCTGCTGAAACAGGAGTAAATGTTTCACGTGAAACAAAAATATTTCCGCAAAATCGCTTTACAAATGCAGGAAAACATGGTATAATAAAATAGTATGCAGGGGACTGCACAAAAGAAAAGGAGGGAACTGCATGGGTAAAGTGATCGCAGTCGCAAATCAGAAAGGCGGTGTCGGTAAATCGACTACAGCGGTCAATTTAGCTGCCTACCTCGGTTCACGGGGATACAAGGTGCTTTGTATCGACATAGATGCACAGGGAAACTGCACGACTGGCTTTGGCATCAAGAAAAAGGGCATCCCAGCTTCAGCCTATGACATGCTGACTGGCAAGGCAAAAATGGAAGACACGATACTGCAAACAGAATTTGAGAATGTCTCGCTTGTGCCGGGTACGGCAGATCTGGCAGGGGCGGAAGTTGAACTCATTCAAATGGAGGAACGCTTTAAGCGCCTGAAAATGCAGGTACTGACCGTCAAGGAACAATATGACTACGTGTTCATCGATTGTCCGCCTGCGCTGGGGCTGCTGACATTAAACGGTCTGACAGCGTGTGATGAGATCCTTGTGCCGATGTTGGCGGAATATTATGCGCTGGAGGGTCTGACACAGCTCATGCACACATTCCGGCTGGTGCGGTCAAATTATAATCCGACACTGGACATCTGCGGCATCGTGTTCACCATGTACGACCAAAGACTGAATGTGTCACGGCAGGTGGTGGAAGAAGTACAGAAGTATTTCCCGGACAAGGTATTTCAGACGAAGATCCCGAGAAATGTGCGCCTTTCCGAAGCACCAAGCTATGGAAAACCAGTCATGTACTACGACAAAAACTCTAAAGGTGCGCTGTTCTATGAGCTGCTCGGTAAGGAATTTCTAGGGGAAGAATTGGACAACAAGACAAAATGGCGGATGCGCCGGGCAATGACCTGATCAAAAAGAAAGGAATGATCCTATGATAAAAGGCGGACTTGGCGGCGGGTTGGATTCCCTCTTTGAGGATAATACCGCCGAGGTACAGGTCAAGAAAACGCTTCGTATTTCAGAAGTAGAGCCGAACCGTTCTCAGCCGAGAAAACATTTTGACGAGGCGGCGATCCAGACATTGGCGGATTCTATCCGGGAACATGGTGTGCTGCAGCCCTTACTGGTGCGCCCACTGGCATCCGGCGGGTATCAGATCGTTGCCGGGGAACGGCGCTGGCGGGCAGCGAAAATGCTTGGGTTGGATGAGATCCCGGTGGTCATCAAGGATCTGTCTGATCTGGAAACGGCACAGATCGCACTGATCGAAAATTTGCAGCGGGAAAATTTGAACCCGATCGAAGAAGCCCTTGGATTTCGGCAGTTACAGGATGATTTCGGCATGCGGCAGGAGGATGTTGCAAAAACGGTCGGACGTTCCCGGAGTGCCATTGCCAATGCGACCCGGCTGCTGCGGCTGCCGGAGGAAGTGCAGGCACTGGTTGCGGATGGGAGCATTTCAGCCGGACATGCCCGTGCGCTGTTGGGATTTACGGACGAGGCACTGATGATACAGGCTGCCAAAAAGGCAGCGGACGGCTTGCTGACCGTGCGGCAGTTGGAGAAATTGGCTGCGGAAACGGAAACAGCACCGGAAGAGGAAGAGACACCTGCCCCGCTCCCGACCTATTACGGGGAAGTGGAACAGGCACTGCATACCCGCTTGGGACGGAAAGTGAAAGTGCAGTACAAAAAAAATAAGGGTACGCTGACCCTTGAATTTTACGACGATGACGACCTGCGGGAGCTGGCAAGGTTGCTCTCACCGGAGGACTAATTGTTTCACGTGAAACACAGAAAGGAAGAACATCTATGCTGGATATGAAATTAGTACGGACAGATCCGGAACGTGTGAAAGAAAACATTCGGAAAAAGTTTCAGGACGAGAAACTGCCGCTGGTAGACGAGGTATTGGCACTGGACAAGCAGTTCCGAGAGGCAAAACTGCGGGGCGATGAACTGCGGGCGCAGCGCAAGGCGAAGAGCAAGCAGATCGGCGGTCTGATGGCAAAGGGCGACAAAGAGGGTGCAGAAGCGCTGAAAGCCGAAGTCAATGCCATGGGCGACGAATTGACCGCACTGGAAACCAGTGAGGGAGAATTGCAGGCAAAGATCCGTGAGATCATGCTTGTGATCCCGAATATCATTGACGAGAGCGTACCGATCGGCAGGGACGACAGCGAAAATGTCGAAATTGAGCGCTTCGGGGAACCGACTGTGCCGGACTTTGAGATCCCTTATCATGTGGATATTATGGAACGGCTTTCAGGCATTGATCTGGATTCAGCCCGCAAGACTTCCGGCAACGGGTTCTACTATCTGTGCGGAGACATCGCAAGGCTGCATTCCGCGATCCTGTCCTATGCAAGGGATTTCATGATCGGACGGGGATTTACGTATTATATCCCGCCGTACATGATAAGGGGCGAAGTGGTCTCCGGTGTCATGAGCTTTGCGGAAATGGAAAATATGATGTACAAGATCGAGGGCGAAGATCTCTACCTGATCGGCACGAGCGAGCATTCCATGATCGGTAAATTTATTGACACCATTCTCCCGGAGAGCAGCCTGCCGCAGACGTTGACGAGCTATTCCCCCTGTTTCCGCAAGGAAGTCGGGGCGCACGGCATCGAGGAACGGGGCGTTTACCGCATCCACCAGTTCGAGAAGCAGGAAATGATCGTGGTCTGCAAGCCCGAAGAGAGCATGAAATGGTATGATGTGCTTTGGAAGAATACGGTCGATCTCTTCCGGTCGCTGGATATCCCGGTGCGTACACTGGAATGCTGTTCCGGCGATCTGGCTGACCTGAAAGTCAAGAGTCTGGACGTGGAGGCATGGTCGCCCCGGCAGAAGAAGTATTTCGAGGTGGGCAGCTGCTCGGATCTGGGCGATGCACAGGCAAGACGGCTCGGCATCCGTGTTAAGGCAGAGGACGGCAGCAAGTATCTGGCACACACGCTGAACAATACAGTAGTTGCACCGCCGAGAATGCTGATCGCATTTCTGGAAAACAACCTCAACGCAGACGGCAGCGTCCGCATCCCGGAAGCGCTCCGTCCCTACATGGGCGGGCAGGAAGTCATAAAATAAAAGACAGCACCCGTTTTCACACGGGTGCTGCTTTTTAGTCATCTTCCACTGTCAGATAATGCCGGGGCGTATCCACAAAACTCCGCAGGATGAGCAGTGCGGCGGCTGCTGCACCGAGCATCAGGATGAGCAGGGAAATGGCTTTGATACATTCTTTCATAGGCTGCCTCCTTGTCTGTATCGGCTATCGTAGTATCTCTATTATACCATATCCGCTGGAAAAATGCTATACCCTGCGGCGAATTTTACGTTATGCACAAAAGAATAGCCTGTTTCTTGTGGGGTGTGCTACATATGCTCGGAGAGATAGAGCGAGATCCGGCTTTGGATGGCGGAAGCGGCATCCTGCTCCGTGCAGTCGCCTGCAAAGTATTTTCTTGCTTCTTCCTGCACGATATTGACAAAAAAGGTATTGTAAAATACGGCTGTGGTGATACCGCCGATGTAGTCCATCGTCCGCTGCGCTTCTTCCGGGGTAGGGTCGGCAGCGGTGAACTCTTCGTCATTGATATAATAGAAATGCAGCAACTCGTCCTTTTTTTCGCAGTCCTTGGCAAAGGCAGCCTGCATGGCATTTCGGTTGACCGGGAACTGCTGAAAAGTGCTGGTATCCATCAAAGACTGATTTTCCTCACGCAGGCAGAATTTGATGAGATCCCAGATCTGTTCCTTATAGAGGGGATCCACGGAGACCGCAAACACCCCGGACGGGCGGATATTGCCGCCATTGCCGGAGCGCTCCACCTGCGGCATACTGAGCAGCGTGACAGGTGCATCGCCAAAGGTATGCTCCTGATACAGGTGCAGTTCATGCAGCGAGGAAAAAACCAGCATCTTGAGCAGTACCTTGTTATCCCGCCAGAGCAGGTCATCAAAGACGTTTAGGAAGTAGTCATCTTCGCTGAGATCGGGATCGTCCTGCATCCACGGATACCAGTCCTCGAACAGACCTTTCAGGGAGAGCGCCTCATAATCGGCATGGCTTTATCTAGAAAGACCAATTTCTGCCGTGAAACCTTGCACTTTTTCAAAATTTTGTAGAAATGCACAATTATCATATCTATTTTTGGGGTGATAAATTGATTTTACTAAATCGTTTTCTGTTGAAAAGTGTAATTTTTATACAATATGCACAAAACGGGACGTAATAATTTTTTCATAACTTCTGAAAAAGGGTTGCAATTTTGTCAGTGCTATGGTATAATAGAAATAATAGCAACTCTGCCGACCGGCGGAGAGCGCTTTGACATAGATGAAAAACGGAAACCAAATTTGATAGGGAAAGGATCGTGAATTTATGAAAAAATCCATAGGGAAACGCCTGCTCAGCGGCATTATCTCTGTATTTCTCGCTTTGTCAGCCATGGCACCGGCAGGCGGTCTCAGTGCGGGGGCGGCATTTGTTAAGAGCGTCAAGGGAAATAATGAAGCAGATGATGTCACATTACTTGTCGGGAATGGAATTGACAACGAGGTCGAGGAAAAGACAAATTTGAAGGCAAGTACTCTGGAGCAGACAATTGCCAATTATGATGCACATTATCTTCTGGGTATTGCGTCACAGTTTTGTGTTTTTTTGCAGAATGATCTTACCGTTACTGAAAGTGATGCAGAGGGACGTGTTGCAGTAGGCGGTGATTTTCACTCACAGACACCGTGGGATAGACATGACTATGGAATTGGTAAGGGAGATTATGTGGTACATCAATCTCTCGATACAATGACAGGAAATTCGGGTTATGCACACATTGTTTTGGATGGTTCGGTCAAGGAAGGTGCGATTCAGGATTCCTATTATGAAAACGGTGGTGAAAACACCAGCGGTGATAAGAATTATGTCCGGTTGGTCTTGAATAAAGCAACAGGCTACAGTGTAGACAACATTCCCGAACTGAGTACCGGATCAAACAAGCTAGTAGATCAGACACAGGTATATCCGGTCAAGCTGTTTGATTTTGCAGAGGAGTTTGCTAAGCTGCAAAATCGAAGCGACAGTTTGGCAGGAATGCCGTCAGAAGGTACAGTAACCTACGATCCGGCAACTAAGACGATCACTTTTGAATATACAGGTAATTCAGCAGAAGCAGAGTATGTATATTTTACTGTCCCGGAGAATATGTGGGATGATTATACAAATGCTTTATATGTTGATTTCAAAAATATTCCTGCTCTCCCCGCTTCTGTATATGGAAGTGATGGCAGACCGTTAAAAGATGTAGGGATCACATCCCACAATGTAAATGATACATCATGGGGAAATTCTTATATTGTTGTGAATGTGCCCGGTGGTGGTTCAAGATCACTTGCCAGTCTGGACAATGAAAATGGACAGAAATTCACAAGGATCAATGGCTCACATATTTCAAAAACGGATAACAGTGATGAACGCAACATTTGGAATAATCATAGAGGTACAACAAGTATTCTTTACAATTTTCCTCAGGCAACGGAAGTTGTAATTGGTAATAATTTTCAAGGTACAATTTTTGCACCGAATGCAGATGTTACTGACTGGTATACCAAGGAAGGTGAAAATAATGGAAACCATAGAGGGCATCTTTCCGGTGCATTGATCGCAAAGAGTTTTACAGGCGGAACAGAATTTGGTTACCGTTCATTCACAGGTATTCTTGCAAACAGAAGCTATCAGTTTGAAGTCAAAAAAATCGATGAAAGCGGCGCTCCTCTTGCTGGTGCAGTGATCGGCTTGTTCAGAGATGGCAGTCCAGAAAAACCGATAGATACAAAGACAAGCGGAGAAAATGGTCAGGCTATTTTTGAAAATGTACAGCCCGGTAAGTATTACATTCAGGAAATGACACCTCCTACAGGTTATGTGCTGGATGATACGGAGCATCATTTTGAACTAACAGAAGGAGAAGCAAAAGAAGTTCCAAAGGTCATCGAACACAGAACACCTGAAGCTATTACGTTTACCAGAGATCAGGTCAACAGCGATACAAGTGGAACATATATTACAAAGGATGCAATAAAAACTTATTCATGGGCAAATAATGATACATCTTTTGCACAGATCTGCTTGAATGGTAATAGCACAGGTCTGACATTTGGAAATGTCAAGTTTTATAAGGAAGATGGTACTGTAATAGCAGAACTTGATTCCCAAAATGAAGGGAAAACTGATTGGAACAATATCTGCGCTGTTGGCAGTACGCCATGTGATAATATTTCTAAAATTACAATTAGTGCAAAAGCAAATGATGAAGGCAGTGCTGGCACTTATACATTTGTGATCCAGCAAGGCGGAGGCGAATGGAAAAATATAGAATTTATTGATCGTGAGATCACAACAGATGAAAAAGAGATCGTACTGTTGGATGCTACAGATGTACCATATTATAAGATCGCCGGTGCGGGCGATGCCGTCACCGCAGTGGTAAATGGAAAAGAAGTAGTAGCAAAAGAGAACATAAGCTGGACAAATTTCTCCCAGAAGTCCGCTACCCTGAAAACAGAAACGGAAACATTCACTTTTGATCCTTTGAACGTTGAAAACAACACCTATATGATAGATGATGTAGCTTATAAGGGCGACAGTCTGCCGGAAGGTAAAGACATAGAAGTTATACCGGACGGCGTAGTCATCCAGACAAACAGTGACGGCGTGAAGTCCATCATCTACCCCGAACCGATCCTGAATAACAGCATGAACGACGGCAAAGGCTTCGAGATCGTCAACGAAAAAGGTGATGAAAAGCTCAGTGTCACAATTTCCAAGCAGGACATCAACGGCGTGGAGATCGAGGGCGCAAAGCTGACCGTAACAGACACGGACGGCAATGTAATAATTGACACATGGACTTCCGAAGCAGGCAAGTCACACAAGATCGAAGGTCTGGAAGCCGGCAAGATCTACATGCTGACTGAAAATACCGCACCGGATGGCTATGTAAAGGAAGAGTCGATCTACTTCACGATAGATGATGCCGGTAATATCTACACTTCCGATAAAAATGATTTTGATTCCAACACAAACATGGAAAAAGAAACCATTGTCATCATGGTGGACGAATACAAAAAAGATGTTACCGTTTCCAAGCAGGACATTAACGGCAATGAAATTCAAGGCGCATCGCTGACCGTAACAGACGAGGACGGCAATGAAATTGACACGTGGATTTCCGAAGCAGGCAAGAACCACATCATTGAGGGATTGATCGAAGCCGACAAGGTATACACACTGACTGAGATCATCGCACCGGACGGTTACGAAAAGGCAGAGAGCATCCAGTTCAAGGTTGACAAGGAACGTAAGGTTCAGGTATATGTAAACGGCACATTTGTCCCGGCAGATAACAACATAGTTGTTATGAAAGATGATTATGCCGCAACCACCACGACCGAAGCCCCTGCTACTACAACGACAGAAGCTACTACCACAACGACAGAAGCTACTACCACAACGACAGAAGCTACTACCACAACGACAGAGGCTACTACCACAACGACAGAGGCTACTACCACAACGACAGAGGCTACCACCACAACAACAGCTGCCACTTCCACGACCCCTGCCACCACGACCCAGCCCAAGCAGAGTGTGACGATCTCCAAGCAGGACATCACTGGCGAAGAGATCGAGGGCGCAAAGCTGTCCGTAACAGACGAGGACGGCAATGTCGTTGACGGTTGGACATCCAAGGCTGGCGAGAACCACAGCATCGAAGGACTGGAGCCCGGCAAGGTCTACGTTCTGGAAGAAGTGACCGCACCGGACGGCTACGAACAGGCTGAGGACATCTACTTCACCGTTGACAAGGACGGCAATGTGCAGGTATCTGCGGACGGCAAGAACTTCGTTCCGGCTGAGGACAACACGGTCGTGATGCAGGATGCGTATGCAAAGCAGAGCGTGACGATCTCCAAGCAGGACATCGCCGGTGAAGAGATCGAGGGCGCAAGACTGAACGTAACAGATAACGAGGGCAAGATCGTTGACAAATGGACATCCGAAGCAGGAAAGTCCCACAGCATTGACGGTCTGGAAGTCGGCAAGGTCTACCAGCTGACCGAGATCACCGCACCGGACGGCTACGAACAGGCTGAGGACATCTACTTCACCGTTGACAAGGACGGCAATGTGCAGGTATCTGCGGACGGCAAGAACTTCGTTCCGGCTGAGGACAACACGGTCGTGATGCAGGATGCGTATGCAAAGCAGAGCGTGACGATCTCCAAGCAGGACATCGCCGGTGAAGAGATCGAGGGCGCAAGACTGAACGTAACAGATAACGAGGGCAAGATCGTTGACAAATGGACATCCGAAGCAGGAAAGTCCCACAGCATTGACGGTCTGGAAGTCGGCAAGGTCTACCAGCTGACCGAGATCACCGCACCGGACGGCTACGAACAGGCTGAGGACATCTACTTCACCGTTGACAAGGACGGCAATGTGCAGGTATCTGCGGACGGCAAGAACTTCGTTCCGGCTGAGGACAACACGGTCGTGATGCAGGATGCGTATGCAAAGCAGAGCGTGACGATCTCCAAGCAGGACATCGCCGGTGAAGAGATCGAGGGCGCAAGACTGAACGTAACAGATAACGAGGGCA